>NZ_JOCB01000084.1 GCF_000718775.1 Streptomyces sp. NRRL S-31
GGGTGTTGCCGAGGACGCTGCACGTGGACCGGCCGTCGTCGAAGGTGGACTGGGAGTCGGGGCGGGTGCGGCTGCTGACGGAGGCGCGGGAGTGGCCGGTGGTGGACCGGCCGCGCCGGGCGGGTGTCTCCTCGTTCGGCATCAGCGGCACCAACGCCCATGTCATCCTCGAACAGCCACCGGCCGAGGAACCCACGACCGGCACCGAACCCGACGCCCCGGCGGTCGTCTGGCCCCTGTCCGCCCGCTCCGCGGCGGCCCTCCCCGCACAGGCCGAGCGGTTGCACGCGTTCCTGGCGGACCGGCCCGGCGCGCACCCGGCGGCCGTCGCCCGCGCCCTCGGCACCCGGCGCACCGCCTTCGACCACCGCGCCGCCGTCACCGGCACCGACCGGGACCAACTGCTCGCCGCCCTGCGCGCCCTCGCCACCGAAACACCCGCGTCCACGGCCGTCACCGGCCGGGCACGGACCGGGACCCGGACCGCGTTCCTGTTCACCGGCCAGGGCGCCCAGCGCCCCGGGATGGGCCTCGGGCTGCGCGCCCACTACCCGGTGTTCGCCGACGCCTTCGACGCCGTCGACGCCCGCCTCGGCCTGGACCTGGCCGGGGTGCTGGCGGGCGACGACACCGAGACGGTCCACCGCACCCAGTACGCCCAGACGGCCCTGTTCGCCTACGAAGTGGCCATGTTCCGGCTGCTGGAGTCCTTCGGGGTGCGGCCCGACGTCCTGGCCGGGCACTCCGTCGGCGAGATCGCCGCCGCCCACGTGGCGGGCGTCCTCGACCTGGACGACGCCTGCACCCTGGTCGCCGCCCGCGGCCGGCTCATGCAGGCGCTGCCGGAAGGGGGCGCGATGGTCGCCGTCCAGGCCACCGAGGACGAGGTACGGCCGCTGCTGGACGACCGCGTCGGGCTCGCCGCGGTCAACGGCCCGTCCTCCGTGGTGCTCTCCGGCGAGGAGGAGGCGGTGCTCGCGGTCGCCGCCGGCTTCGCGAAGACCAAGCGGCTCACCGTCTCGCACGCCTTCCACTCGCCCCTGATGGACGGCATGCTCGAGGAGTTCCGGGCCGTGACCGGGAGGCTGGCCTTCCACCCGCCGCGCCTGCCGCTGGTGTCCGCCCTCACCGGCCGCCCCGCCACGGCGGAACAACTGGGCGACCCCGGCCACTGGGTGCGGCACGTCCGGGAGACCGTCCGGTTCGCCGACGCCGTCGCCGCCCTCACCGCCTCGGGCGCCGGCCGCTTCGTGGAACTCGGCCCGGACGCCGTCCTGACCGGCCTCGCCCGCGAGTGCCCGCACACCGACGACGCCCTCTTCGTCGCGCTCGGCCGGCGCCACGGCGACGAACCCGCCACCCTCACGGCCGGCCTGGCCCGCCTCTACACCGACGGCCTCGCCCCCGACTGGACCGCACTCCACCCCGGCACGGCCCGCGCCGACCTGCCCGGCTACGCCTTCCGGCACGAGCGGTACTGGCTGAACGCGGACGTGGCCCTCACCGCCGGCCCGCTCACCGGGCCCGAACCGGCCGCTCCCGCCGACACCGAAGCGCTCGGCCGACGGCTCGCCGGTGCCCCGCCGGCCGAGCAGGAGGCGCTGCTGACCGAGCTGATCCGGGCCCGCACCGCCGCCGTCCTCGGCCACCCGGGACCGGAGGCCGTCGAACCCGACGCGGTCTTCCTGGAGATCGGCCTGGACTCCGTCTCCGCCGCCGAACTCCGCGGCGCCCTCGGCACCGCCCTGGGCACCACACTGCCGCCCGGCGCCGTCTTCGACCACCGCACCCCGGCCGCCCTCGCCGCCGCCCTGCGCGGACACCTGACCGACGGCGGCGGCCCGGCACCGGCCGGCACCGGCGACCTCGAATCGGTCGGCGGGCTGGTACGGCGCGCGGCGGCCGACGGCCGGATGGACCGCGCCGTCGACCTGCTCCGCACCGTCGCCGACATCCTGCCCGGCTTCTCCTCCCCGGCCGAACTGGACACCGTCCCCGACCCGGTACGGCTGGCCGGCGGCGACGCCGGGCCACGACTGGTCTGCCTGCCCTCACCGATGGCGCTCGGCGGCGCACACCAGTACGCCCGGTTCGCCCGGCACTTCCACGGCCGCCGGGACGTCCTGGTGCCCGCGGTGCCCGGCTTCGGCCCCGGCGAGGCGCTGCCGCGCTCCGTGGAGGCGGTGGTGGAGGTGGTCGTCGAGGGCGTCCGCCGGGCCTGCCCGGACGAACGGCCGTACGTGCTCCTCGGCTACTCCTCCGGCGGCCAGTTCGCCCACGCGGCGGCCGAGATCATGGAGAAGGCGGGAAGGCCGGCCGCGGGGGTCGTCCTGCTGGACACCTATCTGCCCGGCGACGAGGGCAAGGACGAGCTGTGGCGGCAGATGTTCGACGGCATGCTGGACCGGGAGTCGTCCCTCGGCGGCTTCGGCACCGCCCGCCTCGCCGCGATGAGCCGCTACAGCGACCTCATCCAGCACTGCCCGCCGGGCGTCCTGACCGCGCCGGTGCTGTTCGTGCGGCCCACGGAGTCCTTCGCCACCGGCGCCGGCACCGCCGACTGGCGGGCGGTCTGGCCGGCGGAACACCGGCCGGCCGACGTGCCCGGCACGCACTTCACACTGCTGGAGGACCACGCGGAGACCACCGCCGGGGCGGTCGAGGAGTGGCTGACGGCGATCGACCGCGCCGGCACTCCGTGAAACGCGGCACGGGCCCGGGGTGACGCGAAAGCGGCCCGGAGCTGACAGGGAACCGGTCCGAGTGGCACGAAAACGGGCCGGAGGTGACACGGCGCGGGCGGCCGAAAAGGCCGCCCGCGCCGCCTTTTCCTTACTCGCCGGCCTCGCGGAAATGCGCCAACCACGCCTGGATATCACATCGGATACTGTCCGGGTCGACACCTAAATGCAGAGCGATTTCATCCGCGGCCAATTCCGGCTGCCAGTCGCTGCGCTGGAGCGCCAGCCACATCGTCGTGCCGCGTGGGCCGCACCGGTGCCGCTTCCCGGTGCGCCGGGAGCACAGCTCCAGATAACCGTCGGGCCGGACTTGCGCGGTCAGCTCGTGGTCAGGCCTCCTGGCCATGAAAACTTCCCATCGTTCGTCGATTCTTCGGTCGGCTTCGACGGTACCCGCAGGAACGCCACAAGACACGGGTGGCAACCGGCCCTTTCGAAGGGCAGCCAGATATGCGGACAAGGTGGGGACACCGCTGCGGAAAGTACCCGGACCACCCACGGAAACCTGTTGCACCGAGGTAGAGAAACCTCTACCTCGAACCGGCCCGACAATGCCAATGTGCCGCGGGTCCGGCGTTCCTAATCTGGTTCACAGACATCGCGTGAGAGCCGCGACATCGCTTAGGGGAGCCCCGAGTGCACACTTCACAGGACCTCCGTCGTACGGAGGCGGTACGGCTGGACGCCGTGTCGAAGACCTACGGCCGAGGAGACAGCCGGGTGGCCGCGCTCCGCGGGCTCACCGTGAGCTTCGCCGACGGCACGTTCACCGCCGTGATGGGCCCGTCCGGCTCGGGCAAGAGCACCTTCCTGCACTGCGCGGCGGGACTGGTCCAGCCCACCTCGGGCACGGTCACCGTCGGCGGCACCGACCTCGCCGGCCTCGACGACACCCGGCTGACCAAGCTGCGCCGCGACCGGATCGGCTTCATCTTCCAGTCGTTCAACCTGCTGCCCGCGCTGACGGTCATGGAGAACATCACGCTGCCCCTGCAACTGGCCGGACAGCGGCCCGACAAGGGCCTGATCCGCACCGTGGTGCAGCGCGTGGGCCTGGCCGAGCGGCTCGGCCACCTGCCGTCCCAGCTCTCCGGCGGCCAGCAGCAGCGCGTCGCCATCGCCCGCGCCCTGGTCACCCGCCCCGCCGTGGTCTTCGCCGACGAGCCCACCGGCGCCCTGGACACCCGCACCGCCGCCTCCGTGCTCGCCCTGCTGCGCGAATCCGTCGACACCGCCCGCCAGACGCTGGTGATGGTCACCCACGACCCGGTCGCCGCCTCCTACGCCGACCGCGTCGTCTTCCTCGCCGACGGCGCCTTCGCCGGCGAACTGCCCCGGCCGACGGCCGACGCGGTCGCCGCCCGGATGACCAGGCTCGGCGCCTGGGAGGACGAGACCCACCGGCAGAGCACGCCGCAGCACTCGGGGGGCCGGTACTGATGTGGCGCCTGGCACTGCGCACCCTGAAGTTCCGCAGGACGAGCTTCGTCGCGACCTTCCTCGCCATGTTCCTCGGCGCCGCGATCGTCATCGGCTGCGGCGGCCTGATGGAGACGGGCGTCCGGATGGCCGCCGACCCGCAACGCCTCGGCGGCGCACCCGTCGTCGTCACCGGCGAACAGACCTACGACTCCGCCGCGCTGACGGAGCGGCACCGCATCGACTCAAGTCTCCTCGGCACGGTGGCCGGGACCGACGGCGTCCGCACGGCCGTCCCCGACGTGTCCTTCCCGGCCACCGTCCTCGCCCACGGCAAGCCGCTGACCGGCAAGTCCGCCTCGTACGGCCACGGCTGGGCCGGCGCCCGGCTCACCCCCTATACCCTCGCCGCCGGTAAAACCCCCGTCGCCGGCGGCGAGGTCGTCCTCGACTCGGGCCTCGCCCGGCGCGCCGGCGCCCGCCCCGGCTCCACGGTCGACATCGTCGTCGGCGGCACCGCCCGGCCGTTCCGGGTCACCGGCGTCGCCGAGCAGCGCGGCGACCACAACCCCGACGCGGCCGTGTTCTTCACGGACGAGGAGGCACGCGCCCTCGCGGGCGGCCGGATCGACTCCATCGCCGTGCTCCCCGAGCCCGGCACGAGCGTCACCGTCGTCGCGGACGCGGTGCGCTCGGCGGTCGGCGACCGCGCCGAGGTGCTCACCGGCGAACGGCGGGGCCTGGCCGAGCTGCCCGGCACCCTCTCCAGCCGGCGCACCGTCGTCATCCTCGCGGCGGTCTTCGGCTCCTCGGTCGTCCTGATCGTCATGTTCGGCGTCGCCTCCACCCTCGGGCTCTCGCTCCAGCAGCGCGTCCGCGAGATGGCCCTGCTGCGCGCCGTCGGCTCCACCCCGCGGCAACTGCGCCGCATGATCCTCACCGAGACGGCCGTCCTGTCGGCCGGCTCCGTGCTCCTCGCCCTGCTGCCCGGCTACGCCATCGGACGGCTGCTGTTCGGCGTGCTGACCGGCAGCGGCGTGGTGTCGTCGGCCATCGTCTACCACGCCGGCTGGATGCCCATGGCCGTCGGGGCGGCCGTCACCGTGCTCGCCGCGGCCGGCGCCACCCGCTTCGCCGGCCGCCGGGCCGCCCGCACCGAACCGGTCGCCGCCCTGGCCGAAACAGCCGCCGGCACCCGCTGGTTCAGCGTGCCCCGGCTGGTGTTCGCCGTGTTCTTCCTGGTCAACGGCATCGGCCTGGCCGTCGCCACCGCCACCGTGATGGAGGACGGACCCACCCTCGCCAGCACCGCCGGCCCCGCCTCCGTGCTGTTCTGCATCGGCCTGGCCCTGCTCGCGCCCGGCATCACCAAGGCCATGGTGGTCCTGCTGAAACCTCTGGTCCGCGCCCTGTCCGGGCTCTCCGGCCGGCTCGCGCTGCGCAACGCCACCACCGCCAACGTCCGCATGGCGGGCGCCGTCGCCCCGATCGTCCTGCTCATCGGCATCGCCACGGGCACCCTGTACATGCAGTCCACCGAGGACCACGTCTCCCGGACCTCCTACGACAGGAACATCCTCGCCGACTACGTCCTGGACTCCACGACCGGCGGATTCGCGCCCGGTGCCGTCGACGAGGCGCGCGCCGTGCCCGGGGTGGCCGCGGCCACCGAGTTCGTCACCGGCCGCGGCTTCGTGGACCGCCCGGACGGCCCGGCCGACGTCGACCTGCGCGGTGTCTCGGCCGACGGTGTACGGCAGAGCCTGGACCTGCCGGTCGTCGCCGGTTCCCTCACCGCGCTGCGCGGCGACACGGTGGCCCTGTCCGAGAAGAAGGCCCGCGCCTACGGGGTCGAGGTCGGCGACCGGCTGCCGATGCACCTCGGCGACGGCACCGCCGTACGCCCCACCGTGGTGGCCCTCTACACCGACAACCCCAAACAGCAGTACCTGACGCTGCCCGCGGCCACCCTCGCCCCGCACACCGACGACCGCCTGCCGCACCAGATCCTGGTCCGCGCGGCCCCCGGCGAGCGCGCCGGAGTCCACGCCCGGCTCGCCGCGCTGGCCGCCCGGCTGCCCGGCACCGAACTGGACGACAGCTCCTCCCTGGCCGGCCGGAACAACCAGATCCAGCAGATCCTGGTGTCCGCCAACTACACCATCGTCGCCATGATCGTCGGGTACGCCGCGATCACCGTCGTCAACACCCTGGTGTCCGTCACCCGCAAACGCAGCGCGGAGTTCGGCCTCCAGCGGCTCACCGGCGCCACCCGCGCCCAGGTGATCGGCATGCTGACCGTCGAAGGCGTGCTGATCGGTGTCGTCGCGGGCGTCCTCGGCACGATCGCCTCCGCGACGACCATCGTCCCCTACAGCCTCGTCAAGAGCGGTTCCTATCTGCCCTCCGGATCCATCGGCATCTACCTCGCCATCGTCGGCGGGTCCCTGCTGCTGGTGTTCGGCGCCACCCTGCTGCCCTCCTGGCGCGGTATGCGCAGCCCCGCCGTGGACACGGTGAAGGCCGCGTGAGCCACCTCCTGACCGGGCCGTCCCCGCTTCCCCCGGGCGGGGGCGGCCCCTCCCCGGCCGGCGGCCGGGAATGGGAGCATGAGGACATGAAGACTGTGCCGGTCACATGGCGCGGCCGGCTCGGCCGCGCCACCCTGGACACCCTGGTCGGCGTGGCCGTCGCCACCGGAGCCCTGCTCTCGGTCGTCCTCTTCGTCACCACCGCCTACTTCGTCGTCATCGCCGTGATCGGCATCGGCTTCCTGGCGTTGCCGTACTGCACCCGCGCCGTGCGCTGGCTGTGCGACCTCAACCGGCGGGCGGCCACGTGGTCCGGGGTCCCGGTGGAGCGGCCCTACCGGCCCGAGCCGGAGGAGATCGAGAAGGACATCGTCGGCTGGATGCGCCGCTGCAAGTGGATCCTCGCCGACCCCGCGACCTGGCGGGACCTGCTGTGGCTGCTGCTCAACTGCGTGGCCGGCCTGGTCGGTTTCGTACCGGCCGCGCTGCTCTACTACGCGGGGGAAGGGCTGTTCCTGGCCTGCGGACTGTGGCGGCCCCTCGCCGACGACGGGCAGGGCCGCTGGTACGCGTCTCTCACCGTCGACAGCTGGCCGGCCGCGCTCGCCGCGGCCCTGCTCGCCCTCGTCGTGCTCACCGGCTGGCTCCTCCTCGCCCCGCCGGTGCTCAAGGGGCACGCCTACTTCGTCCGCTTCCTGCTCGGCCCGACCCGCAGGTCCCAGCTCGCCCTGCGGGTACGGCAGCTCTCCGAGACCCGCTCCGGCGCCCTGGACATCCAGGCCGCCGAACTGCGCCGCATCGAACGCGACCTGCACGACGGCGCCCAGGCCCGGCTGGTCAGCCTGGGGCTCCAACTCGGCGCCGTCGACCGGAAGATGGGGCAGGACCCGGAGGAGGCCCGCCGGATGCTGCGGGCCGCCCGCACCTCGTCCGTGCAGGCCCTGCGCGAACTGCGCGCCCTGGTGCACGGCATCCACCCGCCGGTCCTCGCGGAACGGGGCCTCGCCGACGCCCTGCGCGCCCTCGGCCTGGCCAGCCCGCTCGACGTCACCGTGGTGGCGGACCTGCCCGGCCGGCTGCCCGACCCGGTCGAGTCCGCCGTGTACTTCGCCGTGTCGGAACTGCTCGCCAACGCCCTCAAGCACGCCGACGCGCGGCACGTGGAGGTCGTCGCCTGGCGTGCGGACGACATCCTGCACGCCCGCGTCACCGACGACGGCCGAGGTGGCGCGGACGTGTCGGCCGGGAGCGGTCTGGAGGGCATCCGGCGACGGCTGGCATCCTTTGACGGGGTCCTGGAGATCGACAGTCCTCCGGGCGGTCCGACCGTGATGAAGCTGGAGCTGCCGTGCGCGTTGTCCTCGCCGAAGACCTCTTCCTCCTGAGGCAGGGGATCATCCAACTGCTGGAGGCGTACGACGTCGAGGTGGCCGCGGCCGTCGACAACGGCACGGACCTCGCCGCGGCGATCGCCGAGCACCGGCCCGACGTGGCCATCGTCGACGTACGGCTGCCGCCCACCTTCACCACCGAGGGCCTCCAGGCCGCCCTGCGCGCCCGCCGGGAGCGGCCCGGCCTGCCCATCCTCGTCCTCTCCCAGCACGTCGAGCAGATGTACGCCCGCGAGCTGCTGGCCGACGGCACCGGCGGCATCGGCTACCTCCTCAAGGACAGCGTCCTGGACGACGAGCAGTTCATCGACGCCGTCCGCCGGGTCGCGGCCGGCGGCACGGCCATGGACCCGGCCGTGGTCGCCCAGCTGATGACCAGTCACTCCCGGGACGAACCGCTGGCCGCGCTCACCGCGCGGGAACGGGAGGTGCTGGAGCTGATGGCCGAGGGCTGCTCCAACACCGCGATCGCCCAGCGGCTCACCGTCACCGAGGGCGCCGCCGCCAAGCACATCTCCAACATCTTCACCAAGCTGATGCTGCCTCCGTCCGGCGACAGCAACCGCCGGGTGCTCGCGGTCCTCGCCTACCTCAACGCCTGAACGGCACGGCCCGGTTGGGGCACATAGGGGTGGTGGTCCGGCCGTGGCGCGGGCAAGACTGCTCGGGCCCGCCCGCGCCCGGCGCGGCGCAGCCACCCCCAGGAAGGGAACGCCCGCCCCATGCCCACGCTCGCCGAGCACGACCGCCTCTGGATCCGCCGCTACCATCCCCGTCCGGACGCGACGGCCAGGCTGGTCTGCCTGCCGCACGCGGGCGGGTCCGCGACCTTCTACCACCCGGTCTCGGCGAGCATGCCGGCCTCCGTGGACGTGCTCGCCGTGCAGTACCCGGGCCGCCAGGACCGCCGCGCCGAGCCCTGCGCCGCGACCATCCGGGAACTGGCCGACCACGTCACCGCCGCCCTGCTGCCCTGGACCGACCGGCCCCTGCTCCTCTTCGGGCACAGCATGGGCGCCACCCTCGGCTTCGAGGTCGCCCGCCGGCTCGAACGCGACCACGGCGTCGTCCCGCACGCCCTGTTCGCCTCCGCCCGCCGCGCCCCCTCCTGCCCGCGCGACGAGCGGGTGCACCTGCGCGACGACGACGGACTCATCGCGGAGATGCGGGAGTTGAGCGGCACCGACGCGGCGATCCTGGACGACATCGAACTGATCCGGATGGCCCTGCCCGCGATCCGCGCCGACTACCGCGCCGCGGAGACCTACGTCTACGAGCCGGGACCGAACCTGCGCTGCCCCGTCGTCGGCCTGGTCGGCGACGACGACCCCAAGGTCACCGTGGACGAGGCACGCGCCTGGTCCCGGCACACCGACGCGCCGTTCGAGTTCCACGTGTTCGAGGGCGGTCACTTCTACCTGACGACCCACCGACGGCAGGTGCTCGACCTGCTGGCGCGGAAGGCGGTGCGGTCATGAGGTCGGTCCTCGTCACCGGTTGCAGCAGCGGCATCGGCCTGGAGACGGCACTGGCCTTCGCGCGGCGCGGGGACCGGGTGCACGCCTGCGTACGCGACCCCGCCGGAGCGGGGGAACTGCGCGCCCGCGCCCGCGCCGAGGGCCTCACCCTCGACGTCCCCCGGCTCGACGTCACCGACGACGCCTCCGTCCACGCCGCCGTCACCGCGGTGACCGAGGCCCACGGACCGGTCGACGTCCTGGTCAACAACGCCGGCGTCGACCACACCGGCCCCGTCGAGACCATGCCGCTCGACCGGGCGCGCACCCTGATGGAGACCAACCTCTGGGGCCCGCTGCGCATGGCCCGCGCCGTGCTGCCGGGCATGCGCGCCCGGGGCGGCGGGGTCATCGTCAACGTCTCCTCCCTCGCGGGGCGGACGTACGCCGTGCCGCACGGCGGGTTCTACGCCGCGAGCAAGGCGGCCCTGGGCGCGCTCAGCGAGGCGCTGTACGCGGAGGTCCAGCCGTTCGGCGTCCGCGTGGTGTGCCTGGAGCCGGGCAGCTTCGCCACCGCCATCCGGCGCGAGTCCCGGGCCGGCGCCACCGCCGGGCAGCCGGCCGGGACCGGACCGTACGCCGCGGACCACGCCTGGCTCGCCGGGTTCCTCGCCCGGGTGGCCGAGGGTGCCGCCGACAGCGCCGAGGCGGCAGCGGCGGTCGTCGCCGCCGCCGACGACCCCCGCACCCCGCTGCACACGGTGGTCGGCAAGGACGCGGAGGCGGCGGTGGCGTTCCTCGCGGGCGTCAGCTACGAGCAGTGGCTGCCCCGCTTCCTGGAACAGGCCGAGTCCCTGGCGGGCCCACGCCCCGCCGGCCCCGGCGCCACGGGTGACGGCCGCAGATGAGGAGGGCGGCCGGACCGGCGTGGGGCCGGCCCGGCCACCGGCTTGCCGGGGCGCCGCCGGCGACCCGGTTCACCACGGGGTCGTCCGCACCGCGCCCGGAGGCTCAGCCGTGGACGCGGATGGCACGGGACGGGCACAGGTCGGCGGCCTGGAGGACCTGCGCGCGCAGGCCCTCGGCCGGCTCCTCCCGCACGACCGTGACCAGGCCGTCGTCGTCCTGGTCGAACACCTCGGGGCTGAGCATCGCGCACTGGCCGGAGCCCACGCACCGGTCGGGTTCGGTGGTGACGCGCATGACGGGGGACTCCGTTCGGTCGGCCGTCACCAGGTGACGGGGAGTTCGTAGACGCCGTAGACCATGGCGTCGTCCTTGAAGCGCAGCTCGGCCGGGTCGGCGGCCAGCCGCAGGCCGGGGACGCGGCGCAGCAGCGTGCCGTAGACGGCCTCCAGCTCCACCCGGGCCAGGTTGGCGCCGATGCACTGGTGGATGCCGTAGCCGAACGCCAGGTGGCCGCGGGCCTCCGCGCGGTGGATGTCCAGGGTGCCGGGGTCCGGGAAGACGGACTCGTCGTGGTTGGCGGCGTTGTTCAGGGCGAGGATGCCCTCACCGGCGCGGATGGTGACGCCGCCGACCTCGATGTCCGCCACCGCCACCCGGGCGGTGCCGGAGTCGGAGATGGAGAAGACGCGCAGCAACTCCTCGACGGCGTTGGGAAGGAGGGCCGGGTCGGCGCGCAGCTCGGCCGCCTGGTCCGGGTGCCGCAGCAGGGCCAGCACACCGAGGGCGATCATGTTGGCCGTCGTCTCATGGCCGCCGACCAGCATCAGCCGGGCCATCGTCACCACGTCGGCGTGGTCGGCGACCCGCTCGGTGCCGTTCTTCTCCAGGAAGCGGCTGATGAGGTCGTCGCCCGGCTCGTCCTCCTTGAGGGTGACGAGCTTGTCGAGGTACGTGTCCAGGGCCTGCACGGCGGCCCCGTACTCCTCCGGGCTCAGGTCGTGGTTCATCATCGCCGCCGACCACTCCTCGAACCGGGCGTGGTCCTCGTAGGGCACGCCGAGCAGTTCGCAGATCACCAGCGAGGGCACCGGCAGCGCGAGGGCGGTGACCAGGTCCACCGGGCCGCCCGCCGCCAGCATCGCGTCCACGTGCTCGTCCACGATCTGCTGGATGCGCGGACGCAGTTCCCGCACCCGCCGCGCGGTGAACTCCGGGATGAGCATGCGCCGTTGCGCGGAGTGCTCCGGCGGGTCCATGTTCAGCATCATCAGCCGGACCTGCGCCAGCAGCTCCTCGGGGATGTGGAACTGGTGCGGGTAGCCCGGCAGTTTCAGGTTGGAGCTCACCCGGCTGTCGCCCAGCACCTGCCGGACGTGCTCGTGCCGGGTCACCAGCCAGGCCGGCTTGCCGTTCACCTTCAGGGACGCGCGCGTGACGGGGTCGTCCGCGCGCATCCCGGCGTACTCGCGCGGCTCGCTGAACGGACAGGTGCGCCGCATCGGGAACCGCGGGAGCGGCGCCCCGGCCTCGGGTACGGTGTCGGCGGACTGGGTCATGGCTGCCTTTCGCAGGGGCCCGACGGTGCCGGTGTCGGTGTCGGTGCCGGGACGGGAGGGGTGCGGAGCGTCCGCCGTCACCAGGTGACGGGCAGCTCGTACAGGCCGTAGACGATGGCGTCGTCCTTGAACCGCAGCTTCTCCACCGGGGTGGCCAGGCGCAGCGTCGGGACGCGCCGCAGGAGCGTCGTGTAGACGACGTCCAGCTCCAGCCGTGCCAGGTTCTGGCCGATGCACTGGTGGACGCCGTAGCCGAACGCCAGGTGGCTGCGGGCCTCGCGCCGCACGTCGAGGCGGTCGGGGTCGGGGAAGACCCGCTCGTCGTGGTTGGCCGCGTTGTTCAGCGGCAGGATGCCCTCGCCGGCCCGGATGGTCACCCCGCCCAGTTCGACGTCCTCCAGCGCGACCCGCGCGGTGCCCGCGTCGGAGATGGAGAAGAAGCGCAGCAGCTCCTCCACCGCCTTCGGCATCAGCTCCGGCTCCTCGCGGACGGCGGCCAGCTGCTCGGGGTGCTCCAGCAGGGCCAGCACACCCAGCGCGATCATGTTGGCGGTGGTCTCGTGCCCGGTGACCAGCATCAGCTTGGACATGCTGACGATGTCGGAGTGCTCCACCGCCGGGGCCGACCGGTTGAACTCGATCAGCCGGCTGATCATGTCGTCGCCCGGCTCGCTCTCCTTGGCGGTGACCAGCCCGTCCACGTACCGGTCGAGTTCGTAGTGGGCGCGGCCCCGGTCCTCCTCGCTGATGTCGTGGTTCATGATGGCCCACGCCCACTCCTCGAACCGGCCGTGGTCCTCGTAGGGCACGCCGAGCAGTTCGCAGATCACCAGCGAGGGCACCGGCAGCGCGAGCGCGGTGACCAGGTCGACCGGACCGTCGGCGCCCTTGGCGAGCATCTGGTCGATCTGCTGGTCCACGATCTGCTGCACCCGGCCGCGCAGCTCGCGCATCCGGCGGACGCTGAACTCCGGTGCCAGCATGCGGCGCTGGACCGTGTGGTCCGGCGGGTCCATGGACAGGAAGGTCAGCGGCACCGACTGGAGCGTCTCCTCCGGCACCGGCACCTGGAGGGGATACCCCGGCAGCTTCAGGTTCGCGCTGACCCGCGCGTCGCCCAGCAGCTTCTTGTACAGGTCGTGCCGGGTCACCAGCCAGGCGGGCTTGCCGTTGACCTTCAGCCGCGCCCGGGAGACCGGCTCGGTCTCGCGCAGCGGGGCGTAGGCCGCCGGCGGGCTGAAGGGACAGGCCCGCCGCATGGGGAACTCCGGCAGCGCGGCCTGGTCGGCCGGTTCGGCAGGTGCAGTCATCAGGACCTCTTCGCACGGGAGGGAACGGGACGCGCCGGCATCGGAGCGGGTCCGGGCTCGGCGCCGGTGCGGCGCTGTCGGCCGTCCCTGGCACGCTAGGCAGCCCCGGCCCGGACCCCCAACCCCTAGGCGCCCCTAGGGACTTCGCCCTGTGTCCCACCGGGGCGCGCCCGGCCCCGCCCGCAGTCCCCTCCGATACCACCCCGGGTCCGCCGCGTCCCGCACGCCTGCCCGTCCCGCCTTCCGGCTTCGCGGGGGCGCGCTCCGCCCTGGTGGGCACGTGCTCCGGGTTCGCCGCCGCATTGCCCGTCGTGCCGGCTGCCGGCCTCGGGCGGGCGGCTTCCGGCGGGCGCGCGCCCCGTACCGGCCGCCGCTCCGCACCCCCGTCCGTGCCGTCCACTCGCCTCGCGTGGGGGGCTTTTGGTGGGGCGCGGGGTCTGTGGGGTGCCCCCTGTCGCCCGCGCATCGCCTAGGGGCGGCTAGGGGTCTGGTGGCGGCGCGGGGCCGGTTAGCGTCGGCAGCGGACCACGGCAGATGTGCGGAGCGCCCCGAGCCCCCGCTCTCCGGTCCCGGTCGGCGCCCCTTTCCCTCCCGGCCGCCACCGCGTCCCGCAGCCGAGCAGAGGTGATCAGCGTGTCCCCGGAAGCCAGCGC
Organism: Streptomyces sp. NRRL S-31; assembly: GCF_000718775.1. Classification (GTDB taxonomy): domain Bacteria; phylum Actinomycetota; class Actinomycetes; order Streptomycetales; family Streptomycetaceae; genus Streptomyces. Next base: position 13,968 of record NZ_JOCB01000084.1, read on the forward strand.
GAAGGGCACCGTCCCCTTCGGGGAGTACCGGACCTGGTACCGGGTGACCGGTGAGCTCGGCGCGGGACGGCCGGCCGTCGTCGTCGTGCACGGCGGCCCCGGCAGCACCCACGACTACCTGCTGCCGCTCGCCCGGCTCGCCGACGACGGCTGGCCCGTCGTCCACTACGACCAGCTCGGCAACGGCGGCTCGACCCATCTGCCCGGCAAGGGGGCCGAGTTCTGGACGGTCGGCCTCTTCGAGGACGAACTGGCCAACCTCGTCGACCGGTTGGGCATCGCCGACGACTACGTGCTGTTCGGCCAGTCCTGGGGCGGCCCGCTGTGCGCCCGGCACGCCATGGGCGCCCCGCCCGGCCTGCGCGGCCTGGTCGTCGCCAACGCGCCCGCCTCGTACCCGATCTGGCTGAAGGAGATGGCCCGGCTCCGCGCCGAGCTGCCGCCGGACACCGCGGCGGCCCTGCTCCGGCACGAGGCCGCCGGCACGTACGACAGCGAGGAGTACCTGGCCGCGATGCGCGTCTTCTACGACCGGCACGTGTGCCGGGTGACGCCCTGGCCCAAGGACTTCCTCTCCTCCTTCATGGAGATCTACAACGACCCGACCGTCTACTACGCGATGAACGGCCCCAACGAGTTCCATGTCATCGGCACCCTGAAGGACTGGTCGATCGTCGGCGAACTGCACCGCGTCCGCACCCCGACCCTGCTGATCAGCGGCCGCCACGACGAGGCCACCCCGGCCGTCGTCCAGCCCTACCACGACGAGATCCCCGGGGCCCGCTGGGAGATCTTCGAGGACTCCAGCCACCTGCCGCACCTGGAGGAACCGGAGCGGTTCCGCGCGGTGCTGACCGACTTCCTCAAGAGCCTGTGACGCGCGAAGACCGGTGGAAGGGAACCCCGCCATGGCACACGACACCGCTCTCGTCTTCCCCGGCATGGGACCCGTCCCGTTCGCCGAGGTGGGCCGGTTCATGGTGGCCAACCCCGCGGCCCGGGAGCTGGTCGCCGTCGCCGACGAGGCGCTCGGCTACTCCCTCGTGGACGCCTTCCGCACCTCCCCGGGCGACTACTCGGAGGCCGCCCAGGTCGCCTTCCTCGTCAACTGCCTGGCCTGCGCCCACTGGGCCCGCGACCACCTCGGCGTGGAGCCCGGCATCGTCGCCGGCCCCAGCTTCGGCGAGAAGGCGGTCCTCGCCTACACCGGCGCCCTCCCGCTGCCCGACGCGATCCGGCTGACCGCGGAGATCGCCCGCTGTCTGGAGGAGTACTTCGCCGAGGAGCACCGGGACATCGTCACCCTGTCCTTCGTCCGCGCCCCCCGCGACGGCCTCGACGCCCTCCTCGCCGAACTCGACGAGGCGGGGGAGTGGCACGAGATCTCCTGCCACATCGACGACGGCTTCCTCATGGTGTCCCTCCCCGAGCACCGCGTCCCCTGGATGGAGCGGCGGCTGCGCGCCATCGGCAGCCTCCCGCTGTACACCATGCGGCCGCCCATGCACGCCTCCGCCTTCCGCCCGCTGCGCGACAAGGCCGAACGCGAGGTGGTGTCCCGCTACTCCTTCGCCGACCCCGCGACTCCCGTCGTCGCCGACCAGGACGGCCGGCTGCTGCACACCGGCGAGGAACTGCGCACCATGCTGCTCGACGGCTTCGACCACCCGATGAACTGGCCGAGCGTCACCACCGCCCTGGAGGAGGCCGGCGTCCGCCGCCTGTGCGTCGCCGGACCCGACAACCTCTTCGGCCGGGTGCCCCGCACCACCCGCACCTTCGACGTCGTCGCCGCGCAGCCGCGGCTGGCGATGACCCCCCGGCGCCGTTCGCGCGCCGCCTGACCCCGCCCGACTCGATGGAGGCCCCCATGTGGGACGACCGGTTCGAACAGATACTCCGCCCCTTCCTGCCGTTCCTGCCGCCGCAGGAGGAGCTGACGCCGGAGTCCGACCTGAAGGACCTCGGCCTGGACTCCCTCGGCACGGTCCAGCTCCTCGGCACGCTGGAGGAGGACTACCGGGTCCGCTTCCGCGACAGCGCGCTGACCATGGACACCTTCCGCACCGCCGGCGTGCTGTGGGACACCGTGCGGGGCATGCTCCAGAGCACCGCGAGCTGACGGGACGGCCACCGTGGACCCCACCATGGACGGCACGCTGTCCGGCCGGTTCGCGCGCGGCCTGGCCCTCGCCCCGGACCGGCCCGCGCTGCGCGCCGACGGCGTCGACCTCACCTACCGCGCCCTGCACGAACAGGCCCTGCTGCGGGCCGGCTCGCTGCTCGCCGGACTCCCCGAGCCGCCGCCCGCCGTGGGGGTCATGGCCGGCAAGGGGCCCACGGCGTACGCCACCCTGCTGGCCGGGCTGTACAGCGGCGTCACCGTCGTACCGCTCCAGCCCGCCTTCCCCGCCGCCCGCACCCGGCAGATGATCGAGGCCGCCGGGGTCGGGGCGCTGCTCGCCGACGACGACGCCCTGCCCGCCCTGACCGCCCTGCACGCGGCCGGGGTCACCCTGCCGACGCTGTACGCCCCCGGCGGGCAGCCGATGCCGGCGCTCGCCCTCGACCCGGACAGCGCCCTCAAGGCCGCCATGCCCGCCCGGCCCTCCGACACCGCCTACGTGCTGTTCACCTCCGGCTCCACCGGACGGCCCAAGGGCGTGCCCGTCACCCACGCCAACACCGCGCACTACTTCCGGCTGCTGGACGAGCGCTACGACTTCGGTCCGCACGACGTCTTCTCGCAGACCTTCGACCTCAACTTCGACTGCGCGATGTTCGACCTGTTCTGCGCCTGGGGCGCCGGCGCCGCCGTCGTCCCCGTGCCGCCGCGGGCCTACGCGCGCCTGCCGGAGTTCCTGGCCGAACAGGGCACGACCGTGTGGTTCTCCACGCCCAGCGCGATCACCCTGGTGCGCCGCACCGGCGGGCTCGTGCCGGGCGCACTGCCGTCGCTGCGCTGGAGCTTCTTCGCGGGGGAGGCGCTCAGCTGCAAGGACGCCGAGGACTGGGCCGCCGCGGCGCCGGGCGCCGCGCTGGAGAACCTGTACGGACCGACCGAGCTGACCATCACCATCACCACGCACCGCTGGACACCGGGCCGGTACCTGAACGACATGGTGCCCATCGGCGCCGTCCACCCCGGCCACGAGACGCTGCTGCTGGACGCCGACGGCACGCCCACCGCCGGGGACGAGGGCGAACTGTGCGTCGCCGGGCCCCAGCTGACCCCCGGCTACCTCGACCCGGCCGACGACACCGGACGGTTCCTGGTCCACGCCGGACACCGCTTCTACCGCACCGGCGACCGCGTCCGGCGCGCCGGCGACGGCGGCTGGCTCTACCTCGGACGCCAGGACGCCCAGGTCCAGGTGCACGGCATCCGGATGGAACTGGCCGAGGTGGACGCCGCCGCCCGCACCTGCCCGGGCGTCGAGGACGCCGTGACCGTGGCGGTGCCGGTGGACGGCACCGTGGAACTCGCCGTCTTCCACACCGGCGTGCCCGTGCCACCCGCCAGGCTCGCCCGCCATCTGCGGGAGCTGCTGCCGGCCGCGGTCGTCCCGCGCGCCTACCACCACCTGGACGCGCTCCCGCTCAACGCCAACCGCAAGACCGATCGCAGGAAGCTCGCCTCCCGGGCCACGGCCATGCGGCAGTACGCCGGGGCCGGGGGCACACACGAAAGGCGGCAGGAGTCGCAGTGAACGGTCAACCGACAGTGCCGGCCCGGACCGACGCCCGGGTGCACGACCTGCTGGACGAGGCCACGGCCGAACGCCCCGACGCCCCGGCGGTCACCGACGGCACGGGCCGCTGGACGTACCGGGAACTCGCCGCCCACAGCCACGCCGTCGACGCCTGGCTCCGGGCGCGCGGCATCGGCCACGGCGACCGGGTCCTCGTCCAGCTGCCCAGCACCCGGGAACTGGTCGCGCTGCTGTACGGCACCGCGCGCCGGGGCGCCGTCCTGGTCCCCGTCAACACCGGCATGAAGGACTACCACCTGCGGGCGGTCATGGAGAACGCCGAGCCGTCACTGGTCGTCGTCACCGACCCCGCCGTGCGGCGGATCGCCGCCCTCGCCGGCGACGTCCCCGTCCTCGGACTCGGCGAGGCGTGGCGGGAGATCGGTGCCCCGGCCGGCCGGCGGGCATCCGCCGACGCGGCCCCGGTCGGCCCCGACGACATCGCCGTCCTCGTCTACACCTCCGGTTCCACCGCCGCACCCAAGGCGGTGGTCTGCCCGCACGGCCGGATGGTCTTCGCCACCGAGGCCATCAACCTGGAACTCGGCTACCGCCCCGACGACGTGGTGTTCTGCCGCTTCCCGATCTCCTGGGACTACGGCCTGTACAAGGTGCTGCTCACCGCCGCCGGCCGCAGCGAGATCGTGCTCGCCGACGGCGAGTCCGACCTGGTGCTGCTGCGCCGCATCCGGGAGACCGGCGCCACCGTCGTCCCCATCGTGCCGTCCCTGGCCACCATGATCTGCGCCCTCGCCGAACGCGAGCCGAGCCGGGAGTCCCGGGTGCGCATGTTCACCAACACCGGGGCCGCGCTGCCCAAGCCGACCGCCGACGGGCTGCGCACGGCCTTCCCCGGCGCCGAGGTGGTCATCCAGTTCGGACAGACCGAGTGCAAGCGCGTCTCGGTGCTGCCGCCCGCCTTCCAGGACGCCAAACCGGACTCGGTGGGCCGCCCGCTGCCCGGCACCCGCGCCTTCGTCGTGGACGACGCGGGCAACGCGCTGCCGCCCTGGGAGACCGGCGAGATCGTGGTCGAGGGACCGCACGTCATGCCCGGCTACTGGCGCGCGCCGGAACAGACCGCCCGCGCCTTCCGCCCCGCCCCCGACGGCGGACTGCGCCTGCACACCGGCGACTTCGGCCATGTGGACGAGGACGGCTTCCTGTACTACGAGGGCCGCCGCGACGACATGTTCAAGCACAAGGGCGTGCGCATGAGCACCACCGAGATCGAGGCCGCCGCCACCGACGTGCCCGGCGTCCGCGCCGCCGCCGTCCTGCCGCCCGCCGACGGCCGCGCCCTCGCGGTCTTCGCCGAGGGCGACATCGACCCGCATGCCCTGCTGAAGGAACTGTCCCTGCGGCTGGAGCCCGCCAAGGTGCCCGGCGTGAGCCGCGTCGTGGCCGAGCTGCCGCTGACCGCGCACGGCAAGCACGACCGCAAGCAGCTCGCCCGCCTCCTGGAAGGAACCACCCCGTGACCGGCCCGACCCGGCTCGCCGAGCGCTTCGGCACCCCGTCCTACCTCTACGACCTGGACCGGGTGGCGGCGGCCCGCGACGACCTGTTCGCCACGCTGCCCGACGGGATCGAGGTGTTCTACGCCGCCAAGGCCAACCCGCACCCCGAGCTGCTGCGCGAGCTGCGCTCCGGCGGCGCCCGCGGCTGCCGCGCCGAGATCAGCTCGGTCGGCGAACTCTACGCCGTCCTCCAGGCCGGCTTCCCCGGCGCGGAGATCCTCTACACCGGACCCGGCAAGACCACCGAGGAGCTGACCGAGGCGCTGACCCGCGGCGTCCGGCTGTTCTCCACCGAGTCACCCGGCGACCTGGCCCGCGTCGGCGAGGCGGCCCGCGCGCTGGGCCTGACCGCCGACTGCCTGCTCCGCGTCAACAACGCCACCGGCGCCGCCGCCACCAGCATCCGTATGACCGGCGTGCCCTCCCAGTTCGGCTTCGACAGCGAGACCCTGCCCGGCCTCGCCGCCGAGCTGCGCGAGGTCCCCGGCACCCGGATCGCCGGACTGCACTTCTTCCCGCTGAGCAACGCCAAGGACGAGGCGAGCCTCATCGCCGAGTTCCGGCACACCATCGCCACCGCCGCCGCCCTCCAGCAGGCCCTCGGCGTCACGTTCCGCCTCGTCGACATCGGCGGCGGGTTCGCCGCCCCCTACGCCGTGCAGGGCGAGCGGCCCGTCTACGACGAGCTGCGCGACGCCCTCGCCGGAACGCTGGACGAGCACTTCCCCGGCTGGCGCTCCGGCGCCCCGCGCATCGCCTGCGAGTCCGGCCGCTACCTGGTCGCCGACAGCGGCACCCTGCTCACCTCCGTGGTCAACGTCAAGGACAGCCGCGACACCCGCTACCTCGTGCTCGACGCCGGCATCAACACCTTCGGCGGCATGTCCGGGCTCGGCCGCATCCTGCCCGTCTCCGTCGAGCCGCACGAGTCCCTGGGCGCCGACGGCACCCCCGCCCACCTCGCCGGACCGCTGTGCACCCCGGGCGACCTGCTCGGTCGCGGCGTCCCGCTGCCCGGGCTGGCACCGGGCGCCCTGCTCACCGTCCCCAACGCCGGCGCCTACGGCCCCACGGCCAGCCTGCTGATGTTCCTCGGCAGGCCCGCCCCCGCCGAGATCGTCGTACGCGGCGACGACCTCGTCTCCGTCTCCCGCATCGAGCACATCCGCACCTACGAACACGGACAGGCCCTGTGATGAGCCCCTTCCCGAGCACCCCCGCCCCCGGTGGCCGGCCCGTCCTCGTGGCCGGCGGCATCTCCGACTCCCACACCTGGAACCTGGTCTACCTCCAGCTCCTCCTGGAGGAGCACGGGCACCGCGTGGTCAACCTCGGCCCGTGCGTCCCCGAGGACCTCCTCATCGCCGAGGCCGTCGCCCACCGTCCCGCCCTCATCGTGGTCAGCAGCGTCAACGGCCACGGCTACCACGACGGCATGCGCACCGTCACCCGGCTGCGCGAACACCCCGCACTCGCCGCGGTGCCCGCCGTCATCGGCGGCAAGCTCGGCATCGCCGGACCCTGCGGCGACACGGAGACGGCCGCGCTGCGCGCCGCCGGCTTCGACGCGGTGTTCGACGACAGCGCCGAGGGCGTCGCCGCGTTCCGGCGGCTGCTCGACGCGCTGCCGCAGCGGGCCCTGGTGTGACCGGCGTCGGGTTCGGCGCGTTCGTGCGCCGGGCTCACGACGCCGGCCGGCTCGTGGTCCAGCCCCGGATGGGGATGAGCAGCCCGGAGCGGATGCGGGCCGGGCTGCTCGCCACCCGCGACGCCCGGGCGACCACCGTCGGCACCATCACCCTGGACAGCTACACCCGGGTCGGCGACCTGGAGTCGGCCAAGCTGGCCGTCCTGGAGGGGGTGGCCCTCAACGGCTACCCGATCGTCAGCCACGCGCCGGCCACCACGCTGGACGTGCTCGACGGCATCCACGGGCCCGGCTTCCCGGTCCAGGTCCGGCACGGCTCGGCCGCTCCGCTGGACATCTTCCGGGCGCTGACCGCCGTCGGGCTCGACGCCTCCGAAGGCGGGCCGGTCTCCTACTGCCTGCCCTACGGCCGGGTCCCGCTGCGCGCGTCCGTCGCCCACTGGACCGCCTCCTGCGAACTCCTCGCCGGGCTGCGCGGCCCCAATGCCGAACCGCACCTGGAGACCTTCGGCGGCTGCGTCCTCGGCCAGCTCTGCCCGCCCGGCCTGCTCGTCGCCGTCAGCGTGCTGGAGGCGCTCTTCTTCCACCGGCACGGCATCCGCAGCATTTCGGTGAGTTACGCCCAGCAGACCCACCCGCGCCAGGACGCCGAAGCGGTCGCCGCGTTGCGCGCCCTGTGCGCGCGGTTCCTGCCGGACACCGAATGGCACGTCGTCGTCTACGCCTACATGGGGCTGTATCCGGAAACGGAGGAAGGCGCCTACCGGTTGCTCGGGAAAGCGGCCGAACTCGCCGTCTCCAGCGGCTCCGAACGGCTCATCGTGAAAACCGTCGCGGAATCCCGCCGCATTCCGACCGTGGCGGAGAACGTCGCCGCCCTCGAACACGCGGCGGCGGTCGCCGAGCGGACCGCCCGCACCCCGCTGGACGCCACCGGCACCCAGACCTACGCCGAGGCGTCGGCGCTGGTCGAAGCGGTGCTGGAGCTGGACGACGACCTCGGCGCGGCCCTGCTGACCGCGTTCGCCGAGGGCCTTCTGGACGTCCCCTACTGTCTGCATCCGGACAATGCCGGATCCAGCCGGAGTTACATCGCCGCGGACGGCCGGCTGGCCTGGGCCGACATCGGGAAGATGCCGCTGAACGGCATCGCCGACGTGACCCCGGCCCGCTCCGTCACCAGCGCGGAACTGCTCGAATCCCTGTCCTTCGTGCGCCGTTCCCACGACCGGCCACCTCCCGGGGACACGCGGCCCAGTGAATCCGCGCACCCCTAGGGGTCCTTAAGGGTGTGGCCTTTCGAAGGCCGTCACTACGGTGTGGAAAAAAGGTGAGGAAAACCGGTGTCGGCCGAAAGTGGAGATGCGTGGATGAACGGGCCCGGACACGACTCAGCGCTGGCACGACGGCTCGCCACGGCCGTACCGTCCCAGCACCGCAGGCTGGTGACCGAACTGGTCCGCACCGCCGTGACCGAGGCGATCGAGGCGGCCCGGCCGGGCACCGTGGACTTCCTCGACCCGGCCGCCCCCTTCGCCGCGCAGGGACTCGACTCGCTCGCCGCGGTCGACCTGCACCGGCGGCTGACGAGACGCACCGGCCTCGCCCTGCCGGTCGCCCTCGCCTACGACTGCCCGACCGTCCACGACCTGACCGCCCGGCTGCTCGCCGAGGTCCACGGCACGGCCGGCGACCACCCCGAGCCGGCCGGTGACGGCACCGCCGACGAGCCCGTGGCCGTCGTCGGCATCGGCTGCCGCTTCCCCGGCGGCGTCTCCTCGCCCGCCGACCTGTGGCGGCTGCTCACCGACGGCGGCGAGGTCCTCTGCGACTTCCCCCGGGACCGCGGCTGGGACCTGGACGCCCTGTACCACGAGGACCCGGAGGTGCCCGGCAGCACCTACGTCCGCAGCGGCGGCTTCCTCGACACCGCCACCGAGTTCGACGCCGACTTCTTCGGCATCAGCCCGCGCGAGGCCCTCGGCACGGACCCGCAGCAGCGGCTCGTCCTGGAGACCTCCTGGCAGGCCCTGGAGGACGCCGGCATCGACCCCACCACGCTGCGCGGCACCCCGGCCGGGATGTTCTTCGGCGCCGAGATCCAGGAGTACGGACCGCGCCTGCACGACGCCCCGGACGGCCTCGACGCCTACCTGCTGGCCGGGAACGCGGGCAGCGTCATCTCCGGCCGCGTCGCCTACGTACTGGGCGCCGAGGGCCCCGCGGTCACCGTCGACACCGCCTGCTCCGGCTCCCTGGTCGCCGTCCACCTGGCGTGCCGCTCACTGCGGCAGGGCGAGACCTCGCTCGCCCTGGCCGGCGGGGTGGCCGTCATGGGCGGCCCCGGAGTCTTCACCGCCTTCAGCCGGCAGCGGGGCCTGGCCCCCGACGGCCGCTGCAAGGCGTTCGCCGCCGCGGCGGACGGCACCGGGTTCGCCGAGGGCGTCGGCGTACTGGTCCTGGAGCGGCTGAGCGACGCCCGCCGCAACGGCCACCGCGTCCTCGCCCTGGTGCGCGGCTCCGCCGTCAACCAGGACGGCGCCTCCAACGGCCTGACCGCGCCCAACGGCACCTCCCAGCAGCGGCTGATCCGCCGGGCGCTGGCCGACGCCGGCCTCACCGCCGCCGACGTCGACATGGTCGAGGCACACGGCACCGGCACCCGGCTCGGCGACCCCATCGAGGCCACCGCGCTGCTCGCCACCTACGGCCGAAGCCGCCCCGCGGACGCCCCGCTGCTGCTCGGCTCCGTCAAGTCCAACCTCGGGCACACCCAGGCCGCGGCCGGCGCCGCCGGCATGATCAAGGCGATCCTCGCCATGCGGCACGGACGGATACCGGCGACCCTGCACGTCGACGCCCCCACCCCGCACGTCGACTGGTCCTCGGGCGCCGTGGAACTCGTCACCGAGCAGCGGGACTGGCCCGAGACCGGCCGGGTACGCCGGGCGGGCGTGTCGTCGTTCGGGGTCAGCGGCACCAACGCGCACGTCATCCTGGAGCAGCCGGCCCCCGAAGACACCGGGGACGCCGGGGCCGGCGAACCGCCCGCGGACGCGGCGGCGCCGCACACCGCCGACGCCCGCCCGGCCCGCCCCGCCGGGACACCGCTGCCCTTCGCCCTGTCCGCCCGCGGCGAGGCCGCCCTGCGGGCCCGCGCCGCCGACCTGCTGCCCCTGGTGGACACGGCCGACCCGCTCGACCTCGCCCACTCGCTGGCCACCACCCGGGCCGCCCTGCACGACCGGGCCGTCCTCGTCGCCGCCGACCGCGCCGAACTGCGCACCGCCCTCGAGGGCCTGGCCTCCGGCAGCACCCCGCTCACCGCGCGCGCCGACGGCGAACTCGCCTTCCTGTTCACCGGCCAGGGCAGCCAGCGGGCCGGCATGGGCCGCGAACTCGCCGCCGCCCACCCCGTGTTCGCCGACGCCCTGGCCGACGTCTGCGCCCACTTCGACCTCCAGCTCGACCTCCCGCTCACCGGGATCCTGTTCGCCGAGCCCGGCACCCCCGAGGCCGCGCTGCTGCACCGCACCGAGTACGCCCAGCCCGCCCTGTTCGCCGTGGAGGTCGCCCTCCACCGCCTGCTGGAGAGCTGGGGCCTCACCCCCGACCAGCTCGCCGGGCACTCCGTCGGCGAGATCGCCGCCGCCCACGCCGCCGGCGTCCTCACCCTCCAGGACGCGACGATCCTGGTCGCCGCCCGCGGCCGGCTGATGCAGGCGCTGCCCGAGGGCGGTGCCATGGTCGCCGTACGCGCCGCCGAGGACGAGGTGGCGCCGCTGCTCACCCCGCGCACCGGCATCGCCGCCGTCAACGGACCGTCCGCCGTCGTGGTCTCCGGCGACGCCGCCGACGTGGAGCGCATCGCCGCCGCACTCGCCGCCCGCGGCCACGACACCAAACGCCTGCGGGTCAGCCACGCCTTCCACTCGCCGCTGATGGAACCGATGCTGGCCGAGTTCCGCCGGATCGCACACGTGCTGGACTACGCCGAACCGAGGCTGCCGGTCGTCTCCACCGTCACCGGCGGCCCCGTCACCGGCGAGCTGTGCGACCCCGAGTACTGGGTCGAACACGTCCGCGCCCGGGTCCGCTTCCACGACGCCGTCCGCGCGCTCGCCGACACCGGGGTGCGCACCTTCCTGGAGGTCGGCCCCGACGCGGTGCTGTCCGCCATGGGCCCGGACTGCACCGACACACCCGGCACCGCCTTCCTGCCGGTGCTGCGGCGCGAGCGGCCCGAGGCCCGCGAGGCCCTCGCCGCCCTCGCCGCCGCGCACGCCCGGGGCGTCCCCGTCGACTGGCGGCGGCACTTCGCCGGGCTCGGCGGCCGGCGCGTCGACGTGCCCCACTACCCCTTCCAGCGGCGCCGGTTCTGGCTGGCGCAGAGCACCGCCCAGGGCGCCACCGGGCTCGGCCAGCTCCCCGCCAGCCACCCGCTGCTCGCGGCCGTGGTCGCGGTCGGCGCCGAGGGCGTCGTCCTGACCGGACGGCTCTCCACCCGCGCCCAGCCCTGGCTCGCCGACCACGTCATCGCCGGCCGGGTCCTCTTCCCCGGCACCGCCTTCGTCGAACTCGCGCTGCGCGCCGGCGACCACGTCGGCGCGGCCGGCCTGGAGGAGCTGACCCTCGGCGCCCCGCTCGTGCTGCGCACCGACGAGGACATCGCCGTACAGGTCGCCGTGGCCGAACCCGACGACTCGGGGCGCCGCGCCGTCACGGTCCACAGCCGCGCCGACGACACGGCCCCCTGGACCCGGCACGCCTCCGGCGTCCTCACCACCACCGCGCCGCCCGCCCCCGGCGCCCCGGCCGCTCCGGCCGCGTGGCCGCCGCCGGACGCCCGGCCGCTGGACACCACGAACGTCTACGCCGACCTGGCCGGCCAGGGCTACGGCTACGGACCCGCCTTCCAGGGGCTGCGCGCCGCCTGGCGGCACGGCGACGACGTCTACGCCGAGGTCGCCCTGGACGAGGAGACCGCCGCCGACGCGGACGCCTTCGTCCTGCACCCGGCCCTGCTCGACGCCGCGCTGCACGCCGCCGACCTCGACACCCCGCCCCGCGCCGACGTACTGGTCCCCTTCGCCTGGACCGGCGTCACCCTGCACGCCACCGGCGCGTCCGCGCTCCGCGTGCGGATCACCCGCACCGGCGGCGACACCCTCGCGCTGCGCCTCACCGACGCCACCGGCGCCCCGGTCGCCGACATCGAGGGCCTCACCTCCCGCCCCGTACCGGCGGGCGACGTCCTCCACACCGTGCGGTGGTCGCCGCACCCCCGGCCGGCGACCACCGCACCCCTCGGCACCGCCGTCCTGGACGACCCGGCCGACGGCCTCGACGCCCTGCTCGACGGCCCCGCCCCGGACGCCGTCGTCCACCGCGTCCCCGGCCCGGCCGACGCCGGCGCCACCGCCGCGCGCGGCCATGTCCACCACGTCCTGCGGCTGCTGCGCACCTGGCAGGCGGACGAGCGCCTCGCCGCCACCCGGCTCGTCGTCGTCACCCCGCCCGCCAGCGCCGCCCACGCGGCCGTCCGCGGCCTGGTCCGCTCCGCCCAGGCCGAGAACCCCGGCCGGTACGTCCTCGTCGAGCACGACGCACTGCCCGGCGACGCCGACCTGCGGCAGATCCTCGCCACCGGCGAACCCGAGGTCTCCCTCGCCGACGGCCGGTTCGACGTACCCCGGCTGACCACCGCGCCCGGCACCGGCGGCGAACCCGCCCCCGACTGGGGCACCGTCCTCGTCACCGGAGGCACCGGCGGCCTCGGCGCGCTGCTCGCCCGGCACCTGGTCCGCGCGCACGGCGTACGCCGCCTGGTGCTCACCGGCCGCCGCGGCAGCGCACCCGCGCTGCACGCCGAACTCACCGCCCTCGGCGCCGAGGTCACCGTCACCGCCTGCGACGCCGGCGACCGCGAGGCACTCGGCCGGCTCCTCGACGCCCACCCCGTCGACTCCGTCGTCCACGCGGCGGGCACCGTCCGCGACGGCATCGTGGACACCCTCACCGACGACATGGTGGACGAGGTCTTCCACGCCAAGGCCCTGGGCGCCTGGCACCTGCACGAACTGACCCGGGACCGCGGCCTCGCCCGCTTCGTGCTGTTCTCCTCCCTCGCCGCCGTCCTCGACGGCCCCGGCCAGGGCAACTACGCCGCCGCCAACGCCTACCTCGACGCCCTCGCCGAACACCGCGCCGGCCTCGGCCTGCCCGCCACCTCACTCGCCTGGGGCCTGTGGGCCACCGACAGCGGCATGGGCGCCGCCCTGGACGAGGCGGCCCGCGCACGCATCGCCGGCCAGGGCATCCCCGGCCTGTCCGCCGAACGCTCCCTGGAACTCTTCGACGCCGCCGTCCGCTCCCGGGCACCCCGCCTGGTCCCCGTGGAGATCGACGCCGCCGCCGTACGCCGCCGCCCCGACGGCGTCCCGCCGCTGCTCACCGCCCTGGTGCGCCCGGCCACCCGCCGCGCCACCGCGCACTCCGCCCCCCGGCCCGCGGCCGGCGGAGAACTGGCCGCGCTGCCCGCCGCCGACCGCGACCGCGCCCTGCTCGACCTGGTCCGCACCGAGGTGGCGGCCGTGCTGCGGCACGACGGGCCGTCCGCCATCGACCCCGGCCGGGCCTTCACCGACCTCGGCTTCGACTCGCTCGCCGCCGTCGAACTGCGCAACCGCCTGGGCACCGCCACCGGGCTGCGGCTGCCCGCCACCCTCGTCTTCGACCACCCCACCTCGCACGCCCTCGCCGGCCTCCTTGGCGACACCCTCTTCGGCACCGGCGAGCGGGACACCACCACCGTGGCCGCCCGCGGCACGGCCGACGAAGACCCGGTCGTCATCGTCGGCATGAGCTGCCGCTACCCCGGCGGCGTCCGCTCCCCGGAGGACCTCTGGCGGCTCGTCGCCGACGGCGTCGACGCGGTCGGCGGCTTCCCGGCGGACCGCGGCTGGGACACCGAGGCGCTGTACGACCCCGAACCGGGCACCCCCGGCCGCACCTACACCCGCGAGGGCGCCTTCCTGTACGACGCGGCCGAGTTCGACCCCGGCTTCTTCGGCATCAGCCCGCGCGAGGCCACCGCCATGGACCCGCAGCAGCGGCTGCTGCTGGAGGTGTCCTGGGAGGCGCTGGAGCGCTCCGCGATCGACCCGCACCGACTGCGCGGCTCCCGCACCGGCGTCTTCGCGGGCGTCATGTACCACGACTACGGCACATGGCTCGCCGACGTCCCCGACGACCTCGCCGCCTACCTCGGCAACGGCAGCCTCGGCAGCGTCGTCTCCGGCCGCGTCGCCTACGCCCTCGGCCTGGAGGGCCCGGCCGTCACCGTCGACACCGCCTGCTCCTCCTCGCTGGTCACCCTGCACCTGGCCGCCCAGGCGCTGCGCCAGGGCGAGTGCGACCTCGCCCTCGTCGGCGGCGTCACCGTCATGTCCACCCCGGACACGTTCATCGACTTCGCCCGGCAGCGCGGGCTGGCCGCCGACGGCCGCTGCAAGTCCTTCGCCGCCGCGGCCGACGGCACCGGCTGGGGCGAGGGCGTCGGCGTGGTCGTCGTCGAACGCCTCTCCGACGCCCGCCGCAACGGCCACCGGGTGCTCGCCGTCGTCCGCGGCTCCGCCGTCAACTCCGACGGCGCCTCCAACGGCCTGACCGCCCCCAACGGCCCCTCCCAGCAGCGCGTCATCCGCGCCGCCCTGGCCGCCGCCTCACTCACCCCCGCCGACGTGGACGCCGTCGAGGCGCACGGCACCGGGACGACACTGGGCGACCCGATCGAGGCACAGGCCCTGCTCGCCACCTACGGCCAAGACCGCGAGGAGCCCCTCTGGCTCGGCTCGGTCAAGTCCAACATGGGGCACACCCAGGCCGCGGCCGGCGTCGCCGGAGTCATCAAGATGGTCATGGCGATGCGCAACGGGGTGCTGCCCAGGACCCTGCACGTCGACGCGCCGTCCCACCAGGTCGACTGGAGCGCCGGCGCCGTGGCGCTGCTCACCGAGCGGCGCCCATGGCCGGCGCCGGGCCGGCCGCGCCGCGCCGGGGTGTCCTCCTTCGGCATCAGCGGCACCAACGCCCACGTCATCCTGGAGGAGTCCACCGAGCCCGCGCCCGCGCCGGCCGACCCAGCCACCGCCCCGCCGGTGCTCGCCCTCCCGGTCTCCGCACGCTCGCCCGAGGCACTGCGCGGCCAGGCCCGGCGGCTGCGGGAACTGACCGGCGCCGCCCCCGCCGACCTCGGCCTGGCCCTCGCCACCACCCGCGGCACCCACCCCCACCGTGCCGTACTCCTCGCCACCGGCGACGACCACACCGCCGCCGCGCTGGACGCTCTGGCCCACGGCACCGAGGCCCCCGGACTGCTCGTCACCGGCTCCGCCACCGACGGCACCCTCGCCTACCTGTTCTCCGGGCAGGGCGCCCAGCGCCCCGGCATGGGCCGCGACTGGTACGACGCCTTCCCCGTCTACGCCGAGCACTTCGACCGCGCCGCCGCCCTCTTCGACAAGCACCTGGAGCGGCCCCTCGCCGAGGTCGTCCTCGGCGACGACGCCGAGACCCTTCAGCGGACCGCCTACACCCAGGCCGCCCTGTTCACCACCCAGGTCGCCCTCTACCGGCTGCTGGAGTCCTTCGGGCTGCGCCCCGACTGGCTGGCCGGCCACTCCGTCGGCGAGTTCGCCGCCGCGCACGTCGCCGGCGTCTGGTCGCTCCAGGACGCCGTCACCGCCGTCGCCGCCCGCGGCCGGCTCATGGAGGCGCTGCCCGAGGGCGGCGCGATGATCGCCGTACCGGCGCCGGAGGCGGAGGTGGCACCGCTGCTGGACGGGCGGCGGTGCGCCATCGCCGCCGTCAACGGCCCCCGCGCCGTGGTCGTCTCCGGTGACGAGGACGCCGTCACCGAGGTCGCCGCGCACTTCCCCGGCGCCCGCAGGCTGCGCGTCTCGCACGCCTTCCACTCGCCCCGCATGGAGCCCATGCTGGAGGAGTTCGGCGAGGTCATGCGGGGCATCCGGGCGGCGGAACCGGCCCTGCCGATCGTCTCCACCCTCACCGGCGCCCCGGCCACCGCCGCCGAACTCGGCTCCGCCGGCTACTGGGTCCGGCACGTCCGGGAGACCGTGCGCTTCGCCGACGCGGTCGCGACCCTGGCCGCGAAGGGCGCCGACACCTTCCTCGAACTCGGCGCCGCCCCCGTGCTCACCGCGCTCGGCCCCGACTGCCTGCCGGACGCCGCGGACACCGCCTTCGTCCCCACCGCCCGCAAGGACACCGCCCAGCTGCCCGGCCTGCTCGCCGCCCTGGCCGCCGTCCACACCCGCGGCCGGGACGTCGACTGGGCGGTGCTGTACGGGACGTACGCCGGAAACCGCGTCGAGCTGCCCACCTACGCCTTCGAGCACCGCCGGTACTGGCTCCCGACCCCCGCCGTCACCGCCGGCGACGCCGCCGGGCACGGGCTCGCCGCCGCCGGCCACCCGCTGGTCAGCGCCCGCCTGGACCTGCCCGGTGACGCCGGACTGCTGCTCACCGGCCGGATCTCCACCGCCACCCACCCCGTCCTCGCCGAACACGCCGTGCTCGGCACGGTCCTGGTGCCCGGCGCCGCGCTGGTCGACCTCGCCCTGCACGCCGGACGCCTGGCCGGCCGCCCCGTCCTGGAGGAACTGACCCTCCAGGCCCCGCTGGTGCTGCCCGCCGACACCGCCGTACGCCTCCAGGTCGCCGCCGGCCCCGACGGCACCGTCGAGATCCACTCGCGGTCCGAGCAGGCTCCCGCCGACGAGGGCTGGACACGGCACGCCACCGGCACCCTCACCGGACCCGCGACCGCGCCCCCGCCGCCCGCGCCCGGCAGCTGGCCGCCGCCCGGCGCCACCCCGCTCGACGTCACCGGCCTCTACCCGCGCCTGCACACCGAGGGCTACGACTACGGCCCCGTCTTCCGCGGCGTCCGGGCCGCCTGGCGGGACGGCGACACCCTGCTCGCCGAGCTGGAACTGCCCGACACCGTGACGCGGGACGCCGCCCGGCACGCCCTGCACCCGGCGCTGCTGGACTCCGCCCTGCACGTCACGTCGCTGGCGGACGGTGCGCCCGGCGAGCCGCCCGAGGGCATCGCCCTGCCCTTCGCCTGGACCGGTGTCGCCCTGCACGGCCAGGCGTCCCGCACCGCCCGCGTCCGCGTCACCCCCGGCGCCGACGGCACCCGCATCGAGCTGACGGACACCGAGGGCCGCCCCCTCGCCACCGTCGCGTCCTACGTCACCCGCCCGGTCACCGCCGACCGGCTCGCCCCCCGCAGGCGACGCCACCTGTACACCCTCGCCGACGAACCGCTGCCCGAGGCCGCGGGCCGCCCGGACCGCCGCACCTGGGCGGTCCTCGGCGACGACGACCTCGGCCTCGGCGCCCCCCTGCGCGCCCGCCCGGACACGCTCGGCACCCCCGTGCCCGACGTGCTGATCCTGCCGGTCGCCGCGCCGCGCGCCGGTACGGTGCCCGACGCCGTACGGACCGCCCTCGGCCACACCCTGGAGACCCTGCGGGCCTGGTCGGCCGACGACCGCCACGCCGACGCGCGCCTCGTGGTGCTCACCGGCACCACCCTCGCCGACACCGCGGTGCACGGACTGGTGCGGGCCGCGCAGGCCGAGGACCCCGGCCGCATCCTCCTGGTCGCGCGGACCACCGACGGCCCCGTACCGGACCGGGCCGCCCTGGCCGCCCTCCTCGACTCCGGCGAGCCGGAGGTCCGGTGGCGGGACGGCCGGGCGCACGCCCCCCGCCTGGTCCGCGCCGAGAACGCCCCGGGGACGGACCGCCCGTGGGGCACCGTCCTCGTCACCGGCGGCACCGGCGGACTCGGCGCCCTGGTCGCCCGGCACCTGGTCACCCGGCACGGTGTCACCCGCCTGGTGCTCACCAGCCGCCGCGGCCCCGCGGCGCCCGGCGCCGACCGGCTGCGCGCGGACCTCGCCGCCCTGGGCGCCGAGGCCGAGATCGTCGCCTGCGACGTCGCCGACCGCGCCGCGCTCGCCGCCCTGCTCACCGCCCACCCCGTCGACAGCGTCGTGCACACCGCCGGCGTCCTCGACGACGGCCTGCTCGGCTCGCTCACCCCCGCCCGGCTGGACACCGTGCTGCGGCCCAAGGCGGACGCCGCCTGGCACCTGCACGAACTCACCCTCGGCCGCGAGCTGTCCCACTTCGTGCTGTTCTCCTCGGCCGCCGGCACCCTCGACGCCTCCGGCCAGGGCAACTACGCCGCCGCCAACGTCTTCCTCGACGCGCTGGCCGCCCACCGCGCCGCCCGCGGCCTGCCCGCCACCTCCCTCGCCTGGGGCCTGTGGTCCGGCGGCGGCATGGGCGCCGCACTCGACCCGGCCGCGGTCCAGCGCATCGAACGCTCCGGCATCGGCGCGCTCGACCCGGACGAGGCGCTGGACCTGTTCGACGCCGCCGTGGCCTCGGGCAGCCCCGCCCTGGTCCCGGTACGGCTCGACACCGCGGCCCTGCGCCGCCGCGGCGACGACGTGCCGGCCGTACTGCGCACCCTGGCCGGCGTCACCGCCCGCGCGGCCCGCGACGACCACGCCCGCACCCTGGGCGAGCGGCTGGCCGGGCTCCCCGCCGCCGACCACGAGCACACCGTCCTGGAAGCGGTGCGCACCGAGGTCGCCGCCGTCCTCGGCCACGCCGGACCCGCCGCCGTCGAACCGCGCCGCGCCTTCACCGAGCTGGGCTTCGACTCGCTCGCCGCCGTGGAGCTGCGCAACCGGCTGAACGCGGTCAGCGGACTGCGCCTGCCGTCCACGCTGATCTTCGACTACGCCACCCCGGCCGCCCTCGCCGGCCACCTCCTGGAACGGCTCCTCCCGGAGCCCGCGCCCCACGAGCCCGCCGCCGCCCCGCCCGGCGACGACGACGAACTGCGGGCCGTGCTCTCCCGCATCCCCGTCGCCCGCATCCGGGACGCCGGCCTCCTCGACAGCCTGCTGAAGCTGTCGGAGCCGGCGCCCGCCACGGCCACCGCCGACCGGGGCCTGGACATCAAGTCCATGGCCGTGGCCGACCTGGTACGCGCCGCGCTCGACCGCAGCGGCACCAAGTGACCCCGCCCCGGTGACCGGCGACGCGCCGCGTCCGGCACCGGGCCACCCGCACCGCCCCACCAGCCACCGCCTCACCAGCGCCGCCGAGCCAGCAGGGAGCGACACCGACCGTGGACACATCCGTCGAGCAGATCGTCGAGGCGCTGCGCGAGTCAATGCTCGAGAACGAGCGGCTGCGCCAGCGATACGACCAGGTCACCGAGGCGGCGCAGGAGCCCGTCGCGATCGTCGCCATGAGCTGCCGCTACCCCGGCGGCGTCCGGACCCCCGAACAGCTGTGGCGACTGGTCGACTCCGGCACGGACGCCGTGGGCGACTTCCCCGCGGACCGCGGCTGGGACGTCGAGGACATCTACGACCCCGACCCCGACGCCCCCGGCAGGACCCATGTGCGCGAGGGCGGCTTCCTCTACGACGCGGCCGAGTTCGACCCCGGCTTCTTCGGCATCAGCCCGCGCGAGGCCCTCGCCATGGACCCGCAGCAACGGCTGCTGCTGGAGACCGCCTGGGAGGCGTTCGAACGCGCCGGGATCGATCCGCACACCCTCAAGGGCAGCCGCACCGGCATCTACGCGGGCGTCATGTACCACGACTACGGCAGTTGGCTCACCGAGGTGCCGGAAGGCGTCGAGGGCTACCTCGGCAACGGCAACCTCGGCAGCGTCGCCTCCGGCCGCGTCTCCTACATCCTCGGCCTGGAGGGGCCCGCCGTCACCGTCGACACCGCCTGCTCCTCCTCGCTCGTCGCCCTCCACCTCGCCGTGCAGGCCCTGCGCACCGGAGAGTGCGGCCTCGCCCTCGCCGGCGGTGTCACGGTGATGTCCACCCCCGACACCTTCATCGACTTCTCCCGCCAGCGGGGCCTCGCCCTGGACGGCCGCTGCAAGTCCTTCGCCGAGGGCGCCGACGGCACCGGCTGGGGCGAGGGCGCCGGCCTGCTCCTGCTGGAACGGCTCAGCGACGCCCGCCGCAACGGCCACCCCGTGCTGGCCGTGGTGCGCGGCTCCGCCGTCAACCAGGACGGCGCCTCCAACGGCCTGACCGCCCCCAACGGCCCCTCCCAGCAGCGCGTCATCCGCGCCGCCCTGGCCGCCGCCCGCCTGGAGCCCCGCCAGGTGCACGCCGTCGAGGCGCACGGCACCGGCACCCCGCTGGGCGACCCGATCGAGGCGCAGGCCCTGCTCGCCACCTACGGCCAGGACCGCGACGAACCCCTCTGGCTCGGTTCGGTGAAGTCCAACATCGGGCACACCCAGGCCGCCGCCGGTGTCGCCGGCGTCATCAAGATGGTGCTCGCCATGCGGCACGGCCGGCTGCCCAGGACCCTGCACGCCGAACGGCCCACCTCCCAGGTCGACTGGACGGAGGGCGCCGTCGAACTGCTCACCGAGGCCCGCGACTGGCCCGGCGACGGCGAGCCCCGCCGCGCCGCCGTCTCCTCCTTCGGCATCAGCGGCACCAACGCCCACGTCATCCTGGAGGCCGCCCCCGAGCCCGGGGCACGGACGGCCGAGCCCTCCTGGACCAGCCCGCTCCCGCTGGTGCTCTCCGGCAAGGGCGAAGCGGGCCTCGCCGCCCAGGCCCGCCGCCTCCTCGACCACCTCACCACCACCACCGACCCCGTCCCCGACATCGCCCACACCCTCGCCACCGGACGGGCCGCGCTCGACGAGCGGGCCGTCGTCACCGGCGCCGGCCTGCCCGCCCTCACCGCCGGCCTGACCGCCCTGGCCGAGGGCGGCGCCGCGCCGAACGTGGTGCGCGGCAGCGCCGCGGGGGAGTCCCGGATCGCGTTCGTCTTCCCCGGCCAGGGCTCCCAGTGGGCCGGCATGGCCGCCGACCTGCTCGACACCTCGCCCGTCTTCGCCGCGCGCATGGCCGACTGCGACGCGGCCCTGGCCCCCGTCACCGACTTCGGCCTCCTGGAGACCGTGCGGGCCCGGCAGCCGCTGGAGCGGGTCGACGTCGTCCAGCCCGTGCTGTGGGCGATCATGGTGTCGCTCGCCGAGGTGTGGCGCGCCCACGGTGTCCGGCCCGCCGCCGTCATCGGCCACTCCCAGGGCGAGATCGCCGCCGCCTGCGTGGCCGGCGCGCTCTCCCTCGACGACGGCGCCCGCGTCGTCGCGCTGCGCAGCCGCGCCATCGCCCGCGAACTCTCCGGACTCGGCGGCATGATGTCGGTGGCCCTGCCCGAGGCCCGGGTCCGCGACCTCCTCGCCCGCTACGACGGCCGCATCTCGGTGGCCGCCGTCAACGGCGCCTCCTCCGTGGTGCTGTCCGGCGACGCCGACGCCCTCGACGAACTCCGCGAGACCATCGTGGCCGGCGGCGACCGCGCCAAGCGGCTCCCGGTGGACTACGCCTCGCACAGCGCCCACGTCGAGTCGATCCGCGAGCGGCTGCTCGCCGACCTGGCGGGCGTGCGGGCCCGGCCCGCCGAGGTGCCGTTCTACTCCACCGTCACCGGCGCCCGGCTCGACACCACCGGCCTGGACGCCGGCTACTGGTACACCAACCTGCGGCAGAGCGTGCTGTTCGAGCCGGCCACCCGCACCCTCCTCGACGCCGGGTACGGCGTCTTCGTGGAGTGCAGTCCGCACCCCGTGCTGCTGCACAGCATCGAGGAGACGGCCGACGCCGCCGGCGCCGACGTCACCGGCCTGGGCTCGCTGCGCCGCGACGACGGCGGCACCGAGCGGGTCCTGGCCGCCCTCGGCGAGGCGTTCGCCGCCGGCCTACCGGTCGACTGGTCGCCCGTCTTCGACGGCCTGCCGGTGCGCACCGCGGACCTGCCCACGTACGCCTTCCAGCGCGAGCGGTACTGGCTCGGCCGGTCCGCCGGCACCGGCGACGTGACCGCCGCCGGACTGGGGACCACCGGCCACCCGCTGCTCGGGGCCGCCGTCCCGGTCGCCGAGGGCGGCACCCTGTTCACCGGCCGGCTCTCCACCGCGGGCACCCCCTGGCTCGCGGACCACGCCGTGTCCGGCACCACCCTGCTGCCCGGCACCGCCCTGGTCGAGCTGGCCCTCGGCGCCGGCCACGACCTCGGCTGCGGGCACCTCGCCGAACTCACCCTCCAGGCCCCGCTGACGCTGCCCGAACGGGGCGCCGTCCAGCTCCAGTTGCACGTGGCCGCCGCCGACGGCACCGGGCACCGCGCGCTGACCGTGCACTCCCGTCCCGAGGGCGCCGACGACACCGCCTGGACGCGGCACGCCACCGGTCTGCTGGCGCCGCAGACCACCGCGCCCGCCTTCGACCTCACGGTCTGGCCGCCCCGGGGCGCCGAGCCCGTGCCAGCCGACGACGCCTACGGCCGCCTCGCCGCCCTCGGCTACGACTACGGGCCCGCCTTCCAGGGGCTGCGCACGGTCTGGCGGCGCGGCGACGAGACCTTCGCCGAGGTCGAACTGCCCGTCGAGGCAGGGGGTTTCGCCCTGCACCCGGCCCTGTTCGACGCCGCCCTGCACGCCGACGGCCTGCGCGCCGACGGCTCGGGCGCCGACGGCTCCCGCGCCGAGGGCCCTCGCGCCGACGGCCAGGACACCGCCCGGCTGCCGTTCGCCTGGAGCGGCGTCTCGCTGTACGCGGCCGGGGCCACCGCACTGCGGGTCCGGCTGCACGGCGGCGAGACGCTCTCCCTCCAGCTGGCCGACCCCACCGGCGCCCCGGTCGCCGAGGTCGAGGCCCTCGTCTCCCGGCCGGTCGACCCGGCCGCGCTCACCGCCGGCACCCGCCCCGAGGACCTCTACCGCCTGGACTGGCCGGCCCTGCCCGTACCCGGCACGCCCGCGCCCGAGTACACCGTCCTGGCCGACGGGGACCCGGCCGCGCTGGACACCGTGCCCGCGTGGGCGGTGCTGCGGGCCGGCGGCGACGGCCCCGACCCCCGCCCGGCGACCCGCCGGGCCCTGGCCGCCGTACAGGCGTGGCTGGCCGACGAACGCACCGCCGCCGCCCGGCTGGTGGTGCTCACCCGGGGCGCCGTGGCGGTCGGGGCGGAGGACGTCACCGATCTGGCGGGCGCCGCCGTGTGGGGCCTGCTCCGGGCCGCGCAGGGCGAGCACCCCGGGCGGTTCGTGCTCGTGGACTCCGACGCCCCCGATGCCGGCGCCGCCGTCTCCGCCGCCGCGGCGAGCGGTGAACCCCAGCTCGCGCTGCGCGACGGCACCGCGCACGTGCCCCGGCTCGCCCGCACCGCCCCGGCGGGACAGGCACCGGCCCTCGACCCGGACGGCACCGTGCTGATCACCGGCGGCACCGGCGTGCTCGGCGCGCTGGTCGCCCGGCACCTGGTCGCCGAACACGGCGTACGCCGGCTGGTGCTGGCCGGACGCGGCGGCACCACCGCCGAGGACCTCACCGGGCTGGACGCGGAGATCGTCGTGGCCCGCTGCGACGCCGCCGACCGCGGCCAACTGGCCCGGCTCCTCGCCGGCATCCCCGCCGACCGTCCGCTGACCGCGGTCGTCCACCTCGCCGGCGTCCTCGACGACGGCCTGGTGACCGACCAGACGCCCGAGCGCCTGGACGCCGTACTGCGCCCCAAGGCCGACGCCGCCCGGCACCTGCACGAGCTGACCCGCGACCTCGACCTCGCCGCGTTCGTGCTGTTCTCCTCCGCCGCGGGCACGATCGACGGCGCCGGCCAGTCCGGCTACGCCGCCGCCAACGCCTACCTCGACGCGCTGGCCGCCCACCGCAGGCACCACGGCCTGCCCGCGCACTCGCTGGCCTGGGGCTTCTGGGCCCAGCGCACCGGAATGACCGCCCACCTCACCGACGCCGACGTGGACCGGATGGCCCGCGCGGGCGTCCGCCCCCTCGCCACCGACGAGGGCCTGCGCCTGCTGGACGCCGCCCTCGCCGCCGACGAGCCGCTGCTCCTCCCGGTCGGCCTGGACCCGGCCGTGCTGCGCCGTGCCACGGACGTCCCGCCCGTACTGCGCTCCCTGGTGCCCGCCCGCGCCCGCCGCGCCGCGGCCTCCGGCACGGACTCCGCGTCGTTCGCCGGCCGGCTGGCCGCCCTCGGCCCCGCCGAGCGCGACGCCGCCCTGATGGAACTGGTCCGCACCCACGTCGCCGCCGTGCTCGGACACGGCGACGACATGACGCTCGACGCGCGCCGCTCGTTCCGCGAGTTGGGCTTCGACTCGCTGACCGCGGTCGAACTGCGCAACCGCCTCGGCACCGCGGTCGGCCTGCGGCTGCCCGCCACCCTGGTCTTCGACTACCCCGACGCGGGCGCGCTCGTGGCCCACCTGAGGACGGAGCTGTTCGGCGCCGACGCCGAGGCGGCCCCCGAGACGGCCGCGCGGGAGGCGGACGAGCCGGTCGCCGTCGTCGCCATGGCCTGCCGCTACCCCGGCGGCGCCGCCACCCCCGAGGAGCTGTGGCGGCTGCTGGCCGACGGCGGTGACGGCATCGGCGCTTTCCCCGCCGACCGCGGCTGGGACCTGGAGAACCTCTACGACCCGGAGCCGGGCAAGGCCGGCCACTCCTCGACCCGATTCGGCGGTTTCCTTTACGACGCCGCCGAGTTCGACCCCGACTTCTTCGGCATCGGCCCGCGCGAGGCCCTGGCCATGGACCCGCAGCAACGGCTGCTGCTGGAGACCTCCTGGGAGGCCCTGGAACGGGCCGGCATCGACCCGCACTCCGTGCGCGGCTCCCGCACCGGCGTCTTCGCCGGCGTCATGTACCACGACTACGGCAGCAGGCTGCGCCGCGTCCCGGAGGCCGTGCGCGACTACCTGGGCAACGGCAGCCTCGGCAGCGTCGCCTCCGGCCGCGTCGCCTACGCCCTCGGTCTGGAGGGCCCGACGCTCACCGTCGACACCGCCTGCTCCTCGTCCCTGGTGGCGCTGCACCTGGCCGCGCAGGCACTGCGGCAGGGCGAGTGCACCCTGGCGCTGGCCGGCGGGGTGTCCGTGATGTCGACCGTCGACACGTTCGTGGACTTCAGCCGGCAGCGCAACCTCGCCGCAGACGGCCACGCCAAGTCGTTCGCCGACGCGGCGGACGGCACGGCCCTGTCCGAGGGGGCCGGCGTGCTGGTGCTGGAGCGGTTGTCGGACGCGCGGCGCAACGGGCATCCGGTGCTGGCGGTGGTGCGGGGTTCGGCGGTGAACCAGGACGGTGCGTCG
>NZ_JOCB01000085.1 GCF_000718775.1 Streptomyces sp. NRRL S-31
GTGGCAGGGGTGGTCGGTTCGGCCGGCGGTCGGGGGGTGGGGGAGGAGGCAGGGATCGGCTCTGCCGGTGGTCGCGAGGCGGGAGCGGGAGGTGGCCCTGCGGGCCGGGTGCCGGGTCCCTCCGCCCCCTGACCCTCCGTGCGCCCGCTGCCGGACTCGGCCGGCTGCGAGATGGAGTGGATGGGCGACGGCTCCGCCGTACCCGGCGCGGGCACCGGCATCGCGTCCGTCCCACTCCACGGGGCCGTGAGCCCGTCGGCCTCGGGTGATGTAGCGGGTTCCGGGGGCGTGAGCAGTTCGGCGTCCGGCGGGGTCGGCACCAGCGCCGCGGTTCCGGGCACCGCCAGGACTCCGGCCTCCGGGAGCGTGGCTCCTGCGGCCTCCGGGGTCGTGAGCGCCCCGGTGTCCGGTTCCGGCGACGCCCTGTTTCCCGGGGCGGCAGTGGCTTCCGTGGCCGTGGGCCCCTCGGCTTCCGGCGTCGTCAGCGCGCCGGGGTCCGGTGCCACCCGCGCTGACGGTTCCGGGGCCGTGGGTGCTCCGGCTTCCGGTGAGGTGGCGGCTGCCGGTGCTGTCGGTACGCCGGCTTCGGGTGTCGTGGGCAGTCCGGCGTGCGGTGCCGCGATCGTCACGGCTTCCGGTACCGCCGGTACACCGGTTGCCGGTGGTGTCGGTACGCCGGCTTCGGGTGTCGTGGGCAGTCCGGCTTGCGGTAGCGCGATCGCTACGGCTTCCGGAACCGCCGGTACACCGGTTGCCGGTGGTGTCGGTACGCCGGCTTCGGGTGTCGTGGGCAGTCCGGCGTGCGGTGCCGCGATCGTCACGGCTTCCGGTACCGCCGGTACGCCGGCTTCGGGCGTCGCGGGCACCCCGGTTTCCGGAACCGCCGGTACACCGGTTGCCGGTGCTGTCGGTACGCCGGCTTCGGGCGTCGCGGGCACCCCGGCTTCCGGTACCGCGATCGCCACGGCTTCCCGTACCGCCGGTACGCAGGCTTCCGGCCCCGCCGGCACCCCGGCTCCCAGCGCCACGGGCACCCCGGCTTCCGGTAGCGCGCTCGGGCCGCCCCCCGGTGTGACGGTTGCCGTGGGAGCGGGTGTGGTGATCGCCGCCGTCTGCGCGGCCGGGGGCGTGTCGGGGGGCTCGGTGGGGCCGGGGAGCAGCAGGTCGGCCACCTCCAGCACGTGCCGGCCGGCCATGGAGGGGAGGCAGCGGCCCCGCGCCGGGCCGATCGCCGCCGCCCAGGCCGCCGGGATCGCGGAGAGGCCCCGCGTCGCACCGGACAGGGCGCCCGCCACCGCCGCCGTCGTATCGGCGTCGCGGCCCATGTTGACCGCCGTGAGGACCGCCTCGCGGAAGTCGCCGTCGGCCGCCGCGTACGCGCCGAAGGCGAGGGCGACCGCCTCGGGCGCCAGGTCGGTCCAGGGATAGCCGCCGACGACGACCGCGGAGCGGACCGCGCGTTCGCCGCGGTGGGCCACCGCCACCGCACGCCGCAGGGAGCGGGCCGTCCAGGAGTCGGCCGGTACGACCGCGAGGGCGGCGGCGATCACCACCGGCACCGGTGCCCCCGTCATCGCCGCCGCCACTCCCGCCGCGACCGCCTGGCCGCCGTGGATGCCCTCGCCCTCGTGGCTGACCGAGCCGTCGATCGCCACCAGGCGGGCCGCCTCGGCGGGGCGGCCGGCGGCGAAGACGCCGAAGGGGGCCGCGCGCATCGCCAGGCCGTCGCTCCAGGCGTGCCGGTGCTGCGCGGAGATGGGCGCGGCGAGTCCGCGGCGCAGATTCTCCAGCGTGCCGCGCTCGCTGAAGCCCGCCCCCCGGAAGGGGCTCTCGGCCCGGTCGGCGATCCACTCGTGCCAGGCCGCCTCCACGTGCGCCGGGGTCAGCGCCGAGCCGTGCCGGGCCAGCAGCAGCCCGGAGAAGATGGCGTACTCGGTGTCGTCCGTGCCGCAGGGCTGCTCGGCGACGTACCCCGTGACGCGGCCCCAGCGGGCGCGGATCTCCGAGGGCCTGAGGTTCTCCGCGGGGGCCCCGAGCGCGTCGCCCACCGCCAGGCCGAGCAGCGCGCCCCGGGCCCGGTCGCGGAGTCCGGCGGCCTGCCCGGGCGGCGGGGCCGGGGCGGTGCGGGCGATCGATGCCATGGGCGGCCTCCTTCGACGGGGTCGCACGGGACCCTTTGCGGATGTGTCCCACGGAAGGCGTCCGGGTGAGCCCGGACCGCGCCGCTGTCACCCGCTCGACATCTGAGCCAATATCCGCACGCCTGAGCGCGAGCAAGAGAATCCGCAGGTTAGCCCAGCCTTTCCTTGCTGGCGGCGACGGAATTAACGGCGTAGGTTCAGAGTTGTCAAAAAGTAGAACTCGTCCAAAGTTAGCTTTGGCTAAGCTTCCCTGGGGGGCCCTGGATGGCCATCATCGACACCGAGGCCGCGCTGCACGAGGCGCACCGTGACAACCACACCCACCGCGACGTCAACGGGGGATGGCTGCGGCCCGCGGTCTTCGGTGCCATGGACGGCCTCGTCTCCAACCTCGCCCTGATGACCGGCGTGGCCGGCGGTGACGTGAGCCGGCACACCATCATCATCACCGGTCTCGCGGGGCTCGCCGCCGGCGCCTTCTCCATGGCGGCCGGCGAGTACACCTCCGTGGCCTCCCAGCGGGAACTCGTCGAGGCGGAACTCGACGTCGAGCGCCGTGAGCTGCGCAAGCACCCGCAGGACGAGGAGGCGGAGCTGGCCGCGCTCTACGTGGCCCGCGGAGTCGACCCCGAGCTGGCCCGGCAGGTCGCCCGGCAGCTGTCCCGGGACCCCGAGCAGGCCCTGGAGATACACGCCCGCGAGGAACTGGGCATCGACCCCGGTGACCTGCCCTCGCCGACGGTCGCCGCCGTGTCGTCGTTCGGTTCGTTCGCCCTCGGTGCCCTGCTGCCGCTGCTGCCCTACCTGCTGGGTGCGTCCGCCCTGTGGCCGGCCGTGCTGCTCGCCCTCGCCGGGCTCTTCGGGTGCGGTGCCGTCGTGGCCAAGGTGACCGCGCGCAGCTGGTGGTTCAGCGGTCTGCGGCAGCTCGCGCTCGGCGGCGCGGCGGCCGGTGTGACGTACGTCCTGGGCACCTTGCTCGGAAC
This sequence comes from Streptomyces sp. NRRL S-31, assembly GCF_000718775.1. Lineage (GTDB taxonomy): Bacteria > Actinomycetota > Actinomycetes > Streptomycetales > Streptomycetaceae > Streptomyces. Next base: position 3,125 of record NZ_JOCB01000085.1, read on the forward strand.
GGCCGTAGGATAGTGCGACCGGGACCTATGCGTTGGGCCGTATAAGTACCCGTTACTCGCTGGTTTCGAGAGCTTTACCACCGGGCATGAGCCGTAAGCGCTGTGGGCAATGACGCCCGCCGCACCCCCTCGGGGTGGGTGAAGACGCCCTCCCCGGCCCCACGCCCCCTTCCGGGCCGCCGGACGCCGATCCGACCGATCCTGTCCGCGCCGGCCCCCGCACACGTCGGCCGCCACCGCGCGGCGCCGCCGCCCCGCGCGGCACCCCCGGCCGTCAAGCGCACGGCACCGCCGCCGTCACCCCACGGCATCAGCCGTACACCCGTACGGCACGCGCCGCCCCGCGCGGCACCTCCGCCGCGACCGCGGCGTCCGCATGATGGAACGAAGTATCCGGTTCCCGAGAACCGCTCCATCATGTAACCTGCACGAAATTTTGAGATCCAGCAGAGGGCCAACGTCGTCCCTCGGCACCTGCCACATGCCACATGACGACGACGGGAGAGCCGATGCGTACGCCGCGCCAGCCGTCCCAGCATTCCGCGAATGGCCAGAACTGGTCGTTCATGGATGCTCGCCCTGCTGCGCAGGGTATGTACGACCCCCGCAACGAACACGACGCCTGTGGCGTCGGTTTCGTCGCCACCCTCACCGGCGAGGCGTCCCACACCCTGGTTGAGCAGGCACTCACCGTCCTGCGCAACCTGGAGCACCGTGGCGCCACCGGTTCCGAGCCCGACTCCGGCGACGGAGCGGGTCTCCTCTCCCAGGTGCCGGACGCCTTCCTCCGCGAAGTGGCCGGATTCGACCTTCCCGCGGCCGGCTCGTATGCCGTAGGCATCGCCTTCCTGCCGGAGGACGGGACCGAGGACGCCGTCTCACGCATCGAGACGATCGCCGCCGAGGAGGACCTGACGGTCCTCGGCTGGCGCGAGGTCCCGGTCGCCCCGGAGCTGCTGGGCGCCACCGCCCGCTCCACCATGCCCGCGTTCCGCCAGATCTTCGTGGGCGACGGCGTCAGCGAGGGCATCGCGCTGGACCGCAAGGCGTTCGCGCTGCGCAAGCGCGCCGAGCGGGAGGCCGGGGTCTACTTCCCGTCCCTGTCCGCCCGGACCATCGTCTACAAGGGCATGCTGACCACCGGCCAGCTGGAGCCCTTCTTCCCGGACCTCTCCGACCGCCGCTTCGCCTCCGCGATCGCGCTCGTGCACTCCCGGTTCTCCACGAACACCTTCCCGTCGTGGCCGCTGGCGCACCCGTACCGCTTCGTCGCGCACAACGGTGAGATCAACACCGTCAAGGGCAACCGCAACTGGATGCGCGCCCGCGAGTCCCAGCTGGTCTCCGACCTGTTCGGCGACCGGAACCTGGACCGCGTCTTCCCGGTCTGCACGCCGGACGCCTCCGACTCCGCCTCCTTCGACGAGGTGCTGGAGCTGCTGCACCTCGGCGGCCGCTCGCTGCCGCACTCCGTGCTGATGATGATCCCGGAGGCGTGGGAGAACCACGACTCCATGGACCCGGCCCGGCGCGCCTTCTACCAGTTCCACTCCACGATGATGGAGCCCTGGGACGGCCCCGCCTGCGTCACCTTCACCGACGGCACCCAGGTCGGCGCCGTGCTCGACCGCAACGGTCTGCGCCCCGGCCGCTACTGGGTCACCGACGACGGCCTCGTCGTCCTCGGCTCCGAGGTTGGCGTCCTCGACATCGACCCGGCGAAGGTCGTCCGCAAGGGCCGCCTCCAGCCCGGCCGCATGTTCCTCGTCGACACCGCGGAGCACCGCATCATCGAGGACGACGAGATCAAGGCGGCCCTCGCCGCCGAGAAGCCGTACGCCGAATGGCTGGAGGCCGGCGAGATCGAGCTGGGCGACCTGCCCGAGCGCGAGCACATCATCCACACCCACGCCTCGGTCACCCGCCGCCAGCAGACCTTCGGCTACACCGAGGAAGAGCTGCGCGTCATCCTCGCCCCGATGGCCCGCACCGGCGCCGAACCGATCGGCTCCATGGGCACGGACAGCCCGATCGCGGCCCTGTCCGAGCGCCCGCGGCTGCTCTTCGACTACTTCACCCAGCTGTTCGCGCAGGTCACCAACCCGCCGCTGGACGCGATCCGCGAGGAGCTGGTCACCTCCCTGCGGTCCTCGCTGGGCCCGCAGGGCAACCTGCTCGACCCGACCGCCGCCTCCTGCCGGTCCGTCCTGCTGCCCTTCCCGGTCATCGACAACGACGAGCTGGCCAAGCTCATCCACATCAACGCCGACGGCGACATGCCCGGCTTCAAGGCCGCCACCCTGTCCGGCCTGTACCGGGTCTCCGGCGGCGGCGACTCCCTCGCCGCGCGCATCGCGGAGATCTGCGCCGAGGCCGACGCCGCCATCGACAACGGCGCCCGGCTGATCGTCCTGTCGGACCGCCACTCGGACGCCGAGCACGCGCCGATCCCCTCGCTGCTGCTCACCGCGGCCGTCCACCACCACCTCATCCGCACCAAGCAGCGCACCCACGTGGGCCTGCTGGTCGAGGCCGGTGACGTCCGCGAGGTCCACCACGTCGCCCTGCTGATCGGCTACGGCGCCGCCGCCGTCAACCCGTACCTGGCGATGGAGTCGGTCGAGGACCTGCTGCGCGCGGGCACCTTCCTGAACGGCCTGGAGCCCGAGAAGGCCATCAAGAACCTGATCTACGCCCTCGGCAAGGGCGTCCTGAAGGTCATGTCCAAGATGGGCATCTCCACCGTCGCCTCCTACCGCGGCGCCCAGGTCTTCGAGGCCGTCGGCCTGGACGAGACCTTCGTGGAGAAGTACTTCAACGGCACCGCCACCAAGATCGGCGGCGTCGGCATCGACGTCATCGCCGAGGAGGTCGCCGCCCGCCACGCCAAGGCATACCCGGCCTCCGGCATCGCCCCCGCCCACCGCGCCCTGGAGATCGGCGGCGAGTACCAGTGGCGCCGCGAGGGCGAGCCGCACCTGTTCGACCCGGAGACGGTCTTCCGCCTCCAGCACTCCACGCGCGCCGGCCGGTACGACATCTTCAAGAAGTACACCGACCGCGTGAACGAGCAGTCCGAGCGCCTGATGACGCTGCGCGGCCTGTTCGGCTTCGCGTCCGGCCGGACCCCGGTCCCGCTCGACGAGGTCGAGCCGGTGAGCGAGATCGTCAAGCGGTTCTCCACCGGCGCCATGTCGTACGGCTCCATCTCCAAGGAGGCGCACGAGACCCTCGCCATCGCCATGAACCAGCTGGGCGGCAAGTCCAACACCGGTGAGGGCGGCGAGGACCCGGACCGCCTGTACGACCCGGCGCGCCGCTCGGCGATCAAGCAGGTCGCCTCCGGCCGCTTCGGCGTCACCTCCGAGTACCTGGTCAACGCGGACGACATCCAGATCAAGATGGCCCAGGGCGCCAAGCCCGGCGAGGGCGGCCAGCTGCCCGGCCACAAGGTCTACCCGTGGGTCGCCAAGACGCGGCACTCGACGCCGGGCGTCGGCCTGATCTCCCCGCCCCCGCACCACGACATCTACTCCATCGAGGACCTGGCCCAGCTGATCCACGACCTGAAGAACGCGAATCCGCAGGCGCGGATCCACGTCAAGCTGGTCTCCGAGGTCGGCGTGGGCACGGTCGCCGCGGGTGTGTCGAAGGCGCACGCGGACGTCGTGCTGATCTCCGGTCACGACGGCGGCACGGGCGCCTCCCCGCTGACCTCGCTGAAGCACGCGGGCGGTCCCTGGGAGCTGGGCCTCGCCGAGACCCAGCAGACGCTGCTGCTCAACGGTCTGCGCGACCGGATCGTGGTGCAGACGGACGGCCAGCTGAAGACCGGCCGTGACGTGGTCATCGCCGCGCTGCTCGGCGCCGAGGAGTTCGGGTTCGCGACCGCTCCGCTCGTCGTCTCCGGCTGCGTGATGATGCGCGTCTGCCACCTGGACACCTGCCCGGTCGGCATCGCCACCCAGAACCCGGTCCTGCGCGACCGCTTCGCCGGCAAGGCCGAGTGGGTGGTGAACTTCTTCCGGTTCATCGCCGAGGAGGTCCGCGAGCTGCTGGCCGAGCTGGGCTTCCGCTCCATCGAGGAGGCCGTCGGCCACGCCGAGGTGCTGGACGTCGAGCGCGCGGTCGACCACTGGAAGGCCCAGGGCCTGAACCTGGCACCGCTGTTCCATGTGCCCGACCTGCCCGAGGGCGCCGTCCGCCACCAGCTGATCGCCCAGGACCACGGCCTGGAGAAGGCGCTGGACAACGAGCTGATCAAGCTCGCCGCCGACGCCCTCGCCGCGAACGACGCGACCGAGGCCCAGCCGGTGCGCGCCCAGGTCGCCATCCGCAACATCAACCGCACGGTCGGCACCATGCTCGGCCACGAGGTGACGAAGAAGTTCGGTGGCGCGGGCCTGGCCGACGACACCATCGACATCACCTTCACCGGCAGCGCCGGCCAGTCCTTCGGCGCGTTCCTGCCGCGCGGTGTCACCCTGCGCCTGGAGGGCGACGCCAACGACTACGTCGGCAAGGGCCTGTCCGGCGGCCGGATCGTCGTCCGCCCGGACCGCGCGGCGGACCACCTCGCCGAGTACTCCACCATCGCGGGCAACACCATCGGCTACGGCGCCACCGGCGGCGAGCTGTTCCTGCGCGGCCGTACCGGCGAGCGGTTCTGCGTCCGCAACTCGGGCGCGCTGGTCGTCTCCGAGGGCGTGGGCGACCACGGCTGCGAGTACATGACCGGCGGTCACGCGGTCGTCCTCGGCCCGACCGGCCGCAACTTCGCGGCGGGCATGTCCGGTGGCGTCGCCTACGTCATCGACCTCGACCGCGACAACGTCAACGCCGGCAACGCCGGGGCCGTCGAGGCGCTGGACGACACGGACAAGCTGTGGCTGCACGACGTGGTGCGCCGCCACGCCGAGGAGACCGGTTCGACCGTCGCCGGGAAGCTGCTGGCCGACTGGGACGCGGCCGTGACGCGCTTCAGCAAGATCATCCCCAGCACGTACAAGGCAGTGCTCGCCGCCAAGGACGCCGCCGAGCGAGCCGGTCTCTCCGAGACCGAGATCACCGAGAAGATGATGGAGGCGGCGATCAATGGCTGACCCGAAGGGCTTCCTGAACCACGGCCGCGAGGTCGCCGAGACCCGCCCCGTCGCCGAACGGGTCAAGGACTGGAACGAGGTCTACGTCCCCGGCTCCCTGCTGCCGATCATCAGCAAGCAGGCCAGCCGCTGCATGGACTGCGGCATCCCGTTCTGCCACAACGGCTGTCCGCTCGGGAACCTGATCCCGGAGTGGAACGACTACGCCTACCGCGAGGACTGGAGCGCCGCCCAGGAGCGGCTGCACGCGACCAACAACTTCCCGGAGTTCACCGGTCGCCTCTGCCCGGCCCCCTGCGAGGCGGCGTGCGTGCTCGGCATCAACCAGGCGCCGGTCACCATCAAGAACGTCGAGGTCTCGATCATCGACAAGGCGTGGGAGACCGGGGACGTCACCCCGCAGATCCCCGAGCGCCTGTCCGGCAAGACGGTCGCCGTCATCGGCTCCGGCCCGGCGGGTCTCGCCGCCGCCCAGCAGCTGACCCGGGCCGGCCACACGGTCGCCGTCTACGAGCGCGCGGACCGCATCGGCGGCCTGCTGCGGTACGGCATCCCCGAGTTCAAGATGGAGAAGCGGCACATCAACCGCCGTATCGAGCAGATGCGCGCGGAAGGTACCCGCTTCCGCACGGGCGTGGAGATCGGCCGCGACATCGGCGCCCGCGACCTGAAGAAGCGGTACGACGCGATCGTCATCGCCGCCGGCGCCACGACCGCCCGTGACCTGCCGGTGCCCGGCCGCGAACTCAAGGGCATCCACCAGGCGATGGAGTACCTGCCGCTGGCGAACAAGGTCCAGGAGGGCGACTACGTCACCACTCCGATCTCGGCCGAGGGCAAGCACGTCGTCGTCATCGGCGGCGGCGACACCGGCGCGGACTGCGTGGGCACCGCCCACCGCCAGGGCGCGGCCTCCGTCACCCAGCTGGAGATCATGCCCCGGCCGAACGACGAGCGGCACGCGGCCAGCCAGCCCTGGCCGACCTTCCCGATCCTGTACAAGGTCACCTCGGCCCACGAGGAGGGCGGCGAGCGGATCTACTCCGCCTCCACCACCCATTTCGAGGGCGACGAGGACGGCAACGTGCAGTGGCTGCACCTGGCCGAGGTCGAGTTCGTGGACGGCAAGCTGAACCGGAAGCCGGGCACCGAGCGCAAGATCCCGGCCCAGCTGGTCACGCTCGCCATGGGCTTCACCGGCACCGACCGGGAGAACGGCCTGGTCGACCAGTTCGGCCTGGACCTCGACGAACGAGGTAACATCGCCCGCGACGCCGACTTCCAGACCAACGTGCCGGGTGTGTTCGTCGCCGGTGACGCCGGCCGCGGCCAGTCCCTCATCGTCTGGGCTATCGCGGAGGGCCGCTCGGCCGCCCGCGGAGTCGACCGCCACCTGACCGGTGCCAGCGACCTGCCGGCGCCGATCCGCCCGACGGACCGCGCCCTGGCGGTCTGACGCGCACACCAGGGACCTGAAGGTCCCCGCACACGTCCCGTACAAAGGCGTACGGAACACTGACGGCGCCTGCCCGCCTGTCCCCGACCGGACGCTGGGCAGGCGCCGCCGCATGTCCGGGCACGGCCACGGTCTCACCGGCCGCCCGTGCCCGTGTAGAGATCGTTGACGATCTTCTGGGCCAGCGCCCGGCCGGAGACGTCGACATCGGCCTCGGCCCAGACCAGGTTGACGTCCTTGCCGTTCGCGTCCGCGACGGTACGGGCGAACAGCAGACGGTAGGTGCGGGCGTCCGGGGCGGTCTCGGCGTACCAGAGCGAGGACGTGACGCGCTTCCACGGCGTGGTGGCGAAGCCGGGGCGGGCTTGCCAGAACCGGGCGGCCCCGGCGCAGGGCCGCACACAGTGCGCGGAGGCCAGGCGCAGCCGCAGGCGGGGCAGACGCAGGCCGTCCGGCCCCTTCGAACGGCACGTCACCGTCCCGTCGTCCGAGGTCTCGCAGCTCAGGTACTTCGGCGCGCGCAGGATGTAGCCGAAGCCGCGCAGCCGCCAGAGATGGGACCGCTCGCGCGCTCCCCAGCGGGCACCCACCAGGGCCTGGGACCGGCCGGGGCGGTAGTACGCGAACCGGGTGTCCCGGGGGATCGTGGCGCGCGGCACGGCGGCCAGCGGGCGCTGGGCGGACTGCCGCTGCTTCGGCGTGAGGCCCGCGTGTCGCAGCGCCGCCCGCATCAGGATGCGGGCGACCTCCTGGGCGCGCGGCTTCGAGGCGAACTCCTCGGTGTAGGTGAGCTTCAGGACCACGTTGGCGACCCGGGTGCCCAGCACGGCCGTGGTCTGGCGGCCCTCCATGTGCGCCGCGGAGAAGACCGTCTCGGTCCCTTCGCGCGCCTCGTCGCCGAGCCCCTCGCGATCGGCACCGGCGAAGGGGGTCCGCAGCAGTTCGGTCCTGGCCGGCGAGTAGGCCGCGCCGATCCCGGACCCGGTGCGGGTCACGAACGCCTGGAGGCTGAGGCTGACGTCGGGGTGGAACGGCGACTGCTCACCGGCCGTGCAGGTGTTCCGGCCCCGCGCCAGCTTCATCGGGTCGGCCATCACCGCGGCCAGCAGTCGGTCGTCGAGCAGCGCGCACGCCCGGGGCACGGCCCGGTGGGGAGCGGGCGGCGCCATGGTGGTCAGGTTCGACAGCAGCAGGAACGGGGTGACGGTGGTCACCGCGACGGCGGCCAGTCCCAGCCGGCCGGTCCACACCGACGGCTGCCTCGGTGAGACGGGCGCGGTGGTACGGGCCAGCCGGTTGCGCAGTTCGATGTGGCGGAACCGGTAGACGCCGCCCACCTGCCGCAGCACGCCCCGGGTGTGGGCGTCCCGCAGGAAGGCCATGAGCCGCCAGGGCAGCCTGCCGGTCAGGGCCAGCCAGCACCGGGCCACCGTGTACCGGCCCCAGGCCGAGACCGCGACGCCGTGGCAGAGCGAGGCCGCCGCGAAACAGGCCGCCGCGCGGGCCCAGTCGGCGGGCCCCAGCGTGTCCCGGGCCGTCACCGACTGCCACCAGGCCACGTACAGCGCGGTGACGACGTACAGGTTCTTGTGGTGCTCGAGGTGATGTGCCGGGCCGACCAGGCGGAAGAGCGCCAGCGCGGCCGTGGCGCCGCGGTCGGCGGCCAGCAGCACCGACGGCTCGGTGGCTTCCGCGGGATCGGCGGGTCTGCGCAGGGCGTCGGCGAACTGGGCCGCCGACTGCACGGCGAAGCAGACCGTCGCCAGGACCGTCAGCCGGCGGGTGGTGCCGGGGGAGAGCAGCACCGAGGCCGTCACCCCGAGGGTCAGACCGCCCGCCACGAGCGCCAACCTCCACTGCTCCCGCCCGCGCAGCGCCGCCCGCAGGCGCGTGCCCGAAGGCCGGTGGAGCCGGTACGGGCCGGGAGGCTCCCCGGGGTCGGCCCAGTCGGCGACCAGGGCGGCGACTACGGCGAGGGCGACCGCCCCGGCCAACGGCAGCCCCACCCACCGCTGCCACCACGGCACGCCGAACCGGGAGACCTGGACGCCCAGCAGCACCAGCAGGAACGCCGGCAGCGTCACCAGGCTGCGCACGACGCGCGGCACCGCCTCGTCCAGACGCCACCACTCCAGGTCCTGGGTCCCCGAGGCGCTCAGGTGGCGGGCGAGGGAGCCGGCCCAGCGGCGGGCGTCGGCGGCGCTCCAGGAGGGCCGGCCGGCACGGTCGTCGAGGGCCCCGCCGTAGGCGGCGGACAGGAAGGCGTCGAACAGGTGCCGCTCGACGGCGGCCCGGGTGGTGAAGCGGCCCGGGGCCAGCAGCTCGGCCGGGTCGGCCCCGGCCCCGCCGTCGCTGTAGGCGACTCGGGCCAGGCCGATCATCAGCGGAGTACCGAGGACGGCCCGGAGCACCCGCACCTCCCGGGCGCGGTCCGCGGGGTCCGCCAGCCGCCGCAGTACGGGGTCCCAGGCGGTGCGGGAGTCGTCGTCCCGGCTGGTCCTGCGGGCCGTCCGGGGGAGGTAGGCGGCGACCTCGCCGACGGTCAGGGGCTGTAGCTCGACCACGGCGGTCGACGGGAGCACGGTGTTCCCGGCCTCGACGGCCGCCGTGTACTCCTCCGTCCTGCTGGTCAGCAGGAAGCGGGCGGGACCGGCCAGACTGGCCCGCAGCTCCCGCAGGGCGTCCGCCTGGAAGCGGCGGGGCAGCTCGTCGAAGCCGTCCAGGACGGGCAGCACCCGCCCGGAGGTGATCAGCGCCAGGGCGACGGCGTGGGCCCGGCCACCGCCTTCGGCCAGCGCCCGGGGGTGGCCCTCGGCGATCCGGCCGGCCGCCCAGTTCCACAGGCCGCCGCGCTTGGGGTCCCAGGAGGAGAGCGGGAAGACCACCGGGACCGGGTCCCCGGAGGCGGGGCCGCGCCGCTCCACGAGCCGGCGGGCGAGGTGCAGGGCGAGCACGGACTTCCCGGCACCGGGGCCGCCCAGCACCACCAGCCGCTGGGCCGGCAGGGCGGTGAACAGGGCGGCGATCTCGTCGAAGTGGCCGTCCACCGCCAGGGGCCGGTCGGCGTCGGCGTCCGCCGACGGCGCGGCCCCCGCCCGGCGGATGTTCCGCCAGTGGTCGGTGAGCAGCGGATCCGCCGCCGTCCAGCGCACCGGGATGGGGAACGGGTCGTGGATGCGCGACAGCCGCTCGTCCCGGTCGTAGCGAACCCTCAGCGCCTCCGCGAGTTCCTCCGCGGCCCGGTCGAGCACCGGCCGGGCGGGCCGGTGCTCGGGACGCCTGCTGGAGCGCAGTTCCCACAGCGTCAGCAGCTCCACGCAAGCCGCGGCGGCCAGGCAGAGCGCGCCCGCGAGGGCCACCGTCGCGCCGGCGGGGGCGGGGAGGCGGTAGCGGCTCAGCAGGAGCAGCGCGGCCCCGGCGCCGGCCAGCCCCACCGCGAGGACGTGGCGCAGTCGCCACGACGGCGCCCCGGTACGCGGCGGCGGGACGTGGAAGTGGACGTGGTCGATGTGGTGGGCCTGTACCACGTTCCCGAACTGACCGTCGTAGATCCGGTTGTCCCCCACCCCGTCAGCGTACTGAACTCGGCCTGCCCGCGCTCCGGTTGAGGCGAACGGCCGGTACGCCGGCGCACCGCGCGGACACCGCCGCCGGGCGGGCGGACCACAATGGGTGCGTGCCCACCAAGAAGAAGCCCCAGGTGACCACGGCGGCGGACCGGCGCGGCGAACTCCTCGGCACCGCCGCCGAGGTCTTCGCCGAGTACGGCTACGACGCCACCACCGTCCGCAGGATCGCCGACCACGCCGGGATGCTCGCGGGCAGCCTCTACTACCACTTCGACTCCAAGGAGGCGATGCTCGAGGAGATCCTGCGGACCTTCCTCGACGAGCTGTGGGAGGGCTACGACACCGTCCTCGCCTCCGGACTCGGCCCCCGCCCCACGCTGGAGGCACTGGTCACCGAGTCCTTCCGGGAGATCGACCGGCACCGCGCCGCCGTCGCGATCTACCAGAAGGAGAACAGACGGCTCGTCGCCCAGGACCGGTTCGCCTTCCTCGCCGTGTCCCAGCGCCGGTTCGAGACGGCGTGGCTCGGCACGCTGGAACGCGGGGTCGCCGACGGGGTCTTCCGCGCGGACCTGGACGTCCGGCTCGCCTACCGGTTCGTCAGGGACACCGTGTGGGTCGCCGCCTCCTGGTACCGGCCCGGCGGCGGGCACAGCCCCGAGGAGATCGCCCGCCAGTACCTGTCGATGGTGCTGGACGGGATCGCCGTACGCGCATAGCCGCCTCCCACCGCTATGTGTCGCACTCCAGCACCGACCGGCACAGCCCGCACCGGGCCCGTACCCGCCCCCGTACCGGCACCCTGATCCGCTGGTGGCAGGTCGGACAGGGGAAGGAGACCCGGAGCCGGCCGGCCGGGTCGGCGGCGAAGGCGTAGGCAGCCGCCGGCGGGGCGCCGGAGGCGTGCCGGCGGTCGTGGGCGTAGCGGCGTCGGCCCGCCCAGCCGGCCGCGGCCAGCGGCGGCTGCTCCCCGTCCCGGCGGGCCCGGGCCATCCCCTTGACGTAGGCGGTGTGCGCCTGCGGGCTGGTGAACCACACGGAGGGGTCCTCGCCGAAGAGCAGGGCCCGCTTGGCCAGGACGTAACCGAACTCCTCCGGGGTGAGGTAGCCGAGCTTCTGCGAGGAGACCGCGTCCTGGCGGAAGGCGTCCAGCAGCAGCCAGCCCGCGCCCAGGTAGGCCGCGGTGGTGTCGGTCAGGATCTCGTTCTCCGCCGTGGTGGGGAACGAGAGGCCCAGCCGGTGCAGGTAGACGTGCGCCACCTCGTGGGCGAGGGCCGCGCCGATGTCCGCGCGATGGGTGCGGAACCGGTCGTTCAGTTCGACGAAGTACTCGGGCCCGGCCGCCAGTTCGACGTTGGCCGCGTGGGTCATCTCCCGGAACCCGACGACCAGCCGCGCGTCCGGCAGCCGGAAGTGCCGCACGATCTCCCGGGCCACGCGCTGCGCGCCCAGGTGCAGGTCGTCGGTGTCGCAGAAGGCCACGTCGGCGGGGGCCACGCTGACCGGGAACGTCTCGATGGTGTCGCGGGACAGCCGCCGGTACAGCGCGGTGACGGCGGCCCGCACCGTCTCCAGGTGCGGGTAGCCGTGTTCGACCGGTCCGCCGTTCGCCACGTCGGCACCCCCGGATGACGCCGGAACCCCCTCCCACTGTAGGCGGCGGGGCCCGGCCCGGGAACGGGAGCGCGGCGGTCACACGGGCAGCAGACGCGGCGCCGGCCGGTCCGGCTCCCCCTCGTCCAGCTCCAGCAGCCACACCTCGTTCGCCCCCTCCCGCAGCACCGGCCCGGGCACGTACAGCGACCGCTGGGGGCCCGCCGACCAGAAACGGCCCAGGCCGAAGCCGTTGATCCAGACGAAGCCGCGGGTACGGCCCGGCAGTTCCAGCCGGGCGTCCCCCGCCCCGCGGACCGTGACCGAGCCCCGGTACAGCCCCGGCGCCGCCGTCCCGGGCAGCGCGCCGAAGGGCACCGCGGCCACCCCGTCGGCGAACGCGTCCAGGTCCAGCCCGCGCGCGCGGACCCCGTGCAGGTACTGCCGCTCGTGCAGGACACCGCCGGTGACGCCCTTCGGCTCGCCGAGCCGGGGCCCGTAGTTCACCCGCCCCAGGGACTCCACCCACAGCTCCACGCGCGCGGGGCCCGCGACGGGCTCCGCCAGCCGCGGCTCCGCCTCGGTGAGCACCCCGGCGCGCTCCCCGTCGACGTACACCACGGCGAGGTCGCGCAGCCCGCGCACGGTCAGCGGGTACGGCCGGCGCGGGCCGGGCACGTCGACCTCGTAGCGGACCAGGCCCCGGGTGATCCCCAGCTCCTCGAAGGTGGGCGGTACCGGACCGGCCGTCTCCGGGCCGCCCAGCGCCTCCAGCACGCCGGCCAGCGGCGCCCAGTCCGCCAGCACCGCCTCGGCCGGGGCGCCCAGCGGGGCGGGCCGGTCCGGCAGGGCGGGCAGCGGGCCGGTCCGGTGGGCGGCCAGCACCTCGCGGAAGCGCCAGAACTTCTCCGTCGGGCGGCCGTACTCGTCCACGGGCGCGTCGTAGTCGTACGAGGTCACGTCCGGCTCCAGCGGTCCCTCGTGCAGCTCGCCACCGCCCCGGTTGGCCCCCGCCCAGCCCCCGAAACTGGTGCCTCCGTGCGCCATGTACAGGTTCACCGACGCCCCGCACGCCAGGATCTCCCGCAGCACCCCGGCGGCCTCGGCCGGATCCCGTACGGCGTGCTCGCCGCCCCAGTGGTCGAACCAGCCGCACCAGAACTCCATGCACATCAGGGGGCCCGCCGGACGGTGGCGGCGCAGCGCGCGGAAGCCCTCGCGCGCGTGGGAGCCGAAGTTCACCGTGGCCGGCACCCCGGGCAGCGAGCCCCCGGTCAGCATGTGGTCCTCGGGGCCGTCGGAGGTGCACAGCGGGACCGTGACGCCCTCCGCGCGCAGCAGCCCGGCCAGCTCCCGGAGGTAGCCGGTGTCGCTGCCGTAGCTGCCGTACTCGTTCTCCACCTGGACCATGAGCACCGGGCCGCCGCGGTCGAGCTGCCGGGACACGATCTCGGGCAGCAACCGGTGGAACCAGTTCCGCACGGGCAGCAGCCAGCGCTCGTCCCGCGTACGCGCGCGCGTGCCCACGGCGGCCGTCAGCCACGCCGGCAGCCCCCCGTTCTCCCACTCGGCGCAGATGTACGGCCCCGGCCGCACGATCGCCCACAGGCCCGCCGCGCGCACCGCGTCCAGGAACCGGCCCACCGCCCCCACGTCCCGGAACACGCCCGGGCGCGGCTCGTGCAGGTTCCACGGCACGTACGTCTCCACGCAGTTCAGGCCCATCGCCCGCAGCATCGCCAGCCGGTGCCCCCAGTGGGCCTCGTGCACCCGGAAGTAGTGCAGCGCCCCGGACAGCAGCCGTACCGGGCGCCCGTCCAGCAGGAAGCCGGATTCCCCCACCGTGAACTCGCTCATGCGGCCCAGCCTCACCCCTTCCGGTGGCCGGCGCCATGGACGAAGATCGGCACTGCTTGGACAAAAACGCGCCCCCGGAGAGGAGCGCCGATGTACCGGACCTGGATGCGGTTCTTCAGCCCCGGCCCCGCCCACCTGCGCCTCGGCCTGGTCTGCCTCGGCGTCGGCCTCCAGCACGGCGCGCTGCCCACGGTCGGCCCGCGCACCCTCGACCACCACGTGGCGGTGGTGATCAGCTCCGGCGGCGGCTGGTACCGGGGCGCCGACGGCCGCCGCACGACCGTCACCGCGCCCGCGCTGCTGTGGCTCACCCCCGGCGTCCCGCACCACTACGCGCCCGACCCGGGCACCGGCTGGGACGAGGGCTTCGTGGACTTCGCCGGGCCCGCCACCGCGGCCTACCGCGACCTCGGCTACATCGAACCCGACCGGCCCGTCGTCCCGCTCTCCGACGCCTCCGGGCCGCGTACCGTCGTCACCCGCATCGCCCGGGCCGCCCGCCGCGGCAACCCCCTGCTGGAGGTGGAGACCGGCGCCGCCGTCCACGAACTGCTGGTCGCCCTGCGCCGCGCCCGCGCCGACCTCGCACCCGACGGCGACCCCGTCCTCCAGGCGCTCGCCCGGGACGCCTGCACGCCGATGACCGTCGCCGACCACGCCGCCCGGCACGGCATGACCACCACCGAGCTGCGCGGCGCGGTCCGCCGGGCGGCCGGATGCAGCCCCAAGGACTACCTGCTCGGCATCCGCCTCGGCCGTGCCAAGGAACTCCTCGCCGGCACCGGACTGCCCGTCGCCGCCGTCGCCCGCCGCGTCGGCTACGACGACCCCGCCTACTTCTCCCGGCTCTTCACCCGGCGCGTCGGCCTCGCCCCCGTCCGGTTCCGCGCCCAGCAGGCCCGCGGCGTGCCCGGCGGCTGGAGCGACCGCGTCCCGGACCCCGGTGACCCCCCGCTGATCCACTCTCCGGACACCCCGTAGGACCCGGCCCGCGCAGCGCATAGGGTGGGCCCTCATGACCACCAGCAACACCGGCACCGGCGCCGCGGACCCCGCGGTCCGCCAGGAACTCGACCGCCTGCGCGAGAGCATCGACAACATCGACGCGGCCGTCGTCCACATGCTCGCCGAGCGTTTCAAGGCCACCCAGCAGGTCGGCCGCCTCAAGGCGCTGCACCAGCTGCCGCCCGCGGACCCCGCCCGCGAGGCCCGGCAGATCGAACGGCTGCGCCGCCTCGCCGAGAGCGCCAAACTCGACCCCGCGTTCGCCGAGAAGTTCCTGAACTTCATCATCGCCGAGGTGATCCGGCACCACGAGCGGATCGCCGAGGACACCCACGGCGGACAGCGGGCGCACGACGCCTGAACGACGACGCCCGAACCACGGGGCCGGACCGGACAGGGGACCGACGGCGGGACCGGACGGCGGACCGGACGGAAGCCCGGCCGGGAGACCGGCCGGGTGACGGGACGGGGCGCACGGGGGACAAAAGCCATGTACCGCTCCACCCCTGTGCGCTGTGGGTCCCATCAGGCAGCATGGCGTGCATGTCCGTACTCACGCGCGACGAAGCGCAAGCCCGAGCACAGTTCCTCGACGTCCACCGGTACACGGTCGAACTCGACCTCACCACCGGTGACGAGACCTTCGACTCCCGTACCGCGATCCGGTTCACCGCCCGGTCGGACGGGGACACGTTCGTCGAACTGAAGCCCGCCGAACTGCGCAGCGTCACGCTCGACGGACAGCCGCTCGACCCCGAGTCGCTCAGCGAGGACCGGGTGCCGCTGAAGAACCTCACCGCCGGCGAGCACGAGCTGCGCGTCGACGCGGTCATGCGCTACTCCCGCACCGGCGAGGGCATGCACCGCTTCACCGACCCCAGCGACGGCGAGACGTACGTCTACACCCAGATGTTCATGGACGACGTGCAGCGGATCTTCGCCGCCTTCGACCAGCCCGACCTGAAGGCCGTCTTCGAGGTCTCCGTGAAGGCACCCGAGGGCTGGACCGTCCTCGCCAACGGCGTCACCGAACACCGCGGCGACGGCCTCTGGCAGGCCGCCCCCACCCCGCCCGTCTCCACCTACCTGGTCGCCGTCGCCGGCGGCCCCTGGCACTCGGTGCGCACCGAACACCGCGGGCTGCCCTTCGGCATCCACTGCCGCCGCTCCCTCGCCCCGTACCTCGACACCGACGCCGACGAGATCCTGGACGTCACGCGCGCCTGCTTCGACCGGTACCACGAGAAGTTCGAGGAGCCGTACCCCTTCGACTCCTACGACCAGGCGTTCGTCCCCGAGTTCAACGCGGGCGCCATGGAGAACCCGGGCTTGGTCACCTTCCGCGACGAGTTCATCTACCGCTCCGCCGTCACCGACACCGAGCGGCAGACCCGCGCCATGGTCATCGCGCACGAGATGGCCCACATGTGGTTCGGCGACCTCGTCACCCTCAAGTGGTGGGACGACATCTGGCTGAACGAGTCCTTCGCCGAGTACATGGGCTACCAGACCACCGCCGAGGCCACGCGGTTCACCGACCCGTGGACCGAGTTCGGCGTCACCCGCAAGTCCTGGGGCTACGACGCCGACCAGCGGCCCACCACTCACCCGGTCGCCCCCGAGAACGTCGACGACACGGCCTCCGCCCTGCTCAACTTCGACGGCATCTCCTACGCCAAGGGCGCCTCCGCGCTGCGCCAGCTCGCCGCCTGGCTCGGCGAGAAGGACTTCCTCGCCGGCATCAACACCCACTTCAAGCGGCACAAGTTCGGCAACGCCACCCTCGCCGACTTCATCGACTCCCTCGCCTCGGCCACCGACCGGGACGTGCCCGCCTGGGCCGACGACTGGCTGCGCACCACCGGCGTCGACACGCTCACCCCCGTGATCGCCACCGCCGACGGCACCTGCGCGCTGACCGTCGAACGCGCGGGCAGCCGCCCGCACCGCCTCAGCGCCGGCCTGTACGACCACGACGTCGCCGACCAGGGCCGGCTGGTACTGCGCGAGCGCGTCGGCCTCGACGTCCCGCAGACCGCCCCCCAGCCCATCGGCAAGCGCCCCGCACTGGTCCTGCTCAACGACGGCGACATCACCTACGCCAAGGTCCGCTTCGACGCCACGTCCTTCGAGACCCTCCGCACCGGCCTGTCCGGCCTGCCCGACCCGCTCACCCGCGCGGTCGTCTGGAACGCCCTCAGGGACGCCGTCCGCGACGGCGAACTGCCGCCCGCCGCCTACCTGGAGACGGCCCGCGCCCACCTGCCGCACGAGACCGACCTGGCCGTCGCCCAGGGCGTCCTCGCCTTCGCCGCCGGACAGCTCGCCGAGCAGTACCTGGCGCCGGGGGACCGGCCGGCCGCCCTGGCCACCCTCACCTCCCTCTGCCGCGACCTGCTGCGGCGCACCGAGGACGGCGACCACCCGGGCCTGCGGCTGATCGCCGTACGGCATCTGATCGCCGTGGCCGCCCACCCGGAGCCCATCGCCTCCTGGCTCGCCGACGGCACGGTGCCCGGCGGACCCGAACTCGACCCCGAGCTGCGCTGGCGCATCCTCGCCCGGCTCGCCGTGCTCGGCGCCACCGACGAGGACGCCATCGCCGCCGAACTGGCGCGCGACCCGAGCGCCACCGGCCAGGAGGGCGCCGCCCGCTGTCGTGCCGCGCTGCCCGACCCGGCGGCCAAGCGCGCCGCCTGGGAGGCGATGTTCACCGGCGACGACCTGTCCAACTACCTCTTCACGGCCACCGCCCAGGGCTTCTGGCAGCCCGAGCAGGCCGACCTGGTCCGGGAGTACGTGCCGCGCTTCTACCAGGACGCGGTCGCCCTCGCCGCCCGCCGCGGCCCCGCCATCGCCGTCGCCGCCGGCCGCTGGTGCTTCCCGGCCCACGCCGTCGACGCCGACAACCTGGGGCTCGGCGAGGCATGCCTGCGCGAGGCCGACCTCACCCCGGCGCTGCGCCGCACCCTCGCCGACCGCCTGGACGACCTCTCCCGCGCCCTGCGGGTACGCGGCGAGGCCGGCGACACGGGGGAGGAGGGCGCCGAGTAACTCCCGCGGCATGGACGCGGCCGGCCCCCGCAGACGACGCGGCGGACCGGCCGCCCTTCCGGGGCCCGGCGGTCGGTTACCGGCCGGACCGGGGCGCACCGTGATCGCGGTGTCCGGCACGACCGGAAACGCCGGCCGTGCCCTCGCCGGCAGTCTCCTCGCCGGCAGTCTCCTCGTCGGCCGTCTCCTCGTCGGCCGTGCCCTCGCCGGCAGCCTCCTCGCGGCGGGCCGAGCCGGCCGCCGCGGCCGAGGCCGTACGGTTCCGGCGCCGCCCCGCGTTCAGCGGTACGGAGTACGACGTCCCGCTCCCCGGCGTCATCGCCCGGGCGTTCCGCGCCCGGGCGCCTTCGCCACCCACGCCCTCCCGTGGGCACCCCGGCCCGCACCTTCGCCCGGTGGGCCCGGGACCACGCCGGGGGCTCCCGGGCGTAGATCCGATCATCCAACCGCCGCTCCCGCCACGGCAGTACACACTTTCGGGTTCCGTTGGCCGGGCCTCCGGGACACCGGGCGCCCTCCCGGTCCAAGCTGGGGCTCCACCCGTCAGCGGACCCCACGAGCCGGAAGCCCCCGGGCCCGGACGCCCGCCGGACGTCCCCGCGGCCCGGAGGAGAGCCCATGAGCGCAGGAGAGGCCACGAGCCCGCCGCCGCTCGCCGCAGGCCCGGAGCCACCCTCGGCACACCGGGGGTGGACCGTGAGCCCGCCGCCGCTCGCCTCCGGTCCCGGCGGCCCCGCGGCGCTCCGGTCCCTCCTCGGCACGGTGCTCGACGCACTCGAGGCCGGCGCCGCCGAGCGCGGCGGCCCGCTCCCCGCCGGCGGACCCGGCGCCGTCACCGCGCGCGTCACCGCCGCCCTCGGGGACGTCCTGCCGGACACCGGCGACCCGGACGCCCTGCGCACCCTCGTCCAGGCCCTCGCCGCCGGCGCCGCCGACCCGGCCGACCCGCTCTGCGCGGCCCATCTGCACTGCCCGCCGCTCGCCGTGGCCGCCGCCGCCGACCTCGCCGCGAGCGCCCTCAACCCCTCCCTGGACTCCTGGGACCAGGCCCCGGCCGCCTCCGCCCTGGAAACCGCGGTCACCCGCGCCCTCGCCCGCACCGCCCACCTCGCCGACGCCCTCGTCACGACCGGCGGCACCGAGTCCAACCAGCTCGCCCTGCTGCTCGCCCGCGAGGCGCACGGCGCCGGCGTCCGCCTGGTCCACGGCGCGAACGCCCACCACTCGCTGCCGCGCGCCGCCTGGCTGCTCGGCCTGCCGGACCCGGTCGTCGTCCCGGCGCCCCGCGGCACCCTGGACCCGGCCGCCCTGGACGAGGCCCTCACCGCGCTGCCCGGTCCCCTGCTGGTCGCCGCCACCGCCGGCACCACCGACGCCGGCCTCATCGACCCGCTCCCCGAGATCGCCGGGCGGTGCGCCGCCCACGGCGCCCGGCTGCACGTCGACGCGGCCTACGGCGGCGGCCTCCTCTTCAGCGACCGGCACCGGGGCCTGCTCGCCGGCCTCGAAGCCGCCCACACCGTCACCCTCGACCTGCACAAGCTCGGCTGGCAGCCGGTCGCCGCCGGTCTCCTCGCCGTGTCCCGCCCCGGCGAACTCACCGCGCTCCACCAGCGCGCGGACTACCTGAACGCCGACGACGACACCGACGCCGGACTCCCCGACCTGCTCGGCCGCTCCCCGCGCACCAGCCGCCGCCCCGACATCCTGAAGATCGCCGTCACCCTGAGGACACTGGGCCGCGACGGCCTCGGCGCCCTGGTCGACCAGGTCTGCGCCCGCGCCCGCGAACTGGCCGCACTGATCGACGGCCACCCCGGCTTCGAGCTGTACGGCCAGCCCGTCATCAGCACCGTGCTGTTCCGCCCGGCAGGAGCGGCCGACGACACCGTCGCCGCCGCCCGCCGACGGCTGCTGCACGAGGGCCGGGCCGTGCTCGGCCGCGCCCGGCTCGACGGCCGGCTCTGGCTCAAGGTCACCGTCCTCAACCCCCGGACCCGGCCGGACGACCTGGCCCACCTGCTCGAACTCGTCGAAGGAAGCACCCCCGGATGACCCACCCCGCACCCCCCGAGCCGGCCTCCCCCCGCGACCTCGTCGGCATCGGCATCGGCCCCTGCAACCTCTCCCTCGCCGCCCTCGCCCACCCGCTGGCCGAACTCGACGCCGTCTTCTACGAACAACGTCCCCGCTTCGACTGGCACCCCGGACTGCTCATCGAGGGCGCCACCGTCCAAGTGCCGTTCCTGGCCGACCTGGTGACCCTCGCCGACCCCACCAGCCGCTGGAGTTTCCTCAGCTACCTCAGAGACCGCGAGCGGCTCTTCCCGTTCTACTTCGCCGAGCGCTTCCACCTCCAGCGCGCCGAGTACGACGCGTACTGCCGCTGGGTCGCCGAGGCCCTCCCCGGGCTGCGCTTCGGCCACCGGGTCGACGCCGTCCGCTGGAATCCCGAACGGGACGTGTTCGAGGTCGACCACACCCAGCCCGGCGCCGGGGGCGAGGTTGAGGCCCTGGGCCGTACGTACACCCGCAACGTCGTCATCGGCATCGGCACCGCCCCCTACGTGCCCGACCCGCTCAAGCCCCTGGTGGACACGCCCGGCGTACCCGTCATCCACGCCGCGGACTACCTGGGCCACCGCGACTCCGTGCTGGCCGCCGGACACGTCACCGTCGTCGGCTCCGGACAGTCCGGCGCCGAGGTCTTCCTCGATCTGCTGCGCCGCCGCCCGGAAGGCCGGGAGGGGCTGCACTGGATTGGGCGGAGCGAGGCGTTCGCGCCGATGGAGTACTCCAAGCTGGGCCTGGAGCACTTCACCCCCGACTACACGCGCTACTTCCACGCCCTCGCCGAGCCCGTCCGCGACCGGCTGGTCGCCGCCCAGTGGCAGCTGCACAAGGGCATCGACGCCGGCACCCTCGCCGCCATCCACGACGAGCTGTACCGGCGCACCCTGCACGGCGGCTGGCCGGACGCCGTCCTCACCCCCGGCGTCCGCGTCCGCACCGCCGGCCGCATCGCCACCACCAAGATCGAACTGCATCTGGAACACCTCCAGCAGGGCAGCCGCTCCCGGCTCACCACCGACGCCGTCGTCCTCGCCACCGGCTACCGCGAACGCCCCCTCGACCGCGTCCTCGCCGGCCTCGACCCCTACATCCGCCGCGACAACGGCGAACGCCCGCGCGTCGACGAGGAGTTCCGGCTCGTCCTGGACCCCTCGGTGACCGGCTCGGTCCACGTCCAGAACGCCGAGCTGCACACCCACGGCGTCGGCACGCCCGACCTCGGCCTGGCCGCCTGGCGCAGCGCGACCATCCTCAACTCCCTCACCGGCAAGGAGACCTACCCCCTGCCCCGCCGGACCGCCTTCACCTCCTTCGGGCTGGACGATCCGGCGGACCGGGTGCCGCAGGCCAGGCAGCCGAAGCGGCTCACCCCGCTCGTCGAGGGGATCTGAGCCACCTGCCCCGGCCGGCTAGAAGACCGGCGTACCGCCCCGCACCAGCCTCCAGTCCACCGACGCGAAGTCCTTCGGGTCCAGCACACCCTTCGCGGTCACCCACTCCGCGATCCGGGTGCGGATCTCCGTCGACTCCGACCACAGCTCCTTGGCGGTGGCGACGTAGGGGAAGGCACCGCCGCCGTTGGCGCGGTAGTTGTTCACCGCGAGCACGAACTGCTGCGCGTCGTCCAGCGGCGCCCCGCCGAAGGTCAGGTTCCTGATCCGGGACCCGGCCGGCTGGGCGATGTCGATGTCGTAGGACAGCCCCGAGACGTAGTCGTAGTTGTAGTCCGGGCGACCGCCGGCGTTGGTCAGCTTCTCCACGTCCACCGGGGCGCCGGCGGCGGTCTGGACGTAGTACTCCGCCGAGTACTCCAGGTAGGCCCGCACCTGGGCGCCCGTCAGCAACTTGGCGACCAGCGTGTTGTCGTACACGTACAGGCTCGACAGGTCCCGGACGGTGACGTCGCCGGCCGGGATCTCGGAGGTCCGGGAGAACGGCGACGCCTGGGCGAGCACCGGCAGCGAGGCGTACTCGGTGCCCGCGAGCGCCGCCTTCACCACGTCCTCCTGGACCTTGGTGATCAGATCGATGATCGGGGCGTCCTGGTAGCGGGCCTTGACGGTGGTCAGGGTCTCGGTCGCCCGGCCCACCACCTGGTTGACGTAGGCGACGACCTTCTCGTGCTCGTCGGCCAGCAGCTTGGTGATCCTCGGGTCGTCGGCGACGGTCCTGGAGTCGCGCAGCGACGCGGAGACCGACTCGACCTCCCAGCGGCCCTTGGCGAACACCAGCTCGATGTCGAAGAGGGTGAGCCGCTCGGCGTAGCACAGCGGCTCGGAGAGCACGACGGTCCTGCCGGTCTTCTCGTTGACGACCTTCAGCTCCGGGATCTCCAGGTGCGCGTGACCGACCAGGATGGCGTCGATGCCGGGCACCCGGCGGGCGACGTCGGCCGCCGCGTTCTCCACGTACGGCACCTGGTCGGCGTACGACGACGTGCCCGACGTGCCCGAGTGGGCCGAGACGACGACCACGTCCGCGCCCATCGACCTCAGCTTCGGCACCCAGGTGGCGGCCTGCTCCACCAGACCCGGGAACGCCAGCCTGCCCTGCACGTACGCCTTGTCCCAGATGGCGATGCCGGGGTTGGTCAGCCCCAGGACGGCGACCTTGACCGGCCGCGCGCCCGGCACGTGGAACGTCTTCATGAGGTACGGCGGGAAGGCGGGCCGCAGCGTCCTGGCGTCCACCGCGTTGGCGCCGAGCAGCGGGAAGTCGAGCTGGTCCTCGAACGTGCGCAGCGTCTCGATGCCGTAGTTGAACTCGTGGTTGCCGAGGGCCGCCGCGTCGTACCCGATCGCGTTCATCGCCTGCGCCATCGGGTGCACCGGGCCGCCCTCGGCGGTGATCGGGTCGACCTTGGCGTAGTAGTAGGTCAGCGGGGTGCCCTGGATGGTGTCACCGGCGTCCAGCAGCAGGGTGTTGCGCCGGCCCTTCTCCGCGCGCACCTGCTCGACCAGCGTCGAGATCCGCGCCAGGCCGGTCGCGTTGCCCGCCGCGTCCTTGTACTCGGCGTTCTTGAAGTAGTCCCAGTTGAAGACATGGCCGTGCAGGTCGGTGGTGCCCATGACGGTCAGGGAGTACCGCTTCGCGGGGTGCCCGGGCCCGCCGTGCTCCGCCGCCTCGGCCGCCGGAGCCGCCGCCGCACCGGCGATCGCCACTCCCGCTCCGGTGGCGGCGGACTTCTTCAGGAACTTCCGGCGGTTCAGGGGCATCTCTGGTTCTCCTAGCGGAACGGGTCGACAACGCGCGTAGATTCTGACCTGAACATGACCCTGTGCGCCAGGCTTGCCGAGGGGAATCCGCTCATCGGAGCAAGTCGCCGCACACTTCAACTCGTGTCAACAACCCTTCATGCAAAGGTTGTTGGGAGGTCATGCGGGCCGGATTCCCTACCGGCGGGTAAGCCCTAGGCTCGATCCATGCGCCGAGCAAAGATCGTCTGTACCCTGGGGCCCGCCACCGACTCGTACGACCAGATCAAGGCACTGGTCGAGGCCGGAATGGACGTCGCCCGGTTCAACCTCAGCCACGGCACCCGGGCCGAGCACGAGGAGCGTTACCAGCGCGTGCGAAAGGCGGCCGACGAAACCGGCCGCAGCGTCGGCATCCTCGCGGACCTTCAGGGCCCGAAGATCCGGCTCGGCCGCTTCGCCGAAGGCCCCGTACTCCTCGAACGCGACGACACCTTCACCATCACCGTGGAGGACGGCGTCGAGGGCGACCGCCACCGGTGCGGCACCACGCACGCCGGCCTCGCCGCCGACGTCACCCCCGGCGAGCGCGTCCTGGTGGACGACGGCAAGGTCTGCCTGGAGGTCACCGCCGTCGACGGCCCCCGGGTGCGCACCCGCGTGGTCGAGGGCGGTGTCGTCTCCGACCACAAGGGCCTCAACCTCCCCGGCGTCGCCGTCTCCGTCCCCGCCCTCTCCGAGAAGGACGAGGACGACCTGCGCTGGGCGCTGCGCACCGGCTTCGACGTGATCGCCCTCTCCTTCGTCCGCAGCGCCGACGACATCGAGGACGTGCACCGGATCATGGCCGAGGAGGGCCGTCGCCTCCCGGTGATCGCCAAGGTCGAGAAGCCGCAGGCGGTGCGGAACCTCGAAGGCATCGTCGCCGCCTTCGACGGGCTGATGGTCGCCCGCGGCGACCTGGGTGTCGAGATGCCGCTGGAACAGGTGCCGATCGTCCAGAAGCGTGCGATCAAGCTCGCCCGGCGCAACGCCAAGCCGGTGATCGTCGCCACCCAGATGCTCGACTCGATGATCGAGAACTCCCGGCCCACCCGCGCCGAGGCA
Source organism: Streptomyces sp. NRRL S-31 (assembly GCF_000718775.1). Taxonomy (GTDB): domain Bacteria; phylum Actinomycetota; class Actinomycetes; order Streptomycetales; family Streptomycetaceae; genus Streptomyces. The sequence goes on from NZ_JOCB01000085.1 coordinate 27,135, forward strand.
TCCGACGTCGCCAACGCGATCCTGGACGGCACCGACGCGGTGATGCTCTCCGGCGAGACCAGCGTCGGAAAGTACCCGGTCGAGACCGTGCGCACCATGGCGAAGATCGTCACCGCGGTCGAGGAGGAGGTGCTGGCCAAGGGCCTGCCCCCGCTGACCGACCGGAACAAGCCACGCACCCAGGGCGGCGCCGTCGCCCGCGCCGCCGCCGAGATGGGCGACTTCCTCGACGCGAAGTTCCTGGTCGCCTTCACCCAGTCCGGGGACACCGCCCGCCGGCTCTCCCGCTACCGCTCGCCGATCCCGCTGCTCGCCTTCACCCCCGAGCCGGCCACCCGCTCCCAGCTCAGCCTCACCTGGGGCGCGGAGACCTTCCTCGGCCCGCACGTGGACTCCACGGACGCGATGGTCGAGCAGGTGGACGAGCTGCTGCTGGAGTACGGCCGCTGCGAGCGGGGCGATGTCGTGGTGATCACGGCGGGCTCCCCGCCCGGTGTCTCCGGCTCGACCAACATGGTGCGGGTCCACCACATCGGTGAGGACGACAGCCCGAGGTGACCGGCCGGGGCCCGCGCGGGCCCCTGGCGGCGCCCGGGGCCGACGCGGGTGCCACCCGGCGCGATCAAGCGCCCCGGCCCCTTCCTGTACGCCGAAAAGCGGAAGACCACACGCACGTGGTCTTCCGCTTTTCGGGTTCCCTCGGTGCCGGGTGCGGGATTCGAACCCGCAAGCCCTTTCGGGCAGATGTGTTTGAGACATCCGTGTATGCCATTCCACCAACCCGGCAGGACTGGCTGCTCGGAAGCATACCGGGTCAACACAGCTCCCTGCCGCTAGGTAGGCTGCATAGGCAGCAGCACCTGCCCGGCCCGTACCGAGGAGCCCCCGTGACCGCCCCCGAGTCGCCCCAGCCCGTAGACGTGCCCGACGACGACGCGTCGCACGTGCCTCCGCTGACGACCCGTGTCGTCATCGCCGAGGACGAGGCACTGATCCGGCTCGACCTCAAGGAGATGCTGGAGGAGGAGGGGTACACCGTCGTCGGCGAGGCCGGGGACGGCGAGCAGGCCGTCGAGCTGGCCCGCGAGCACAAGCCGGACCTGGTCATCCTGGACGTGAAGATGCCCAAGCTGGACGGCATCTCCGCGGCGGAGAAGATCGCCGAGGAGTCCATCGCGCCGGTCCTGATGCTCACCGCGTTCTCGCAGCGCGACCTCGTGGAGCGGGCCCGGGACGCCGGTGCCATGGCCTACCTGGTCAAGCCGTTCAGCAAGAGCGACGTCGTCCCGGCGATCGAGATGGCCGTCTCCCGGTTCACCGAGCTGAAGCAGCTGGAGCAGGAGGTCGCCGACCTCACCCAGCGGCTGGAGACCCGCAAGCTGGTCGACCGCGCGAAGTCCATCCTCCAGACCGAGTACGGCCTGACCGAGCCGGCCGCCTTCCGCTGGATCCAGAAGACCTCCATGGACCGCCGCATGTCGATGCAGCAGGTCGCCGAGGCGGTCATCGCGGACAACGAGGAGAAGAAGGCGGCCAAGAAGGGCTGACCACCGCTCGTACGACGAGGCCCGCGCCCCGGAGAAGGGGGCGCGGGCCTCGTCGCGTGCCCGGACGGCCGGGTGTGCCCGGACGGCCGGGTGTGGCCGGCCGGGCGGGGGAACCGCCCGTTTCCGAGCGGCCGCCGTGGACGGACGGTCAGTCCTCGCCGAGGTAGGCCTTCCGCACCGACTCGTCGTGCAGCAGGTCCCGCCCGGTCCCCGACAGGACGATGCTGCCGACCTCCATGACATGACCCTGGTCGGCGAGCGAGAGCGCCGCCTGGGCGTTCTGCTCCACCAGCAGGATGGTGGTGCCCTGGGACTTCAGCTCGGCGATCGTCGCCATGATCTTCTGCATCATGATCGGGGACAGCCCCATCGACGGCTCGTCCAGCATCAGCAGCTTCGGCTGGGACATCAGCGCCCTGCCCATCGCCAGCATCTGCTGCTCACCGCCGGAGAGGGTGCCCGCGGCCTGCTTCCGCCGCTCCCCGAGGATGGGGAAGAGGTCGTAGGCGCGCTGGATGTCCTGTTCGATGCCCGGTCTGTCGCTGCGCAGGAACGCGCCGAGGCGCAGATTGTCCTCGATGGTCATGCGCGGGAAGATGTGCCGCCCCTCGGGGGAGTGGGCGAGGCCCAGCGAGACCACCTGGTGCGCCGGGACCTTCTTCAGCGACTTGCCGTTGAACCGGATCTGTCCGCCGACCGGCTTCAGCAGCCCGGACAGCGTGCGCAGGGTGGTGGTCTTGCCGGCGCCGTTGGTGCCGATGAGGGTGACCACCTGGCCGGCCTCGACCGTGAAGGAGATGCCCTTGACGGCTTCGATCTTGCCGTAGGCGACCCGCAGGTCCTCGACTTCCAGCAGTGCGGTCATCGGTCGTTCTCCTTGCCGGGCGCGGCGTCGGTCGGGGTGTCGGCGCCCGTGGCCGCGGGGTCGGCGTGTGCCCCGGCGGCGGCCCCGGCGTGTGCCTCGGCGGCTGCCACCTCGGCGGCCTCCTCGGCGCCGGGCGCGTCCTCGAAGGGTTCGCCGAGGTAGGCGGCGACCACGCGCTCGTCGCCCTGGACGGTCGCGCTGTCGCCCTCGATCAGCTTCTCGCCCTGTACGAGTACGGCCACGCGGTCGCACAGGTTGAAGATGAAGCGCATGTCGTGCTCGATGACGAGGACGGCGATGCCCATGTCCCGGATGGCGAAGACCAGTTCCTCGGTGGTCCGGGTCTCCTGCGGGTTCATGCCGGCCGTGGGCTCGTCGAGCAGCAGCAGACCGGGCTCGCTGGCGAGGGCGCGCGCGATCTCCAGCTTGCGCTGCTCGCCGTAGGGCAGGTTGCGGGCGAGATGTTCGGCCTTGTGGCCGAGGCCGACGAACTCCAGCAGCTCCATGGCGCGGTCCCGGGATGCCTTCTCGGCCCGGTGGAAGCCGGGTCCGCGCAGCACGGCGGACCAGAAGCCCTCCTTGGTGCGGGTGTGCCGGCCGACCAGGACGTTCTCCAGGACGGTCATGTTGGCGAACAGCCGGATGTTCTGGAAGGTGCGCGCGATGCCGGCCGCGGTGACCTTGAAGGACTTGGGCGGCAGGACCTCGCCCCGGTACCGGACCTCGCCCTCGGTGGGGACGTACAGGCCGGTCAGGCAGTTGAAGAAGGTCGTCTTGCCGGCGCCGTTGGGGCCGATGAGGCCGACGATCTCGCCGGCGCCGACGGTCAGGTTCACGTCGCGTACGGCGGTCAGGCCGCCGAAGCGCATGGTGACGCCGCGGGCGTCGAGGACGGTCTGGCCGGGCCCGGCGGCGCCGGCGGGGGTGTCCTTGGTGGTGGTGTCGGTGGTCATGGTGGTCAGGCCCCCGCCTTCGTGAGGAGGGTGGGCGCTTCGGCATCTTCGTGGAACTCGAGCTGGCGGCGCCGGTTGGGGATGAGGCCCTCGGGGCGGAACCGCATCAGCAGGATGAGCGCGAGGCCGAAGGCGAAGAGCTGGTAGTTGCCGAGGAACTGGAGCTTGTTGGGGATCAGGAAGAGCAGGGCCGCGCCGATCAGCGGTCCGCTGATGGTGCCCATGCCGCCGAGGACGACCGCGGCGAGCAGGAAGGCCGAGTTGGGCGGGATGGGACCGGCGAAGAGGTACTGCTCGGGTGTCACGGTGTAGGTGACGTGGGCCTGCACGGTGCCGGCGAGGCCGGCGAGCGAGGCGCCGACGGCGAAGGCGATGAGCTTGACCCGGAAGCCGTTGATGCCCATGGCGAGCGCGGCGGTCTCGTCCTCGCGGATGGCCACCCAGGCCCGTCCGATGCGGGAGTTGCCGCTGCGGCGGAAGACCAGGACCACGATGGCGGTGATGATCAGCATCAGGAAGAAGTAGTTGGCGAACCGGCCGATGGTGAAGCCGCCCATGTCGTGCTGGGCGCCGAAGTCGAAGCCGAACACGTCGAGGTTGGGGATCGAGGAGACGCCGTTGGAGCCGTTGGTGATGTCGGGTCCGGAGGTGCCGTCCAGGTTGTTCGCCGTGATGCGGAAGATCTCACCGAAGCCGAGGGTGACGATGGCGAGGTAGTCGCCGCGCAGCCGGAGCGTCGGGGCGCCGATCAGCACGCCGAAGACCAGCGAGGCGGCGGCGCCGACCAGGACCGCGGCCCAGAACGGGAAGTGCACGTCGAAGGGCGAGCTGGGGGAGCCGGAGACCAGGGAGGCCGCGTAGGCGCCGACGCCGAGGAAGGCGACGTAACCGAGGTCGAGGAGGCCGGCGAGGCCGACGACGATGTTCAGGCCGAGGGCGACGGTGGCGAAGATCAGGATGTAGACGCCGAGGGTGGCGTACTGGTCGCTGGTCTGGGTGAAGGGGAACAGGGCCGCCGCAACGAAGGCACCGCAGATGGTGATGTTCTGGTGCCGGGAGGTGATCTGCGAGGCCTGGGCGATCAGGCCGGCCTTGTTGAGCGCGGCGAAGCCGAAGCCCGCGGTGATCAGGAAGCCGATGAACAGTTCGTCGTACTCGGTGCCGATGCCGTAGGTGAAGACGATCAGACCGAGGGCCAGGATCGCGACGATGATCAGGATCTCGGCGTAGGACGGCAGGGCGGGCACGGGGCGGGGGGAACCGGCGGAGAAGACGGCCTTGGTGGTCTCCCACTGGTGCGCGGCGCCGTGCTTGAACTTCTCCCAGCCGGTGTCGTCGGGGTCGATCGGCTCGGGCTCGGGCCGCTGGAAGGGCAGTGCGAGGGCACCGGCCAGGGCGGCGAGGCTGGCGACGGCGACGAGGATGCCGCCCGGTTCCAGGTTGACGACCCCGCCGAGGTCGGAGCTGATCGCGATGACCGTGTACCAGCTGGTGGCGAAGGTGGCGAGGGTGGCGAAGCGCAGGGCGGCATCGGCCCCGGCGGGCACCAGCCAGCCGAGCCCCTTCAGGCCGTAGGAGGCGAGCGCGAACAGGGTGGCGAGGAGCGCGCCGATGAGGACGAGGACCTGGAGGCCGCCGGGGTAGCCGTAGACGGTGAGGTCACCGGGGAACGCGGCGGTCCAGGTCCAGGCGAGGAAGGTGGAGAGGATCGTCAGCGCGCTGCCGCCGAGGGCGAGGGCGCGGCCGGCCTTCTCGGGCAGGGGCACCAGGCCGGAGGGGGCGTCGGCCCCGTGGGCGCCGGGGGTCTCGGGCGCGGTGGTCTGTGTGGTCATCGGTCTCACGCCCTGTCCGCGACGCGTTCGCCGAGCAGGCCCTGCGGCCTGAACAGCAGTACGAGAATGAGGAGTACGAAGGCCCAGACGTCGGCCCAGGACTGGCTGCCGAACTTGTCCATGCCCGGGATGTCGGCGATGTAGGCGGTGGCCAGGGTCTCGGCGACGCCGAGGACCACACCGCCGATCATGGCACCGTAGATGTTGCCGATGCCGCCGAGGACGGCCGCGGTGAACGCCTTCAGACCGAGGATGAAGCCCATCCGGAAGTTGATCTCGCCGTACTTTAGGCCGTAGGCGACGGACCCGACCGCGGCGAACGCGGCGCCGAGCGCGAACGCGATCACGATGATGCGGTCGGTGTTGACGCCCATCAGCTTGGCGGTGTCCGGGTCCTGGGCGGTGGCCTGCATACCGCGTCCGGTGCGGGTCTTCATCACGAAGTACGCGAGGATCGCCATGCTGAGCGGGGCGGCGACGACCAGGAAGACGTCACCGGTCTGGATCGTGACGCTGCCGATCTCGAAGGGGCCGCCCTCGATCTGCGGGAAGGTGCGCGCGGACTTCGCCTCCGGGTACCAGGCCCACACCGCCTGCTGGAGCGCGAGGGAGAGGCCGATCGCCGTGATGAGCGGCGCGAGGCGTGGGGCGGTGCGGAGGGGACGGTAGGCGAACCGTTCCGCCCCCACGGCGATGGCGACCGCGACGATGACGGCGCCGATGATCATCAGCGGCAGCGCGATCCACATGGTGGTGCCGCCGGGGAGCCAGAGCCAGACGGTGAGCGCGCCGAACGCCCCCGTCATGAATATCTCGCCGTGGGCGAAGTTGATGAGCTGGACGATGCCGTAGACCATGGTGTAGCCGATGGCGACCAGCCCGTACATGGATCCTAGTAGCAGGCCGTTGACCAGCTGCTGCGGCAGTTCGTTCACCGCATGTCCTCCGAGCTTTCGGAAAGTGCGAGGGATGTGGCCGGATGCGACACCGCGCGGGACGCCAGTGGAACAGCGCCCCGCGCGGCTCGTGGGTGGTTCAGGCGCGGTCAGCCGGTGTAGGTACCGGACTTGACGGTCACCCAGGCACCGTTCTTCACGGCGTACACGGTCAGCTGCTTGTTGGTGGCATCGCCGTACTCGTCGAAGGAGACCTTGCCGGTCACACCGTCGAAGGACACGCCCTGCATGGCCTCGGTGACCTTCGCGCGGGCGTCGGAGGGCAGCTTGCCGCCATTGGCGTCGACGACCTTCTTCACGGCCTCGATGATCGACCAGGCGGAGTCGTAGGCGTAGCCGCCGTATGCCGAGTACTCCTCCTTGTAGCCGGCGGCCTTGTAGTCGGCGACGAACTGCTTGGCGGAGGGGAGGTCCTCGACCGGGGCGCCGACGGAGGTGGCGAGGTCACCGGTGGCCTCGGAGCCCGCCAGCTTCATGAACGTGTCGTCCTTGATGCCGTCACCGCCGACCAGCGGGACCTTGGCGCCGGCGGCCTTGATCTGCTTGCTCAGCGGACCGGCCTGCGGGTACTCGCCGCCGTAGTAGACCACGTCGGCGCCGGAGTTCTTGACCTTGGTGGCGACCGCGGAGAAGTCCTTGGCGTCCGGGTTGATGTGCTCGGTGCCGACCACCTTGCCGCCGAGCTTCTTGAACTCGCCGGTGAAGGTGGCCGCGAGGCCGGAGCCGTAGGTCTTCTTGTCGTCGATGACGAAGACCTTCTTCTTCTTGGCGGTGGTGTAGACGTACTGGGCGGCGAACGGGCCCTGGATGGCGTCCGTGGTCGCGGTGCGGAAGTACGCCTTGTACGGGCGGACCTTCTTGTTCTGCCAGTCCGCGCCCTGGGTCAGGGCCGGGCCGGTGTTGGCCGGGGAGACCTGGACCAGCTTGGCGTCGTCGAAGACCTTCTGCATCGACTCGGCGACCGAGGAGTTCAGCGGGCCGACGACACCGAGGACCTCGCTCTCGCCGACGAACTTGGAGGCGTTCTGCTGGCCGGCGGACGGCTGCGCCTGGTCGTCGAGGGCCTCGATCTTGAAGGTGACGCCCTTGACGAGGCTCTGCTTGTTGGCGGTCTTGGCGGCGAGATCCGCCGAGTTCTTGATCCCGAGGCCCATGGCGGACAGCTCGCCGGTCAGGGGGGCGTCGACGCCGATGACAACGGTGGTGCCGCCGCCCTCGCCGGAGCCCGAGCCCTTGTCGCCGCTGTCGCGCGAGCCGCAGGCGGTGAGTGTGAGCGCTCCCGCCGCCAGCGCGGCGGTGATGGCGATAAGCGAACGTTGACGCACGATCAGTCCTTTCCCCAGGCACAACCGCCTCCCCGTGGAAGCGGCCGAGTCGCGCGCCGCGCTGAATTGACAATCCGAAGGCGCGGTGACTGGCCGTGACTCTAGGCGTGTGTAGGGAACGTGGAGGAGTGTCTGAGCGAGGCTGTGACGCTCTTGTTATGACACGACGTAATGCACAGCGGTACGCCGTGGGCGGGAAGGCTGAATTCGGGTGGATTCGCACCGTCCGCATTCTGAGAATCCGCAGGACTCGCCATGATCAATTCAGGCGTCTCGGCGGTTTTGCTGATGACCGAATTTCGTTGCTACAGGCGACTTCCGGGGTTCGGGAGGGGGATGGACGGGTGCCGCCGTACCGGGATGAAGCGCTGTGCCTGTATTGCGCGCGTATTACGCAGAGTTACAACCAGGAAAGGCGGACCGGCGTTCCCGGAGGCTTTCCCGCATTTCGTCACGTGCAGCGTTATCGTGATCTTGTGGGTGGAATCCGCCCTCGGCTGGAACGGAACGAATGATTCCGTGGTGCGGGGAGAGGTCGGCGTGCGGCTGTGTCACGCGCGGCACGGCGGCCGGCGGCCCCGATGTCACGCACAGTAGGACCCTGGAGCCGAAGGTGCGGGGCGGGCGGCCTGCGGGGCGGGGCGCTGTGGTGCGGGGCGCTGTGGTGAGGTGCGGGCGGCACGCGCCTGACGGCCGATCAACTTGCTTGATGCGTTCACCGCTTGACGCCGGGGGGCGGTCCGCGTGGCGGCCTCACCCCCGGCGGCGCGGGCCTCCTCGTCGTCCCCTGAGCCGAGGCCAAGGGCGGGGACGGGCACGGGGACGGCGAGGGATGACGCTCCGGTCGAGCGTGTTCAGCTCTCGGCGGTCCGCGCCGGGGCGCCGTCGCCGGGGTGTATGTCCCGCAGCAGGCAGGTCAGCCGGGCGGAGCAGACCCGGCGGCCCTGCTCGTCGCTGATCACGATCTCGTACGTCGCGGTGGACCGGCCCCGGTGCACGGGCGTGGCCACGCCCGTCACCAGGCCCGAGCGGGCCCCCCGGTGGTGGGTGCAGTTGAGGTCCACACCGACCGCGATCTTGGAGGCGCCGCCGTGCAGCATGGAGCCGACCGAGCCCAGCGTCTCCGCGAGCACCGCGGAGGCGCCGCCGTGCAGCAGGCCGTACGGCTGGGTGTTGCCCTCCACCGGCATCGTCCCGACGACCTTCTCCGCCGAGGCCTCCACGATGCGCACGCCCATGCGCGCGCCGAGGTGGCCGGCGGAGAAAAGGGCGGGCAGATCCACGCCGAGCGCCGCGTACTCGTCGATGACCTCTTGCGGGAACTTCACACTCTGCTGCTCGCCCATGGGCCAGGCTCCGTTCTTCGTCCACCGGTCTGGTCTGCTCGCTGAGCGAACGCTCAGTCGGTCGCCGATTCTTCCAGACGGCTCTCCGGGGCCCCGGTGTGGGCTTCGAGCCGCACGACGACGGACTTGCTGGCCGGGGTGTTGCTGGTGTCGGCGGTGGCGTCGAGCGGCACCAGGACGTTCGTCTCGGGGTAGTAGGCCGCGGCGCACCCGCGGGCCGTCGGATACAGCACCACCCGGAAGCCGGGCGCCCGCCGCTCCACGCCGTCCCGCCACTCGCTCACCAGGTCGACGTACTGCCCGTCGGCGAACCCGAGCGAACCCGCGTCCTCGGGGTGCACCAGCACCACCCGCCGCCCGCCCGTGATGCCGCGGTAACGGTCGTCCAGGCCGTAGATCGTGGTGTTGTACTGGTCGTGCGAGCGCAGGGTCTGGAGCAGCAGCCGGCCCTCGGGCAGCCGCGGGTACTCCACCGGCGCGGCCGTGAAGTTCGCCTTGCCGGTGGCGGTCGGGAAGCGGCGCTCGTCGCGCGGGGCGTGCGGCAGCGCGAACCCGCCGGGCCGGTCCACGCGCGCGTTGAAGTCCTCGAAACCGGGGATCACGCGCGCGATGCGGTCCCGGATCGCGGCGTAGTCCCGGGCGAACTCCTCCCACGGCACGACACTGCGGTCGCCGAGCACCCGGCGGGCCAGACCGCAGACGATGGCCGGCTCGGACCGGAGCTGCGGGCTCGCGGGCTTCAGCCGCCCGCGCGAGGCGTGCACCATGCCCATCGAGTCCTCGACCGTCACGAACTGCTCACCGCCCGCCCGCACATCGCGCTCGGTGCGGCCCAGGGTGGGCAGGATCAGCGCCCGCGCGCCCGTGACCACGTGCGAGCGGTTCAGCTTGGTCGACACGTGCACGGTCAGCCGCGCCCGCCGCATCGCGGCCTCGGTGACCTCGGTGTCGGGCGAGGCGGAGACGAAGTTGCCGCCCATGGCGAAGAACACCTTCGCCTCGCCGTCGCGCAGCGCACGGATGGCCCGTACGACGTCGAAGCCGTGCTCGCGCGGCGGCGCGAACCCGAACTCCTGCTCCAGCGCGTCCAGGAAGGCCGGGGCGGGCCGCTCGAAGATGCCCATGGTGCGGTCGCCCTGGACGTTGCTGTGCCCGCGCACCGGGCACACGCCCGCCCCCGGGCGGCCGATGTTGCCGCGCAGCAGCAGGAAGTTGACCACCTCCCGGATGGTCGGGACGGAGTGCTTGTGCTGGGTGAGGCCCATCGCCCAGCACACGATGGTCCGCCGCGAGGCGAGGACCATGCCGAGGGCCCGCTCGATCTCCGCGCGCGTGAGGCCGGTCGCCGCGAGCGTCTCGTCCCAGTCGGCGGCACGGGCGGCCTCGGTGAACTCCTCGAAGCCGTGGGTGTGCTCCTCGACGAACCCCTCGTCGACCGCGCCGTCGGTCTCCAGGATCAGCTTGTTCAGCAGCCGGAAGAGGGCCTGGTCGCCGCCGATGCGGATCTGGAGGAACAGGTCGGTGAGGGCGGCGCCCTTCACCAGCCCCTGCGGGGTCTGCGGGTTCTTGAAGCGCTCCAGGCCCGCCTCGGGCAGCGGGTTGACACTGATGATCCGCGCGCCGTTCGCCTTCGCCTTCTCCAGCGCGGAGAGCATGCGCGGATGGTTCGTGCCCGGATTCTGGCCCGCGACGATGATCAGGTCCGCCTGGTACAGATCCTCCAGCAGGACGCTGCCCTTGCCGATGCCGATGGTCTCGCCGAGCGCCGAACCGGACGACTCGTGGCACATGTTCGAGCAGTCCGGCAGGTTGTTGGTGCCCAGCTCGCGCGCGAAGAGCTGGTACAGGAACGCGGCCTCGTTGCTGGTGCGGCCCGAGGTGTAGAAGACGGCCTCGTCCGGGGAGCCGAGGGCGGCGATCTCCTCGGCGACGATGTCGAACGCCCGCTCCCAGGAGACCGGCTCGTAGTGCGTACCGCCCTCCGGGAGGTACATCGGGTGCGTGAGCCGGCCCTGCTGGCCCAGCCAGTAGCCGCTGCGGCCGGACAGGTCGGCGACGGAGCGGGCGGCGAAGAACTCGGGCGTGACCCGCCGCAGCGTGGCCTCCTCGGCGACCGCCTTGGCGCCGTTCTCGCAGAACTCCGCGGCGTGCCGGTGGTCCGGCTCCGGCCAGGCGCAGCCCGGGCAGTCGAAGCCGTCCTTCTGGTTCACCCGCAGCAGCGTGAGCGCGGTGCGCCGCACGCCCATCTGCTGCCGGGCGATGCGCAGCGTGTGCCCGACGGCCGGCAGACCGGCCGCCGCGTGCCGGGGCTCCGCGACCTGCGGCGCGTCCTGGACCGGATCCCCCTTGGGCGGCTTCGTCGCCATCGCACGCTCCCCTTCGACTGCGTGTGAGAAGTACGCCGACGATCCTCCCACGGCCCACTGACACGGGAACCGGGCGGGCGGGCCCTCGGATCGGCGGCTGTCTCTTATACACATCTGAAGCTGCCGAC
>NZ_JOCB01000086.1 GCF_000718775.1 Streptomyces sp. NRRL S-31
CTGCGGGCCGAGCGGCCGCCGGACCCGCCCCCGCCGCCGCACCGCCCGGGACCGCCCTGCCCGCCACGACCGGTCCGGACCTGCGGACGGCGCTGGTGCGCGCGGCCGCCGAGGTGCTCGGCATGCCCGAGTCGGCGGTCGACGTCGGCGAGCCCCTCCAGCACCTGGGCATCGACTCCCTGATGGCCCTCCAGTTGCGCGACGGCCTCGCCGCCCGGTGCGGGGTCTCGGTGCCCCTGGCCTCCCTCCTGGACGGCCACAGCCTGGCCGCTCTGGCGGACGAGGTCGCCGCAGCCACGGCCCCGTCGCCGCGCAGCGCGGCAGCGCCGACCGCGGGGATGCCGGCGGACCGGGCGGCGGCGCCGGGCGAAGCGACGCCGGCGGCCCCGCCCCCGGCACCGCTCCCGCCCGAGCCCCGGACAGCGCCCGGACCCACCGCGCCCGTTCCCGCCGCGCCCGTCCGGTCCGCGCCCGTTCCCGCCGCGCCCGTTTCTGCCGCGCCCGCCCCGTCCGCGCCTGTTCCCGCAGCATCCGTCCGGTCCGCGCCTGTTCCCGCCGCGCCCGAGGCGTCCGCGCCCGAGGCGTCCGCGCCCGAGGCGTCCGCACACGACCCGTTCCCGCTCACCGATCTCCAGGAGGCGTACCGGCTCGGCAGGACCGACGCGTTCGAACTGGGCGGCACGTCGACCCACCTGTACACCGAGGTCGACGTCACCGACCTCGACCTGCCCCGCTTCGAGCGGGCGCTGCACACCCTGGTCGAGAGGCACGGCATGCTGCGCGCCGTCATGCTGCCGGAGGGCGGGCAGCGTGTCCTGCCCGAGGTCCCCCACTACCGCATCGCGGTCACCGATCTGCGGGACTGCACCGCGGCCGAACGCGAACGGGCGCTTCGCGAGTCGCACGAGACCTTGCGGGAGCAGGTGCTCGACTGCGCCCGGTGGCCGCTGTTCGACGTCCGCGCGACACTCGTGGACGAGCACCGCACCCGGCTGCACCTGGGCTTCGACGGGCTGGTGGTCGACGCGCGCAGCACCTCCCTGCTCTTCGAGGAGTGGGCCACGCTCTACCAGGAGCCCGGCCGTCCGCTGCCGCCCCTGAGCCTCACCTACCGCGACTACGTCCTCGCCACGGCAGCGACCGGAACCGGCCCGGTCCACGAGGAAGCGCGGCGGTACTGGCAGGAACGTCTGCCCACGCTGCCGCCCGCACCCGAACTGCCCCTGGTGCGACCGGCCGGGCCGCGAGCGGGCGCGGTGTTCACCCACCGGACCGCGCGCGTGTCCGCCGAACAGTGGGCGGCCTTCCGGCGAAACGCCGCGGCCGCCTCCGTCACGCCGTCGGCGGCGCTGTGCACCGCCTACGCCCAGATACTCGCGGAGTGGAGCGCTACCGAGCGCTTCACCCTCACGCTGCTGTTCCTCAACCGGAGCCCCGTCCATCCCGATGTGCGCGACATCGTCGGCAACTGCAGCAGCACGGTGCTGCTGGAGACCGACAACCGCGCGGCCGACCCGTTCGCGGTGCGAGCACGACGCCTCCAGGGGCAGCTCGCGCGCGATCTGGAGCACAGCCAGGTCAGCGGTGTCGAGGTGCTGCGCCGGCTCAACGCCTCCCGGGGGGCCTCGGGCCGCGCCACGCTGCCCTTCGTGTTCGCGAGCGCGCTGGGCGCCCCGGGCGCCGGAGCGGGCCCCGGGCTCTTCGACCACACGGCACCGCTCGCCCGGTGGGGCTCCGGCGGACGGCAGGTGCACGCCTCCGTCCGCACCCCGCAGGTGCTCCTCGACCACCAGGTGGTGGAGGAGGCCGACGGGGTGCGGATCAACTGGGACGTGGTCGAGGCCCGCTTCCCGGCCGGTCTGGTGGACGCCATGTTCGCCGCCTACCAGGAACTCCTCGCGCGACTGTGCCGGGAAGCGGACACCTGGAACCGGCCGGCCGGCACCCACGTCCCGGCCGCCGACCTGGCGGTCCGCGAGCGGGCCAACGCGACCGCGGGCCCGGCTCCGGAAGGGCTGCTGCACGACGCGTTCACACAGTGCGCGGCCGCACAGCCGGAGCGGCTCGCGGTGGTCGCCCCCGACCGCAGCCTCACCTACGGCGAACTGGACCGCCGTACCGACGCCCTCGCCGCCGAGCTGGCGGCGCGTGGCGCGGGTCCGGGCCGGCTGGTGGGCATCTGCGTCGGCAAGGGCTGGGAGCAGATCGTCGCCGTCCTCGCCGTCCTCAAGTCCGGCGCGGCCTACGTGCCGCTGGACCCCGCCGCACCCCCGGAGCGGCTCCGGACGCTGGTGGAACTCACCGGGACGGCCATCGTCCTGACCGGCCCCGGCACACCCGGCGACGCGCTGTGGACCCGGGAGGCCGACCGCGTGGAGGTCGGCCGAACCTACCCGGCGTCCGGCGTCACCCCCGTGCGGGCGGCGGCCGACGACCTGGCCTACGTCATCTTCACCTCGGGATCGACCGGCACGCCCAAGGGCGTCATGGTGGAGCACCGTGCCGCCGTCAACACCGTCCACGACATCGGTGAACGCTTCGGGGTGACGGCGCGGGACCGCGTCCTGGCACTGTCCGCGCTCCACTTCGACCTGTCGGTCTACGACGTCTTCGGCATCCTCGGCAGGGGCGGCACCGTGGTCGTCCCGGAGGCCGACGCGGCGCGCGATCCCGGCCACTGGCTCGAACTGGTGCGAGAGCACCGGATAACGGTCTGGAACAGCGTGCCGGCGCTCATGGACCTGTTCATCGAACACCTGCGGACGCAGGAGCCCACGGTGCTGTCCTCGGTGCGACTGGTGATGCTGAGCGGCGACTGGATCGCGCTCACCCTGCCCGAACGGATCGGCGAGGTGTTCCCCGAGGCCGAGCTGTGGAGCCTGGGAGGAGCGACGGAGGCGGCCATCTGGTCGATCGCGCACCACATCGACCGCGTCGATCCACGATGGGCGAGCATCCCGTACGGACGGCCCCTGCGCAACCAGCACTTCCACGTGCTCGACGACGCGCTGCGGCCCCGGCCGTCGTGGGTGCCGGGGGCCCTGCACATCGCCGGGCGCGGGCTCGCCCGCGGTTACCTCGGAAGCGAGGAGCTGACCCGGGCCGCGTTCGTCACCCACCCCCTCACCGGCGTACGTCTGTACCGCACCGGCGACGTGGGACGGTACCTGCCCGACGGCACCATCGAACTCCTGGGGCGGGAGGACCACCAGGTCAAGATCGCCGGCTACCGCATCGAACCGGGCGAGGTGGAGTCCGCGCTGACCCGGCTGCCCGGCGTCCGGCAGGCCGTGGCCGCCGCCGCGGACGGCCCCGGGGGCACGCGGCGGCTGGTCGCGTACACCGTCCTGGACGACGACGCGGACGTGGACCCGACCCCCGGGGCGATGCGGCAGCATCTGCGCGCGATCCTTCCCGAGGCCCTGGTGCCCCGGGAACTGATCGTCGTCGACCGGATGCCGCTGACGCCCAACGGCAAGATCGACCGGCCGGCGCTGGCGGCCGCCCACCGCGCATCGGCCGGCCGGACACCCCCGGCCGAACCGTCGAACGCGTTCGAGCGCGCCCTGCTGGAGCTGTGGGCCTCTCAGTTCGCGCCGCGGCCGGTGGGAGTCCGGGACGACTTCTTCGACCTCGGCGGCGACTCACTGCTGGCCGTACGGCTGATGGGGCAGGTGCGCGCACGCTTCGGCGTGTCCCTGCCGGTCTCCCAGTTCTTCCGCACGCCGACCATCGCCGGGCTGGCCGAGGCCCTGTCCACCGCGGGGGCGGACGACGTCCGAACGGCCCTGGTACCCATCCGCGCGGACGGCGACCGCCCACCGCTCTTCCTGGTCCACCCGGTCGGCGGTGATGTGCTGGGCTACGCGCCGCTCGCCGAACTCCTCGGCCCCGAGCAGCCCTGTTACGCCCTCCAGACCCCGCAGGACGGCACGCCCTGCGACACCGTCCCGCAGCTTGCCGCCCACTACGCGGAGGTCGTGCGGAAGACGGCGGGAGAGGGCCCCTGCCGGCTCGCCGGTTGGTCGATGGGCGCCGTGGTGGCGGTGGAAGTGGCCCGGCGGCTGGCCGAAGAGGGCTGCCGAGCGGACCTGGTGACGCTCATCGACCCACCGCTTCCCGGCACGGGCGGGGACGCGCCCGACGAGGCCGCCCTGCTCGCCTGGCTCGGCAGGGACCTGGCCGGGCTCGCCGGGGAGCGCTGGCAGCCCGACGCGGCGGAGTTCCGCCGCGCCGAGGGCCCCGCGCGGCTGGCGCTCTTCCACCGGCGCGCGGTGGAGGCGGGCGCCCTGCCCGCGGACACCGACCTCCACGACCTGGAAGGGATCGTGGCCCGGTTCGGCCGGAACGCCCGTGCCCTGGCGGCCCACGACCCCTCCCCGGCCGACCTGCCCGCCCTGCTGGTCCTCGCCGACGACGGCAGCTCCGCGCACGGCGAAGCGGCCCGCCGGTGGTCCGCGGAACTGCTGCCCGGCTGCCGTCGGGTGAGCGTGCCCGGCGACCACTACAGCATCATGCGCCGGCCCGCGGTGGAGCGGCTGGCCGCGCTTCTGCGGGACGCCCTGGCGGCCGGTCCGGCCGACGACCGCGGCCGCACCGCCTGACCCGAAGGAGAGATGACTCATGGACGCACTGATGCGGGCCGTCCTGGCCGACGCACCCCCCGAGGTTCTCGCGCGGACCCCGCTGCCGCCCGTCTACCGGGCCGCCCACCTGCGTGCCGAGGACGTCGGCATGTTCGCCGGCCGAAGCGACAAGGACGTACGCGAATCCCTGCGCGTCGGGGACGTGCCGATGCCGGACCTCGCACCGGACGAGGTGCTGGTGGCCATGATGGCGAGCTCCATCAACTACAACACGGTGTGGTCCGCCACCTTCGAGCCGATGCCGACCTTCACCTTCCTGCGGCGCCTCGGCAGGCAGGGCGGCTTCGCGGCACGACACGACCAGCCGTACCACGTGATCGGCTCCGACGGCTCGGGCATCGTCGTCCGCGTCGGGGCGGCGGTCCGACGGTGGAAGATCGGCGACCGGGTGGTGCTGAGCGGCGCCTACGTGGACGACCAGGACCCCGCCACACACAGCGACAGCATGCTCAGCGGCACCCAGCTCGCCTGGGGGTTCGAGACCAACTTCGGCGGGCTCGCCCACTACGGCGTCCTGCGGGCCAGCCAGTTGCTTCCCAAACCGGCCCACCTCACCTGGGAGGAAGCCGCCTCGATCACGCTGTGCGCCGGCACGTCCTACCGGATGCTGGTCGGGGAGCACGGCGCACGCATCAAGCAGGGGGACGTCGTTCTGGTCTGGGGCGCGACCGGCGGCCTCGGCCTCTACGCCATGCAACTCGTCAAGAACGGCGGGGGCGTCCCCGTCGGGGTCGTGGGCTCCGAGCACAAGGCCGGGATCCTGCGGCAGCTCGGCTTCGACTTCGTCATCAACCGGCAGGAGATCGGCCTCGACGGATCGGGCGGGGAATCGATCGCCGAGGCGGGCAAGCGGCTCGGCCGCCGCATCCGCCAGGAGGTGGGGGAGGACCCGCACGTGGTCTTCGACCCCATCGGCCGCTCGACCTTCGGGCTGTCCGTCTTCGTGGCCCGGCGCGGAGGAGCCGTCGTCACCTGCGGCTCCAGCACGGGGTACCTGCACGAGTTCGACAACCGCTACCTCTGGATGCACCTCAAGCGCATCATCGGCAGTCATGTGGCCAACCTCCAGGAGAAGGCCGAGTGCATCCGCCTGTTCGACCTCGGGCACCTGATGCCGATGGTGTCCTCCGTCCATCCGCTGGACGAGGTCGCGGAAGCTGCCAGGACGGTGCAGCTGAACGAGCACGTCGGCAAGGCCGCCGTCCTGTGCATGGCCCCACGCCCGGGACTCGGCGTCACCGATCCCGGCCGCCGCGCCGGCATCGGCGAGGACCGCCTCGACCCCTTCGGGACGATCCCGAGGAACGTGGACCCGGCGCCCGTGCTCACCAGTACGGCGAGCGTGTGACGCCCGCCGCCGTCCGCGCGATGGGGAGGAACCGGCCGAGCGGATCACCTACCACGGGCTCCGGGAGTACGGCGCTCACCCGCGCCCACCACCAGACCGCGCACACGTGCCCCGGCCGGTACACACACCGGGAAGGACGATCACCCGTTCCACCACCGCACCGGATCAGCACGAGCGCGCGCACCCGACGGCTGCCCCACCGCCGCCGGACTCACCCGCACAGACCCGACTCCGCTTGGAAACCTCAGTAGTTGATGCACACACGGATCGACATACGTTTGCCGGAAGTCGGCTACGCTCAACACCGCAATCGGCCTGTACCGGGTCCCAC
Source organism: Streptomyces sp. NRRL S-31 (assembly GCF_000718775.1). Taxonomy (GTDB): domain Bacteria; phylum Actinomycetota; class Actinomycetes; order Streptomycetales; family Streptomycetaceae; genus Streptomyces. The sequence goes on from NZ_JOCB01000086.1 coordinate 6,326, forward strand.
AAGCGGGACGATCGGTTCTGGGCGTCGTATCTCGACGTGCGAAAGAAATGGGAGATCACATGGTGTTGCGGAGCAGTGCACGACGAACGGTGCTGGGCGCGGCCGGAGCGGGGCTCGCCCTGGCCGCGGTGGTTGCCACTTCCGGAAGTGCCTCGGCGACTATCGGTACGGGTCACATCGAACTGTGCTCGAACGGGAACTACGCCTCCTACCTCAAGTGGTACGACGAGGACTACCAGCCGCAGGGCCGTAGCGCCACGGTGGCCAGGGGCACCTGCCAGACCTTCGCGGTCCCGGCGCACAACATCCTGGCGGAGCTTTACGGTATCTGGAACACTCACCCGGACCAGAGCTTCTTCGCCGGCGGCACCGACGTGTCGACGGACTCCCCCGCCACCCTGATCCGTGCCACGGGCACCACCACCAACCCGTCGTTCACGGTGCAGACGTGGGGCACCGACCCCACGCCGCCCGCGCCCATGCCGCGCGCAAGCAGCTGCGACCCCGTCAACTGCCAGCCGCCGGGGGACCCCATTCCCCGGTGATCTGACGGAGGAATCCGTCAGCGGCCACAAGCCGACACCAGCGGGCACCGGGAGGCATACCTCTCCCCCGCACAATCAGCCCGGGTACACGTCTCACAGACGTCCGGTATGACATTGGTGCACGTCAGTTGTGGTGACGTGCACCAATGTCATGCCTTACGAGAGACTCAGTTGTTCTGCGTCACGCGGTAAGTGACCACCAGCAGGGAGAACTTTCCCCTGTGCAGGCTGAGGAGGACGTAGCACGTGTCTCCCGTTGCGCGGGAAGGCGACAGACGACGCCACCGCTGCCATGAGGTCCCTCCACCTGGCCCCAACGTCCTCGACCGCTGATCCCGCCGGGTTCGCGGGGCGCGACGCCGAAGCTTGTCCTTCGTGCGGTCAGCAGGCACCTCGGCGCGTGTGGCCGGAACGGTGCGCGCCCGGCATTGTCCGCCGAGGGTAGCACCTCATTCCGCGGCGAGCGTGCGTACGACGTTCCTGCGTAGGGCCAAGTGCGCCGACAGCACTACAGCGCACAGGATCAGGACGAGCCCCGCCATCGCGACCACGGCGACCGCGCCGAGCCCGAACGAAGGCGGTACGTGCAGTGCCCAGGCACCGGCGAGGCCGGTGGCGATCACGGTCGGAACGGCGAGGATGGTGGCCGTGACCGCGTACATCACCGCTTCGGCGACGGCGGCAGCCACCACCGTAGTGGGCGTTCCACCGCCCACGAGGAGAAGAGCAACCTCGTGATTGCGCTGTCGGCCCGCCATGAACAGGGTGACTGTCGCCCCCGTCAGGGACAGCGCGACCGGCCCTCCCAGAAGCAGCACGACCCCCCCGGCCGAAAGGGTGTCTCCGCTCGACGCCGTGGACTGCGAGGCGTAGAGACCTCCAGCCAGGGACATGGCCAGGACGAGGGGATTGATGACCGCCGCGCTCTGGGTGGCGCGGTGCACAGTGGCTTGACGGGCCACGTGCCACCAGCTGGACAGCGACGCGGGGACGACTGCGGTCCAGGCACGCAGCAGTGGTGCCATGAACACCGGGCTGAGGGCGGACAGGACTGCCGCGCTCAACGGCCCGATGAGCATGAGCGGCGTCGCCGCCTCGTCGGGATCCTTACCGGGCAGGCCGATGATGACGCTGAACAGGACGAGGACGAGTGCGGAGCTGGTGATCCAGCGCGCCGCGCTCATTCCCCGGCTGGGCAACTCAGGATCGCGCAAGGCCTGAACGGCGGGTGTCCGGCCGGCGCGGCGGGCACCGCGCGTACCCCCGACGAGTACCGTGAGCAGGACGTAGGCAATGACCGCCATGGCCGCGGCCGGGCTGTAGACGGGCGTCAGGTCGCGCAGCTGGGGAACGTCGGCGAAGCAGAACGCGAACATCGGCCTCAACAGGGGTATTGCGATCACGGACCCGGCGGCAGCGCCGAGGAGAGCCATGAGAGCGATCTGTACCTGTACCACCGTACGGACTTGATCCGGCCCGAGGCCGACCAACTGCCACAAGGCGTAGGAGCGCTGGTGCAGAGCAACGGCCAGATTGGTGACCGAGCCGAGGACGACCACCGTCGACACCGCTGCGAAGAGGATCACCGTGCCGCTGATCCCGTACAGGGCCAGACCCGCGGTGCCACCCACTGCCAGGGCGGTCTGGATGTCGCAGGCGACGACTGCGCCGACGACGGCGGCCACGGTGGCGACCAGTGCGGCCCCCACCCAGATCCGCAGGTTTTCGATGAGATCGCCGAGGACCAGTCTCAACACCTCAGGCCGCCCTGACTTCGCGGTGTGCGACGGCGTCGAAGACCTCGGTGGCGCTGGGGTGGTGCAACTCGCTCTGTACGGCGCCGTCCCTGAGAACCAGGACCCGGTCGGCGCGCGAGGCCGCCTGTAGGTCATGAGTCACCATCATCACCGAGCAGCCGTCGGTCGCGGTGTCCCTCAGTAGATTCAGGACCTGCGTTCCTGCCTCGGTGTCCAGCGCTCCGGTCGGTTCGTCGGCGAACACGACGTCGGGGCGCACGGCGAGGACCCGAGCAATGGCAACCCGCTGCTGTTGGCCGCCGGACAGCGTTGCGGGCTTCTGCCGGGCCTGCGTGTCCAGGCCGACCGCTGCCAGGGCCGCGTCGATCGTGCTCTGGTCGGCCTTGCGGCGGGCGAGACGAGCGGGAAGCGCCACGTTCTCCCATGCCGTGAGCGAGGGAATCAGGTTGTAGGACTGGAAAACGAAGCCGATGTGATCCCGTCGCAGCCGGGCCTGAGCTTTCCGGTCGAGGCGGGCCAGGTCCTGACCGAGCAGGCTGACCCTCCCCTCCGTGGGCAGCTCCAGTCCGGCCATGCAATACAGCAGAGTGGACTTCCCGGAGCCGCTGGGACCGACGATGGCGACGAACTCGCCACGGGCGACGTCGATCGAGATGCCCTTCAGCACCGTGGCCGGAGTCTGATCGGGGCCCGCAGGCAGCACCTTGGTGAGGCCTCGTACTTCGAGGAGATTGTCGCTCATGACTGTGATCCTGACAGGCGAAAGGTGTGAGTACGTCATTCCGCAGTGCCTCGTGTCTCCATCCGGCGACCGATCATCACGTATTTCGCCATGAAGGAGAACGGACGGTGCCTACGAACAAGAGGGCGGCTGCCGCCCCATCGGCCGTGGCGCTGCTGTTCGGCCTGCTGACCTGGGTCGCCGCCCCGGCGGTCAACGCCGCGGACGGCGGCGGCAACGAGAACGGCGGCACCGTGCGTACCGGGTTCGGGAAGGCACACACGTGTGGAGGCTACACGGAGGGTGCACACCAGGGCGAGTTCGTTGCCGCCGCCGGAGGTGAGCCCGTCGATGGCCGCGGGATGGTCTCGAGCAGACTGAGTCGGTCCTGGGAGAGCAGAACAAACGCCGGGCCTGTAACGGGCGGGCCGGCCAGGGCGCTCGACAGCAGGTGATCCCGGCAGCGTCGGTGTAGCAGGCGCCGGCGCCCTCCTCCTGGGATCATGGAGCTGGTGGTGTGACCGCAGCGCGCGGACAAGCGCGGGTGCGAATTCACGGCCGGCCGAGGGCGCCCCCCGGCCGAGGGCCCCCGGCCGTGCCGACGCCGTTCGAGGATCGGAACGCACACGTGTCATCTCGCCGCCGCGGTGCGTTAGGTCGCATGACAGATGGCCGGAGGGCGCGCGGAATGCCATGCTGGTCAGACGGCCGCGAGTCTCCACAGGAAGGTGTGCACGTCATGTCACTGGAGCGGATGACCAACCGCCGCTATTTCGTCGACTTCGGCCGGCTGACGCTGGAGGAGGAGTACGAGTCCGACGAGCGGATGACCTTCAGGGTCATCAAGGGTGGGGGCCTGGTACCGGACGGCTACGTCGAGACCGTGACCCTCACCACGGCCGAGATCCGGCCCGAGCTCCTCCTCGTGTCCTGGAAGGAGAAGTCCGGGGCCGTCATCGTCGAGGTCTGGGACTTCGAGCGATGGGAGATCCACGGGCGCTTCACCCTGCCGGACGGCACCCCGCTCGCCGTCACCGGCACGATGAAGCAGCTCGACTGACAAGTACCGCCCGCTCCGGCCGACCGTGCGCCGGGCGGCCCGGGGCGCTGCCGACCGCGCCGGGCGACGCACACCTGGGGCTCTGGCCAGAACGCGCCCTATGTCGTCCGGGCGGATCGAATTGCCGTGCGCTGTCGTGCCGTGCGCTGTCGGCGTCCGCCCGGTCGTCCCAGGGCACGAGTGGCCCTTCTGTTTCCCCGGCTCTGCCCGTTGAGCGCTTCCGTTGCGGCCCTGCCGAAGGGCCGGGCGCCCGCCGCCCCGTTGAGCGCTGCCCGCTCGCCATGGGTCCGGCTTCTCCATTCTCGCAGGAGGTTCTGTCATGACGTCAGCTCGAGCGGTCCTGGTGGACCAGCCCGCAGGTGCGCTCCGTATGGGCCGGCGCGACGTCCCCGATCCCGGGCCCTTCCAGGTTCGTGTCGCGGTCGAGGCATGCGGTGTGTGCCACACCGACTCCCTGATGGTCGGCGGCCACATGGCCGGCCTCACCTTCCCGGTGACCCCTGGGCACGAGATCGCCGGCCGTGTCGACGCGGTGGGTGAGCACGTGGCCGGCTGGGAGGTGGGTGACCGGGTCACCGTGGGCTGGTTCGGCGGCCACTGCGGGCACTGCCGGTTCTGCCGGCGGGGCGACTTCATCCACTGTACCGAGCTACAGGTTCCCAGCGTGGCCTACCCCGGCGGTTACGCGGACGCCGTGGTGGTGCCCGCGAGCGCGCTGGCCCGCATCCCCGACGACCTGAGCGCGGTGCACGCCGCACCCCTGGCCTGTGCCGGTGTCACCACCTTCAACGGACTGCGCCGCTCCGGCGCCGGGCCGGGGGACCTCGTGGCCGTTCTCGGTCTGGGCGGCCTGGGCCACCTGGGGGTGCAGTTCGCGGTCAGGATGGGCTTCGAGACGGTCGTCATCGCGCGGGGCGAGGAGAAGCGCGCACTTGCCGCGGAGCTGGGCGCCCACCACTACATCGACTCCACGGCCGAGGAGACGAGCCCGGCCCTGCAAGCTCTCGGCGGCGCCCGTACGGTACTCGCCACCGCCGGGAACTCGGACACCATGGCCGCGACCGTGGACGGGCTCCGACCCGGCGGCCGGCTCGTGGTGCTGGGCGTCGACACCGAACCCATGCGGATCGGTCCCCTGCAACTGATCGACAAGACCAAGAGCGTGCACGGCATTCCGAGCGGTACCTCCGCCGACACGGAGGACACGCTGCGGTTCGCCGCCCTGACCGGCGTACGCCCGTATATCGAGGAGATGCCCCTCGACCGGGCGGCCGACGCCTACGCGCGCATGATGGCCAACCAGGCACGCTTCCGGATGGTCCTCACCACAGGAGTGTGACCCGCCCGACCGTCCGGCCACGACGCACCCGGATGCCGCCGGGCCACGCGGTCACCCGCCCGGCGCCCTGGACCGTGCGGGCCGTGGCGCCGCGTTCGGCAGCGGCACACGTGTCACGACCATGCGAGGAATCGACGCGCACTGGGACACGTCCGGTGCTGCGGCGTGGAGCGTGGCGGTCCTGTCGCGGCCTCGGCGGCGGATCTGCGGTCGCCGCCCCGCCGAGCCCGCTGGGAACGTACGACGCCGTGGCGACCGTGGGGGAGCCGCTGACATGTCCGCCGCCGGCAGGCCCGAGTCCACGGCGGTGCGGCGGGCTCCCGGCGGCTGTACCGGGAGCCGGACGGGAGGGCGGTGGCCTGCTGGCGGTGGCGGTGTACGGACCCCGGCGACCGACTCGGTGTCATCGACGTCGTCGACTCGGTCGTGCCGCAAGCGCATGGCGGTGCGCGGCGGGGTTACGCGGGGCTGCACGCGCCGGCGTCCATCTCGGTGCCCGGCCGCCGCGTCACCGGTGCCTTCCGGTAGGGGACACGGCCGTTCGGCGCCTGCGGGGGAGCGTGCCCCGGGCCGGGGCTCACGGCCGTCGGCCGTGTGTCAGGACTTGTGTCAGGCTCCGGCCCGGCCCGTGACGTTGGCGGTGAGCCGGCGCAGCAGTTCCTGCGCGGTCTGGATCTCCTCGGAGGTGAGGTTCATGGCGTCCCCGATCGCCGGGGGCACGGTCAGGATGCGCTCGCGCAACGCCGTGCCCTCGGGGGTGAGCGCCACTTCCACCACGCGCTCATCTTCCGTGCGCCGCTGCCGGCGCAGCAGGCCGTTCGCCTCGAGGCGCTTGATGAGCGGGGTGAGAGTGCCGTAGTCGAGCTGCAGGGTGTTCACCAGGTCCTTGACTGGCGCCGTACCGTGCTGCCAGAGCGCCAGCATGACCAGGTACTGGGGGTATGTCAGGCCGACCGCATCGAGCAGGGGCCGGTACGCACTCGTGACCGCTCGTGAGGCCGCGTACAGCGTGAAACACAGGTGGTCCTCCAGGCGCAGAGGAGGCTGCGCGGAGGTGTCCTCCAACGTGGTGCCGCTGTTCTCCGTACGCATTGCCGCGTCTCCCTTCCGGTTCCGTCGGCCGGGGCTCCGCCGAGGTGCCCGCTCCGCACCGATGGACCACACTGTCCAGCGTCCGATTACCTTGTGCGCAATTAAATGACGGCGAGGCTCACTCCATTCCCGGGCCGGGAACCGGGTGGCCCGGCCTGCCACGCGGAAGGAGAACGGTTCTGGAGAGCACAGGGCGTGGGCGCACGCCGATCCCAAGGCCGCCAGGCGAGGTCCCGTCCGCCGGGCCGCCACCGCGCTCGCGGCCGAGAGGGCCGTCGGGCCGCTTCGTGCGCACACCCTCCTGCCCCTGACGCACATACGGGCCGGGCTGCCACCGGGGGCGGCCCCGGCCTCCATGGCCCCAGCCGACGATGGTGTCTGGGCCGCCGGACCGCCTGGGCCGCTCGGACCGCGCGATGACGGAGCGGTGCCGGTGGCCGGGTAGCGCCGCCGTACGGCCGTGCCCGGCCACGCGGTGACCCGCGCGGCCGGGGTTACGGAACGGCGGAGGCCCACCGGACGTTCCGGTGGGCCAGCGCCAGGTCAGCCAGGTCAGCGGGTCGCGCGGGCGGCCTGTTCGATCAGGTGGGTGACGGCGGCCGGCCGGGAGACGGAGACGGCGTGGGAGGCGTTGACCTCGACGGTGTGGGCGTGGGCACGCTCGGCCATGAAGCGCTGGGCGGCCGGCGGGATGTTCTTGTCCTGGGTGGTGACGAGGTCGTAGGACGGGATGGTCTTCCAGGCTGCCGCCGTGGCCTTGTCCGCCAGGGCGGCCGCGGTGACAGGGCGCTGGGTGGCGGCCATGAGGGCGGCGGTCGGCCCCGGGACGTCGGCGGCGAACTGGCCGTGGAACTTGTCGCTCTTGATGTACAGGTCGGTCCCGGTGCCGCCGTCGGGGAGGGGGAAGCTGACGGAGTTGAGGGTCTCGCCGAGCGTGCTGCCGGGGAACTTGTTGGACAGTTCCAGCGCGCTCTCGCCCTTCTCGGGGAGGAAGGCGGCGATGTAGACCAGCGCCTTGACCTGCGGGTCACCGACCGCGGCTTCGCTGATCACCGCACCGCCGTAGGAGTGGCCGACGAGTACGACCGGTCCCTTGACGCTCGCCAGGACACTGTGGATGTACGCCGCGTCGCTGCCGAGTCCCCGCAGCGGGTTGGCGGGCGCGACCACCGGGTAGCCCTCGTGCTCCAGCCGCTTGATGACGCCGTTCCAGCTCGAGGCGTCCGCGAAGGCGCCGTGGACCAGGACGACCGTGGGCTTCTTGTCCGCCGCACGGTGCTCGGCCCGTGCCGCGCTGGCAGGGGTCGTGGCCGCCAGCGTCAGGGCCGAGACCCCGGCGACGGCACCCAGTACGGCGGCGTGCTTGCGGGTGGGGCGGAAGACAGTGCTCAGATCCATGGTGTTGCTCCTTGGCAGTGTGATGTGACGAAAGGTGTCTCCCACGGGCGGTTTCGCCCAGGGTGACATGTGTGACTCCGGCGTGCGATTCCTCGTGCACAAGTTAATCGTGGTCCATTTAATTCCCTGGCATGCCAGGACCGGGCGGTTCCGCAGCGGCCGAGCGGGACCGCAGCCCCGAACCCGCGCCGCTGGTCGCCGTCACGGCGGAGGCCCGCGCTCTCACCGCCGTCCCGCCCGCCCGGCGCACCTTGCACGGCCCGCGCCACCACGCTGGGCCCAGGACACCGGCCTCAAGGCAGGAAGCCCAGGACCTCGCACGCGAACTCGACGTGGTGCTGGAACAGGAAACCGTGTCCCGCCTCCGGGTACACATCGACCAGATCGCTGTCGCCGCCCGCGACCAGTGCGGGCTGCTCGCTCGCGGCGAGTCTGCGCAGCGCGTCCCCGGCACGTCCGAGTGGCGCACCTCGACGGCCGGGAGGAAAGCCATGGTGTCGAGTGCGGTGTCCCGGATGGTGCAGGGAGTGCTGCCGGTGCTCAGAGCCACGCCGGCGTCGTCGAAGGCGATGACATCGCGCCCTGCCGCCTGCGTGTATACCAGCGCCGGGTCCCAGCAGTCGAGCGTGCCGCGGAAGTGCCCGAGGAGGAGCAGCGGAGGCCGGGCGCTCCCGGGGCCGCACCGGCGGCAGGCGCAGGTGATGCCATCGGCCGTCCCGACCGCGCGGTTCGGCGTTTCAACGCACATGTGGGCTCCTGCGCCGGAAGAAGTGCTCACCGGTCCGCGACGAGCACAGGGACGGTATTGAGTCTGGCGCCGCCCCCGGTTTCGGCCATCAGCCATTTGACCGACGCCGTTTTGCCGCCGGATGAAGGGAGCCGCCCCGTGACCGCGGCCCGGCGGCGGGCACGCCGGCCCTCCGCCGCGGTGCCACGGCGGGACCGGTACGAGGCGGGAGCGACGGCGTCCCGAAGAGTGCCCCGCGCCCCGGCCGCTCCGCCGTCCCGGCCGGCCCGGCACCGCCCGGAGCGGCACCCTCGCGTCGGCACGATCAGCGGCTGCCAGGACGACCGGCGGGGTGGGGCCACCTGTCGGGGGTATGTGAGCGAGCGCCCTGCCTGACGAGGAGCGGTGGGAGGGCGCTGTGGCCGGTCACCGGCCGGCGCGCACGCGGTCCCTGACCGTCCGCGATCCCTGACGGCTCGGTGGACCGGGTGTTCGGCCACCACGTCGCGCAGGGCCCGGCGAGCACGGCGGCACCGGGGAAACGGCGAGCGTTTCGGCGAGGGCACCTCGCGGGCGGAAGGACCAGCTGTCGGTCTCCGCCGCCGGCCAGGAGCCGTACGGGCGCGGGGTTCGGCCGGACGGGCGGGCCGTTCGGTTCGTCGGGGAACGCGTAGGGGTACGGGGAGATCCTCACCGGGCCGACCCGCTGCCAGTCGGCCACCTGTTCCCGGAGGAGCGGCGCACCGTCGAGAGGTCGGCGTTCCACGCGGTGCCGGGCGTCGCGGCGGCCGCCCGGACGTTCCCACCGTGCTGCCGCAGGGCGATCCACATGGCGGTGACCTCGGGCGTGTACGAGTGGGGGGGCGCCCGCAAACGAGCCGGGCACACCCTTGTCCGTCGCGGAGGGACGAGGCACCAACGTGTCTACGGCTGGGACGAGGGTTCGCGTGGCCTCGTCGCCGAGGCCGACGGCGCGCTCGTCCCGCGGCGCATCCACGGCCTGCCGGTCGGACACCGCTGGGACCGCGTCCCCGGTGTGGCCCTGCTCGGCGACGCGGCCCACCTGATGTCCCCCTTCGCCAGCGGGGGCGCCAACCTGGCGATGGGGGGAGGCGCCGAACTCGCCGAGGCCGTCGACGCCCGCCCGGGCGACCCGGAGGCGGCCCTCGCCGCGTGCGGGGAGGCCCTCTTCCTCCCGCAGCGAGGCGTCCGCCGCCCAGTCCGCCGTCAGCCTGGAGAAGGTGTTCGGCGAGAAGGGACGGGAACGGATGATCGAGTTCTTCACGTCCGTGCGTGACGGTGGCTCCCTCCTTGCCCGACGGCGACGGCCGGGCGCCGGCGGCCTCACGTGACCGCGTCGAGGCGGGTGATCTGCCGGGCCACGCTCCTCTCGATGACGGCGGCGAGGTCCTTCGCCCGCTCGGCGCTCCCTGACGTGCGTTCACTCGCGCACAGCATGCGGACCTGGACCAGATGGGCCCGCAGACTCTCGGTGAAGAGGCGGTCGAAGCTCTCCCCCGTCACCGTCCTCGCCCTGCGCACCGTGTCGAGCGTGACCATGCCCGGCATGTTGTGCCCCTCGTGGGGACGGGTGTCGGGAACACCCGAGTCCTCCAACAGCTCGCGCAGGTCGACGAGTTCGTCCTTCAATCTCCTTCCTGCCTCCTCGGCCCAGCCGGCCAGGGCCGGGCGACCGGCGCGGGCGGGCACCAAGTCGGTGAGCAGCGAGGCTCGTTCGTCCATGGGGATCATCAACTGGATCCATGCCGTGTCGGTGTCGTTGAAGGTGGCGGGCGCGGGCCTGCCGGCCGACGGCTGCGGGGTGCAGCCGGCGACCGACAGGCCCAGGAGCAGGGCGGCCGCCGTCCGCCGGGTCAGAACGTTCCGGCGGAGTTGCACTTGGCGCTCTGCACGATGCAGTCCTTCACGCGTTGCCCGAGGGCCGCGGTGTCCCAGGCGTTGAAGAAGTCACCGTGGATGGACGAGGCCATGCCCGACGCCAGGCTGAACCCGTCGGCGCTCCCGCTGGTCGGGTAGCTGATGACGAACGACACCGAGGGGATGGCGACCGGATAGGCGCCGCTGCACTTGCCGTCGTAGGTGAAGGCGACGTGCGACTTGTGGTCCGGGCTGTCGAGGTGCCTGCCGTCCCAGCAGTCCGGGAAGACCAGCTGGTACACCAGCTTGGCGGTGGGGGCGCACAGCGGCCAGTTGCCGTCGGCGCTGCGGCCGGTCTCGCCGCCGGGTCCGGCGCACCAGAACTGGTTGGGCGAGCCGGCCGGGGTGGCCACCTGCAACTTGGCGTCGCCCGCGATCATGCGGAAGCCCTGTGGGAAGGGCACGGTCGCCGTGGGGTCGGGCAGCCGCGACCCGTAGTAGACGATCATCCCGTCGGGTTCGACCGCCTTGCCGCGCTCGTAGAGTGTGGGGATCCAGTACGCCGAGAGGTCCTTGGCGGGTGTGCAGGTCGTGCCCGTGTTGCCCAGCAGGCTCTGGGTGGTGGTGAATGCGTCGGTGCTCCTGTTGCCGAAGAAGCTGTGCATGTGGGACGCGCCGGGCAGGCCCGGAGCGACGATCGGGTCGTCGGGTTTGGAGTGGCTGTAGGTGCAGGTGGCGTTGAACTCGGGGACGCGCACGGCGTTGGCGGGCACCGGCGCCGGAGTCATCGCCCGGAACTGGCTCAGCTGGGCCTGCCACTTGGTCTGGTCGACGTCGACCCAGCCCGGCGCGGGCTCGTCGCCGCCGCTGAGGAACGAGAACCAGTCGATGTTGACGAAGTCGCCGGGCGTGGTGCTGCGCAGCACCGCGAACACGGTCTGGGCGCCGGTCGGGTGGGTGATGACGTCGGCGCTGCGCGTCGCCCAGGTCTGCCAGCCCCCGGTGGGGCCGGTCTGGATCACGGCGAGCAGGGGGCCGGTCAGGGAACCGGTGCGCAGTTCGACGGACCCGCTGCCCGTGGCGGCGGCGATGCGCGCCGACACCGTCAGGCGGCCGGCGGGCCCGAGGTCGACCTGGTCGAAGCGCATCCAGTCGCCGTCGGCGAGGTAGGCGGCGTTCTGCCCGCCGCCCGTGTCGGCGGTCGTCTCCAGGGCGACGCCGGACTGCGCCGCGTAGGACGCGGCCGGGACGGTGACGGTGGCGGCCCGCGCTGCGGGGGCGCCGAAGGTGATGCCGAGGGCGGCGGCCAGGGCGATCGCCAGGGCACCGACCAGCACGGGATAGAGGTGTAAGGGGTGTCTGCGCATGTCACTTCCTCATCGGAGGGGGTGGGGCGTGGTGCGGCTGCGGTCCGGCCCGGGGACCGAGGTGTCCGGGCCGGACCGGACAAGGGGCCGGTGCCGGCTGCGCTACTGGTACACGCGCACGTAGTCGACGAGCATCCGGGACGGGAACGGTGTCGACGCGTCGGTCGGGCCGGGCCAGTCGCCGCCGACCGCGAGGTTGAGGATCATGTAGTGCGGGTGGTCGAAGATCCAGGGTCCGCGCGTGCGCTCCACCTGGTCCTTGTCCAGGGTGAACACGGTGCGCCCGTCGAGGCTGAAGACGATGCCCTTGCCGTTCCAGTCGGCGGCCCAGGTGTGGAAGTCGTCCGAGAAGTCGGCGCCCGAGGGCAGCCCGTACGGCGAGCCGATCCCGTTGCCACCGTTGTAGGCAGGGGCGTGCACGGTCGAGTAGGCCGTCCGCACGTCCTTGCCGAGGACCTCCATGATGTCGACCTCACCGTTGTACGGCCACGGACGGCCGGTGAGGAAGTCGGCGCCCATCATCCAGAAGGCGGGCCACAGCCCGTTGCCCTTGGGCACCTTGATGCGGGCCTCGACGCGTCCGTAGGTGAACTGGAAGGTGGCGCCGGTGTTCATGCGGGCCGAGGTGTACTGGCAGGTGGTGCTGCCGGTCAGCGGGTCGGGCGGGCAGGCCCGGCCGGGGCTGGCCTCCTTGCGCGCCTCCATGACGAGGTGGCCGTCGCCGTCCAGCGCGGCGTTCTGCTGGTCGGTGTAGTACTGCAGCTCGCCGTTCTGGCCGGTGCCGGGGTCGGCGCGCCACTTCGCCGGGTCGGGCTTGCTGCCGGCGGCCCCGTCGAAGCCGTCGCTCCACACCAGCCGCGGCGGCTGCGCCGGGTCCGGCGGCAGCGGCGGCGCCGGGACGGGGGCGCCTCCGGTGCCGTACACCTGGAACTCCCAGAGGGAGTAACCGTAAGGGGTGGCGCGTTCGGTGCCGTACATGCGGACGTAGCGTCCCGTGCCCGAGACGGCCAGGGTCTGTTTGAAGCCGGTGCCTGACGTGGTCGAGTAGATCGGCGTCCAGTCGGTGCCGTTGGGCGAGACCTGGATCTGGAAGGACTTGGCGTAGGCGGGGTCCCACTGCAGGACGACCCTGGTGAGCTGCGCGGTCGCGCCCAGGTCGACGGAGATCCAGCCGGGGTCGGTCCAGCCGGTGGTGGAGCTGGTCGCCCACCGGGAGGCCGGGTCGCGGTCGAAGGCCCGGGCCGGGGTGCACTCCCAGCAGTTGCCGTCGCTCTGTGACGAGGAGGCCGCGCCGGTCTTCCCGTACGACAGCAGGGTGTCCCCGCCACTGCCGCCGGGGTCGCCGCCGGTGCCGGCCGTGCCGTACACCTGGAGCTCCCAGAGGGAGAAGCCGTATTGAGTGCCGCGCTGGGTGCCGTACATGCGGACGTAGCGGCCGGTGGCCGAGAGGGTCAGGTTCTGGGTGCCGCCGGTGCCGTCCGCCGTCTCGTGGACGGTGGACCAGGTCTCGGCGTCGTCCGACACCTCGATGCGGAAGGCCCTGCCGTAGGCGGCCTCCCACTGGAGAGTGACACGGCTGATCCGGGCCGGGGCCCCGAGGTCGACCCTGATCCACTGCGGGTCGGAGAAGGCGCTGGACCAGCGCGTCGCCGGGTTGCCGTCGACGGCTCCCGGCGCGGTGAACGGGTCCTCGGTGCTCGACGCGACGACGGGCCGGCCCTGGGACAGCAGGGTTTCGGCGGCGTGGGCGCGGGACGCGGGCAGGCTGACGAGGGTGAGCAGGACGGCCGCGACCAGGGCGGGTATGCCTAAGCGGCGGAGCAGGGGATGCACGGGCGACTCCTCAGTGGGGGGAAGGGTGAGGGAGCGCTCCCTGATGGGTGAGAATGGGCCGGTGTCGGTGGCCTGTCAAGGCTGTCGGCGACAGGCCCGTGACATCCCCGACGCACGTGCTGCGTCTCAGGGAACGGTTCCTGAGATCCACTGCGGCGGGGCGCGCGACGCCGGCCGACCGGCGCCGGAGACCGGCCAGTCGAGGCGACCGTCAACCAGGTGCACGGGAGGCGTCGTTGACAGGCGGATCGGGCCGTGGTCATCCTGGGGGAAAACGCTCCCTGGACTCGACGACCGGGCACCGGTGATCGGAAGGCGATGAAACGACCCACGCTCGCGGTGGTCGCCGCCCGGGCCGGCGTGTCCAAGTCGAGCGTCTCCCGGGTCGTCAACGGGGAGACCACCGTCGCGCCGGAGATCCGGGACGTCGTCATGCGGGCGGTGCGGGAACTCGGCTACGTGCCGAACGCCGCCGCCCGCAACCTGGTCACCCGCCGCACGGACGCCGTGGCCGTGGTCGTGTCCGACCCGCCCAAGGGCGTGGTGTCCGACGACCCGCTGTTCTCCACCGTGGTGCGCACCGTCAGCCGGGAGTTGGAGGCCGTCGGCAGACGCGTGGTGCTGATCCTCGCCGAGTCCGACGAGAGCCGGGCCCGGGTGGAGCGCTACGTGGCGGGGGGTCACGTGGACGGCGTGATGCTCGTGGCGCTGCACGGCGCCGATCCCCTGCCGGCCGCGCTCGCCCGCATGGGCCTGCCCGTCGCGTCCTTCAACCGCACCGCCGCGACGGACGTCCCGTACGTGGCGCTGGACAACGCGGGCGGTGCGGAGCTGGCCGTACGGCACCTGCTGGAGCGGGGCAGACGCCGGATCGCGACGATCACCGGGCCGCTGGACCTGTACGAGTCCCGCGAACGGCTCGAGGGGTACCGCGCGCCCTTGCGGGACACCGGCCGCCGCTCGATCGTTGCGCTGGGCGAGTTCACGCGCGAGTCGGGCGCGGAGGCCATGCGGCAGCTCCTGGAGGACGACCCGGACGTCGACGCGGTGTTCGCGGCCAACGACCTCATGGCCATCGGGGCGCTGCGCACCCTGCACCAGGCGGGCCGCCGGGTCCCCGACGACGTGGCCGTGGTCGGGTTCGACGACATCGAGGCCGCCGCCTACACCACTCCCGCGCTGACCTCGGTGCGCAGTTCCATGGCCGACCAGGCCACCGCGACGGTGCGCCTGCTGCTGGCGCTCATCGAGGGCGGCCCCAGGAAGCCGGTGATCATGCCGAACGAACTCGTGGTCCGCGAGTCCAGCTGAACCGCGGCCGACCCCGGCAGCACCTCTCCATGGGGCCGGTATGGCTGTTCGCCACGGCCCCGAACACGAGGGAGGCTGCCTTCCACGACCGCGCCCGCCGCCTGTCGAACGTGGGCTACCGGATGACCGTGACGACGACGACCCTGCACCGGCTCACCCACCCGCTTTCCCCTGCCCAGTGCCGGCCGGCCGGACCATGTCGCGGAGTTGGTCGGTGGCGGCGGCCGGGTCGGCACCGGACTCCAGCCGCACCGCGTCCAGGATCGCGGTCCAGGACGTCTGCCTGGCCTCCAGCACGGCGACGAGCAGTACGGCCGGCCGGGGGTCGTCCGGCGCTCGGCGTCGCCGTGGCCGAATGGCAGAACGACGGGTCCGGGGAGGTCCGAAGGTCCGGCCGCACCCTACCTGGTCTTACTGAACGCTGAACGCGTCATGGGGCGGAGGCGTTGGAGGGGGAGCGGTCAGCGCTGTTTCAGTTGCTTGGCCACGGTATCCAGTAGCTCATCGGAGAGCGAGGGATCTGCGACAGCTCTCGCGAGGAGTGTGGCACCGACAAGAGCGCTGAGGGTGAGCAACGCTTCGGCGCGCGCTTCCTCGGAGTCCTTGCCGCCGAAGCGGTCGAGGTAGCCGCGGACCCTCTTCTCGTACGCTTCTTTCAGGGCCGGGTCGCCCCGCCCGGCGGCACTGCCGAGTGTGACGAGGGCGCAGCCTGTGGCCGGGTTGTCGCGGTGTTCTTTCGCGAGGTAAGCGTCGATGATGCCGGCGCGCTGTTCCTGTCCGCTCTTCTCGGCGAGCTGCTCGACCGTCGTGGAGACCTCGGTCAGGGCGGCGGTCGCGGCCTGCGCGATCAGGTCGTCACGGGATGCGAAGTGCTTGTAGAAGCCTCCATGCGTCAGCCCCGCTTCTCGCATGATCTCGGCGACACCGGGGCCGGACATGCCGTCCTGCCGGATCTTGCGAGCCGCGATACGCAGCACCCTCTCGCGGCTCGCCGCCTTCTCCGCCTGCGAGTGCCCCATGTCGGCCTCCCTTCGAGGAGGGCGGACGCCGCTCCTGCGTCAAGATGATTTCCATCATACCGTTGACAGCGTCAACCACTCCGGGCTGCTCGCACCGACCCGGTGACGGCTCGCGTCGCCGGGCCTCCCCGGCACCCAGCCCACCTCGGGCGGTGAATCGTCGGATGCGCGCCGGCCGGCAGGCAGGATCGCGCCATCCAACGCCCGATTTCTGGATGATACTTATCCTCCACCAAGATGATGCGTAACATCCTGACTGCCTGACGGCAGCGTCCAGATCGCCGGCTACGGCGCGCGGGTCTTACGGACTCGCCTGCACGAAGATTCGGCACAACTCCGGTGACAGGAGAACAGCGATGAGCGACAGCCCGACCCATTCGACGACAGCCGTGCACACCGTCGAGGAATCGCCCGCCTACTGGCGGGTCGTTTTCGACAACCCACCCATCAACGTGGTCGACAGCACCGTGCTCGAAGGCCTGCAGAACCTCCTCGACCGGATGGACAAGAGCCCCGACCTCCGCGTCGTCGTCTTCGAAAGCGCGAACCCGGAGTTCTTCCTCGCCCACTACGACATGTCCGGCGAGAGCCACAGCATCGCCCGGACGGCCGGCCGGTTCGGCCTGGCCCACCCCATGGACCCGCTCGTCCGCCTCACCCGGCACCCCGTCGCAAGCATCGCGAAGATCCGCGGCCGCGCCCGCGGGCTGGGCAGCGAGATCGTTCTGGCCTGTGACATGCGCTTCGCATCCCGCGAGAAAGCCATCCTCGCGCAGCCCGAGGTCGGCGTGGGACTGAACCCGGGAGCCGGCGGCACCGAGCGTCTTCCACTGCTGACCGGCCGCGGCCGCGCTCTGGAGATCATCCTCGGCGCCGACGACTTCGACGCAGATACCGCAGAACGGTACGGCTGGGTCAACCGGTCCCTCCCGGACGGCGAACTCGACGGCTTCGTCGATGCGCTCGCACGACGCATCGCCACATTCGACCGTCGCCCGATCGAGGCGGTGAAGAACCTCGTCAACCAGGTCACCCTGCCGTCCGTCGACCGACTCGTCGACGGTCAGACCACCTTCGCGACCGCCCTTCGCTGGCCGGAAACCGAACAGCGGGTCACCGCCCTGTTCAAGCGCGGGATGCAGCAGGAGGGGGACCTCGAAAACCGCCTGGGCGCCCACCTGCCCCACCTGCTCGACGACTGAGCGCCTCGCGGGCCGCAGTGCGGCGGGGCACAGGCCCCCTGGCTGGTTGCTGTGCCGCCGCACTGCGTACCCGCGCGCCCGCCCCGACTTCGCCCTCCCGACCGGCCTCAGCGAAGTGTGCGCTGGTTGACGGTGGTGGCGTATGCCGGCCCCTCGCAGAAGGGCGGATTCGCAGCTGGGACCATGAGCGGATGTCCGAGGAACCGAACCCGATGTCCGGCCTGTGGCCGCTCGTACCGCCTGGGGCCACCGACTGGCTGCTGGAACTGTGTGGCGACGGCCTCACCGGGTTCATGCCTCCTGCGATGCCTGACGCGGTGTGGGTGCTCAACGCCATGTACGAGCACGAACAGGGGCCAGGCGAAATGTCGTACGACGAGTACCACCAGGCACGCGTTGCCGACGGGAGTAGCCGGCCCCACATCGTCGGAGGCCTCGACCTCGACGCCGTGGGCATCGCCACGGGGGGAGGTCTGGGCCGTGCCCGGCACCCCGGCCCCGGCTGGCGGCGGCTGCGATGGACCGAGCTCGCCCGGCGGACCGGCGACCCGATGGTGCCCGACGGGCTGATGCCCTCCTACCGCTGCTTCCCCTCAGCCAAAAAGGAGGGCAGTTGGCCACTGGGCATGATCCCGCCGACCGAAGGAAGCCTGGACCGGGAGACCTGGAATCGGCTGATCGCCACCCTCACCCGGTACAGCCCCGCAGGCGCGGATACCCGCTGCCTTGCCTACTACAACCCGCTGACGCTTGGAGCCACTGACCTCGACAACCTCCACGTGCGTGCGGGCCGGCTCGGCGACGCCGAGATGCTGTACGACCTGTCCGAAGCAGACTTCAGCCCGTCCAATCTCTGGGCCGATGACCGCTCCTGGGTCCTCTGCACCGACTACGACCTGTGGGCCACCAAGGTTGTCGGTTCACCAGCCCTCATCAGCGCATTGCTGGACGACTCCGAAATCGAGGCGCTGCGCCTGCCTTGGGCACACGTCTGAAAGCCGCCTCCTACGAACTGGGGCGGCCGGTAGGGGATGGGCACCCCCGCCCGCGGCGCCGGGCGCACCGGGGTGCCTCCCCCTGGCTTTGTCCAGGACTTTCGGCAGCGGTTGTCCAGCACTTCGGGAGGCGCCCTGACGCTGTCGTGTTTGATGTGGCCCTTGCGCTGAGCCGGGATCGCCGGGGGTGTCCCGGCCGCCGTCGAGCGGACGGCAGAGGGCGAGGAGCCGGCGGTGCACGGCCGGGACGCGGTGGCACGCAGGGCGTACCCCTGGCCGCGCCGCACGACCACCCCTGGTCGAGTGCGGCCCGCTCAGCGGGCTACAGTTCGGCGGCGCGGACGAAGCCGGCGACCTTGCCGGGCAGGTCGAGGACGACCAGCAACTCCAGGTCCGGGGCGTCTTCCTGAGCGGCGGTGTGGTCGGGCATGAGGTCGGCGACGGCCGTGCGGATCGCGCCGCGGCTGACGCCGTGGTCGCGCGCAAGGGCGGCGATGGAGCGGCCCTCCAGGTACGCGGCGCCTACGTCGGCGGTCCTGTCGGCCGGGACGGCGGGGCGGGTTCTCCGACAGGCGCAAGCCGGCGGGCAGGCAGCATGAGGGACGTCGGGGATCACTGTGGAGCCGGACCGCTGAGCGGCCGCCGCCGTGGAGCACTGGCCCTCGCCGACGGCCCCAGGTCTGCGCCTACCGGGGGAGCTGCCGCTGACCGCGGCGATTTGCCGCGCTGTTCCTGCCGCCGCGGTCGGGGAACCCCCGCGTTTCTTCCGGCGCCGACACCGGTGACTTCGAGTTGATCTCGGCGGTGCTCCATACTGGCGGTATGGGCGCCAACACCGAGCTGTTTCGTGCCGTTCCCACCGAGGTGCGGCCCTACCTGACGGAGCTCGTACGCCGCACGCGCGCGGTGTGCGGTTCCCGGCTGACCGGAGTGGTCGCGGTCGGTTCCCTCGCGCTCGGCGACTACCGGCATGGCCGCAGTGACATCGACGTCACGGTCGTCGTAGAGGGCCCGCCTCCGGCCGCGGCCCTGCGGGAACTGGCCGACGCTCTCGATCACCGGCGGCTGCCGTGCCCGGCGGCGGGGCTGGAACTGGTCGTCTACGCGGCGGACTTCGCCCGTGTCCCGTCCGGGGAGGCCGGCTACCTGCTGGACCTCAACACTGGTGCTCAGCTGCCGGGCCGGACCGCCTTCGACACGGCCGGGGCACCGTCGTTCTGGTACGTCATCGACCGCTCCGTGGCGCATCAGGACGGGATCGCGCTGTACGGGCCGCCCGCACCGGAGGTGATCGCGGCGCCCCGGCCGACGGACCTGTACACCGCGATCCGGGCCTCGGTGCGCGAGCACGGCGACGGTGAGGGGCATCTCGCCGACAACCGGGTTCTCAACGGGTGCCGCTCCGTGGTCTACTGCCGCACCGGGCGCTGGTTCGCCAAACGCGACGCTGCCGGTCAAGTCGCCGCCGCGGAGGAGGACTTCCGTCCGCTGATCGAGGCCGCGGTCCGCAGCTTCGAACGTCCTCGCGCCGCCGCGCTGTCCCTGCCCGGTCCGCAGGTCCGGGCGTTCCTCGGCTGGGTGCGAGCCCGCGTCGACGAGAACGCCGCGGCGGTCGGCGCCTGACAGGGCATTGTCGCGGTGGACGACCAAGGGGCCGCGGAGTCCGGCATGTACTTCACCTACTCACACCCGGTCCCGGGCCCCGTGAGGGCACGGTGAGGGCTCCCGGCAGCGTCGGCGGGACACTCGCACCGAAGTAGTCGGCACCCACTGGTGAACCTGGGCATCGTCGGGCAGGCCGCCGGCGTGGACGGGTCCTGGCCGGCCTTGGAGCGGTTCGAGGCGGTCGGCAGCGCGATCTCCGCCCGGCCGTCGCCCAGGCGCACGGCGCGCTCGTCGCCATGTGGGGGCGGCAACCTGCCTGCACCCACACCGATTGCCGACCTTGTGCGGTGGGCGAAGACGCGATGGCGGATCGAGCACGACTCCCGCGAACCCGAACCCGCATCCGAACACGGCCCGGGCCCGGACCACTGCTGGGGCGGGGTGGCATGATTCCCCGCCGCTCCGGCCCGGGCGTACCGTCACGGCGGAAGGGCTGGGTCCCGGCCGGTGTCCCAGCACCTGTGGGGCGACGGCCCCCGGACAGTTGCGGCTCCACTCGATCACCGGAGAAGCCCCCGCAAGGTCCAGGTCCCGCTGTGCGGCAGGAGAAGTGCGCCCTGGCGGAATCGCCGCCCGTACCGCCCGGCTGGCTGGAGGGGCCAGCGGCGCACGACTCGCTGTGCCGTCGCACCGAGGAGCGGGATGCCGGCTCCATGGAGTCCGGGACGTGAGCGAGCCGGTGGGGTGGGAGCCGCTCGGCCCCGCCCCACCGGCTCGCTCGGGAGCCACGGGCCCTCGGGGGACTACCGCGTCACTCCCAGGAGTACTGGTTCGTGGACACCAACTGACCTGGGACCACTTGCCCCTTGGTGCGGAACTCGGTGTACGCCCAGTACTCGACGTCAGGCTTCAGCGGAGCACCCGGCCGCAGTTTGTACGGCGGTGTCGTGCCGCGCTCCACCGCGGTCGGCAGTTCCAGCGTCGCCGGCTTGTAGTGGCCGTTACGGCTGAGGACGATGTGTCCGAGCCGGTATTTGACGACCGGGCTACCGGAGTCCTGTGCGAAGACGTACGCCGTGTACGTGCCCGCTGCCGGCATGAAGACCCAGGCCCGCTCGGAGCTGCTCCAGCCGGCGGCGCTCCGGTAGACCAGCTTGTCGCCCTTGTACAGCCACAGGTCGAGGTTGGTGTCCGGGTCGTCGGTCACGGTGTCCACGACGATTCCGGCGCTGCCCGCCGGCACCTTGAAAGAGTGCGCCTGCACCCCGAGGGCCTTGCGGTCGAAGACCCCGCCGCTGACCCCGGTCCGCATCGAGTACGACTCCCGCTGCATGGGGGCGTAGCCGGTCGACCGGCCGGAGACCGGGCCGGTGAACCCCGGCTCGAACATGCCGTAGGTGCCGTCGGTGAGCCGGCCGAACTCTTCCAAGTTGTCGTCGTACTGCCGGGGCGTGATGCCCCACGGGCGCGCGGCGACCGGGATCCGTACCTGGTGAGCGGTGCCGCGCCAGGTGATCGTGCCGGTGACGTAGCGGTCCCACGGTGCGCTGCCGCGCCGCAGGGTGATGGTGACCGAGGCGGTCTCGCCCGGTGCCACCGTCACCGTTGCCGGTGCGATGCTCACCTGCATGCCCTGTAGCCCGCTCGTCGAGGCATGGTACGTCTCCCGCTTGCTGCCCACGTTGGTCAGCTTGCGGGTCAGCACCACCGGCTTGGTGCCGTCGTACTCGCGCAGCCCGATCGACGGCAGGTTCAGCTCGCGGCCGTCGGGCTGAGCCGCTTCGCTGAACGCGGTCAGGCTCTTGGCGTCCGGCTCGATGACCAGACCCGGATCGGCGGCCCGTTTCAGCGACGGCAGCCCGCTGCCCTGAGCCAGCGGGCTGGTGTTGCCCACGGGGTCGGCTGTGGTGTGCAACGCCGAGGCAACCGCGCCGGGTGACCAGTCGGGATGCTCGGCCCGCAGGATCGCGGCCTGACCGGCCACGTGCGGGGTCGCCATCGAGGTCCCCGAGTACGCGTCGTACTGCCGGCCGAAGTTTCCCGGCGGGGAGACGGCCGCGACGATGTCGCTGCCGGGGGCGACCAGGTCGGGCTTCATGAGCCCTGGGTGCATCTTGTCCGGCCCCGTCGCAGAGTAGTCCGCGATGGTCGGCACGCCTGGGGCACCGGAGCCGTGGCTGCTCGACGTGAGCTGTGCGGTGCCGTCGGCCGGGTGCCTCATCAGGTAGTTGAAGATCTCGCCGGCCTGGTCCCTGGTGTTCAGATAGAGCACCGGGAAGTCGTAGATGCTGTTGACCCGGAAGTTGCCATTGGGGTCGAAGAGGATCATTGCCGCCGCGCGCTTGGCCTTGAGCTCCTCCACCGCGCCGTAGGGGCTGTCCAGGGCGCAGGCGACCACCTTGCCCTTCACCTTCGCCGGGTCCAGACTGCCGGGCTCGCAGTACGCCGAGCCCTCCTCCAATGTGCCGGCCTGCTCGCCGAAGACCAGCGGCAGGGATCGGCCGCCGGGAAGCACGTCCAGCGAGGCCCCGGTGATCGAGGTGCCGTCGCCGAGCCGGACGGTCCCCTCGTTCACCTGAGTCACCGCCGCGCCGACTGTGGTGACCCACGGCTGGGTGTTGCTGACCGCGCTGCTGAAGCCGCTGTTGCCGGCCGCGGCCGTGACGAAGACTCCGGCCAGCGTGGCGTTGAGGAAGGCCTTGCCGATCGGGGTGTTGGGCTCGCTGTCCCCCAACTGCGTTCCGATCGAGTAGTTGAGCACCTGCACGCCGTCGGCGACCGCGGCGTCGATGCCCGCGATGATGTCGGCGTCGTATCCCAAGCCGCCCCAGAGGACCTTGTAGACGGCGATCTGCGCGTCCGGGGCCACACCGGAGACCGAACCGAAGTTCCGCCCCGAGATGGTGACGTTGTCGACGGGCAGGCCGGCCGCGGTGGACGCCGTGTGCGTACCGTGCCCGACCATGTCCCGGGGGGAGAGCACCTCCCCCTCGGGCAGCGTGCCGCCCGACACCGCGAGGAGCGTGTCGGCGAAGTACCGGGCGCCGACGATCTTGCCGTTGCAGTGCTGGGCAGCGAATGTGTAGCCGGTCTGGCAGGTGCCGTGCCAGCCCGCCGGGGTCGCCGGTATCCGCTTGGCGAACGACGGGCTTTCCGGCCAGATCCCGGTGTCCAGGACGCCGATCACGACCCCGGCGCCGGTGCTTCTGCCCGGCTTCCGCGCGTCGGACTTCTGCGCGCTGGTCGTCGGCGAGCCGGTTGCCTGGGCGCCGGTGGCCGATGCACCGGTCTTGGCTGTTCCGGCCGTGCCCGTTGCCGTGCCCGTCGTCGGCTGCGGCGTGGTGTCACCAAGGGACGCCTGGCTGGTCCTGACCACCTGGGACTTGGTGACCGAACGGACCCGCTTGTCCGCCTTCAGTTCCTCGACCTGAGCTGCTGTCAGCCTGGCGGAGAAACCGTTGAAGGCCGTGGTGTAGACCTCGTTGACCGTGACGCCGGCTGCCTCGGCCACGGCCGTCCGCTGGGTACCCAGGTGCTTCCGGTACGACTTCGCCGCCCCCGACTGCGGTTCCAACTGCTCGCCCGGTGCCGGGCGGGTTCGGGCCAGCCCCGAGAGCCGGCCCGTGTACGTCGCCACCGGTTCCTCGGCAAGTTCCACAATGTACGGAGTTCGACCGGAGGGCATTTGCTTGGGTTTCGCATCGGACTTATCGGTCTGGCGCGGTCTGAACCGGCCGGCGCCCCCGGTCAGGTCGACCCGATCTCCCTCGGGTCGCAAACCAGAGCTGACACCGCTGGCCACCGAGGCGTCCGGCTCGGCGGGTGCCGCCGTTGCCGTCCCCCCTGTGGCGACCGTGCCACCGCCGGCCAGGACGAAGGCGAGCAGGGGTATGGCCAGCCTCTGTCGCTGGGTTCTTGTGCTCGTAGCCACAAGACTCCTTCCAGTAGCTCCCCCGATGGGAGCGATCCCATGAGCGTCGACGCTCTCTCCCGGGATGTGAGGGGGGAGTACGACCTACCTAACTCGACGTCAGTTAACGAGGTGTTACAGGCTGTTTCAGATGCTCACGTGGCCACAGTGGTCGTACCTCTACGGAAAGCGGAGGGATCCCGCGAGGGCTCCCCGTCCCCTTGCGACCGCACGTACCGGACGCCGCAGACCCCGGCCTTCGGGCGGACGACGGGCATGTGACGAGACCCAGCCCCCATGCCGGTGACTCAACTGCCCTGGGGGCGAAGGGGTACTCGTCGCAGGAGGCGCGGCCCGCGCGCTTCATGTCGGCCGGCGGATTCTTCGGGCACACGGCGGCCCGGTTCTTGTTCTTCTCCTTGTCGTTGATCATCCAGTGCTGGGCTTGCCGCCGTAGGGGTCGCCGTAGTGGCCGCCCCGGCTGCGGAGTCCGCGGATGCCGTCGGCGGTTCTACCCTGGACGACTTCGCCATCGACGCCGCCACCGCCCTCGTGACCTGCCCCGCCGGGCACACCGTTGCCCTGTCAGATCCCAGTGGGGCTGCCTGGCCTCCGGCCGGACAGCCCCCACCAAGATCTTCATGACCCTTCTAGCGGTCACGTCCGATGCAGCCGCTGCGTTCTGACCGTCGCCACTCCGTGGTGATCAGCTGCTCTCGTGCGCCAGCTCCCAGGCGTGCCGGACTTCGGCGGGAATGCGTCCGCGTATCGGCACGTCGTAGCCGTTCGCGCGCGCCCAGTTGCGCGGCCACGCTGAGCGGTGGCAGTGGCGTCGGCGATGCGCAGCAGGTGGCCGGCGACGTCGCCGACCCCGGCGGACCATCCGTCCTCGAAGCGCTGCTCGGACCCGTGCGGGGCGCTGCTCTCGGAGATCCAGGTGTGGGCGCCGGCCACCGCCCCGGCCTCCAGCTTCGACACGATGTCGTCGGCCTGCTCATGTCCGATACCGGCGGCGGCCAGGGCCTGGAAGACGGTGAACCGCGCCGCCGCGGCCTCGTGCTGGTGGTGGCTGATGCGGGCCACCTCCTGGCCGTACGCGTCGGCGTCGTACTGTCCGGTGCCTACGCCGCCTCCGTCTGCGTGGTCTTGGCCCAGTCGAGTCGCTGGGGTCTCCCACCAGCCGCCGACTTCAGCCGGGCGTTCCGTGCCGCCTACGGGATCTCACCCAGGGGCTACCGTCTCCTTGCCCCTTCACTTGCCGGGAGACTGGCTGCCAAGGAACTGAGGACTGTTTGCCAATGTCACTCCAGGGCTTCTTGGCCATCCTGGTGACTTAATGCTGGCCGAGGCGCTGAACGGCATCCTCAGGACCGAGCTGATCGAAGGTCAAGGCCTGAAAGGGAGTTGGACTACCGTGAAATCCGCCCTTTTCCATACTGACCGGCACAACGAGGGAGCACAATGAAGAGGCGACTGGTCAGGATCCTCACCCCGCTGGCAGTCAGCGCGGCAATCGTTGGTGTCACCACGCCACTCGCGTCGGCTGCTCCCGAGCTGGAGGTGGACGTCGCCGAGAAGCTCGAAGGCGGGCACCCCGACTGGACGTACAGCAAATGTGTGTCCAGCAACAACGGCGAGGTCTGTTACAACAGGGCCACTGACGATTTCTGGGTGCAGGACCTGGACCGCGATGGGAACCCCTCAACCGCCTGGTGGGACATAGGCGCTCGTAGAGGGCAATGCATATCCAGGGCCGGCGCGAATGGCCATTGGGCCTACTGCCGGAAGAACCTCCCGGAAGGGCGCACAGTTGTTCTCTGGTCCCTGGGCGACGACGGCCGCAAGTACAAGGTCACTTCACCGACTTGACCTCGCTGAGGGCGTGCAGGGCATATTGCCGAGGTAAGCCCAGGCAGTCGTCTCCCGGGCGCACGTGATGCTGTGCTGACGGTTACGCGGTCCCCGTCTGTGTCTGTGTGGTTTTGGCCCGGTTGAGTCCGAGGGCGGCGAGCTGCTGGAGCTGGTCGGTGGTGAGATTGGCGCGCCGGGCCTTGGTGTTCGCCAGGAACACACCCAGTTTCACCGCGTGCCCCTGGCCGTCGATGGTGACGGTTTCGGTGTGGGTCCGGCTGACGGGCCCCGTGGTGCCGGTGCGGGCGGTGTACTGGGCGAGAGCGGCGCACCCGCGCTCGAAGCCGCCTGTACCGCTCCTGGGCGCCCTGGCGGGGGTGTTCTGCCGCGGGGCAGGGGCGTGACGCCGAGGGCGGCCAGCCGTTCACGCTCCCCCGGCTACATGCCACCCGACGAGTACGAATAGGCGCACTGGACGAAACTGGACCGCTTGATCACACGATCGCGGACTCCACGAAAATCGGGGCAGCTCACGTGGCCCGGTCACGCCGCTCCTGTTGCTGCTCGGGTAAAACGGCGTCCAAGGGGCGGGGAACAGCCTGGCGGCGCCGCTTCCTCGAACGCGGTCCGGACGGCCTGTGTGACGATCCCCGCCCGGGCGTCCCGCGCGAAATCACCGACGCGGACGTCGAGCGGGTCATCGTCAAGACGCTCGAGGAAACCCCGAAGAACGCCACCCACTGGTCGACCAGGTCGATGGCGGCCGCCACCGGTCAGGTCGTGGGTTCGGCCCGGCAACGCGGGGGAGATCCACAGCAGCCTGCCGTCCGGATCGGTGACCAACTGCACGTTCACGCCGTGCCGTCGGTGCTTATGGGAGTAGTCGGCGCGTCCGTTGCCGACCTGGTCGCACTCGGTAAGTGTGCCGTTCAGCGGCACGAAGTCCGGGTCGCTCTCGCGTAGGACCTTCAGCGGACCCGGTGCACGGGTCGGCGACCAGGATCCCCGACAGAGTCAAGCTCAGCCCTCGACCCCCACGAGCCGCCACACCATCTCCACGACCCGGTCCCCCAACTCCGGCTCCCGCTGGCCCTGCCGCATGTACGACGCGTAGTAACTCCCGATCATCATGTCGGCGACCAGCTCCGCGTCGACCCCCTCGCGTAACACCCCCTGTGTCGCCAGTCGCCGCAACGTGTCGATGAGCGGCTTCTGCCGAGGCTCCAGCGCGTGTTCCCGCATGAGCTCGATCAAGCCAGGTGTGCGCTCGGCCTCGCTGAGAACGTTCCCGATGACGGTCATGCCCCGGCCTGTCGGGCCGAAGGGAGAGGCGTGGCGCAGGGCCTGCCGCAGGGCCTCGACAGGCGGGAGTTCCTCCAGGGGGCCGATGGGGTGCCGTTCACGCTCCTCCTGGAAGTTGAAGTCGAGGGCGTCGACGACCAGGTCGTGCTTGTTGGACCAGCGCCGGTACACCGTCGGCCGGGTGACGCCGGCATCGGCGGCGATGTCACCGATCGTCATACGGGAATAGCCGTCACTGACGAGCCGGTCGACGGTCGCGCGCAGAACCGCCTTCTCCACCGAAGGGTCCCTGGGTCTGCCGGGCCCGCCCCCGGAGGGGGGTTTCGTCCTGCTCTTCCCTGCGCCCTCTTCGCTGTTCTCAGGGCTTTTTTCGGCCATGTCTCGCATCCGGTCAGCGTAGCTTGCCGTTGCTTTACTTGACAGTCACGTAACGCAACTTAAGATAGTTGTCGAGTACACGGAGACGTCTGATCAGAAGGAACGTGTCAGCTTCCCCCATGGAGACGGTGGCCGGCAGGCCCGGCAGACCGCACATACCGCTCCACCCGTAGCCCGAGCGCCACCCCGGGCCGGCCACGCCTTCCCTGGACCACTGCCCCGCCGCGCCATCGCACCGGGCCGGGCCGGGCCATCGGCGTGTGCCTGAACTGAGCACCAACTCGTCCTGATGTAACACAGTTGATGGAAAGTCGGTGAAGTCGGTGTCCTCGACACCTCGAACCAACGACTCGGCCTCCCCCGCTCAGGAGACCCAGCTCCTCGCCTCTCCCGCAATCCTGGCGACCGTGCGCGACCACAGCATCGGTCTGCTGCGGGCTGTCACCGCCGTGATGGAGGGGTACGCCGACCGCCCCGCCCTCGGTGAGCGGGCCCGCGAGCCGGTGACCGACCCGGCGACCGGCCGGACCGATCTGCGGCTACTGCCGCACTACACGACCGTCAGCTACACCGAGCTGTGGGAGCGGGCCGGAGCGGTCGCGGCCGAGTGGACGGCGGACGCAGAACATCCGGTGGGCGAAGGAGACTTCGTCGCCATCTACGGGTTCACCAGCGTCGACTACACGGTGCTCGACCTGGCCTGTCTGCGAGCCGGCGCGGTCTCGGTGCCGCTCCAGAACAGCTCCGCACTCGGCAAGTTGAAGCCGATCGTCGCCGAGTCCGAGCCGCGCGTCCTCGCCACCAGTATCGAATCCATCGACAATGCCGTCGAGTTGGCCCTCTCCATGCCGTCGCGGCCACGCCTTGTCGTGTTCGACTTCCACCCGGAGGCCGACGAGGAGCGGGAACGGTTCGAGGCCGCCCGAAGGCGGCTCGCGGACGCCGGGGTCACGGCCGTCGAGGCGCTGGGCACCGTCGTCGCGCGCGGCCGGACCCTGCCGACGCCGGTCACGTCCGAGGCTGCGGAGGACAACCCGGCGCGGCTGCTGATCTACACCTCCGGTAGCACGGGCGCGCCCAAGGGCGCGATCTACACGGACAGCATGCTCCAGGGCCTG
Organism: Streptomyces sp. NRRL S-31; assembly: GCF_000718775.1. Lineage (GTDB taxonomy): Bacteria > Actinomycetota > Actinomycetes > Streptomycetales > Streptomycetaceae > Streptomyces. Next base: position 34,734 of record NZ_JOCB01000086.1, read on the forward strand.
TGGGCGGGCTGGTTCGCGTCGAAGGACGACGCGTCGCCGGTCACCATGGGCTACTTGCCGATGAGCCACATCGCGGGGCGAGCGTTGCTGTACATGACGCTGGTCCGGGGCGGCACGACGTACTTCACAGGACTCAGCGACATGTCGACGCTGTTCGACGACATGCGCGAGGCCCGTCCGACCCAGCTGCTGCTGGTGCCGCGGATCTGCGACATGCTCTTCCAGGAGTACCAGAGCCGATCGGCGCGCAGGGCCGGGGAGTTCGCGGACCCCGACGCGCTCGACAAGGCCGTCAAGGCGGAGCTGCGGGAGGAGTTCGTCGGTGGCCGGGTGCGTGACGTCATCTGCGGCAGCGCGCCGATCGCGGCAGAGCTGAAGCGGTTCGTGGAGTCCTGCCTGGAGCTGTCACTGCGGGACGGCTTCGGCACGACCGAGACGGGCCCCATCCTGATGGACGGGCGGGTCATGCGGCCCCCGGTCATCGAGTACAAACTGGCCGACGTACCCGAACTCGGCTACTCCACCTCGGACGTGCCGCATCCGCGCGGCGAACTCCTGCTCCGCACAGAGATGATCACCCCCGGCTACTACAAGCGGCCGGACGCGACAGCTTCGGTCTTCGACGCGGACGGCTTCTACCACACCGGCGACATCATGGCCGAGACCGGCCCGGACCAGTTGGTCTACCTCGACCGCCGCAACAACGTACTCAAACTGTCCCAGGGCGAGTTCGTCACCGTCTCTCAACTGGAGACCACCTTCGTCACCAGCCCCCTGATCCGGCAGATCTACGTCTACGGCAACAGCGAGCGCGCGTATCTCCTCGCGGTCATCGTCCCCACCGAGGACGCCCTCGCGCAGGCCGGCGGCGTGGAGGAGCTCAAGCCCCTGCTCGCCGCATCCCTCCAAGAGACGGCCCGGCAGGCCGAGTTGGAGCCGTACGAGATCCCGCGCGACTTCCTCGTCGAGACCGAGCCGTTCAGCACGGCGAACGGACTGCTCTCGGACATCCGCAAGAACCTGCGCCCCAGCCTCAAGGACCGTTACGGCGATCAACTCGAGGCACTGTACGAAGAGTTGGCCAGCGGCCGGGAGGAGGCGCTGCGCGCGCTGCGTGCGGCGGGCCCCGATCAGCCGGTGTTCGAGGCGATCCGCGCGGCGGCGAGCGTGCAGCTCGGCTGCCCCGCCTCCGAGCTGCGCCCCACCGCACGCTTCACCGATCTCGGCGTCGACTCGCTGTCGGCGTTGTCCTTCTCACAACTGCTGCGGGACATTTTCGCCGTCGAGGTGCCGGTCGGGGTGCTGCTCAGCGCCGGCAACAACCTCCAGGCGGTCGCGGACCATATCGAGGCGGCCCGCACCGGCGCCGGGCGCCCATCGTCCGCGTCGGTGCACGGCGCGGACGCCGCCGAGGCGCGCGCGGACGAGCTGACGCTGGAGAAGTTCCTCGACGTCACGTCCCTGGGCAACGCCCGCCCCGCTTCCGGCGCCGCCCCGCACACCGTGTTGCTGACCGGCGCCAACGGCTACCTCGGCCGGTTCATGTGCCTGGACTGGCTGGAGCGCCTGTCGGCGACCGGCGGCCGGCTGATCTGCGTGGTACGCGGCCGCGACGACGCCGACGCCCGCCGTCGACTGGACGCGGCATTCGACAGCGGCGACCAGCAACTTCTCTCCACATATCGAGAATTGGCGGACAGTCATCTCGAAGTGCTGGCCGGCGACATCAGCGAGGGGCGGCTCGGGCTCGACGAGGACACCTGGAATCGGCTCGCCGAGGACGTCGACGCCGTCTTCCACCCCGCGGCGCTCGTCAACCACGTCCTGCCCTACGAACAGCTCTTCGGCCCGAACGTCGTCGGCACCGCCGAACTGATCCGGCTGGCCCTGACCGGCAAGGTCAAGCCGTTCACCTACCTCTCCACGGTCGGCGTGGCAGGCGGTCTCGATCCGGCCCGGCTCGACGAGAGCGCCGACATCCGCGAGGTGAGCACCGCCCGCGCGCTGACCGACGGCTACGCCTCCGGTTACGCCACCAGCAAATGGGCCGGCGAGGTACTGCTGCGCCGCGCGCACGAGGAGTACGGACTCCCCGTCACCGTCCTGCGCTCCGACATGATCCTGGCCCACCGCCGGCACGCGGGCCAGTTGAACGTCCCCGACATGTTCACGCGGCTGCTGTTCAGCATCCTGGTCACGGGGATCGCACCGGCGTCGTTCTACCGCCCCGATGCCGACGGCGAGAGGGCGCGGGCCCACTACGACGGGCTGCCGGGTGACTTCGTCGCCGAGGCCGTCAACGCGCTCGGCAGCGCCGGCATCACCGGCTACCGGACGTACAACGTGGTCAACCCGCACGACGACGGTGTCTCGCTGGACACCTTCGTTGACTGGCTCATCGCCGCCGGGCACCCGGTCAGTCGTATAGCCGACTACGACGAGTGGTTCGCCCGCTTCGAGACCGCCCTGCGTGCCCTGCCGGAGGCACGACGGCAGTACTCGCTGCTGCCGTTGCTGCACACCGTCCGCCGACCCGACGAGCCGTTGAACGGTTCGGCGATCCCGGCGGTGCGGTTCACGGAGGCGGTGCGGAAAGCAGGGCTCGCGGATGAAGAAATCCCGCATGTGGAAGCGGAGTTGATCGAAAAGTACGCGGCGGACCTGCGGTTGCTCGAACTGATCTGACACGTGCGGGGGATAGCCGGCGCAGACCTCTGCTTTTAGTACTGCAACGGTGCTTGCTGTGGCTGATGGCCAGGTCAGGGGCTGTGTCCGCGTCGTTTGTAGTGGCTGGTGCGGGCCTGGTGTTGTCGTCGGGCGGCGCCAGGTGGACCAGTGCAGGATGTGTTCGACGGGTGTGGGTCGGCGGTCGGTGAGGCGGGTGATCAGCCGTCGTGTTTCGGCGAGGCTGAGGTGGATGAGCTGGGAGGATCCGTTTCTGCTTTGTCCGTGTCCAGCTGGCGGGCTCGCAGGACGGGGAGCCTGACCCCGGATCTTGGACACCAGAGACACTTGGATCTTGAGGATCTGAGGACTGGAGTCCTTACTGATGGCGATGAAGCACTACCCGGCCGAGTTCAAGGCGGACGCGGTCGCGTTGTACCGGTCCCGGCCCGGGGCGACGATCAAGTCGGTCGCCGCGGACCTGGGCGTGAACACCGAGACACTGCGGAACTGGATACGTGCGGCCGACGGCCGGCGCACGGGCGGCCACACCGCGCCGCGCCCGGCCGCGCCGGTGGCGGCCGAGGGGATGGAGGCCGAGCTCGTCGCCCTGCGCAGGCGGGTGCGTGAGCTGGAAGAAGAGCGCGACATCCTGCAGAAGGCGGCGAAGTATTTCGCCGGGGCGACGCGCTGGTGAACCGCTTCCAGTGTGTCGCCGACCTGCGCGCCGAGCACGGCGTGAAGCGGTTGTGCCAGGTCCTCGGGATCGCCCGATCGAGTTTCTACTACTGGCAGGCCACCGTGCTGACCAGGGCCGCCCGGCAGGCGGCCGACGAGAAGTTGACCACCAGGATCGCCGCCGTCCACGCCGCCTCGGACGGCACCTACGGCGTCCCCAGGATCACCGCCGAGCTCCGCGAGACCGGCGGCGAGTCTGTGAACCACAAGAAGGTCGCCCGGCTGATGAAGACCGCCGGCATCGCCGGGTTCCGGCTGCGCAGGAAGCACCGCACCACCGTCGCGGACCCGGCCACGGCGAAAGCCCCTGACCTGATCGGCCGGGACTTCACCGCCACCGAGGTGAACACCAAGTACGTCGGGGACATCACCTATCTGCCGGTCGGCGGCGGAACGCAAACCCCGAAGACCTCTCAGGCGAGGGCACCCCGACCCTCGGCGCTGAGCTGCGGGTCGCGGTGGCCAGGGTCTACAGCCGCTTCCGCTCCGAACGCGGCGACGGCGAGGTGGCCGAGGCGGCCGTCATCGTGCTCACCGCGCTCTACAACCGCGGCCCGCAGAGCCTGACCGAACTCAGCCGGCGCGCCCGCGTGACACCAAGCTCCATGAGTCAGACCGTCAACCGGCTCGTCTCCGGCGGACACGCGACGCGGCACAAGGACCCGGAGGACGGGCGTCGCGTCCTCTTCTGTCTCACCCCGTCCGGTACCGAAGTCGCTCGCGAAGCACTGGCAGTACGCCAGGGCTGGCTGGAGGGGAAGCTTGCTCAACTCTCCGAAGAGGAGCGACTGACGCTCCTACGGGCTTCCCGAATCATGCGCCGACTCGCCGACTCCTGAGAACCCAATTCCCAGGCGGAGCACCAGAACGTCACGTGGCACGCTGTCAACAACGTTGGTGGTCAATACACCTGGGCAGCGATCTCCGCGTCCCTCGCGGACTGCGCGACCGCCTCGGGTCGCTCGGAATGCTCCGCGGTCTTGATCCGCTGCCGCAGCGTCTCGTGGTTCACGCCGAGTTCGGCCGACGATGCTGCGGCAGGGGACGACCGACGCGGGACTCGCGACAGCTGCCGGGGCAAGGCTCAGGAGACGACGCGTGTCCCCGCGTCGTCCACCACGATCGCCTCACCGTCGCGCAGCGCGACGAAGGGGATGTGGTGGTCGATGAAGTACGTGACAGTGTGGTCGATCTCCGCCGACTCCGGGTGGTCGGAGCGGTAGTGCGGGGCGATGGCGTAGGGCAGCACACCCAGCCCGTCCCACGGCGTCGGAGTGTCGGGGTATCCGTCCGGAACGAACGCCGGGTCATCGACGTGGCCCTCGATGCCCCGCAGGGTGGGACCCAGCAGACAGATGCCGGCGCTGTAGCCGGAGTACACGAACGCGTCCTCGGCGAGCAGTTCCGGCAGCACCCGGTCCGCGCCGCTCGCGGCGAGGGCGCGGCCCAGCACGAACACGCTGCCGCCACGGACGTACAGCACGTCGAAGCCGCTGAGCGTCTCCCGCAGTCCGTCGGGCCGGCCGAACCACTGGCGCAGGTCGATCTCCTCGGGTTCGAGTCCGAGATCCGCCAGCTCCCGCATCTCGAACTCGAGCGACGCGGCGCGCCGTTCGGGAGTGCGGAAGTCGTAGGCGTTGAGGATGACTCCGGCGCGCTTGCCGCCCTGGGCCAGGCGTGTCAACTCGGTCCGACGCGGTCCGAGACCGACGGACGACAGATACAGCCGCATGTTCGAGACGCTAGCAGAAGGCACTGATGTTGTCCTCCGTCGCGTCGCGATGCGCCTCCCAGGCGTGCAGCGCCGCCTCGGGTCCGTGCAGTGCCGCGGTGATGTCGGCGGCGGCCAGGGCGCGCAGTGCCACCGGAGTCAGCCGGTGAGCGGCCACGTCGATCTCGGCGTCCCGCCACTCCGTCAGCGCCCGCAGATAGGACGGGACGAGACGGTGAGGGAGAGCGGAGAGGAGGGCGAAGACCTCGTGCGGCGGGGCCGACAGCGGCACGTGGTTGCCTCGGGACGCACTCATCAGTGTCTCGCCGTCGATGCCGTGGATCAGGGGTGTGGCCAGCGTGATCTCGGGCTCGGTTCCCTCGGCCGCCATCACGTGCCGGCACACGGCCATGGCGTCGGTCAGGTAGGTGCCGCCGACCTCGACATCGGCCCCGATCTCCATCGAGTCGATCGTCTTGGCCACCGCGTACAGCAGCTGCGCGACGGTCGTCGGTGCCGCGTCACGCCACAGCGATGTCGGAACCTGGGACGTCAGGGCCAGCAGGCGTGGCAGCGGCACGTGGGCGAGCCAGTCCGCGTTGTGGCGCACCCGCACGGCGTCGAAGTCGACGAACGGAGCCACCTGCGCGCGGTAGGCGGCGAAGTTCCCGAGGAGTTCGTCGTCGGTGGCCCGTGAAGCGTGCGTCACTCCTCCGGACGCGTCACCGACCTTCGCCGTCACCGTCCCGAGGACGAAGACCACCTGGTGCCCCATGCGGCGCAGCCGGTCCAGCACCAGCAGCGGCACCGTGTTGCCGAGGTGGAAGTCCCTGCCGAACGGTTCCACCGTGAACTTGGCGACGAGCGGCCTGCCGGTGGCCGCGGCGTCGGTGATCCGCGCGGCCAGTGCAGCGGGGGAGGGTTCCAGCGCTGCCGTGCGCTCGGCCAGCAGCGCCGCCTGTGCCTCGGGCGCCAGGTCCGAGAGATCCAGACCGCGGCGCTCCGTGGTCACGGCCAACACGTCCCGAATGTCCCCGCCGCCTCGCAGCAGGGCGAGCACGCGGGCCATGGACCGGTCCAGTTCCGGCATCGTCCCCTCCGTTCGTCGGCCGGATCCAAGCACCCGTGGCGCGTTGGCGGCATCCGTTCGACCGCACCCCGGACGCACTCGAACAGCGGGCCCACTGGGGCCGTCGCCACCGTGGACACCGCCGGACCGGTCCCGCAATAGTGGGCCGCGCCCGGTCGATACCCCATCCATACCGGGCTATCCGTGCGTGATAGCGGCCATAAAGCCGTGTGATGGCCCCCGTGGCTAGCTTTCCTTCCGGGTAGGCGGGGAGCGGCGCAGCCGGATTCGACGGCTCCGATCGGCTCACGTGTACCCAATACGTCATGTGGGACGCCGCGTTCACGTCACCGATCCCCTCCGGTCCGGCAGATCAGGACCGCGGCCGTGACGCGGCTCCGCCGGAAGGAGCACAGTGTTGAAGAAGGACGCCGTCATGTTCGCGGGAATGGCTCCGGAGCGCGAGGAAGAATTCGTCGGCAATTTCGCCATGCGTCTGTCCTCCGTACAGGTCATACCCCTCTCGTGGCTCGAACCGGCGGATTCACCACGGCTCGAAGGCGAGTCGGTGGACCACATCAAGATCCTGTCCCAGTCGAACACCGGATTCCCGCCCATCATCGTCCAGCGGTCGACGATGCGTGTGATCGACGGAATGCACCGGGTGAGCGCGGCGCGGGCCCGCGGTGACAGCGAGATCGCGGCCCAGTTCTTCGAGGGGGACACGGCCAACGCGTTCGTGCTGGCGGTGCAGGCGAACATCGCGCACGGGCTGCCACTGTCGCTGGGCGACCGCACGAAGGCGGCGGAGCGCATCATCACCAGTCATCCGCAGTGGTCGGACCGGGTGATCAGCTCGGCGACCGGGCTGTCGGCGAGGTCGGTGAGCGCCGTGCGCAGGCGCGTGTCGGACTTGGTGGCGCAGCCGTCGGTCCGTATCGGGCGCGACGGGCGGGTCCGCCCGATCAACGCGTCGTTCGGGCGCCGGCTCATCGGCGAGCTGCTCCGGCAGCGGCCGGACGCCTCGCTGCGTGAGATCGCCAGAGCCGCGGGCGTGGCCCCGTCCACCGTCTTGAAGGTGCGCAAGCGGATCGAGGCGGAGGAAGGCCGGACCGAGACGGAGGAAAGCCGGGCCGGGGCACCCCGCCCGGCCTCGCGGACATCGCCCGCGCCGAACCCTGCGCCCGCACCCACCCCTGCTGTCGGCCCCGACAGCGAAGCCGCGCTGCGGAAACTGCGCAAGGACCCCTCTCTGCGGCTGAACGAGGCCGGCCGTACCTTGCTGCACTGGCTGAGCGCCCGCCCCCACGGAGAAGCCGGGGAACACGCCGTTTCCTGTATTCCAGACTATCAGGTGGAAACGGTCATGCAGTTGGCGATGATGAATGCACGGGCCTGGCAGCGATTCGCCGAACAGCTCAAGGAACGCTGATGTTCTGGCGCACTCTAACCCTCAATCAGCCTACGGTGGGGGAAACATGACGTCCGTTGACAGCGAAATGCAGCCCCGCATACTTTCGCTTCCCATGACACGCTCACCATCGATGCTTGAACAATGGGAGATCGCCGCATCCGCCGAAGAGGTCCACGCACTGCTCGGCGCGTCGGACGCGTACGCCGCCGAGCGGCACGGACTGCCGGTCCCGCGGCGGAACATGGACAGCAGCCGGGGGCTCGTCGAAGCCGGTGTCGTGCGGATGCTGCGGGTCGACGGGGAACCGGCCGCGATGTTCACCCTCACCTGGAAGCCCACGTTCACCGCCGAACCCGGCGTGTTCCCGCCCGCGCGGCGGCCGGTCTATCTGCAACGGCTGGCCGTGCGGCCCGAGTTCGTCACCGGCGGCCGCATGCTCGGCCTGATGTGCATGCGGAAGGCGATGGAGGAGGCGGCGGGCATGGGCGCCGACGCGCTCCGGGCGGAGACCAACCCGGACCTCGGGGCCGTCGTACAGGTCCTGGAGAGCTACGGCTTCCGGCGCTACGGCGAGGTCGAGACCGACGGCTGGATGCGCCGGGTCCGCTTCCAGTACGACCTCGCCTGACCGCCTCCCGCGGCCCACCCGCGTTCGACTGTGGTGCGCCCGCAGTCGATCGACAGTGAAAGTGTGAGATGAACAAGAAGCGCCTGATGATCCTGGCCTCCTCCGGGCGGCCGTTCCGCGAATACCACTTCGCCGCGATGAGTGCCGTCGCGGACCTGATCCTGGTCGACACCCGTGAGCTGACCTGGCAGAAGCCCTACCTCGGCGGCCACCGGCACGCCGACCCGCACGACCGGGCAGCGGTGTCGCGCATCGTCGCCGAGGAGCGCCCCGACGGGCTCGTGACCTACGACGACGCGCTGGTGGAGACGGTGGCCGAGGTCGCGCGGGAGCACGGCCTGCCGCACACCGACCCGGCCGCGGTGCGGCTCTGCAAGGACAAGGCGGCGCTGCGCGCCCGGCTCACGGACGCGGGCCTCGGCCCGGTCCGGTTCGCCGTTGTCCAGACCGAGGAGGAAGCGCTGTCCGCGGCTGCCGACATCGGCTGGCCCGTCGTGCTCAAACCCCGGGACCTGGGCGGCAGTGTGGGAGTGGTGCGCGTCGACGACGCGGCGCAGTTGCGGGAGCACTACAACACGGCCGCGGGCCTGCGGGACCGGTACGGCGACCCGTCGGGCCCCGCCGGTCTGCTGGTCGAGGAGTATCTCGACGGACCCGAGTTCAGTGTGGACAGCCTGACCTGGCAGGGGAAGACCCGGCCGCTCTTCGTGGCGGAGAAGCGGCTCGGTCCGGCGCCCTATTTCGAGGAGGTCGGCCATGTCGTACCGGCGTCGCCGAGGCCGGAGTTCGACGAGGCGCTCGACCTGGTCGTCGCGGCGCACAAGGCGGCCAGGCTCGACAACCTCGTCACGCACACCGAGTTCCGCCTGACCGGCAAGGGGCCGCGGATCATCGAGATCAACGTCCGGCTTGGCGGTGACCTCATTCCCCACCTGGGACTCCTCGCCACGGGCATCGACCTGTCGGCCGCCACGGCCCAGGTCGCCCTGGGCGAGGTCCCCGACCTCACCCCCGACCGCTCCGTCACGGCCGCCGTCACCATGCTCTACCCGCCGCACGACATGACGTTCCGCCGGCTGCGGCCGACCGTCGACACGGCGGAGCTGGTCGGCCTGCGGCTGCTCGGACCGACTGTCCCTCCGGGATCGGAACTGCGGCTCCCGCCGGCCGGCTTCCGCTCGCGGGCCGGTTTCGCCGTCGTCACCGGCGACAGCCGAGCCGAGTGCCTGGCCCGGCTGGACGCCGTCGCCGCGTCCGTGGTGATCGAGGGCGAGGCACTGCCGACACCCGTCTGAGACGACCGGCCGCCCACCGGACGCCCGAGCACCCTTCGTACGCAGTCGGCGTACGCGACAGGAATAGAGAGAGAATGGCAGACCACGTCCCGGAGGCGGTGCGGGAGACAGTGCACCGCCTCCAGACCAGGTGGCGGCTCATCGGTGCCCTTCGGTACGCGGGCCTTCCCCTCACCGCCGCCCTGTGGGCCGTCGACCTGGGACTCGCCCTGCTGCCCACGGTGACCGGCCTCGCGACCGGCGCGCTGGTGTCCCGGCTGATCACCGACGCGGCCGACGGACTCGGTCTGGCCCTCCTGACCCTGGCCGTCGGAGGACTGGCGCTGGCCTCGCAGGCCCTGGAGTTCGCCCACTCGGCGCTGCGCGTCGTGGTGTCCCAACGGGTGAACGCCGGACACCGGCTGGCGGTGGGCCGGCTGGCCGCCCGGCCATGGGGCATCGGACACCTGGAGGACCCGACCGTGCGGGACGACCTGTCCCTGGCCGTGATGAAGGGGCTGCCGCACTGGGTCTTCTACACCTTCGGCACCGGCGTCGTCGGGCAGTTGAGCATCACCACACGGACCTTCGGCGCGTGCGTGGCCGCCGCCGTGCTCGCCTGGTTCTCCTGGCCGACCGCGGTCGCGCTGCTCGCGGCGGCGCTCCTGGTGCGGTCCACCACCCGCCGGGAGTGGATGCGGCAGCACCGGGTGGTACGCCGACTGACCCCCGGCATGCGGGAGGAGGAGTACCTGTCCGAGGTCGCCACCGCGCCGTGGGCGGCCAAGGAGGTGCGCGTCTTCGGTCTCGGCGACTGGGTGACCGACCGCTACCGCACCCTGGTCTCCACCCGGGTGTCCGCGCTGGCGGACGTGCGCAAGCGGCTGCTGCGGCGGCTGCGCGTACAGTTCGTGCTGCTGGCCGTCGTCACGGCCGCCGGACTCGCCCGACTCGTCGTGGCCGCGGTGCACGGCACGATCTCACCGGGCCGGCTCGCCCTCTACCTGGGCGCGTTCTGGGCGATGATGGCGGTGAGCCGATGGGACACCGAAGCCTATGACGTCGAGTTCGCCGGCGTGCCCGCACTGTTGGCGACCGACCGGCTGCGCACCGCCCTCGCGGCCCCGGAACCGAAGCCACCGACGGCAACCACGGCAACGACGACGAGAGCAGAACCGTCACCCACCCCACCACGCATCCGCTTCGACTCCGTGCACTTTTGCTACCCCGGCGTCGAACGACCGGTGCTGCGCGGCCTCGACCTGGTCCTCGAACCCGGCGAGGTGCTGGCCCTGGTGGGTGTGAACGGAGCCGGCAAGACCACCCTCACCAAGCTCCTCACCAACCTCTACGAGCCGACCGCGGGCACCGTCAGCGCCGACGGCGTCCCCCTCGCCGGCCTCGACGGCGCCGCCTGGCAGCGACGTGTCGCCGTCGTCTTCCAGAAGTCCACACGCTACGAACTGACCTTCCGCGACAACGTCGCCCTGGGCGCCCCCGGCACACCCGACCCCGCTGTTCTCGACACCGTCGCGCGGCAGGCCGGCATCACCGAACTGGTCGACGGCATGCCGCTCGGCTGGGACACCCCGCTGGCCAGGGCCTACAGCGGCGGCGTCGACCTGTCCGGCGGACAGTGGCAGCGCGTCGCCCTGGCCCGTGCCCTGTACGCGGTGGCCCACGGCGCCCGGGTGCTCGTGCTGGACGAACCGACCGCCCACCTCGACGTGCGGGCCGAGGCCGAGCAGCTGGGGTGGGTCAGAGAGGCGGCGCGGGGCGCGAGCGTGCTCCTGGTGTCGCACCGGCTCGCCACAGTCCGGCAGGCCGACAGGATCGCCGTGCTGTCCGACGGCCGCATCGCCGAGTCCGGGACGCACGACCGGCTCATGGCACTGGACGGCGCCTACGCCCGCATGTTCCGGGTGCAGGCCGACCGGTTCGCCACCGACGCCCCGCAGCCGTCCACGACCCCCGACGAGGTGGCCGCCCGATGAACCGCACCCGCGCGCTACGCCACCTCTACCTGCTGTCCTGGAGTCTGCACCGCCGCTCCGTCGCCACCTACCTGGCCCTGACCTGCGCCGACATCCTGGCCACCGGCGCGTTCGCGGTGGCGTTGCGCGTGCTCGTCCAGAGCGCCCTCGACGGACACCTGCCCCCGGCCCTGTACGCCACCGCCGCAGCGGCACTGAGCTGGACCGTCACCGTCGTCGGCGCCTCGGCCCGTGCCAACGTCGTCAACCTGCTCTCCGAGGCCGTCGCCCTGGAACTGATCGGAACATTCCTTCAGCGTGCTTCGGACGGGCACGTACCCCTGCGCGCGGCGCTCCTGGAATCCGGTGGCCGACTGCCCGCCCTGTCCTCACCGGGACCGGTGCCGGCCAACCGGGCCGCCCTCGTCGACCGGCTCACCCGGCAACTGGAGCGGGACGGCGTCGGCCGGCTCCAGTTGACCGAGCCGCTGGACGACGCCGCGTTCCGCGCCCTGGGTGCCGCGTTCGGTAGGCCGACGCCCGAGACCGATCCGTCCGTAAGCGACTTCGTCACGGACGACGTCATCCTCAACCTGGTGAGCGCCGAGCCCGCCACGCCCGACCCCGCGCGCCAGCCGTTCGCAGCGGGCGCGCTCACGCTGCACAGCGAGGGCAGCGGCCGTCCCGTCTCCGGGCAGCCCCGCTACATCATCCTGATGTGCTGCGAGCCGGGCCCCGGCAAGGGCGCGCAGACCGTCCTCGTGCCCATGGCGGCCGTGGCCGAGTCCCTCACCCCGCGCGTGCGGCAGATCCTGGCCGCCACCCGCTATCGCAACGCCCCCGGCGTCCCGCACGTGCTGCGCCACGTCGACGGCCGGCCGGTGCTCTCCTTCCGCGACTTCGGTTCCGACACGCTGGAATGGGAGTGCTCCGACGACTCGGTGACCGGGGCGGAGGTCGACGACGCCCTGCGGTCCCTGCTCACCGCCCTCTACGCGGCCGAGCACGCGGTGGGCGTGGAGTGGGAGCGCGGCACCCTCGTCGTCATCGACAACACCCGCCACTTCCACGGCCGTACCGCAGGCGCACGGTTCGAGCCGGGCAGCCGCCGGCACCTGAAGCGGCTGCGGGTGACGGCGTCGTGAAGCGCACCGCCGACTGGGCGGCCACCGGCTCCTCGGAACTGTTCACCGGAACCCGGCCGTTCGACGCCGGATCGGGATCGGTGCCGCCTCTCGTCCTGCTCACCTCGCCCACCGAACCCGCCATGACGGCGCCGCCCCTCGACCCCGCTCCCGACGAGCGGCTGATGGAGGTCTACCGCCGGGCCGAGAACCCCGGCGATCCGCTCGAACTCCGCGACCTCTACCTGGGCCGCGTGGAGGCCGAACTGGGCCGGTACAGCGACCGGCCCGAGCACGCGGAACGCTGGCGGTCCGCCAGGCTGCGGCGGGATGTGACCCCGCAGGACGTGCTGGGCTCACGCGCCACCGTGCGCTTCGTCAAGGAACTCTTCAACTCCTACTTCCGCGACGACCTCTACGGCCGGCTCGCGGGCAGCGCACGCGTCATCCTCTCCGGCGGCTCGGTGGACGAGGAGGCGTGGGGCCTGCCGGACGTGCTCAAGGACGCCCTCTCCTACGCGCTCTACCGCGACTGGTACGGCTACTCCGACTCCCGCGGACGCGAGGCCGCCAGACAGGCGGTGGCCGGCTACGAGTCGGCACGGCTGGGACGCCCCGTCTACGACGAGCGCAACGTCGCCATCACCATGGGCGCGACCTTCGCCATCAGCTCCGTCATCGACCAGATCCGGCTCACCCGCACCGGACCGCAAGGCCCCGCGCTGTGCGCCATCCCCAACTACCCCCCGCTGGTGGAGTCCGCCGCCCGCCGCGGCGCGGTCCAGCTCGTGCCGCTCACCGCCCACGGCGGTGTCTCCTCGCTGCGCCCGCTGATCGCGGCGCTCCGCCCGGATACCCCGTTCGTGCTGCTCCAGACGGCGGCGAACCCGACCGGCGCCGTCGTTCCCGAGGCCGAACTGGCCGAACTCATCCGTGCCGCGTCCCCGTCCACCATGATCCTCCTCGACGAGTGCCACGAATGGCTCGGCGCCCGCGACCGGCTCTCACCCGCCCGGGCCGCAGCCAACGTCGTCCGCTTCAGCAGCCTGTCCAAGAACTGGTCGGCGCCCGGCCTGAAGGTCGGCTGGCTGGTCGCGGACGAGGCGTTCATCGACGAGTACTACGAGTACGCCTCAACGACGTTCGGGGGTCCGCCCTCGTTCTTCTACACGCTGGTCGAGACGCTGGCCCGGATGGAGGCGTGGCTGATCGGCGGCGTGGACCGGATCGGCCCCGGGCACCTCGCGGAGTTCGAGCCGACCTACGGCTTCCGGCTGGCGCCGCTCCAGGCCGCCTACGACAACTACCGCGCCGACCGGCTCGACCGCGAGGCCACGCTCACCGCGCTGCGGGACACGGTCACCGCGCGGCTCGGCCTGCCCCACTTCACCGTGACGCCGGCCGCGTCCTCGATCAACCTCGCGCTGTCCGTCGCCGGGCACGACGACTCCTACCTCGCCTTCCGCGATCTGCTGCGGCAGACCGGCGTGTCCGTCTTCCCGGGCATCCTCACGTTCTGCCTGTCCGGCGGCATCGTCCGGCTGAGCACGTCCCGCCGCTGGCACGACCTCGAACCCGCCCTGCGCGCGCTCGCCGACTACCGCCCCCGACCACCCGAGACCGACCCGAGAAGAAGGAACGACCACCGATGAACGTGCTGATGCTCCGCCACAATCTGCATCAGATGGTCCTGGAACAGGCCGACGAGGTCTACGCCGTCCTGGACGGCTCCCCGGGCTGCCGCGCCCTGAGCGAGCAGACGCTGGAGCGGTTCGCCGGCGTGTACCGGGTCTCGTCCTACGACTCGCTGGAGGAGCTGAGCGCCGTGGTGGCCGACCTGACCACCCGGGGCGTCAGGATCGACAAGGTGGTGAGCCTCGCGGAGTTCACCCAGTACGCCGCCGCGTACGCCGCGCACCTACTCGGCCTCGACCACTACGCTCCCGGCATCGCCCTCGCCACCCGGGACAAGCGCGTGACCAAGGCCCGGGCGGTGGAGGCGGGCCTGGAGGTCGCGCGGTGGGTCGCCGTGCCGCAGGACCCGCGGGACCGCGACGCGCGGGCCATCGCCGAAGCCGTCGGTCTCCCGCTGGTCCTCAAGCCGGCGAGCGGCTGGGGCACGATCTCGACCGTCAAGGTGGACGACCTCGCCCGGCTGGAGCGCGTGCTGGCCGACTTCACCGTGGAGCCGGGCGTCGGCGCACCCCATGTCATCGCCGAGGAGTTCATCGACGGGGACGAGTACCACGTCGACGCCGTGTGGCGGGCGGGCGAGCCGTGGTTCTTCCACGTCAGCCGCTATGTCGCGCCGCGGCTCAAGGCGTGGCTGGACAGCACCTACGACGGTTCGGTCCTGCTGGCCGAGGACGACCATGCAGAGCTGTACGGCAGGCTGCGCGACCTGAGCTCCCAGTTCAACAAGGCCGTCGGGCTGACCCGGGGCGCCACCCACCTGGAGGTGTTCCGGGAGCGGTCGACGGGTCGGCTGGTCGTCTCCGACGTCGCCTCCCGGATGGGCGGCGCGCACGTCCCCGAGGTCACCGAGGCCAAGTGCGGCGTGCACGAGGGGCGTGCCGTCCTGCACGAGTTGCTGGACGGCGAGCGCGAGGACCTGCCCTGGTCGCGGCCGGCGTTCCGTTACGTCGGCGGGCTGTCCATCACGCCGGCCGAGTCGGGGAAGATCGTGGCGCTGCCCGACCGGGACGAGCTGCTGGCCCACCCGCACGTGGTGCACGCCGTCGTGTACCGCGCCGTCGGTGACACCGTCGAGGTCTCGCACCCCTCCGGCTGGTGCGTGCTGGTGGTGGTGGGGGCGGACACCGAGGAGGAACTGCTGGCGGTCAACGAGGACCTGGTCGCCAGGTACCGGGTCGAGGTCGCCTGAACCGGCGATGGCCGTGTGTGCCGGGACACCCCGGCACACACGGCCATCGACCGTCCGGGGCGTGCTCAGCCGCCGGCCACGTACGCGCGCAAGCGCGGTGCCACCTGCTCGGCCACCAGGGTCACCGTCTTCCAGTCGACCGGCGCCTTGACCGCGAGCAGGAAGTCCCGCACCCCCATGTCGGCGTACACCTTGAGCGTGTCGAAGCAGTCGTCGGGGGACCCGAAGCTCAAATACTGCCGGCGGAGGTCGTCGGGCGTGCCGGCCATCTGAGCCGGCGACCGGTGCCGCAATTCCGCCGGCGAGTCGCCGACCACTGCGCGGAACGTTATCGACTTGCGGACCACGCCCGGGTCCCGGCCCACCTCGCCGCAGTGCTTGAGGAAGGCGTCCAGCTTGCCCCGGTACACCTCGGGGCTGACCGGCAGCGCGTTCCAGGTGTCCGCGTGGCGGGCCGCGATCCGTGCCGTGCGGCGCACCCCATCCCCGCCGACCACCAGCGGTAGGTGCGCCTGCAGCGGCTTGGGCGCCAGCCGCGCGTCGTCGAGCCGGTAGTGCGTGCCGTGGAACGTGGTGCTGTCCTCGTCCCACAGGCTGCGCAGCACCGTGCAGGCCTCCTCCAGCATGTTCAGGCGCACCCGGCCCTCGGGGAACGGGATGCCGTACTGCCGGTACCCCCGGTCGGTACCGCCCGCGCCGACGCCGAACTCCAGCCGGCCGCCACTGATGTGGTCGATGGTCGAAGCGATGTTCGCCATGATCGCGGGATGCCGCCAGGTGATCGGGGACACCAGCATCGCGCACCGGATGCGGTTGGTGCGGGCGGCGAGCCCCGCGAGCAGCGTGGGACCCTCGAAGCAGGGCCAGTCGGGGGCGTAGGCGTGCGGGCGCAGGAAGTCGAAGAGCGAGATCCAGTCGTAGCCCAGTTCCTCGGCCGCCTGCCACAGTTCGAGCGACGCCTCCCAACTACCGTGCAGCTGGCCCGAGTGGACACCGAAGCGCACGGTGTCCGCGTGGATGGTCATGAGGTTTCTCCGTTTCAGAGTTTCGCGGCGGCGGGGATGATGTGTTCGGCCATGAGGTCGAGGGGCGTCCCGGTGTGCGCGTCGGGCACCGGACCGAAGACGGTGGACAGGCCCGCGTCGGCCATCCGGGCGAGGTCGTCGAGGATCACGCCGACCCGTTCGCCGCGCGGTCCCGGGTCGAACTCGTAGTAGACGGTCTTCTCGATCTCGTCGTAGTCGCGGCCCTCGCGCTCGCAGTGCTCCCGCAGCGCCGTGAGCTTGCCCGGCAGGCGCGGCGTCCAGAAGAAGTTGGACGCCTGCGCGTACTTGGCGACCAGACGCAGCGTCCTGCGTTCCCCCTCGCCGCCGACGAGGACCGGCGGGTGCGGGCGGCTGAGGGTGCGCGGCCGGTTGAGCGGTCGCTCGGCGCGCACATGGCTGCCCAGGAACGGGGTCTCGTCGTCGTCCCACATCTGCGCGCACAGCCGCAGCAGGTCCTCCAACTGCTCGAACCGGGCGCGCAGTTCAGGGAAGCGCAGGCCGAGCCCTGCCGCCTCCTCCTTGTTCCAGCCGGCTCCCACGCCGAGCATCGCCCGGCCGCCGGAGAGCACGTCCAGAGTGCTCACGGTCTTCGCCAGCACCCCGGGGTCCCGGAAGGTCACGGCCGTCACCAGCGCCAGGAGACGGGCGTGTTCGGTGTGCGCAGCCAGGAAGGCGAGCGTGCTGTACGCCTCCAGCATGTCGAGCTCCGTCGGGCCCACCGAGCTGACCTGGAAGAAGTGGTCCGGTACCGCTATGTACGCGAATCCGGCCCGATCCGCCTGGCGGGCGATGCGGGCCAGGGTCGGTGCGGTGGCCGCCGGTCCGCCGGGAAAGGAGTAGTCCCGGATGTGCAGTCCAACTTTCATGGGTCACCTTCGTCTGTTGTCCATGGGGGTGTCCGGGCCGGTCAGGCGATGCCGAACCGGTGTGTGGTGCGGCTGAGATAGGTCTCGCCCGGGTCGAGCCTGACCGGCGGGAAGTCGGGCCGGTTGGGGGCGTCGGGCAGGGCGCTGGCCTGGATGCAGACGCCCTCCCGGAACTGGCCGTGCCGGTCGGCGGTGTAGATGCCCAGGCCCGGCGCGTCGGTGGTCACCCGCATGTGCCGGCCGCTCGACGGGTCGCTCAGCTCGGCCGCCCAGGTGGCGTCGGCCAGCACGAAGAACCGGTCGATGGGCAGCGCGCCGATGGTCCTGGCGCGGGTGAAGTCGAACGGGGTCCCCCGGACGGGGTCCGGCGGGCCGGCGACGGGCACCATGCGCTCGCCGTACCGGATGATCCCCTCGGCGTTCAGGGCGAGGCGGTGGCCGTCGACGCGGTCGCGTCCGGCGAGGTTCCAGTAGGCGTGGTTGGTGAGGTCCACGATGGTGGGCGCCGTCGTGGTGGCCCGGTGCTCGAAGCTCAGCTCGCCCTCGGAGGACAGCCGGTAGGTGGTCTCGGCGGACAGTTCGCCCGGGTACCCCTGGTCGCCGTCCGGGCTGCGCAGGCGGAGCCGGACGGCGACCGAGCCGGTGTCGTGCGCCGCCTCGGCGTCCCAGACCAGCCGGTCGAAGCCGAAGGCGCCGCCGTGCATGTGGTGGCCGCGGTCGTTGAGGTCGAGCCGGTGCGGCACGCCGTCGAGGAAGAAACGGCCCCGGTCGACGCTGCGCGAGAAGCGGCCCAGCGTCGACCCGAGGTAGGGGCTGCCCTTGCGGGCCTCGTAGTCGGCGAGCGCCGGCTGGCGCAGTACGACATTGCTCCGTCGGCCGTCGCGGTCGGGCACGAGGACGGACACGAGGGTGGCGCCGTACGTCCACACCTCCACGCTCAGACCGCTGCCGTTGTCCAGTTTGTAGGCGTGGACCTGGCGCGGCCCCTGGCGGGCGTGGCCGGCCGTCGTGCCCACGGTGCGGTGGTGAATGCGCATGCGGTACGCAGCTCCTCAGATGTCCAGCACGAACCGGGCCGCGAGGCTGAGCCGGGCCAGGGTCTCCGGGCGGGCGAACGCGGCCTGGTCCAGCTGCTGGGGGTTGGTGCGGCGGGTGAAGTAGGCGTGCATGGCGCGCCGCGGCCGGTTCGAGCGGTTCAGCGTGCCGCCGTGCCACAGATGGCCGTTGAAGACGAGCAGCGACCCCGCCGGGGCGATGACGAGCTGTTCGTCGGGGTGCGGCGCGGTGGGGTCGGCCATGCCCTCCGCGGGGGATTTGCCCCAGCGGTGTGAGCCCGGTACCAGCCGGGTGGCACCGTTCTCCTCGGTGAAGTCGTCCAGCAGCCACATCGTGTTGCAGACCTGGTAGTCGCCGGGCGGCAGATCGGCGCCCGGCCAGTCGGCGTGCAGCGCCTGATGGCCCTGGCCCGGCAGGGCCGCCCGGCTGCTGAGCGAGGACAGCTTGAACTCGTCGATCACCCGGTGGACGGCCGCCAGGACCAGCGGGTGGGTGAAGCAGACGTCGAACACCTCGCCCTTGTTGACCAGGTCGGACATCCGGGCGGTACCCGCCTCCTGGCCGACCTCGGTGCCGGCGCGATCCCCTTCGGCCGCCAGCAGGGCGTCCAGCCGGTCGCGCAGTCGTCCGGTCAGTTCCGGCGTCAGCACGCCGGGCAGGAAGGCGAAGCCGTCCTCGTCCAGCTGCCGGCTCGTCGACGCGTCCAGCGGGGTGCGGGTGACTCCGAGGTCTTCCAGTGCTCGGGTCATGTCCATGGGATGTCTCCTTGGGTGTGGGAAGCGGCGGAACGGGTGGTGCGTGCGGGTGCCGTCAGGCGTGCGCTACCGCCGGGACCATGGGCTTCGGAGGAGTCAGGTCGGCCGGGGAGAGGGACCGCAGCCGCAGCCCCAGGACGGAGTCGGCGGCGGCGAGCAGCACCCGGCGCCCCTGCGGGGTCACGTCGGCGGAGCGCACAGCCTCGTGCAGCGCGGCCAGTGCCTTGGGGGAGTTGAGGTCGTCACAGACGGCGGCGTCGAACCGGTCGAGCAGCCGCACCGCGGCGGTGTCAGCGGCGGGAATCCGGGCCAGCGCCTCCTCATAGGTGTCGACGCCGTGGGGCGGCAGGTCGTCGGGGTCCAGACGCGCGACGAGGCGGCGCAGTGTGGTCTGCGCCGCCTGGAACGCGTCGGCCGTCACCGCCTGCGGACTGCGGTAGTGGCCGCCGAGCAGGAACAGCCGGCAGGCCATCGGGTGCACGCCCGAGCCGGTGATGTCCCCGAGTGTCGGGGCGCTTCCGCGGACCATGGGCAGCGCCCCGAACGTGAGCATGTCGTGGTGGAGCCAGTAACCCACCCACGGTTCGCCGTCGCCCAGGTAGGACTCGCTCTGCGCGATCTCGTTGACGTGGTGGAGCTGGCGGTGGTGTTTACCGCCGGTGTGGATGTCGACGTGGTCCCCGAGCAGCGTGGCGCTGATCGCGGAGCAGCCCAGGTGCGCGCCGGGAAGACCCCAGCCCCACGGTGAGTCCCAGCCCATACGGGAGTGGGCGGGGTCCGCGATCCGCCAGAGCGCGAAGTCGGTGGAGTTGCGCAGTCCGGCCGGCCGTTCAGAGCTTATGCCCTCGCGCTGCGCGGACACGTTCAGATTTCCCAGCACTCCGTACCCCGCGGCGCGCGCGGTGTCGAAATACAGGCCCGTTTCCGTCGGGTAGGCGTACCCCTTCGCCGCCAGCACCCGGGCGTAGTCGATCATGTCGGGTATGTACTGCGAGGAGCGCGCGTAGTGGTCAGCCGGCAGGAAGTTCAGCGTCGCCAGGTCGTCCTGGAAGACCTGGGTGTAGAAGGAGCCGATGTCGCCCAGGGAGGGCGGGGTGGACGCCGAGGCCAGCTCGTCGGGGACCGTGGGCCTGAAGTCCGCCCGTCCCTTGTCCACGTCGGTGATCATGAAGACATGCCGGCTCGGGAAGCCTTTCCAGCGCAGGGTACGCCGCAGCACGTCGAAGCCGAGCGCGCCTCTCAGCATGCCGAGGTGGGGATGCGAGAAGACCAGCGGGCCGCAACTGAAAATGCTGGTCTCTTCCCCCTTCGGGTCGAATTTCTCAAGCGCGCGGCCCATGGAATTGTAAAGCCTCAGTGGTGATGGTGACGACATTTGTCCTCTTGTCGGGAAGCGGCGATACCGCAGGGCTGTTCAACTGCGGAGGATCGTAGGTCGAACAGCCCGGGCGTCACTAGAGGAAAATGCCCGAAACAGTGTTTGACCGGTGTCGCCGTGCCCGTGAACGCCGGGCCTCTGTTGTCTTTCCCGGCAGACCTATCTAAATTCTGGACCGCTTGGACCGCTGAGCCCGGTCTTATTCGCCGTCACTCGACCGAGAGAAAACCAGGCATTATCATGCAGCAGGATCTGACAGACGTAATCGAGGAACTGGTCACGCGGCGCGTCAGGGCGGGGGCCGACGGGGCGGCGGGGGACCCCGACACCGGACTGCACGACCGCGGTGTGGACTCGCTGGGCATCGTCGGCCTGATCGTCGACATCGAGCGCACCCTCGGCGTGCGTTTCCCCGCCGCGCTGATCACGGCCGACACCTTCGCCTCCGTGCGCTCGGTCGCCGCCGCCGTCCACGGCCTCACCGAGGGCGACGCATGACCGACACGACGAACGTCCACGAAGCCGTCCACACCTACCTCGGCATACCGCCGGGCCAGGACATCGCTCGCCACCCCACGGTACTGGCGGCGCTCGCGGCACGCGCCCGTGAGACGCCCCATGCCCCCTACCTCACCGCCGTCGCCACGGACGGCACCGAGACCACGCTCACCTTCGGGCTGATCGACACCTGGAGCGCCCGCCTGGCCCGCTGGCTCCGGCACGAGCACGCCGTGGCACCCGGCGACGTGGTGGCGCTCATGCCGGTCAACGAACCCGTCTCCGTCGCCGCCCTCCTCGGTATCCTGCGGGCCGGCGCCGGCTGCCTGCTGCTCAACCCCGGCGACCCCGCCGGACGCGCACGGGAGCAGAGCGACAGCCAGTCCGCCACGGTCGTGTTGTGCCCGCCCGCGGTGGCCGAGGAACGGGACCTGCCGCCCGGCGCCGTCACCGTGCCCGACCCGGCCCGGCTGGCGGATGACGCCCACGGGCACGGGGCCCTGCCCGGGGTGCTGCCCGACACCGACGCCCTGTTCTTCGGCACGTCAGGCTCCACGGCGGCCTCCAAGATCGTGGCGCAGACCCACCGTAACGCCGCCGCCAACGCCGAGGCGTTCGTGCGCCACCACCGGGTGCGCCCCGGCGAGCGCATCCTGGGCTTCCTGCCGATCCACCACGCGAACGGGGTGCACACCACGCTGCTCTCCCCGCTGTTCTCCGGCTCCCACACCGTGCTGGCCCGCGCGTTCAGCCCGTTCAAGTACCCGGGCCAGGTCGAGCGGTACCGCCCGCGCTTCGCCAGTGCGGTGCCCAGCGTGCTCGACTCGCTCCTGCAGACCTGGCGCGAGCCCCGCCTCCCCGCCGGCTTCGAGTACTTCCTCACCGCCGCCGCGCCGCTGTCCGCACGCACCTGCGCCGAGGTGCGGCGCACGTTCGGCACCCGGGTGGTGCAGGGCTACGGACTCACCGAGACCACCAACTTCTCCGCCACGGTGCCGGTGGACCTCTCCGATGGCGAGTACCGGCGGCTCATGCTCGACACCGACATCCCCTCCATCGGCACCACGATGTACGGCAACGAGGTCGCCGTGTTCACCGAGTCCGGCGAACGCGCCCGGACCGGCGAGACCGGCGAGATCCGGATGCGCGGGCACAACGTCATGTCCCGGTACGCGGGCAACCCCGACGCCACTCGGGAGGCGTTCAGCGGCGGCTGGTTCCGCTCCGGAGACCTGGGCTACCAGGTCGAGTCACCGGAGAGCCCCGACCCCTTCGTGGTCATCACCGGCCGCTGCAAGAACATGGCGAAGGTGCGGGGCGAGGCCGTCTCCCTGGAGGAGCTGGAGCGCGCGCTGCTCCAGATCGGCGGCGTGCGGGACGCGGCCTGCGTCGCCGTCCCCGACACCGTGGAGGGCGAGACCGTCACCGCCGTGGTGGTGTCACCGAACAGCAGCGAGGACGGCATCTACCGGCACCTGAAAACCGTCGTGTCCGCCAACGCCCTCCCGCGCCGCATCGTGTTCACCGACCGCATCCCCCGGTCCAGCACCGGAAAGCTCATCCGCCGGCAACTCGCCGGCGAGGTGGCCGAGGGCGCCACCTTCCCCTTCTCTCTCGCCGCCAGGCAGGAAACGGAGAACTCGTGACCGCCAACCCCCTCAAGGCCAACCCGGACGACGAGAACGAGGTCCACGACCTCGACGAGTTCCAGGACGCGGGCGCCTGCATCGTGACTCCGGTCGCCTCGCTGCCCGCCGTCGCTGCCAACGCGCTGGTGCACGCGATGGCGAAGGTGGTCCGCGACGGGCACGTCGCCGAAACCGCTCTCACCCCGGACGACGACGGCGTCGTACGCGCCCAGTACTTCGAAGAGGGCCATGTGTACATGCTGGCCAAGCCGACGGACGGGTACACGGCGAGCCGGTACATCATGGATCTGTTCAACGTCGGTGAGCGGGCCGCGTGTTCGCGGATGCACTACCACACCGGCGCCCGGATGGTGCGGCTGATCACCGGCCAGGACACCACCATCCACGTCTCCGCGCTCTCGCCCTTCCGCTACACCTACGTGGACGGCGTCACCCCGTTCAAGCTCCGGGTGGAGCGCGACCTGATGCCGGACAGCACCCGCGAACGGTACAGCTTCTGGGTGCCGGAGTCCTCGATCGTGGACCTCCAGATCCCGCGCGGTACCGCCCACCAGTTCAACTCCTTCGGCGACAACGCCGTCATCGACACGATCCACCCGGAGGAGACCATCGAGGCGTTCCGCGAGAAGATGTCCGGACTGCGCATGATGGCCCAGACGGTCTTCCTCTCCGACGGGTTCCCCGCGGTCGAGGACTGCGGCGGTGAGCTGGGCCGCCGATGAGCAGCGTCGACTGGTACGGCCTCGGCGTCTTCGGCCTGCCGATGGCCTCCCACCTCGTGTCCGCCGGTCACTCGGTGCGCGCGGGCAACGAGCGCGGCCGGGTCGCCGAGTTCGTCCGCGCGGGCGGCCTGTCCGCCGGGGCGCACCGCGGTGACGCCCCACTCGTCGGGCTGTGCCTGCCCACCGGCGACGACGTCATGGATGTCGTCCGGGACATCGAGGAGGCCGCCTTCGTGGTGGACTTCTCCTCCCACGACCCGCTCTCGGCCACCGAGGCCGCCGGGGAACTCGCCACGCGCGGCATCGGATACGTCGACTGCCCGGTCTCCGGGAGTGTGCAACTGGCCGCCGACGGACGGCTCACGGGGTATCCGGGAGCGTCCCCGGACGCCCTCCCGGCGGAGGTCCGCGAGTTCATCGAAACCGTCTGCGGCCACGTGTTCTGGACCGGCGGCCTCGGCCGGGGACAGGCGATGAAGCTGGTCAACCAGGTCATTCACCTGGGCAACGTACTGGTCCTGGGCGAGGGGTTCGAACTGGCCGGCCGGCTCGGCCTCGAACCGGCCACCGTGCTGGACGCGCTCAAGGCGTCGTCGGGATCGAGTCGGATGCTGGAGCGGTTCGGCGAGCAGATGCTGGCCGACCGCCACCCACGCCAGTTCAGCGCGCGGCTGGCCCGCAAGGACATCCGCAACGTCCTCGGGCTGGCGCCGGACCTGCCGGTCGCCGGCATGGTCGAGGAGCGCCTGCGTGCCGTCGTCGAGTCCGGGCGCGGCGAGGACAACTTCACCCGGCTGGCGGGACGGGAGCAGGCGTGACCTGCGGGAGGCGGGGACCGTGACGGTCCCCTCCTCCCGCACGTCATCGAACGACCGTCTGCCGCCGAATGCCCCGTGGGCACTCACCGCCCGACTGTTCAGTACCGGATGGGCAGCGGGGCCGACGGGTCCGGCGGCGGGGCGTAGTAGTAGCGGCGGCACGTCCTGACCAGGGACTGCCGGGACAGGGTGAACACGTCCGCGAAGTCCGCGCCGTGCACGGCAGGGCCGTCGCCGCCGGGCACCGACCGCACCACCCGGCCCAGCGCGACAACCATGTCCTCGTCGGCCACCACGGCGGTCAGCTCATGCCGGCTGAGCAGCGTGGCCTGTGCCGCGTGGGCGCTGAGCACCGCGTCGCGGCCCCGGCGGAGCGCTGCGCCGGGGTGGTCGAGGGTCACGTCCTTGTCGGTGAAGGACGCGTACCCGTCGGTGTCGCCGATGTCCAGGTAGTGGTACGTGAGCGGCACGTGCTTCACCCCGGCTGCCGTCGCCGTCGTGCCGGCGGGCGACATCCGCAGTCCGTCGCGTCTCATGACTGGAAGACCGACCTCTCGTCATCGATGAAAAGGTGCGCCGGCGCCGAAGGCCCCCGCCCGGCAACCCTTCGGCATCCCGTTAACTCGGTGCTATCGCCCCGCTATCCCGGCTGCGGGGATGGTCAACCGATGCTCGGAAGCTGACCAAAAATGATCAGTCTGGACGCTGGACCAAGGCCGGACGGGGGCGCAGGACGCCTCGCGCGACGCCGCGGTCCGCGCCCGGCCCCCCGTTCCCGCTGCCCACCGCGGTTGTCCAGTTACTGCTCAGAGCCGCCCGCCACCCGGTCGGCGATCTAAACTTGGCGTGGTCAGACGTGCCGTGGCCTGTGGCGAGCAAGGGAGGCGATGCATGTTCGGAGCACACCTCGCGCTGCGTGACCGGAGCGCGGGGCCAGCCTTTCAGGTTCTCGGGGAACTGAAAGTTTTAATCGGTGGACGGACGGTGCACCTCGCCGCAGGCCGGCAACAGGCCGTGCTCGCCGCCCTGCTGCTGGAGAACGGCAGGCTGCAGAGCCGGGACCGGCTCATCCGGCTGCTGTGGGACGAGCAACCGCCGGACACGGCCCGTACCCAGGTGCAGATCTGTGTCTCACGGGTGCGCAAGACACTGGCCGCCGCCGGCGTCGAGGCCGCCATTGTGACCCGGGCGCCGGGCTATGTGCTCCAGATCGGGGACTCCGCGCTCGACCTTGACGTGTTTCGGCGGACCGTGGTCGAGGCCAACACGCTGGCCGGACAGGGCAAGACAGCGGAGGCGGCCGGCTCGCTGCGCGCGGCGGTCGCCCTGTGGCAGGGACCGTGTCTCTACGGGATCGCCAGTGACACGCTCGCCCGCGTCGCCCAGCACATCGACGAGGAGCGCCTGGCGGCGACCGAGTCGTTCATCGAGCTGGAACTGGAGATGGGCCGCCATCGCCAGCTGACCGCCGAGATAGCCCGCCTGGTGAGCGACCATCCGCTGAGGGAACGTTTCCGGGGGCAGTTGATGCTCGCCCTCTACCGCTCCGGCCGCCAGGCCGAGGCGCTGGAGGTGTACCGCGAGGCGCGCACGCTGCTCCAGGACGAACTCGGGCTCCAGCCCGGCGCGGAACTGCGCGGGCTCGAACAGTCCATCCTCGTCGAGGACCCGTCGCTGTGGCTGCCGCACACCCCCGCGTCCGGCCCCGGACGAACCAGCCTGCCCGCCGCGGACCCGGACGGCACACCGCCGCCCGAGGACCGGCCGGCCGCCGTGCGCGGCCCCGCCCCGCGGCAACTGCCCGTCGACACGGCGGACTTCGTCGGCCACAAACACCTTGTCGCGGAGGCCGAGGCCGCGCTCAGCGACACCTCGCCGCACCGGTCCACCGGCATCGTCGTCGTCGCAGGCCGCTCCGGCATCGGCAAGAGCACCTTCGCCGCCCGGGTCGCCCACCGACTCGCCGACTCCCACTTCCCCGACGGCCAGCTCTACTGCCGGCTGCGCGGCGGCAGCGCGGACCCGATCGACCCGCGCGAGGTCCTGGGCCGCTTCCTGCGCGCCCTGGGCCTGCCCGGACCCGCCATCCCGGACTCCCTGGAGGAACGCGGGGAGATCTACCGCAGCATGCTCGCGGCCAGGCGCATCCTGGTGGTCATGGACGACGCCGCGAGCGAGGAGCAGGTGTTTCCGCTGCTGCCGGGCAGCCGCTCCTGCGGCGTCCTCGTCACGAGCCGGGCCCGCCTGACCGCCTTGCCCGGAGCCCACCGCGTGGCCCTGGACATCCTCGACGAGAAGGACTCGCTGGCACTCCTCGGCAACGTTGTCGGAGTCGACCGCGTGCAGCGCGAGCCGGAGGCCGCCAGGGAACTCGTCGCCGCCGTGGGCGGACTCCCGCTGGCGCTGCGCATCGTGGCCGCACGCCTGGCGGCCCGCCCGTTCTGGCCTCTGGCGTCGATGGTGCGACGCCTCGCCGACGAGAGCCGGCGCCTGGACGAACTGACCTACGGGGAGATGACGGTCCGCGCCAGCCTCTCCCTCACCTACGACGGGCTGGCCGAGCCGGACCGCAGGCTCCTGCGCCTGCTCAGCCTCACCAAGGGCTCCACCTTCCCCGGCTGGATGGCGGACGCGCTGCTGGGCGGCATGCCGGCCACACCCTACCCGTCCGACGTCCTGGAACCGCTGATCGACGTGCAGATGCTGGATGTCGCCGGCGCCGATGCGGACGGTGAACTCCGCTACGCCTTCCACGACATCATCCGGCTGTTCTCCCGCGACCGGCTGGCCGCCGAGACGGACGAGGCTGAGCGCGCAGCCGCGGTCCGCCGGGTGGGCGGCGCCTGGCTCTCCCTGATCACCGAGGCCCAGCGCCGCATCCTGGGCACCTGATACCTCCCCGGCTCCGCCGAACACTGGCACCTGCCCGCGCGTCACGTCTCCACCGTCCTTGCCCGGCCGCTGGAGTGGCTGGACACCGAACTGGAGAACCTGAGCCTGACCGTGGAAGGACTCGCGGAGGAGGGCGAGGACGAGTACGCGTGGGAACTCGCCGTCAATCTGGCGCCGCTGCACGAGGCGCGCGGCTACCTAGACCACTGGGACCGCACCCACCGCAAGGCGCTGACGGTGGTCCGCCGCCGCGGCAACCGCCTGGGGGAGGCCGCCCTGCTGGCCTCCCTGGGGTCGCTGCACCTCAACCGCCGCGACCTGCCCGGGGCCCGCGAGGCACTGACCGCGGCGGCGGAGCTCTTCGAGCAGTTGGGGCACGACAAGGGACTCGGCCTGTGCCGCCGCGACCTGGGCATCGTGGCCCGGCTCACCGGCCGCGACCGCTCGGCGATGCGCCTCTTCGAAGAGGCACAGGGGTGCTTCGACCGCTGTGGCGACCCGTGGGCCCGCGCCACCGTGCTCATCCAGCGGGCCGTCATCCTGCTCCGGCAGGGCGACGTCCGGCGCGTCGAGACGGAGCTGAACGAGGCGCTGCAGATCTGGCGTGGCCTCGGCTACGTCGGCGGACAGGCCCGGGTGCTCCTGCGCGTGGGCCAGCTCCTCGTGTACCGGAAGCAGTTCGAGGAGGCCCGCAAGGTGCTGTCCGAGGGGCTGCACATGGTCCTTGCGGACGGCGATGTGATCGGCGAGGGATACATGCTGCACGACCTCGGCCGGATCCACGCGGACCTGGGCGAACTCACCGGCGCTGCCGAGTTCTTCGACCGGGCGCTCGCCCTGCGCGAGGGCATCCTCGACCAGGCGGGCGCAGCCTCCGTGCGCGTCGACCTCGCCGCCCTGTCCCTGCGCGCGGAACGGGCGGAGCGGGCCGGCTCCCTGCTGGCCGAAGCGGTGGAGGTGTTCGGCAGACTGGGCATGGTCGAGGAGCAGGCCCGTGCCGCGCGGCTACGGGCGCGGCTGCACCCCGTCCGCTCCGCCGACGGCATCGAGGCCCCGGCCGCCGAATGAACCCCGCACCGGTGGGGGGAGCGCTGCCTACCGGCGCCGCGCCCCCCCTGCATGCCCGACAGCAGACCTTCCTGCGCCGCTTTGTGGGCCGCGAGGACGAACTGGAAGCTTTCCGCGCCGCGCTCGACGACTCGTCCGGCGCCGTCCCGGTGCTGACGCTGTACGGCCCCAGCGGCATCGGCAAGACGGCGCTGCTGCGGCGCTTCGCCCTGGAGGCCGCACAGCGCGGACGCACCGTCACCGAGGTGGACGCGGAGCTGATCGAGCCGACCGAGCAGGCGTTCCGCGCCGCGGCGGGCTTCACCGGCACGGCCCCGCAGGTCCTGCTCGTCGACGCCGTGGACCGCCTCGAACCGCTGGCGGGGTGGATCAGGGACCAGTTCCTGCCGCGGCTGCCGCCGGGGTCGGTGGTGGTGCTCGCCGGCCGTCGGCCACCGAGCCTGTCGTGGCAGGCCGACCTCTCCTGGGACGGCACCTTCCGGGTCCACCGCCTGAGCGGGCTCTCCCGGTCCCAGTCGGCGCACCTGCTGCGGGACAGCACCCCGGGCCGGGTCACCGACCGCCCGGCCCGGCTCGCCTTCGCCGACGGCCACCCCCTCGCGCTGCGGCTCGTCGGCCAGGACCGGGACACCCCGTCCGGGGGCGACTGGCGGCCCTCTCCCGAGGTCGTGCAGGACTTCCTCGAACGAGTGCTGGGCCCCGTGCCGTCCGCCACCCACCGGCAGGCCCTGGAGATCTGCGCCCACGTCCCCGACACCACCGAGGACCTGCTGCGCGTCTTCCGGCCCGACGACGCCCACGAACTGTTCGGCTGGATACGCCAACAACCCTACGCCCTCAGCCGGCGATCCGGGCTGCGCCTGTTGCCCGTGGTGGCGGAGGCCCTGGACCGCGACCTGAGATGGCGGGCGCCCGACGCCTACCTGTCCCTGCACAAGACGGTGCGGACCTATCTCCAGCACTTGGTCCGCAACCGCCCCGAACCGACCTCCCTCAGAGCCGCCGGCGCCTTCAACTACATCCAGACCAGAGGCAGACGGTTCCCCGGCTTCGACTGGGACGAGGACGACGACACGGTGGACGAGACACCCTACGGAGCCGACGACGACCGCGCGGTCCGTGACTTCGCCCACCGGGAACTGGGGCCGGAAGGCGCCGCAGCCGTCGACTTCTGGCTGCACCGGCAGCCCGCGGGCTTCCGCCTGTACCGGTCGGTCCGTACCGGCGACCTCGTCGGCATCCTGGGCGTGCTGACCCTCGACCGGTGGGACGCGGTCGAGACGGTGGTCGACCCCGTGGTCGCCGTCGCGCGCGACCACATCGAGGCGTGCCGTGAGCTGCGCCCCGGACACCAGGTGCACCTGGTGCGGTTCGCACTGGTCCGCAGGCGCGCACCGGAACTGCCCACCGTTTCAGCCCGGATGGCCGCCTGCGTCACCCGGAAGCTCCTGAGACTCAACCAGCCGGAGTGGTCGGTGCACGCCGTCAGCGGCGTGGACGAGCGGTCCGTGCGGCTCCTGGAGTTCGCGGACTTCCGCCAGTTGCCGAGCGGACCCCTGCTCGCGGAGCAGCGGGTGCGGCTCTTCGCCCGTGACTGGGGCACCAACCGGATCGACGAGTGGGGCGACCTGCTGGACGACCGCATGTTCTTCGGACTGCGCACTCCCGGGGTCGCCGGCCTGCCGCGTACGACCGTCCTGTCCCGGGCGTCCTTCGACCGTGCCGTGCACGACGCGCTGCGCGACTGGCACCAGCGGGAGAGGCTGGCCGCCAACCCGCTGCTGCACGCATCCTTCGTCGCCCGCCGCCCCGGCGCCCCCGAGGCGAACCTGCGCCAGCTGATCGTGCGCGCCGTCGAGGCGATCGACGAGGACCCCAAGGCGAAGATCCAGCGAGCCGTCGTCTGGGCCACGTACGTGGAGGGCGGCAGTACCCAGCAGACCGTGGCCCGCGAGCTCTCCCTGTCCTTCAGCACCTACCGCCGCTATCTGAAACGGGGGATCGAGCGGGTGTGCTGGCATCTGTGGGAACAGGAGGTGACCTACGGGGCACAGGTCGCGGTATCCCGGTTCGACCCCACCTGACTGCGACGACGTGGTAGCCCTCGGAGACTATCCAGGCGGGATAGCGCCGTCAAAATGGTGGGATTACGGCGGTCGCTAGTTTTCCCTTCATCGACCGGCACCAGCCGGGAGACCCCAGGGAGAGGAAGCAGACCACCATGAGGAACACCGACGCACCCGTCAAGAAGCTCGCGGCCACCGTCGCCGCCGTCATCGCCGTCGGCGCGGCCCTGACGGCCCTGGCCCCCACCGAGGCCACCGCTCACCCCCGCACCACCGCTGCCGCCCCGCAGACCACCGACGTGACCACGGGCGACGCCGACACCAACCCCTGGACCTGAGCCGGCCCCTGACGCGGCCCGTCGTGTCGCCCGCATGGTGTGGCGATATGTCATGTTCAGATTATGTCCAGCTTGTGTTCTTCATGGTCCGCCTGGTCGCGTCGGGCGACGGTCCCGGGTCTCCGACGGCGACGTCCTCTTCCGCGACCAGGAGGCCCGCGCCGACGCGGAGGACAGGCGGCGCCGGGCCGCTGAGCGGGAGGCACGGCGTCCCGTGTGCAAGCGGTGCGGACGGAAGTTCACTGACCAGCACTGGGAGGAGACCACCGCGCAGACGGCCTGGAACGCCGGGGACGTGTCCGTGTGCAGCACCTGCCACGCCGACGACATCGCCCGACAGGAAGCCGCTGCCGAAGCCGCCCGTCTCCAGGCCGCCGCGCAGCCTGCCCTGCACAGGCCGTATGAGGCGTAGCCGAGAAGAGACCGCGGCCGGATCTGACGGGCAGCCTGTTGCACGCCCCGGCCCGGCTCCAGCGCACGCATCCCGAACCCGTGGGCCGGATCGGGCCGCTCGCCAGGCCGGCCGCGCTGGTGTCCTTTGCGCTGGTCACCGACATCGTGCTCTCGGCCCGCATACAAGTGTCCGGCGCGCAGACGATGCACCACCTGCACGAGACGATCCGCACGCTGACCCACGGCTTCTCCTGGAGCACCCGCTACACCGGCCCTGATGTCACGCTCGGTAAACGGCCGGAGCTCCCGCTGCATGCGGCCCATATCGTCGGCCTCACCCGGCTCTTCCAGAGCGCCGCCGGCCACCATTGGCGCCCGCAGCACGCCAGGCGGAGGGCGCTGCGTTCACTGCGAGGGGACTGGGCTTGCCCGTCCGCTGTGAGAGCGTGCCTGATTCAGACGGCGAGGATGTCTCGCAACTCCCGGACGGCGTTGTGTTCGCGGTGGGGATCGCCTCGTAGAGGTCCAGGGCGCGGCGGCGGACCAGGCCGGTGCGGTAGTCCGTCGGCAGTGAGGCCAGGGCGGCGACCGTACGGTGGCACGCCTGCTCGATGTCGCCGTCGTGGCGGGCACAGGCGGCGGCGTCGATGTTCAGCAGGGTGCGCGTCATGGTGCTGGTCGGCGCGGACAGCTCCAGCGCCCGCTCTTGACTCTGCCGGGCGCGGCGGGTGTCCCCGAGCGTGGTCAGCGCGTGGCTCATCAGCGCAACCGGCAACATCGAGACCGGTGTCCTGTTGCCCGGAAATCCCAGGTCGCGCTGCCGGACGGCATAGCCGGAGTCGTCCTGCGTCCACCAGGCCGGCACGCTCTGCTCGACGGATCTGTAGTGTGCGGCAATGACAAGAAGCGAGCGGCTCGCGGAGCAGTTGGACTGGTGCTGGCGCAAGAACCTGCGGCCACGGCTGGACGGTCTTACCGACGAGGAGTACTTCTGGGAGCCGGTGCGCGGCTGCTGGAGCATCCGCCCACGTGGCACGTCGGCCGCACCGACGTCGGCGGGTTCAGGGGAGTGGACGATGGACTCCGCGTCCCCTGCCCCGGAGCCGGCGCCGGTGACCACGATTGCCTGGCGGCTGGCGCACATCATCGTCTCGTGCCTGGCCTATCGGGTCGAATGGTACTTCGACGGCCAGGACTTCGACGCCGAGGCGTTCGCCTACGCGGGGACCGCTGACGAGGCGCTAAAACAGCTCGATGAGATGTACGGGAGATGGAAGGCGGGGGTCCGCGAACTCTCGGACGCCGACCTAGACAATCCGCCCGCGATGGGTCCCGAGCGGTTTCCCATGGAGAACAGGGTCCTGCACGTCAACAGGGAGCTGATCCATCACGGCGCCGAAATTTGCCTGCTGCGCGACCTCTACCGCTGGCAGGACGGGGCCGCGGGTCATGTCATGCCCAGCTCAGAAAGGCGCTGAAGGAGATCCCCACGTCGTGGGCCATGGCGAACACCGTGGTGAAGTCCCGCTCACACGGTGCCCGGACGAACGCGGGATCGGTCAGCAGGCGGTGCGGCACTTGGGCGGGTGACGGCGGTAAGTCCACAAGGCCCTCAGAAATGTCGTGAAATGACGGTGCGTCACCCCAACGACCATACCCACCGTGGGGGCCCGTCACGGGGTTATCGCCGGTGTTGTTCGCGGCTGTACTGGCGGTGTTCGTGGCCGCGGCTATCCAGGACCCGGCCGACCGCTCAGGAGGAGCGTCCTCATGCAGAGTCCCGCCACGCCCCCGCCCGCCGTGCCGTCGACCGGCGGCCGGGTCCGCTCTCGTCGGCCGATCGTCGCCGCCCGGGGCCGCAACGCCATCCCCTCGGACGGCGGCGGCACCGGCAAGAGCGACAGCAACGACTGACGATCGGGAGCTCTGACGCGATGACGCGCATGTCCATCGCGGCGTGTCTGGGCGAGGACTTCCTCGCCCAGACACTGCACCGCGAACACCGCCACGTACCCGGCGCCCTCGATGTCGCCGGGATGATGACCTGGGACGACCTCAACCACATCCTGGCCGGCCACCGGCTGGAGCCGCCGCGCATGCGGCTGTCCCGCGGCGGCGAGACGCTGCTGATCAGGGGCTACACCACGCCGGTGGCCACCCGCCGGCACACGGTGTGGCACCGCCTGCACCCGGTCGAACTGCACGTCTGACGTGGACATGCCATCCTCGGACCGCCCTTCGACGCGTACGGAGTGATGCCCCCAGGTCACCGTGGCAAGGCCTCCGAAGCCTGGACGGACGCGGTGTCACTGCCTGGTCAGCCGGTCCTTGAGCCGGGCGTGCTGGAACTGGTACACCGCGCCTGCCTGGCGCAAGACGCCTCGGTGATGGGCGTCCTTCAGGAAGGCGTCCGGGTTGCGCGGCAGCCGGCCGGTCAGGGGCAACCAATACGGGCGAAGGTCACCCAGTGGCCCCAGGCGGTCAGGCCGAGCCCGTACGCGAGGCCGACACCCAGTCCGCCCACGGTCGTCAACACGAACCAGTTCAGGAACTGGCCATCGAGACCGTAGAAGAGGCATCCCACCAGTCCGAACGTCAGCGTGCCCAGGAGCGACAGACGGACCACCGCCGTGCGGTCGGTCTGGAGCAGGTCGGTGGGGCGGACCGCGGAGCGGACGGGGATGGGGTGGGCGAGGGCGACGGCCAGGCCGTAGACGAGACCCAGGACGAGGCCATAGCCGAGGCCGCCCTTGATCCCTGCCCTGAGCGAAGTCGACAGCAGGGGCGCGGCGCCGGCCGTGGCGCGCCCGGTGCGGCGAGGCCGGCGGAGCGCACCACGGTGGTGCGGTGCGGTGCGGTGCGGTGCGGTGGTGTGCGCCTGGGATGCGTGCCGTGCCGCACCACCGCCGTCCGGTGGTGCGGCTACGCGGTGGGGTGGTGCGCCGGGTGCGCCTGCGTCGCCTGCTTCATCCCCGCGGCTTCCAACTGGCGCAGGACGTCGGTGACGTCGTCGTGGTCCTCGGTGAGGATGTTCTCGGTGAAGCGGACGATGGTCTCGGCGACACCCGGCGTGTTGGCCAGGCACACGCCGTGGCACAGGATCTCCAGCAGCGGTCGCCCGAGCGTTGCGGCCAGGAAGGAGTGCGCGCACGTCTCCCCGTCGCAGTCGTCGACGGCGGTGACGGGGATGAAGACGCGCGCGGCGAGGTCCAGAAGCAGCCGGCGCCGCTGGTCGGCCCCGCCCACGCCGCCCGGGCCGCACTGGCCCTGGACGACACTCTGAGGCAGGCGAAGGCGTCGCTGATCGAGCAGGGCGACAAGGCGGAGCGGAAACTGAACTGGCTGCTGCGCGGCCGCCTGGCCGACGCGATCCGCGACCGCGCCCTGCTGCCCATGTGGTTCGTGACCGTCCTCGGTCCCGTACCACCGGCGCACAAGACCCAGGCACGGATGGACCTCGCCACCCAGGTCCTGGCCTACCGGGTCACCTACGGGATCACCGACCAGGTCGTCGCGCTCGGACCGGCGCCCGACGAGTACGTGCCGCGCCGCACCGAGTGGCACCGCGAACTCACCAAGGACCTACGCCGCTGGTAGGCCGGCGACCAGGGGACAGGGCACGCCTGTGCACCCGGCAGGGCGATCGCGCCACTACGACCAGGCCACCGAGGTTCGCGACCGGCAGATGGTGTCCCGCCGCCCCGATCTGTGCCTGTCCTTCGTCACCCGTACCGGCGAGGTACTGCCGCTGGAACGTGAGGCGAGCACTGCCGGGATCCCCGTCCAGCGGGTCCTCCTTCCGTAATGGCAGACCCCGCTTATCGCAGGCGGACCCATGCCTGCACGGGTAGGTGATCGCTGGGGGTCAGGCCGTCCTTGGAGAAGATGTTGGTCTCCGTGTGATCGGTCGTGACCTTTGGATCGGAGAGGATCCAGTCGATACGGTCGCCGTTTGGTTTGGGTGCTTTGTGCCCCGTGTGCGTTCCGTACTCATTGGCGCGTGTAGCGGCGGTCTTCCAGGTGTCGACGAGTCCGCCGCGGTTGAGTAGTCGTGTGTAGACCTGAGTCTTCTCCGCGGCGGAGTTGAAGTCGCCGGACACCAGAACTGGTTTGGAGGCGGGGAGGCGGGCGATCCACCTTCCCACGAGATTGGCACTCTTGAGGCGTACGTCGTCGGGGTGCTGTCCCTTTCCGTTGTCGAAGTGAGTGTTGAGGACGTAGAAGTCGCGGCCGTTGTCTTGCTTGTCCTGGAAGTGGATCCAGGTGGCGGTGCGGATGTGCTTGGCACCCCACGTGTTCGAGCCGACCTTGGTGGGTGTGGCCGAGAGCCAGAACGTGTTGTGCCCGAGGACCTTCAGGCGGCGCTTGTCGAAGAAGATCGCGTTGATAATCCCCTTGTGGCCGCCGTTTTGTCCCTTACCGATCCATCCGTAGTTCTCGCCGAGGTCAGCGGCGACCTGCTTCACCTGCGTGTGGTCGCCTTCCTGAGTGTCGACGATCTGCGGCTGCGCCCGCCGCAACATCGCACGCTCGACCGGCCTGCGGTTCTTCCAGCTTGGCCCGGCGGTGCCCCGACCCTCGAGGTTGTACGTCATGATTTGCAGCACCGGCGAGTCTGCTTCGGCACCCGATGCGGTCGGCGCGATCAGGGTTGTGCCGACGAGAAGTGCGACGACAGCCGCCGCTAATACAGCTTGTCGGCTAATGCGACGGGTGGAAGGACGTGAATCTTCCATGCAAACGCTCCTTGGGTAGCATAATTCTCTTGCGAGATGCAGAGGTTCGACTCACCCGGTTCTGGCCGGCGGCTGTTGCGGCGTGGTGTACGGGTTGGTCACGTGTCCCCCCAGGACGGCTCAAGAGCACAGACGCTAGCGTCAATAGTGAGTCCAGGTGTGCTCATTGTGTGCGTGTGTCACCTATTCGTGACGTCCCCCCGGCCACGGTCCCGGGTCCTTCACCGCGTCGTCCTCGGTAGTTGTTGCGCATCAACGACGGTTGTCGATCCGAGGTCCTCTGTTCCGGGTTCGCGGCATGGTCGGCCGAAAGGTGTGCTGATGTGGCCTCAGTGGTCTTAGAGGTCGTTTTCGCCCGATGTTTTATCCCGGAAGCGGCCGTTTAGCGTGTGATGTCGGGTCGCGCCAGGAGATGGTGCTCTCGCTGGTTAGGCGGCGA
>NZ_JOCB01000087.1 GCF_000718775.1 Streptomyces sp. NRRL S-31
CGCCGGCTCCGTCCGCCCCCGCCGCCGCCCCGTGGGCCGCCCCGGCGGAGGGTTCCGCCCCCGCCGCCGCGCCGTGGCCCGGCCCGGCGGAGGGTTCCGCCCCCGCCGCCTCGGCGCCGCAGCCGAACCCGTACGCCCCGCCCGCTCCGTCGGCACCCCAGCCGAATCCCTATGCCCCGCCCGCTCCTTCGGCAGCGCAGCCGGACCCGTACGCCCCGCCGACGTCCCCGGCGCCCCAGCCGGCCGCGTTCGCGCCTCCGGCATCGGCACCCCAGCCGAACCCGTACGCTCCGCCCCCGCAGCCGAACCCGTACGCCCCACAGCCCCCCTCCGCGTCCTTCGCGCCGCCGGCGCCCGCCGCTTTGGCGCACCCGTTCGCCCCCGGCGCGCAGCACGGCGGACCGGAGCCGGTACCGCCGCCGCCCATCGCGCCCGACGGTCCCGGACAGGTGCCGTACGGCTACCCGTCGCACGTCCCGTACCCCGCCGGGAACGGGTACGGCTGGCCGGGCATGCAGCCGGTGCCGAGCAACGGCATGGGCACGGCCTCGCTGGTGCTGGGCATCCTGGCGGCGGTCGGCTTCGTGGCGTGGCCGATCGCCCTGGTGCTGGGCATCCTGGCGGTCATCTTCGGCGCGATCGGCCGCGGCAAGGCGAAGCGGGGCGAGGCGACGAACCCCGGTGTCGCCCTGGCCGGCATCATCTGCGGTGCCGCCGGCATCGTGCTGGTGCTGGGCTTCTTCGCCTTCTTCATCGCGCTCTACGCCGGCTGACGCCCCCGACGGCAGGCGGTCCGACCCACGCCCCCGGCCCCAGGGCCGGGCCCGCGCTCCCCGGTGCCACGCCCACCCCGTCCAGCCCCTGTGACCCGCGGGCTGCCGCCCCGCCCGGGCGAGGCAGACCCTGATCACAGGGCCAAGCCCCGGCACGCGCGCGGCTGTGTGCCGCCTGGCGTGCCAGGCAGACCCGCCCCGCACCGGAACAGGCGGGTTCCCGACCACGCGGGGCCAGGCCCCGGCCCCAGAGCAGCTCCCCCTCGGCAGGGCCGGGCGCCTCACCTCGTAGTCCGGTGGGGCTGAGCCCCCGCTGTCGCGGGTGCGGACGGGCCCCCGCCCGCAGGGCTTGAGCCCGGCCCCCGCTGGGTCCGGCAGGTCACCGGCCCTTGCCCCGCCCCGCAGGACCAGGCAGCCCCCCCGCAGGGTCTTTCGACCGTTCCGCAGCCACTTTCCCGCCGGGGCTCCGCCCGGTGCCAAGCGGACCCCCCGGCCGGGTCAGCCGGGCTCCGCCCCACGGCCACGTTCCCGGAGGGTCACCCGGCCCTGCCCCGCCCCGCAGCCAAGCCCCCGCAGGGGCAGTCGACCTCCGTCCCCTCAACCCCCGCAGGGCCAGCCAGCCTCCGCCCCCAGCCAAGCCGACCTCCCCACAGGGTCAACCGGCCCCCGCCCCCAGCCAAGCCCCCCGCAGGGGCTACGCCCCTGTCAGTCGCTCTCGTGCCTCCATCAGGGCGAAGCCCAGCAGGTTCTGGCCCCGCCAGCGCTCCGGGGTCGAGGCCGCCTCGTCGGACGCGGGCAGGCCGATGCCCCAGATCCGGTCCAGGGGGCTCGCCTCCACCAGCACCCGGTCCCCGGTGTTCAGCAGGAACAGGCCGAGGTCGTCGTGGGCCGCGAACTTGTGCGTGCTGCCCTCCACCACGATCCGGAAGCGCTCCCGCTCCCACACCGCCGAGTCGAAGCCCCGGACCAGCCGGCCCGCCTTCTTCGCCGCGGCGGGATGCCGCGCGGCCAGCACCTGCCGCTCCGCCTCCGGGTCGCCGAACAGCCGTGCCTTGCCCGCCATCATCCAGTGCTCGGCCGTCGCGTACTCGACACCGTCGACGACGAAGGGCGACGGCCACCACTGGCTGAGACAGCTCGCGCCGATACGGCCGTCCGCCTGCGGCTGGTGCCCCCAGAAGTGCAGGTACTTGATCCGGGACCCCGCCCGGACTTCCCCGATCAGGGATTCCAACCCGTCGATCTTTCCCATGCACGCGAGTCTGGCACGCACCACTGACACTCCGTCCGTCCTTTTCAGCTCTCACTCGACACCTGGTCGACAGATTCCGTCGCGTAACCAAAAGGCAACAACGGAATCCCTTGTTGCAGTCCTACTGCTCTGTCAGGATCGGCACTCAAATCGAGCTGGAGCTACGCCACCCACCCCCGGGACGGGGCGTACGGCGGAGGAGAGCGACATGCACAACCCGGGCACCGCCACCCCGGAACGATTCCCCGCGCAGGACCGTCTCGCCGACGGCGCGCAGTTCATCGCCGGCCGCCTGGCCAAGGGCACCTCGGGCCGCCACCACGCCGTGGTCGACCCCGCCACCGGCGAGGAGGTGTACACCTACGAGCTGGCCGGCACCGACGACGTCGACGCGGCCGTCGCCGCCGCGCGCGCCGCGTTCCCGGGCTGGGCCGGTGCCACCCCGGGCGAGCGCTCGGACGCCCTGCACCGGTTCGCCGCCGTGCTCGCCGAGCGCGCCGAGGAGTTCGCCCGCGCCGAGTCCCTCCAGTGCGGCAAGCCGCTCAAGCTCACCCGTGAGTTCGACGTGCCGGGGACCATCGACAACACCGCGTTCTTCGCGGGCGCCGCCCGGCACCTCCAGGGCCAGGCCGCCGGTGAGTACTCCGGCGACCACACGTCGTACGTCCGGCGCGAGCCCATCGGTGTCGTCGGCTCCATCGCGCCCTGGAACTACCCCCTCCAGATGGCCGCCTGGAAGATCCTCCCGGCGATCGCCGCCGGCAACACCATCGTGCTGAAGCCCGCCGAGCCGACCCCGCTGACCTCGCTGCTCTTCGCGCGGGCCGCCACGGACGCCGGCCTCCCGGACGGCGTGGTCAACGTCGTCACCGGCACCGGCAAGGAGGCCGGGGAACACCTGGTCGGGCACCCGGACGTGGCGATGACCTCCTTCACCGGGTCCACTGCCGTCGGCCGCCGCGTCGCCGAAATCGCCACGGCCACCGTCAAGCGGCTCCACCTGGAGCTGGGCGGCAAGGCGCCCTTCGTCGTCTTCGACGACGCCGACCTGGAGGCCGCGGTGCACGGCGCGGTCGCGGGCGCGCTCATCAACACCGGGCAGGACTGCACCGCCGCCACGCGCGCGTACGTGCAGCGTCCGCTGTACGAGGCGTTCGTGGAGCGGACGGCCGCGCTGATGGAGACCGTGCGGCTCGGCGACCCGTTCGCGCCCGGCACCGACCTCGGACCGCTGATCTCCCACGTCCAGCGCGACCGGGTGGCCGGTTTCGTGGAGCGTGCGCGCGCCTACGCACGCGTGGTGACCGGCGGCGAGGCACCCCGCGGCGGCCTGGAGAACGGCGCCTACTACCGGCCGACCCTGATCGCCGACGCGCCCCAGGACAGCGAGATCGTCCAGTCGGAGATCTTCGGTCCGGTACTGGTCGTACTCCCGTTCGACAGTGATGACGAGGGAATCCGACTGGCCAACGACACCCCGTACGGTCTCGCCGCCTCCGCGTGGACCGGCGGCGTCTACCGCGCGAACCGGGCCACCCGCGAGATCAAAGCGGGCTGCGTATGGGTCAACGACCACATCCCGATCATCAGCGAGATGCCGCACGGCGGCTACAAGGCATCGGGCTTCGGCAAGGACATGTCGGCGTACTCCTTCGAGGAATACACGCAGGTCAAGCACGTAATGTTCGACAACACCGCGGTGGCGAGGAAGGACTGGCACCGCACGATCTTCGGGGACCGACAGCGAACGACCGGCCAGTGACCGGGCCGACCCCTCCCGAAAGGGCACCACGCGCATGGAGCAGTACGAGCCCGACCGCCTGACCCCGCCCCTACGGGCCGCCGTCCAGCGCGGCAAGCGGGGCGGCCGGGCCGCCCTGACCCGCCGGTCGCTGCTGCGCGCCACCGCGGGCGGCGCGCTCGCGACCGGCGGCCTCGGGGCGCTCGGCGGCTGCGGCATCCCCGCCGCGGGCAAGACCCAGGGCGGCACCTCCGCCCAGGACCACTCGGCCCGGGAGAAGGTGGTGAACTTCTCCAACTGGACCGAGTACATCGACGTCGACGACAGCGGCAAGCGCCACCCGACGCTGGACACCTTCCGCGAGCGGACCGGGATCAGGGTCGGCTACACCGAGGACATCAACGACAACAACGAGTTCTTCGGCAAGATCAAGCCGCAGCTCGCCGCGGGGCAGGACACCGGCCGGGACCTCATCGTCCTCACCGACTGGCTGGCCGCCCGGCTGATCCGCCTCGGCTGGGTGCAGAAGCTCGACGTGTCGAACCTGCCGCACGCCTACACCAACCTCTCGCCCCAGTTCCGCGACCCGGACTGGGACCCCGGGCGGGCGTACTCCTATCCCTGGCAGGGCATCTCCACCGTCATCGCCTACAACAAGAAGGCGCTCGACGGCATCGAGGTGACCTCGGTCTCCGACCTGCTCGACAACCCGAAGCTGAAGGGGCGCGTCGGCTTCCTGTCGGAGATGCGCGACAGCGTGGGCATGACCCTGCTGGACATGGGCAAGGACCCCGCCCGCGTCAGCGGCGACGACTTCGACGCGGCGATCGCCCGGCTCCAGAAGGCCGTCGACAAGGGCCAGATCCGCCGGTTCACCGGCAACGACTACACCTCCGACCTCACCAAGGGCGACCTCGCGGCCTGCATCGCCTGGGCGGGTGACGTCGTCCAGCTCAAGGCGGACAGCCCGGACGTCGACTTCGTCATACCCGACAGCGGCTACATGACGTCGACCGACAACCTGTGCGTCCCCAACAAGGCGCGCCACAAGACGAACGCCGAGCGGCTCATCGACTTCTACTACGAGCCCGCCCAGGCCGCCGCGCTCGCCGCCTACATCAACTACGTGACGCCGGTCGACGGGGTGAAGCCCTACCTTGCGAAGATCGACCAGGACGCGGCGGACAACCCGCTGATCGTCCCCGACCAGGCCATGCAGGCGAAGTCCCATGCCTTCCGCTCCCTGAGCCAGAAGGAAGAGACGGCCTACGAAGAGAAGTTCGCGAAGCTCACAGGGGCGTGACGACGATGAAGACGACACCGGACAACGGCGGCGACGTCCGCCTCTCCGGCATCTCCAAGACCTACGGCTCCTTCACCGCCGTACACCCGCTCGACCTGACCGTGCCCGAGGGGTCCTTCTTCGCCCTGCTCGGCGCCTCCGGCTGCGGCAAGACCACCACCCTGCGCATGATCGCCGGGCTGGAGGAACCTTCCTCCGGGACCGTGCGCCTCGGCGACCAGGACGTCACCCACCTGCCGCCGTACAAGCGTCCGGTCAACACGGTCTTCCAGTCCTACGCCCTCTTCCCGCACCTCGACATCTTCGAGAACGTCGCCTTCGGCCTGCGCCGGCGCGGCATCAGAAGCGTGAAGAAGCAGGTCGAGGAGATGCTGGACCTGGTCCAGCTCGGCGAACAGGCGCGCAAGAAACCGCACCAGCTCTCCGGCGGCCAGCAGCAGCGCGTCGCCGTGGCCCGGGCCCTGATCAACCACCCCCGGGTGCTCCTCCTCGACGAGCCGCTCGGCGCCCTCGACCTCAAGCTGCGCCGCCAGATGCAACTGGAGCTCAAGCGCATCCAGACCGAGGTCGGCATCACCTTCGTGCACGTCACGCACGACCAGGAGGAGGCCATGACCATGGCCGACACGGTCGCCGTGATGAACGGCGGCCGGGTCGAGCAGCTCGGCTCGCCGGCCGATCTGTACGAGAACCCGCGGACCACCTTCGTCGCGAACTTCCTCGGCACCTCCAACCTCATCGAGGCCGAGGTCGACACCAGGAACGGCGACGACATCGTGCTCAAGGCGGGCGGCGGCAAGCTGGTGCTGCCCGGCGCGCGATGTTCCGCCCCGGCCCGGGCCGGCGGCAAGGTGCTGGTCGGCATCCGCCCCGAGAAGATCGCCCTCACCCACGCCGACGACGCGGGCACCATCCCCGCGGGCCGCAACCGCCTCACCGGCACAATCGCCGACGCCAGCTTCATCGGCGTCTCCACGCAGTACGTCATCGACAGCCCGGTCTGCGACGAGCTGTCGGTGTACGTGCAGAACGTCGAGCGGGACGGCCGGCTCGTCCCCGGCGCCGACGTCGTCCTGCACTGGAGCCCGGCCCACACCTTCGGCCTGGACGCGGCCCAGGACATCGACGCGGGCGCGGCCACCGCGGAAGAGGTCGCCGCCTGATGTCCACGCTCACCGAGGCGCCCCCGCCGCTCGGCCCCGCCGCGCCCGAGGAGAAGCCCCCGCGCAGGCGCGGCCGGTTCACCCCGTACTGGCTGCTGCTGCCCGGCATCCTGTGGCTGATCGTCTTCTTCGCGCTGCCGATGCTCTACCAGGCCTCCACCTCCGTGCAGCAGGGCTCCCTGGAGGAGGGCTACAAGGTCACCTGGCACTTCGCGACCTACTGGGACGCGCTCGCCGAGTACTGGCCGCAGTTCCTGCGGTCCGTCTTCTACGCCGC
Organism: Streptomyces sp. NRRL S-31; assembly: GCF_000718775.1. Lineage (GTDB taxonomy): Bacteria > Actinomycetota > Actinomycetes > Streptomycetales > Streptomycetaceae > Streptomyces. Next base: position 6,510 of record NZ_JOCB01000087.1, read on the forward strand.
CGCCGCGACCGTGCTCTGCCTGCTGCTCGGCTACCCGCTGGCGTACCTGATCGCCTTCCGGGCCGGCCGCTGGAAGAACCTGATCATGATCCTGGTGATCGCGCCGTTCTTCACCAGCTTCCTGATCCGCACCCTGGCCTGGAAGACGATCCTCGCCGACAACGGCCCCGTCGTGCACACCCTGAACACGCTGCACGTGCTCGACCTGACCGACTGGCTCGGCTGGACGGCCGGCGACCGCGTCCTGGCCACCCCGCTGGCGGTGGTCTGCGGTCTGACGTACAACTTCCTGCCCTTCATGATCCTGCCGCTCTACACCTCGCTGGAGCGGATCGACGGACGGCTGCACGAGGCGGCCGGCGATCTGTACGCCAGGCCCTGGACCACCTTCCGCAAGGTCACCTTCCCGCTCTCCATGCCGGGCGTGGTCTCCGGGACGCTGCTGACCTTCATCCCGGCGGCCGGCGACTACGTCAACTCCGAGCTGCTCGGCTCCACCGACACGCGCATGATCGGCAACGTCATCCAGACGCAGTTCCTGCGCATCCTGGACTATCCGACGGCCGCGGCCCTGTCCTTCATCCTCATGGCCGCGATCCTCGCCATGGTCACGCTCTACATCCGCCGGTCCGGCACGGAGGATCTGGTCTGAATGCCCGTCGTCAACTGGCTCAAGCGCCGTCTCGTCGTCATCGCCGGACTGCTGACGCTCGCCTATCTCCTGCTGCCGAACGTCATCGTCACGGTGTTCTCCTTCAACAAGCCGAAGGGCCGCTTCAACTACGAGTGGCAGCGGTTCTCCACGGACGCCTGGCGGGACCCGTGCGGCGTGGCCGACATGTGCGGCTCGCTCTCCCTCAGCCTCCAGATCGCCCTCTGGGCGACGGCCGGTGCCACCCTGCTCGGCACGATGATCTCCTTCGCCCTGGTCCGCTACCGCTTCCGGGCCCGCGGCGCCGTCAACTCGCTGATCTTCCTGCCGATGGCGATGCCCGAGGTCGTCATGGCCGCCTCGCTGCTCACCCTGTTCCTGAACATGGGCGCCCAGCTGGGCTTCTGGACGATCCTGATCGCCCACATCATGTTCTGTCTGAGCTTCGTCGTCACCGCGGTCAAGGCGCGCGTGATGTCGATGGACCCGCGGCTGGAGGAGGCCGCCCGGGACCTGTACGCCGGTCCCGCGCAGACCTTCCTGCGGGTCACCCTGCCCATCGCGGCACCCGGAATCGCCGCGGGCGCGCTGCTGTCGTTCGCGCTCTCCTTCGACGATTTCATCATCACCAATTTCAACGCCGGTTCGACCGTCACCTTCCCGATGTTCGTGTGGGGATCGGCGCAGCGCGGAACACCCGTGCAGATCAACGTGATCGGCACGGCCATGTTCCTCGTCGCCGTCCTCTTCGTCCTGGCGGCGATGGTCGTCAGCAATCGCCGGAACAGGCAAAGGGCATGACCTGCCAAGGCGCCTTTCCGGCAAGTCCTCTGTAGGGAGTTGAAATCATGGCCCCAAGCGCCATGAGCCGTGGCAAAGACAACTGGATCGCCTCTCTTTCCGAAGCCCAGCCGGTCCCGTACTGGCTGGAAGACCCCGGCAAGCCACCCGCCGAGCCCGCCCTCACCGGCACCGACACCTGCGACCTGCTGGTCGTCGGCGGCGGCTACAGCGGGCTGTGGACCGCGCTGAACGCCAAGGAGCGCGACCCGCAGCGCGATGTGGTCCTGCTGGAGGGCCGCGAGGTGGGCTGGGCCGCCTCCGGCCGCAACGGCGGCTTCTGCGCCGCCTCCCTCACACACGGCCTGCCCAACGGCCTCACCCGGTGGCCCGGCGAGATCCACAAGCTCCAGGAGCTGGGACGGCGCAACCTCGACGAGATCGAGGCCGCCGTGTCCCGGCACGGCATCGACTGCGACTTCGAGCGCACCGGCGAGATCGACGTCGCCACCGAGACCTACCAGGCGTGGGAACTGCGCGACTGGCACCGGGAACTGGCCGAGAAGGGCCTTGCCGACGGCATCGAGTTCCTGGACGCCGACGCCGTGCGCGAGCAGGTGAACTCGCCCACCTTCGAGGCGGGCCTGTGGGACCGCCGGGGCGTGGCCATGCTGCACCCGGCGAAACTGGCCTGGGGCCTGAAGCAGGCGTGCGTCCGGCTCGGGGTGCGCGTGTACGAGCACACGCCCGCCCTGACCCTGCGCGGGTACGGCGCCGGGATGGCCGTGCGCACCCCGTACGGCGCCGTCCGCGCCCGCAAGGTCGCGCTCGGCACGAACATCTTCCCGAGCCTGCTGCGGCGCGTGCGGTCGTACACCGTCCCGGTCTACGACTACGCGCTGATGACGGAGCCGCTGACCGCGGGCCAGCTCGCGTCGATCGGCTGGCACAACAGACAGGGGCTGGGGGACAGCGCCAACCAGTTCCACTACTTCCGGCTGTCCGCCGACAACCGCGTCCTGTGGGGCGGCTACGACGCGATCTACCCCTACGGCGGCCGGGTGCGCGCCGAGTACGACGACCGGCCCGAGACGTACGCCAAGCTCGCCGGCCACTTCTTCACCTGCTTCCCGCAGTTGGAGGGCGTCCGCTTCTCCCACGCCTGGGGCGGCGCGATCGACACCTGCTCCCGCTTCTCGGCGTTCTTCGGCACCGCCCACCAGGGGAAGGTGGCGTACGCGGCGGGTTACACCGGGCTCGGTGTCGGCGCGACCCGGTTCGGCGCGGACGTGATGCTGGACCTGCTGGACGGGGAGCGCACCGAGCGGACCGAGCTGGAGATGGTCCGCAAGAAGCCGCTGCCGTTCCCGCCGGAGCCCTTCGCCTGGACGGGCATCGCCCTCACCAAGTGGTCCCTGGCCCGCGCGGACGCGCACGGCGGCCGGCGCAACCTGTGGCTGCGCACGATGGACCGGCTGGGGCTCGGCTTCGACAGCTGACACGGCCGGACCGGCGGTCAGCCCGCCCGGCCCTGCGGCCCCGCCCGCCCCGGCGGCCCCGCCGTGAGCGGGCTCACTCCGACGGGCCGGGCGAACCCGCGTAATGCCGCCGGAGGGTCTCCCTCTCTCCTCCTGACGCGCCGTGTCGTACGGCGGAGCACGAGAGAGAGGGAGACTCATCGATGACTGGGGCGAAGCCGGCGGTCGCTTGGCTGGCATCCGTCGCACCGGACCCCGAGGCGTGCCGCTGGGAGTGGGAGCGCAGCCCCCTCGGGGTCGCCCTGCTGCCCGCGGGCAAGGCGTGGGACGTACTGATCCTGCCGGGCGGCCTCGGCTACCCGACCCTGGACGTCCTCAGCCGCGTGCTGGACCGGCCCGGCCCGGTGCTCGCCGACTTCGGCGACCACCGGGTCGGCTTCTTCGTGCCCCCGGGCACCGCTGCCCGCTGGCTCGGCACCGGGGTCCGCGCGGCCGGGACCGGCACCTGGATCGTCGTGCCGTACCCGGGCCGGGCGGCCGCGCGGGGCGTGCGCTGGCTGGTGCCGCCGGACGGCTCCGGCACGCTGACGGATCCGGCGCTGCTGGAACTGGCGATGCACGAGGCGGCGGCGGGGCCCGTCGGACGGAGGCGTGCGGACGGGTAATGGCCGGAGACCTTGACAAGAGGATTGGTCTGGACCAAGTTGTGTGCGCTCCGCCCCTGCGACTCCCCCGACCACGGAGGCACTTGTGGACCGCGCCAGACGTCCCCGATCCGCCCTCGCCGCGCTCACGGCCGCCCTGCTGGCCGTGCCCGGCATCACCGCGCTCTCGTCGGCCGCCGACGCGGCCGACGCGGACATCGCCGTCAACGGCGGCTTCGAGTCCGGCCTGACCGGCTGGACCTGCACGGCCGGTACGACGGTGAACTCGCCGGTGCACAGCGGCGGTTCCGCGCTCCAGGCCACCCCGGCCGGCGGCGACAACGCCCAGTGCAGCCAGACGGTGACCGTCCAGCCGAACGCGCAGTACACCCTGTCCGGGTACGTCCGCGGCACCTACGTCTACCTCGGCGCGAGCGGCACCGGCACCACCGACGTCTCCACCTGGGCCCAGTCCGCCCCCGACTACAAGCAGCTCAGCACCACCTTCCGCACCGGCGCCGGCACCACCAAAGTCACGATCTACACCCACGGCTGGTACGGCACCGGCGCCTACCAGGCCGACGACATCACCCTGGTCGGGCCCGGCGGTGGCGGCACCACCCAGCCGCCGGCCGCCCCGGCCGGCCTCAAGACCACCTCGGTGACCTCGTCCTCGGTCGGCCTGTCCTGGTCGGCCGTGACCGGCGCGACGGGCTACGCGGTCTACCGCGACGGGGTCAAGGTGCAGACGGTGACCGGCACGTCGGCGACCGTCTCCGGCCTCACCGCCGCCACCGCGTACGGCTTCCAGGTGACGGCGGTCAACGACGCCGGCGAGTCCGCGAAGTCCGCGGTCGTCACCGCGACGACCAGCCCCGGCGGCGGCGGTGGCGGCGGCTCGGCCGACCTGCCCGCCCACGCCCTCGTCGGCTACCTGCACGCGAGCTTCGCCAACGGCGCCGGCTACACCCGCCTCGCCGACGTCCCCGACAGTTGGGACGTCATCGACCTCTCGTTCGGCGAGCCCACCTCGGTCACGTCCGGGGACATCCGGTTCAACCGCTGCCCGGTCACCGAGTGCCCGAACGTGGAGAGCGACGCCGAGTTCAAGGCCGCGATCAAGGCCAAGCAGGCGGCCGGCAAGAAGGTGCTGATCTCGATCGGCGGCCAGAACGGCCAGGTCCAGCTGACCACCACCGCCGCCCGCGACTCCTTCGTCTCCTCGGTCTCTAACATCATCGACACCTACGGCCTCGACGGCCTCGACGTCGACTTCGAGGGCCACTCGCTCTCCCTGAACGCGGGCGACACGGACTTCAAGAACCCGACCACCCCCGTGATCGTCAACCTCATCTCGGCGCTGAAGACCCTGAAGGCCAAGTACGGCGCGAAGTTCGTGCTGACGATGGCCCCGGAGACCTTCTTCGTGCAGAACGGCTACCAGTACTACGGCACCGGCAAGTGGGGCGGCCAGGACCCGCGCTGCGGCGCCTACCTCCCGGTCATCCACGCCCTGCGCGACGACCTGACCCTGCTGCACGTCCAGGACTACAACTCGGGCCCGATCATGGGCCTGGACAACCAGTACCACTCCATGGGCGGCGCCGACTTCCACATCGCCATGACCGACATGCTTCTCACCGGCTTCCCGGTCGCCGGCGACCAGAACAACGTCTTCCCGCCGCTCCGCCCCGACCAGGTCGCCATCGGCATGCCGGCCTCCACCAACGCGGGCAACGGCTACGTCTCCCCGGCCGAGGTCAACAAGGCCCTGGACTGCCTGACGAAGAAGACGAACTGCGGTTCGTACCCGACCCACGGGACCTGGCCCGCGCTGCGCGGTCTGATGACGTGGTCGGTGAACTGGGACCGGTACGCGAACTGGGCGTTCCAGAAGAACTTCGACGCGTACTTCGGCTGACCACCGGGGCCAGGACGCTCAGCGGCACGGCTCCCAGGCACCAGGAGGCCACCACGTCCAGCGGCCAGTGCCAGCCCCGGCGGACCAGGCCGTAGGAGACGGCGAGGACCAGGACCGCGCAGCCGGCCACCAGCGCGCGGCGGGCGGCGGGGGAGCGGAGCCGGGGCAGCAGGAGCAGGGTCGCCGAACCGTACGCGACCACGGCCGTCGCCGTGTGACCGGACGGGAAGTAACCGACCGCCGGGGGCACCACCGGTGTCCCCGGCCGGGCGGTCCACTCCTTCCACGGGACGACGACCGCCGGGAGCAGCGCCATCAGCACGGCGGCGGTCAGCGGCGGCAGCCACCAGCGGGGTGCGCCGTCGCCCCGCCCGAACCGGAGCGCGCAGCCGATCGCGAGGAGCAGCACCGGGACGGCGACCTGGACGTTGCCGAGGTCGGAGAGGAGCTCGGAGAAGCGGTCGGGACGGATCAGGGCCCGGCTGAGGCGGGCGTCCAGGCGCAGCAGGGGGCCGTCGGCCAGGACCTGCCAGGTCATCAGGGCGAACAGGACGGCCGGGACGCCGGGAAACAGGGCGCGGCGGGCTGGGGTCGACACGGCGCCCAGCTTGGCAGACCCCGTGGGGAGGAGGTCGGCCACCCCGGAACAGGGGGGGTGGTTCCGGGGCGGCCGACCGGACCGGAACGTCGCGCGCCCCGGGGGGTTTGGGGCGGCGACCGTCCGATCGGTGAGGAGATCCCGGAGCCGTCAGGCGCCGGCCGCGTGCGCGAGGGCACGACCGGGGCGAAGCTGGGGAGGCCCCGTCCCGGAATCGCCCACAGTCCCCTGTGGGCGGGGTGTATCTCTCATCTGGAGAGAACCTACGGCAGGCGGAGACGGTTGGGCAGACGGAATCCGCTGCCGACATCCACCCCGCACACCTTCTTCACACGGCCTGCCGCAGGCGCCCTTCAGAGGTGCGGAGCCCTCGCTCAGATGCGCGCGAACGCCTGCTCGATGATGTCCAGGCCCTCGTTCAGCAGGTCCTCGCCGATGACCAGCGGCGGCAGGAAGCGGAGCACGTTGCCGTAGGTGCCGCAGGTCAGGACCAGCAGGCCCTCGGCGTGGCAGGCCTTGGCGAGCGCGGCGGTGGCCTCGGGGTTCGGCTCCTTGGTCGTCCGGTCCTTGACCAGCTCGATCGCGATCATCGCGCCGCGCCCGCGCACGTCGCCGATGACGTCGAACTTCTCGGCCATGGCGGTGAGGCGCCCCTTCATGACCTCCTCGATGCGCTTGGCCTTGCCGTTGAGGTCCAGCTCCTTCATCGTCTCGATGGCGCCGAGCGCGCCGGCGCAGGCGACGGGGTTGCCGCCGTACGTACCACCGAGGCCGCCGGCGTGCGCCGCGTCCATGATCTCCGCGCGCCCGGTGACGGCGGCGAGCGGCAGGCCGCCGGCGATGCCCTTGGCGGTGGTGATCAGGTCGGGCACGATGCCCTCGTCCTCACAGGCGAACCACTGCCCGGTCCGGCAGAACCCGGACTGGATCTCGTCCGCGACGAAGACGATGCCGTTGTCGGCGGCGAACTGCCGGATGGCCGGCAGGAAGCCCTTGGCCGGCTCGATGAAGCCGCCCTCGCCGAGCACCGGCTCGATGATGATCGCGGCGACGTTGTCCGGACCGACCTGCTTGGTGATCTGGTCGATGGCCTGCTTGGCGGCCTCCGGGCCGGCGTTCTCCGCGCCGGTCGGCCAGCGGTAGCCGTACGCGACGGGCACGCGGTACACCTCGGGCGCGAACGGCCCGAAGCCGTGCTTGTACGGCATGTTCTTCGCCGTCAGCGCCATGGTCAGGTTGGTGCGCCCGTGGTAGCCGTGGTCGAACACGACGACGGCCTGCCGCTTGGTGTACGCACGCGCGATCTTCACGGCGTTCTCGACGGCCTCGGCGCCGGAGTTGAACAGCGCGGACTTCTTGGCGTGGTCACCCGGGGTCAGCTCGGCCAGCGCCTCGGCGACGGCGACGTAGCCCTCGTACGGGGTGACCATGAAACAGGTGTGGGTGAAGTCGGCGAGCTGGGCGCTCGCACGGCGCACGACGGCCTCGGCGGAGGCGCCGACGGAGGTCACGGCGATACCGGAACCGAAGTCGATGAGGCTGTTGCCGTCCACGTCCTCGATCACGCCGCCGCCGGCGCGGGTGACGAAGACCGGCAGCGTGGAGCCCACGCCCTGCGCGACCACGGCGGTGCGGCGGGCCTGGAGCTCCTGCGACTTCGGGCCGGGGATGGCGGTGACGACGCGGCGCTCCTGCGGAAGTGCGGTCATGGGGGGCTCCCTGATGATCTTGCGTACCGGGCGGTCCCGGGCGGTTCCGGGCGGTGCGTTTACGGACGCATACCTTCTTTTCTCGCAGGCTAAGACCGGTTCCCGGGGGTGGGCATGCTCCATGTGGGCGTTGTCGGCGGACCCCGTTGTCCGCGATGGACATAGCCCGCCCGGGCGCGTACACCCCGTCCCGGCCGCGTAAACGGTGAACTCCCCCTGCCGGGGCGTTAGATTGACTCGCTGATGATGACCGCGACGGCGGACGGAACGGCTGGTCAGGGGGCAGGGTCGATGAACAGCGACGGGACGCGCGACACCCGCGGCACACACGCGCAACCTGTACCGCGCCCGACGGCGCCGGCGGACGGGCCGGCGGCCCCCCAGGCCGGGCCGCCGGCTTACGGCGCCGCCCCGTACGACGACCCCGGCCTGCCGCCGCGGCCGACGCGGGCGCCCGACACACCGCCGGCGACCGGCCGGCCCGAGTACGCCGCGCCCGCTCCGCCTCCCCGCTCACCCGTCGCGGACTGGTTCGACGAACCGCGCCCCGCGGTCGAGCCCGGTATCTGGCGCTACGGCTACCGCCTGCCCAAGGCCGCGCGCCAGGAACAGCGCCTGGCCCCCGTCACCATCGTCGGCTTCTTCGTACCGCTCGCGGCGGGGCTCTTCGTGTGGTCGCTGTGGCGGCATGGCAGCGTCCCCTACCAGTGGACCGTCCTCCGGCTCCTCACCCCGGAGGACTGGTGGTGGGCCGGGACCACGTCACCGAAGGGGTACCAGGGCGCGGAGGCCGTCACGGTCGCCGACGGCGTGGTCTTCGGGCTCCTCCTCTTCGCCATGGCGCGCCTGGGCAGCTGGTCCGACATCGTCCGGCACGTCGTCGCCCGCCGTCCGCAGCCGTCTCGCGCCCTGATCGCAGCCCTGGGCGCGCTCATCGCGCTGGCCTTCGTCTTCCCGAGCGCCTTCGGCGTCGGCTGGGACCCCCTGCCCGTCCAGGATCCGCTGTTCTCCCTCGTCGTCCTGCTCACCGGCGACTACCAGGTGTTCGCGTCGGTTCCGCTCACGGACGGGCTGTACGCGCTCATCACCCTGCTGGTGCTGTGGCCGTTCGCCCGGATCGGCGGCTGGTGGTCCCTCGCCAAGGAGGCGATCGCCGCACGCAACCGCGCGAAGGCCGGCCACGACACCGAGCCGCCCGTGCGGCGCCTGCCGTCGCACTGGCCGGAACTGAGGGAAGCCGGTCAGCACCAGGCCGCCGACGTGCTCACCACCGAACTGCACGTCGGCCGGATGAACGACGTGGACTGCGCGAGGGTCGGCCACATGTGGCACGCGGCCCGGTCCCACGCGCGGCTCTCCTCCTTCTCCGAGACGGTGCTCCGTGACGGCGCGGCCGCCTGGACCCATCCGTCCGGCGACCGCGACCTCGCGGGCCGGTCCGCCCGGCACGACCTGCTGACCAGGCAGGTGCGCATCGGGCGGTGGGCGGCCGGAGACCGGACCCCGCCCGCCTACGGCGAAGCCGGGGCCGCGCTCGGCCCCGACGCCCTCGGCACCTCACTGCTGGCCGTGGGACCCTCCGGTTCCGGCAAGACACGTCATCTGATCCGGCCCGTCGTCGAGTCGCTCGGCCTCCAGGCCCTCGCCGGACAGTGCGCGGTCGTCGCCGTGTGCGCGGCCGGCACCCCGCTCGGCCCAGACTCCGCCTACGACGTCGTCGTACGCCTCGGAGACCCGGCATCCGCGCACGACCTGGACCCGTACGCGGAGTCCCAGGACCCGGACGAGGCGGCGGCCTTCCTGGCCGAGGGGCTGGCCGGTGACCTGGACGCGGTCAGCGGCCAGCGTGCCGCCACCGCTCTGGCCCAGCTCCTCGGCCCCTACCGGGCGGCGCACGGGCGCTTCCCGACGCTGCCCCGGCTCCGGGAGCTGCTGGAAGGCGAGCCCTCCGCCCTGGCCGCCCTGCGGACGGCGCTCGCCGGGGACGAGCACGCCACGATGCGCCGCGAGCTCGACGCCCGGGCCCGGCAGACGGGCAGCGCCGGCGATCCCGGTCCGGTCCTGGCCGACCGCCTGGCCGTGCTGGACCGGCCCGCGTTCGCCGGATTCTTCGGCGCGGACCAGGCGGAGGCCCGGCCGTTCTCGCTGCGCGCCGTCGCCCAGCATCCGCTGCGGGTCAGGATCGACCTGCCCGAACGCGGACACGACGAGGCGTCCCGGCTCCTCACCCGGCTGCTGCTGGCCCAGTTCGCAGCCGTGGCGACGGCGGGTGAACGGTCCCACTTCGCCTGTCTGGTCCTGGACGACGCCACCGGTGCCGTGACGGCCGACTCGGTCCGGCGCATCCAGCGCCTGCGCTCCCGCGACGCGGGGGTGGTGCTCGCCCTGCGGACCGTCGGCGACGTCCCCGAGGCGCTGCACGGCCCGCTGTACGCGGCCGTGGGCTGCCGCATGGCCTTCTCCGGAGTCACCACCTGGGACGGCGGCCGGTTCGCGGACTCCTGGGGAACCGAGTGGGTCGAGGCGCGTGACGTGGCCCGGCACACCGTCTTCGCCGACCAGCCCATGACCCGGGCGATCCACGCCCTGCGCAAGCTGGTGACGGGGAAGGCGGTGACGACGGAAGCCGTCACCGTCCGTCAGGTGGAGCGGGAGCGGTGGTCGGCGTCCGAGTTGGCTCATGGAGTGCCGCCGGGGCACGCAGTGTTGTCGTTGACCACCGTGCGGGGCGAGCACGCGCCGCCGTTGCTGGTGGATCTGCGGGGGTGAGCCGAGGACCGGCACGGGGTCGTACGGTGAGGCAGAATCGGTTCGGGCCGTTCATACACGGCGGCCAAAAGATCTCCGTGATCGCCGCATCCCTCACCGTGAAGGCCCCATGCCCCCGACTCTCGCCTCGCTCGTCAACCACTCCGCGCTCAAGCTGACCGTGCGCGCGGGCGGGGACCGCCTCGACGTGCCCGTCCGCTGGGCGCACGTCAGCGAGCTGGCCGACCCCGTGCCCTACATGGAGGGCGGCGAGCTGCTGCTGATCACCGCGCTCAAGCTGGACGCGGAGGACCGGGAGGCGATGCGGCGGTACGTGCGCCGGCTGGCCGGTGCCGGTGTCGTCGGGCTCGGCTTCGCCGTCGGGGTCAACTACGACCGGATACCCGAGCCCCTCGTCGACGCCTGCGCCGAGGAGGGGCTGCCGTTGCTGGAGGTGCCCCGCCGCACCCCCTTCCTCGCCATCAGCAAGGCCGTCTCCGCGGCCATCGCCGCCGACCAGTACCGCGCCGTCACGGCCGGCTTCGCCGCCCAGCGCGAGCTGACCCGGCAGGCCCTGACCGCCGGCCCCGAAGGCGTCCTCGGCGCGCTCGCCGCCCAGGTCGACGGCTGGGCCGCGCTGTACGACGCCTCGGGCCGCGTCGTCGCCGCCGCGCCCGAGTGGGCCGGCCGCCGCGCCGCCCGGCTCACCGCCGAGGTGGAACGGCTGCGGGAACGGCCCGCCCCCGCCTCCTCCGTGGTCGGCGGCCCCGAGCACGAGGACCGGGTCGAACTGCACTCCCTGGGCACCGGCCGGCGCCCGCGCGCCGCGCTCGCCGTGGGCACGGCCGCCGCGCCCGGCACCGCCGAGCGATACGCCGTCCACTCCGCCATCGCCCTGCTCACCCTCACCACCGAGCGCTCCCGCTCCCTGCACGCGGCCGAGCAGCGCGTCGGCACGGCGGTGCTGCGCATGCTCCTCGCCGGGGAACCGGACCACGCCCGGGCCGTCGCCGGGGACCTGTACGGCGGGCTGCTGGACGCGCCGTTCCGGGTGATCGTCGCCGAATCCGCGTCCGGCACCGCGGGCGAGCCCCTGCACGAACTCGCCGAGACCGTGGAGTCCGCCGCCGCGCGTTCCGGCGAGGCCGTGCTGGCCGTGCCCGAGGGGGAGCGGCTGGTCGTGCTCGCCGCCGACGGGGGCGCGGCGGTGGCCGCGTGCACCGCGTACGCCACGGCGCGGGAGGCCGAGCGGACGCTGCCCGAACCCGGGCGCGCCCCCGCGCGCCCGGACGAGGAGGAACTGCTCGTCGGGCTCTCGGCGCCCGCCGGGCCGACCGCGGCGGCCGCGGCGTACAAACAGGCCGAGCAGGCGCTGTCGGTGGCCCGGCGGCGCGGGCGGGTCCTCGTCGAACACGAGCGGCTGGCCGCCGGGTCCGTCCTGCCGCTGCTCGCCGACGACGCGGTGAAGGCGTTCGCGGACGGGCTGCTGCGCGCGCTGCGCGAGCACGACGCGACCGGCCGGGGGGACCTCGTCGCCTCGCTGCGGGCGTGGCTGTCACGGCACGGGCAGTGGGACGCCGCCGCGGCCGACCTCGGCGTCCACCGGCACACCCTGCGGTACCGGATGCGCCGGGTGGAGGAGATCCTGGGCCGGAGCCTGGACGATCCGGACGTACGGATGGAGCTGTGGCTCGCACTCAAGGCGACGTCGACCGAGTGAGCGGGTCCCGAGGGGCCCCGGCCCCCGTCCGCGGGCCCTCGGCCCACCCCGCCAAAGCGTAGTGCCCACCGCGCCGACTGCTACGACTCGGACAAACGACCTCCGGACACCGCCGCCCTACCGTGGAGCACGCAAGCCAAGCACACCCCCAACGCGGAAGGGCCGGGACTCGTTCATGACTTCCACCCATGCCTTCTGGCTCGCCGGCCGCCAGGCCACCGGCGAGGACAGCTTCGACGTCTCCTCGCCGTGGGACGGCCGGCTCGTCGCCAAGGTCAGCGTCCCGACCGACGCCCAGGTCGAGGAGGCCGTGGCCGCCGCGTACGCCGTGCGGGACGAGTTCGCCGCCGCCCCGGCGCACGTGCGCGCCGCCGCCCTGGACCACGTGAGCAAGCGGCTGGCCGAGCGCACCGAGGAGATCGCCCAGCTGATCTCCGCCGAGAACGGCAAGCCGGTCAAGTGGGCCCGCGGGGAAGTCGGCCGCGCCGTCTCCGTGTTCCGGTTCGCCGCCGAGGAGGCCCGCCGGTTCAACGGCGGCGAGGCCCAGCGGCTGGACACCGACGGCGGCGGCCAGGGCCGACTGGCGCTGACCCGGCGCTTCCCGAAGGGCGTCGTGCTCGGCATCGCGCCGTTCAACTTCCCGCTGAACCTGTGCGCCCACAAGGTCGCCCCGGCGATCGCCGCCGGCGTGCCGATCATCCTGAAGCCGGCCCCGGCCACCCCGCTGTCCGGCCTGATCCTCGGTGACCTGCTCGCCGAGACCGACCTGCCGGCCGGGTCCTGGTCGATCCTTCCGGTCACCAACGACAAGATGCCCGCCCTGGTCCAGGACGAGCGGCTGCCGGTCATCTCCTTCACCGGTTCGGAGAAGGTCGGCTACGCGATCATGGACTCGGTGCCGCGCAAGCACTGCACGCTGGAGCTGGGCGGCAACGGTGCCGCGGTCGTCCTCGGCGACTACGCCTCCGACGCCGACCTGGACTGGGCCGCGACCCGCATCGCGACCTTCTCCAACTACCAGGGCGGCCAGTCCTGCATCTCCGTACAGCGGGTGATCGTCGACGCGTCGGTGTACGACCGGCTGCTGCCGCGCGTCGTCGCCGCCGTCGAGGCCCAGGTCACCGGTGACCCGTCGGACGCCACGACGGACGTCGGCCCGCTGGTCAGCGAGGACGCCGCCAAGCGCGTCGAGGCGTGGGTGGACGAGGCGGTCGGGGCCGGTGCCCGGCTGCTGGCCGGCGGCAAGCGCGACGGCGCCTCCTACGCGCCGACCGTCCTCACCGACGTACCGGCGGACGCGACGCTCGCCCGCGAAGAGGTCTTCGGTCCGGTCCTGACCGTGCAGAAGGTGAACGGCGAGGCCGAGGCGTTCGCCGCGGTCAACGACTCCAAGTACGGCCTCCAGGCCGGCGTGTTCACCCACGACCTCCAGGTCGCCTTCCGTGCCCACCGCGCCCTGGAGGTCGGCGGTGTGGTGATCGGCGACGTCCCGTCCTACCGCGCCGACCAGATGCCGTACGGCGGCGTCAAGCAGTCCGGCGTGGGCCGCGAGGGCGTGCGGTTCGCGATGGAGGACTACACCTACGAGCGCGTGCTGGTTCTCACCGGTCTCGCGCTCTGACCTGCCACGGACAGGTCGGAAACGGAACGGCCGCAGCCCACTGTGCGGGGGCTGCGGCCGTTCCGTCGTCCCGGGGCGGACACGCGGCGCGCGCCGGCTTCGCGACGGGTCCGGTCACGGGCCGCACCCGGCACCGAACGGCCCGGCCCCGGAGGCACGGGTGCGGCCGGCGGCCGTCAGGACGCGGCCGGCGCCGGTCCCGAACTCGACCGTACCGTCAGCTCCGGCGGGAGCAGCACGACCTCGTCGCCGCCGTGCCCGTCCAGCTTGGCCGCCAGCCGCTCCACGGCGCGCCGGCCCATCTCCTGGGCGGGGATGGCGACCGAGGTCAGCCGCACCGAGGTCTGGACGGCGACCTGTTCCGGGCAGACCGCGACCACGGACACGTCCTCGGGCACGGCCCGGCCCTGCCGGCGCAGCAGCGCGAGCAGCGGCTCCACCGCCGACTCGTTCTGCACCACGAACCCGGTCGTCGCGGGGCGCTCGTCGAAGATCCGGGCCAGGGTGAGGGCCATCGCGTCGTACCCGCCCTCGTACGGCCGGTGCAGCAGCCGCAGGCCCGACGCGCGGGCCCGGGAACGCAGTCCGTCGAGGGTGCGCTCGGCGAAACCGGTGTGCCGCTCGTAGACCGCCGGGGCCTCGCCGATGACGGCGATGTCCCGGTGGCCGAGCCCCGCCAGATGCTCCACGCACAGTGCGCCGGTCGCGCTCCAGTCCAGGTCCACGCAGGTCAGACCGGTGGTGTCGGCGGGCAGGCCGATCAGTACGGAGGGCCGGGCGGTCTCCCGCAGCAGCGGTAGCCGCTCGTCCGCCAGCTCGACGTCCATGAGGATCATCCCGTCGGCCAGTCCGCTGCCGATGACCCGGCGCACCGCGTCCGGGCCCTCCTCGCCGGTGAGCAGCAGGACGTCGTAGCCGTGGGCCCGGGCGGTGGTGGTCACCGCGATGGCGATCTCCATCATCACCGGCACGTACAGGTCGGTGCGCAGCGGGATCATCAGCGCGATGATGTTCGACCGCTTGCCGGCCAGGGCGCGGGCTCCCGCGTTCGGGTGGTAGCCCAGTTCCCGGATGCTCCGCTCGACCCGCTGCCGGGTGCCGGCGGAGATGGACCGCTTGCCGCTGAGGACGTAGCTCACCGTGCTCGCCGAGACTCCGGCGTGCTGGGCGACCTCGGCGAGGGTGACCATCCGCTCTCCAAGCTGTGTGAAGCGATTCGACACCACGCGCGCCGACAAGGTGGGTAAGGCTACGCAAAGATCCTATAACCCCGCGGCACGCGTGCGGGGGCCTTCAGGTCGGTGTTGAAGCGCTTCGACGGCCTGTGGATACGGGAGCGCGGTCGCCTGGCCCCGGACACCCCGGCCCCGAGGCGCCGCGTGCGGCCCGGACGGCCGCGCGCGGCCACCCGTTCGGCGCAACGGCGCCGGGCGGCGCCGGACCCGGCCGCGGGACGGGTGCCGGCACCGGGGCCGTCAGGGGCTCCGGACGCCCGGCACCGCCGCCCGCGCGGTCCCGGCGGGGTGGGCGGGACCGCGCGCGGGTGGTGAGGTCCGTCCGTTTCGGGTACCACCGAGCCAGTAGTACTGGTCGGTGACGAACGGTCCCGATCGTCCCTCCCAGCGGCGAGGTGAGCCCGCATGTCCGCCACCACCACCCCACGCACCACCGTCACCGAGCGCGACGCCCGCCGGGTGGCGGAGGCAGCCCGGCAACAGGACTGGCACAAGCCCAGCTTCGCCAAGGAGCTGTTCCTCGGACGCTTCCGGCTGGATCTCATCCATCCCCACCCGCTCCCCGCGGAGGAGTCCGTCCGGCGCGGCGAGGAGTTCCTCGGCAGACTGCGCGCCTTCTGCGAGACGGTGATCGACCCCGCCCGCATCGAGCGCGAGGCCCGCATCCCCGACGAGGTGGTGGCGGGCCTGAAGGAAATCGGCGCCCTCGGCATGAAGATCGACCCCAGGTACGGCGGTCTCGGCCTCACCCAGCTCTACTACAACAAGGCCCTCGCCCTGGTCGGCTCCGTCAGCCCCGCCGTCGGCGCGCTGCTCTCCGCCCACCAGTCCATCGGCGTGCCGCAGCCGGTGAAGATGTTCGGCACCCAGGAGCAGAAGGACGCCTTCCTGCCCCGCTGCGCCCGCACCGACATCTCCGCCTTCCTGCTCACCGAGCCCGACGTCGGCTCCGACCCGGCGCGCCTGGCCACCACGGCCGTGCCCGACGGCGACGACTACGTGCTCGACGGGGTGAAGCTGTGGACCACCAACGGTGTGGTGGCCGACCTGCTCGTGGTGATGGCCCGGGTGCCGGAGTCCGAGGGGCACAGGGGCGGCATCACGGCGTTCGTGGTGGAGGCGGACTCGGAGGGCATCACCGTCGAGAACCGCAACGCCTTCATGGGCCTGCGCGGCATCGAGAACGGCGTGACCCGCTTCCACCGGGTCCGGGTCCCGGCCGCCCACCGGATCGGCCCGGAGGGCGCGGGGCTGAAAATCGCCCTCACCACGCTCAACACCGGCCGGCTGTCCCTGCCCGCCATGTGCGCGGGGGCCGGCAAGTGGTGCTTGAAGATCGCCCGCGAGTGGGCGGCCGAGCGCGAGCAGTGGGGCAAGCCGGTCGCGCTGCACGAGGCCGTCGGCTCCAAGATCAGCTTCATCGCGGCCACCACCTTCGCGCTGGAGGCCGTGCTCGACCTGTCCTCCCAGATGGCCGACGAGGACCGCAACGACATCCGCATCGAGGCCGCCCTCGCCAAGCTCTACGGCTCCGAGATGGCCTGGCGGATGGCCGACGAACTGGTCCAGATCCGCGGCGGGCGGGGCTACGAGACGGCCGAGTCGCTCAGGGCGCGCGGCGAACGCCCGGTCCCGGCCGAGCAGATCCTGCGCGACCTGCGGATCAACCGCATCTTCGAGGGCTCCACGGAGATCATGCACCTGCTGATCGCCCGGGAGGCGGTGGACGCCCACCTCTCGGTCGCCGGTGACCTGATCGACCCCGACAAGTCCCTGTCCGACAAGGCCAGGGCGGGCGTGAACGCGGGCGTCTTCTACGCCAGGTGGCTGCCGAGGCTGGTCGCGGGACCCGGCCGGCTCCCCACCTCCTACGGCGGGTTCCGGCACGGCGTCGACCTCTCCGGCCACCTCCGCCACGTCGAGCGCACCGCCCGCAAGCTGGCCCGGTCCACCTTCTACGCGATGTCCCGCTGGCAGGGCCGGATGGAGACCAAGCAGGGCTTCCTCGGCCGGGTCGTGGACATCGGCGCGGAGCTGTTCGCGATGAGCGCGGCCTGCGTCCGCGCCGAGCGGCTGCGCGCCGAGGGCGAGCACGGCCGCGAGGCCTACCAGCTCGCCGACGCCTTCTGCCGCCAGGCCCGCATCCGCGTGGACGAGCTGTTCGCGCGGCTGTGGACCAACACCGACGAGCTGGACCGCAAGGTGGTCCGGGGTGTCCTCGGCGGGGTCTACACCTGGCTGGAGGAGGGCGTCCTCGACCCCTCGGGCGAGGGGCCCTGGATCGCCGACTCGGCCCCCGGTCCCAGCACCCGCGCGAACGCCCGCCGTCCCTTCGGAACCCCTTGACACCCCTTGACGGTACGTCCCGGCCGGTACGCCTTGACGGTACGTCAGCAGTACTTGTCGCTCGGGTCCCGCGTCGTCCAGGAGCAGGAGGCGACCTTGGTGCCGTTCGCCTTGGTCAGCGTGGCCGTGTCCTTGTCGTTGTTCCAGACGTAGGCGCGGCGGTCCTGGTACTTGTCCGACGCGGTGTCCGAGCCGCTGCCGGTGTGGATCTTCACGTACTTCCCGGCGCCGATCTTCACGTCGGGGAAGACGTACCTGTGGTTGGAGGCGTCCTTCAGGACCCAGCCCTTGACCGAGACCGCCGAGCCGCCGGTGTTCTTCAGCTGCACCCACTCCCCGTTCAGGCTCTTGTTGGAGCGGTTGTCCGAGCCGGGGCTGTCGAACCAGACGTGATGGATCCGCACGCCGCCGGCGGCTTCGGCCGGGGTGCCGAGCAGGGTGCCGGTGAGCAGGGCCGCGCCGGCGAGCGCGGGCAGGGCGGTGCGTAGGCGCACAGTGCGCATGAGAGATCCCCCCAAGGATGTCGTCCGCGAAATCATGCGGGATGAATTGTTATCACATGATCTTCACGGCGACTTCACATTGGCCGGATTGCTCCCATCCGGCGACGAAAGCCGTCGGCGCACCCGCCCGGGGGGACGCCCTGTCCTGGCCGTCGCCGCTTGCGGCAACAATGGGGGGATGACCGACAGTCCCGCCCATCCGGCGCCCCTCGCCGACCCGCACCTCGTCTACGACCCCGTCCCCGGTGACGGCCCCAAGGACGTGGTGATCCTCGGCTCCACCGGATCCATCGGCACCCAGGCCATCGACCTGGTACTGCGCAACCCCGACCGCTTCCGGGTCACCGCCCTCTCCGCGAACGGCGGCCGGGTGGCCCTCCTCGCCGAACAGGCGCACCGGCTGCGGGTGCGGACCGTGGCGGTCGCCCGCGAGGACGTCGTACCCGCGCTGCGCGAGGCGCTCGCCGCCGAGTACGGCGGCGCCGAGCCGCTGCCCGAGATCCTCGCCGGGCCCGACGCCGCCGGCCAGGTCGCCGCCTCCGACTGCCACACCGTGCTCAACGGCATCACCGGCTCCATCGGCCTCGCCCCGACGCTGGCCGCCCTCAAGGCCGGGCGGACCCTCGCGCTCGCCAACAAGGAGTCGCTGATCGTCGGCGGCCCGCTGGTCACCGCGCTCGCCGCGCCGGGCCAGATCATCCCGGTGGACTCCGAGCACGCCGCCCTCTTCCAGGCGCTCGCCGCCGGCACCCGCGCCGACGTCCGCAAGCTCGTCGTCACCGCCTCCGGGGGCCCCTTCCGCGGCCGGACCAAGGCCGAACTGGCGCACGTCACCGTCCGGGACGCCCTCGCCCACCCCACCTGGGCGATGGGCCCGGTGATCACCGTCAACTCGGCGACCCTGGTCAACAAGGGCCTGGAGGTCATCGAGGCGCACCTCCTCTACGACATCCCCTTCGACCGCATCGAGGTGGTCGTGCACCCCCAGTCGTACGTGCACTCGATGGTCGAGTTCACCGACGGCTCCACGATCGCCCAGGCGACGCCCCCCGACATGCGCGGGCCCATCGCCGTCGGTCTCGGCTGGCCCGAACGGGTTCCGGACGCGGCGCCCGCCTTCGACTGGAGCACGGCCTCCACCTGGGAGTTCTTCCCGCTGGACAACGAGGCCTTCCCCTCGGTGAACCTCGCCCGGCACGTGGGGCGGCTCGCGGGGACGGCTCCGGCGGTGTTCAATGCGGCCAACGAGGAGTGCGTCGAGGCCTTCCTGAACGGCGCGCTGCCCTTCAACGGGATCATGGAGACCGTCATCCGGGTGGTCGAGGAGCACGGCACGCCGGTAACGGGAACTTCGCTCACGGTGTCGGACGTCCTCGAAGCGGAGACCTGGGCCCGGACCCGGGCCCGTGAACTCACAGCCACGACGGCGACCGCGGAGGCGCGTGCATGACGACCTTGATGTTCATCCTCGGCATAGTGGTCTTCGCGGTCGGCCTGCTCGTCTCGATCGCGTGGCACGAGCTGGGGCACCTGTCCACGGCCAAGCTCTTCGGCATCCGCGTTCCGCAGTACATGGTCGGTTTCGGCCCGACCCTCTGGTCGCGCACGAAGGGCGACACCGAGTACGGCATCAAGGCCATCCCGCTCGGCGGCTACATCCGGATGATCGGCATGTTCCCGCCCGACGACCAGGGCCGGGTCTCCGCCCGCTCCACCTCCCCGTGGCGCGGCATGATCGAGGACGCCCGCTCGGCGGCCTTCGAGGAGCTGAAGCCGGGCGACGAGACGCGCATGTTCTACACGCGCAAGCCGTGGAAGCGCGTCATCGTCATGTTCGCCGGCCCGTTCATGAACCTGATCCTCGCGGTCGGCCTCTTCCTCACCGTGCTCATGGGCTTCGGCATCCAGCAGGAGACCACCACCGTCGAGTCCGTCTCGCCCTGCGTGATCTCGCAGAGCGAGCACCGCGACAGCTGCAAGAAGTCCGACCCGGCCTCCCCGGCCGCGGCCGCCGGTGTGCGGTCGGGCGACCGGATCGTCTCCTTCGGGGGCGTGCCGACCGAGAACTGGAACACCCTCTCGGACCGCATCCGCGAGAGCGCCGGCAAGGACGTGGCGATCGTCGTCGACCGCAAGGGCCGGCAGGTCACCCTGCACGCGAGGATCGCCACCAACCAGGTCGCCAAGAAGGACTCCAGCGGCACCTACGTCGAGGGCGAGTACGTCAAGGCCGGCTTCCTCGGCTTCAGCCCCGCCCGCGGCGTCGTCAAGCAGGACTTCGGCGAGTCCGTGACCTGGATGACCGACCGGGTCGGCGACGCGGTCGACTCCCTCGTCTCCCTGCCCGGCAAGATCCCCGCCCTGTGGGACGCGGCCTTCGGCGACGGCCCGCGCGAGCCGGACTCCCCGATGGGCATCGTCGGCGCGGCCCGGGTCACCGGCGAGATCGCCACGCTGGACATCCCGGCCTCGCAGCAGCTCGCCATGGCCGTGTTCGTGGTCGCCGGATTCAACCTCTCGCTGTTCCTGTTCAACATGCTCCCGCTGCTCCCGCTCGACGGCGGGCACATCGCGGGCGCCCTGTGGGAGGCGCTCCGGCGGAACCTGGCCCGGGTGCTGCGCCGGCCCGACCCCGGCCCGTTCGACGTCGCCAAGCTGATGCCGGTGGCGTACGTGGTGGCCGGCGTCTTCGTCTGCTTCACCGTCCTGGTGCTGATCGCGGACGTCGTCAACCCGGTCAGAATCTCCTAGCCGTCCGGCCTGGAGGGGTGGCCCGGAACCCGGTGGTTCCGGGCCGCCTCCCATCGGGTGGGGATTCCGGGTGGGATGTGCTGACGCCCGCCCCGGTGCCGTAATCTCGGAGCCTGGAGCCCGCCGTTCACCGGATCCTGAATCACGACTTGGGGTTGCACAGCAGATGACTGCGATTTCTCTCGGCATGCCGTCCGTACCGACCAAGCTCGCCGAGCGCCGGAAGAGCCGGCAGATCCAGGTCGGAAGCGTGGCGGTCGGCGGAGACGCACCCGTCTCGGTGCAGTCGATGACCACCACCCGTACGTCCGACATCGGCGCCACCCTCCAGCAGATCGCCGAGCTGACCGCCTCCGGCTGCCAGATCGTCCGCGTGGCCTGCCCCACCCAGGACGACGCCGACGCCCTCGCCACCATCGCGCGGAAGTCCCAGATCCCGGTCATCGCGGACATCCACTTCCAGCCCAAGTACGTCTTCGCCGCCATCGAGGCCGGCTGCGCCGCGGTCCGCGTCAACCCCGGCAACATCAAGCAGTTCGACGACAAGGTCCGGGAGATCGCCCAGGCCGCCAAGGACCACGGCACGCCGATCCGCATCGGCGTCAACGCCGGCTCCCTGGACCGGCGCCTGCTCCAGAAGTACGGCAAGGCCACCCCCGAGGCGCTGGTCGAGTCCGCCCTGTGGGAGGCGTCCCTCTTCGAGGAGCACGACTTCCGCGACATCAAGATCTCCGTCAAGCACAACGACCCGGTCGTGATGATCGAGGCGTACCGCCAGCTCGCCGCCCAGTGCGACTACCCGCTGCACCTCGGCGTGACGGAGGCCGGCCCGGCCTTCCAGGGCACCATCAAGTCGGCGGTCGCCTTCGGCGCGCTGCTGAGCCAGGGCATCGGCGACACCATCCGCGTCTCCCTCTCCGCCCCGCCGGCGGAGGAGGTCAAGGTGGGCATCCAGATCCTGGAGTCCCTGAACCTGCGCCAGCGCGGCCTGGAGATCGTCTCCTGCCCGTCCTGCGGCCGGGCCCAGGTCGACGTCTACAAGCTCGCCGAAGAGGTCACCGCCGGCCTCACCGGCATGGAGGTACCGCTGCGCGTCGCCGTCATGGGCTGCGTCGTCAACGGCCCCGGCGAGGCCCGCGAGGCCGACCTCGGCGTCGCCTCCGGCAACGGCAAGGGCCAGATCTTCGTCAAGGGCGAGGTCATCAAGACCGTCCCCGAGTCGAAGATCGTGGAGACCCTGATCGAGGAGGCCATGAAGCTGGCCGAGCGGATGGAGGCCGAGGGCGTCACCTCCGGCGAACCGTCTGTGTCGGTCGCGGGCTGACCCGCCCGGCGCCACCGGCCCGCACCGTTCGCGGGCCGGAGTGATTCCGTGCCGCCCCCGGGGGGGGCGGCACGCCGATATCGTGCCGGGTACAGTGCGGGGATCAGGCAAATCCGACCGTGAGGCCCCGTACGTGCTGACCCAGACCACCTCCCGGGTCCTGGAACCGAATGACCTGGACGCGGCGCTCGCCGTCCTCGACCGCGAGCCGGTCGCCAACGCCTTCGTGGCCTCCCGGGTGCGGGTCGCGGGCCTGGACCCCTGGCGGCTGGGCGGCGAGATGTGGGGCTGGTACGAGGACGGCATGCTCACGTCCCTCTGCTACGCGGGCGCCAACCTCGTCCCCCTCTGCGCCACCCCGCGTGCCGTACGCGCCTTCGCCGACCGCGCCCGGCGGGCCGGCCGCCGCTGCTCCTCCATCGTCGGCCCCGCCGAAGCCACCGCCCAGCTGTGGCGGCTGCTGGAGCCGCACTGGGGCCCGGCCCGCGAGGTCCGCGCCCACCAGCCGCTGATGGTCACCGACCGCATGCCGGACGACATCGCCCCCGACCCGTACGTCCGCCGCGTCCGCAAGGACGAGATGGAGACGATCATGCCGGCGTGCGTGGCGATGTTCACCGAGGAGGTCGGCGTCTCCCCGCTGTCCGGCGACGGCGGCCTGCTCTACCAGGCCCGGGTCGCCGAACTCGTCGGCTCCGGCCGCTCCTTCGCCCGCGTCGACGACCAGGGCCGGGTCGTCTTCAAGGCGGAGATCGGCGCGGCGACCCCGCAGGCCTGCCAGATCCAGGGCGTGTGGGTGGCGCCGGAGTACCGGGGCCGGGGTTTCGCGGCACCGGGCATGGCCGCCGTGCTGCGCTACGCCCTGGCGGACGTGGCCCCGGTGGTGAGCCTCTACGTCAACGACTACAACACGGCGGCCCGACGGACGTACCGGCGCGTGGGGTTCCAGGAGACCGGCGCGTTCATGAGCGTGCTGTTCTGACCCCGCGGGCCCGCCCCGAAGGCCCCGGGCCCCGCCCTGAAGGCCGCGGGGCCCGCCCCGGAGGCCGCGGGGCCCGCCCCGGAGGCCCGTTTCGGCGGCCCGCCTGCCGCGAAAGCCCCGCCGGGCCCTGTGCTCACCCGGCCGGTGCCTCGATCAGCGCCGCCGAGCGGACCACCGCGGCGAGCGCCTCGGCGCGGCCCGTGCGCCGGTGCACGTCCAGACAGGTGTCGGCGAGCTTGATCACGTGTTCGTCCCCGTGCCGGACGGCCAGCGCGAACACCTCCTCCGCCGTGCCGGGAGCGGCCGGCAGGCCGTCCGCCGGCCTGGGCTCGGCGGGGGCGTAGGCCGCCGTCACCGCCGCGCTCGCCGCCCATGCCGCGTGCAGGCTCGCTATCCACTCGGCGCGCGGCAGCGCCGGCAGGACGCGCAGGACGGCCATGGGCGCGGTCGCCGCGTGCACCAGCATCACCGGGGAACCGTGCGCGTTCGGCAGGTAGTGCACCGCCGCCGCGGCCGTCACCTCGGCCAGCAGGTCGCGGGCCTGCCCGGGGTCGGCGGCGGGGCGCAGGGCGGCCAGTGCCGCGGGCCAGCCGGGCAGGCCGGACAGCTGGCCGAGCCGGTGGTTGATGCCCGCGCTCTGGTCGGGGACCCGGACCATCCCCGCCAGGGCGGCGGCGGCCCCGGCCCGGCCGGCCGGCGCCGTCAGCGGGACCGGCTGCCAGCGCGCCGCCCAGTAGCCGAGGGCCTGGCCGAACTCCGTCAGCCGTGCTCTGTCGGCATGGTCCAGCAGGGCGTGCACGGCGTGCCCGGTGCGGATCACACCGTGGGTGGCGCCGGCCGCGATGCCGGGCAGCAGCCGCGGCCACCACGTCTCCAGCACGGTGCGCCAGGGCCGCTCTTGGACCTCCCGCCCGAAGAACGCCAGCCAGTCGCCGAGCCGGCGCGGATCGCCGAGCGCGGTGCGCCAGTCGGCCCCGGTGACCGGTGACAGACCGCGCGGCGGCTCGTCCAGCCGGTCCATGTAGCGGTCCAGCCAGTGGTGGACATGGTGTGCGTGCCCGTGCCGGACCAGCGCCTCCACGGCCATCGGACCGTGGTTGCTCAGCCAGCCGTCGAACTCCGGACCGGTCCGGTGCAGTCGTTCGTAGGCCTCGTCGAGGGTGCCGTCGATGTCCATGACAGCGACGGTAGGCGCGGTCCGGGGCCCGGTCATCGGCCGGGGGATCGAACCACCGCGCCACGCGCGGCCTAGGACCGGCCTAGGACCACGCTCCCGCCGGCAGGAGCGGCTCGTGGGCGGCGCCAGGCGGCTCATGACGGTGCGAGGCGGTTCGGCGCGGCTCATGACGGTGCGAGGGGCGGCTCGGGGCGCGGCTGGGGGAGCGTGGCCCGGGGGCGAGGGGGAGACGGCCGACGGGAGGCGGTCCGTGCGGGTGGGTGCCTCCGCCCCGACGGCGTGGCGGAAGTGCCCTGTACCCTCCCCGCATGGACCTCGTGATCGGCACCCTGGACCTGACAGCCCACGTCGACGAGGCCTTGGCGGTCCAGGCCGCGGCCTTCGGACTCGGCCCGGAAGAGGTCGCCGTGCGCCGCCAGATCGTCCAGCGGCACATGCAGTACCAGGGCGCGCGGGCCCTCGGCGCGACGGTCGGCGGCCACCTCGTGGGATTCGTGTACGGCATGCCCAACTCCCGCACTCACTGGTGGTCGACGGTCGTGGAGCCCTACCTCCGCGCGAGCGGCAACGACTTCTGGCTGGACGACTCCTTCGTCATCACCGAGCTGCACGTCCACCCCGACCACCAGAACCGCGGCATCGGCCGGCGCCTGATCACCACCATCACCGACACCGCGGCCGAACCCCGCTCGATCCTCTCCGCGATCGACACCGACAGCCCGGCCCGCGGCCTCTACCACTCTCTCGGCTACGCCGACCTCGCCCGCCGGGTGCACTTCCCGAGCGCACCGCGGCCCTACGCCGTGATGGGCGCCCCGCTGCCGCTGCGCAGGCGATAACCGATTTCCGCCCGCACAGGCCCCCCGGCTAACCTCCTGTGCCATCACCCTTACCCGGCAGGAGTACGAGAACCATGGCGAACGCACCGGTCCAGCGCATGTCCCAGTTGATGGCGAAGACGCTGCGCGACGACCCGGCCGACGCCGAGGTCCTCAGCCACAAGCTCCTCGTCCGCGCCGGCTACGTCCGGCGCACGGCGGCCGGCATCTGGAGCTGGCTGCCCCTCGGCAAGAAGGTCCTCACCAACATCGAGCGCATCGTCCGCGAAGAGATGGACGCCATCGGCGCCCAGGAGGTCACCCTCCCGGCCCTGCTGCCCCGTGAGCCGTACGAGGCGACGGGCCGCTGGGACGAGTACGGCCAGGAGCTGTTCCGGCTCAAGGACCGCAAGGGCGGCGACTACCTCCTCGGCCCCACCCACGAGGAGATCTTCACCCTCCTCGTCAAGGACCAGTGCACGTCCTACAAGGACCTGCCGGTGATCCTGTACCAGATCCAGACCAAGTTCCGCGACGAGGCCCGCCCCCGCGCCGGCATCCTGCGCGGCCGCGAGTTCCTGATGAAGGACTCGTACTCCTTCGACCTGGAGGACGAGGGCCTGGCCCGGTCCTACGCCCTGCACCGCGCGGCCTACCAGCGCATCTTCGAGCGCCTCGGCCTGGACTACCGCATCGTCGCGGCCACCGCCGGCGCCATGGGCGGCTCCAAGTCGGAGGAGTTCCTGGCCCCGGCCGAGGCCGGCGAGGACACCTTCGCGGACTGCCCCAACTGCGACTTCGCGGCCAACACCGAGGCGATCACCTACGCCCTCAAGCCGGTCGACGGCTCGGCCGTGCCCGCGCTGGAGGAGATCCCCACCCCCGACACCCCGACCATCGAGACCCTCGCCGCCTCGCTGGGCGTCCCCGCCTCCGCCACGCTGAAGAACCTCCTGGTCAAGGTGGACGGCGAGATCGTCGCCGTGGGCGTGCCCGGGGACCGCGAGGTGGACCTGGGCAAGGTCGAGGAGCACTTCGCCCCCGCCACGGTCGAGATGGTCACGGAGGCGGACTTCGCCGGGCGCCCCGACCTGGTGCGCGGCTACGTCGGCCCGCAGGGCCTGGGTGAGAAGGTGACGTACATCGCCGACCCGCGCGTGGCCCCCGGCACCGCGTGGATCACCGGCGCCAACAAGCCGCACACGCACGCCAGGAACGTCGTCGCCGGCCGGGACTTCGAGGTCGACGCCTACGTGGACGTCGTCGTGGTCCAGGAGGGCGACCCCTGCCCCCGGTGCGGCACCGGCCTCCAGCTGGACCGCGCCATCGAGATCGGCCACATCTTCCAGCTGGGCCGCAAGTACACCGACGCCCTCAAGCTGGACGTCCTCGGCCAGAACGGCAAGCCGGTCCGCGTCACCATGGGCTCCTACGGCATCGGTGTCTCCCGCGCCGTCGCCGCGCTCGCCGAGCAGACCGCCGACGACAAGGGCCTGGTGTGGCCCAAGGAGGTCGCCCCGGCCGACGTGCACGTGGTCGCCGCCGGCAAGGCGCTCCAGACCGAGCTGGCGCTGGACGTGGCCGAGAAGCTGGGCGCCGCGGGCGTCCGCGTCCTGGTGGACGACCGGGCCGGGGTCTCCCCGGGCGTGAAGTTCACCGACGCGGAGCTGATCGGCGTCCCGCAGATCCTGGTCGCCGGGCGCCGGGCGGGCGAGGGCGTGCTGGAACTGAAGGACCGCAAGACCGGCGAGCGCGAGGAGCTGACGGTCGAGGAAGCCATCGCCCGCCTGACGGCCTGATCGCCGGACGGCCCATCGACCCATCGGCCTGACGGCCCATCGGCCCGACGGTCGGACCGCCGGACCGCGCCCAGCCGTCCCACCGCATCCGACCGCCCGACGGTCCGTGCACGGAACCGTCCGCCGCGCCCCGCGAGGGGTGCGGCGCGGCGGTTCCGCCGGTCGGCTACAGCCAGCCGGCGAACTCCAGCAGCAGTTCCCCGTCCTTGGGCCGCCCCACCCGCAAGGCCCGCACCCCGGACTCCACCGCCCGGAACAGCGTCCAGCCGCGCAGCCGCTCCTGGTCGACCTCCAGCGACTCCGCGAGCCGCTTGATCCGGCGCCGGGTGGTGGACGGACCGGAGGGCGCCGCGATCAGGTCCTCCACCCGGTCCCGGACCAGCCGCGCCAGGTCGAACGCGCTCTCGCCGACCACCGGGTCCGGGCCCACCGCGAGCCACGGCATCCGCTCGCCCGAGAGCACCTTGCTCTGCCGGAACGTGCCGTGCAGCAGCAGGTGCTCGGGCGGCGCGGCCAGCAGCTCCGCGCGGGCGGCGAGCGCCGCCTCCACCAGCGGGGCCACCTCGGCGTCGGTCGCGGCGCTCGTCCGCATGGCCGCCGCCTGCCGTCCGGTGCGCTCGGCCACGGTCTCGAAGACATGTCCGTCCGGCGGCCGCACCCACAGCCTGCGCAGCGTCCCCGCCGCCTCCAGCAGCGCCCTCGCCTCCGGCAGCGAGCGCACCGACACATCCGGGTGCAGCCGCTCCAGCAGCAGCGCCCCGTCGTCCGCGTCGCTCTCCAGCAGCTGTACGGCGCCCAGCCCGGACCAGTGCGCCAGCGCGGCCCGCTCGCTCTCCGGCCGGGCCCGGGGCGGCGCCAGCTTCAGCACGGCAGGGGCGCCGTCCGGCAGCCGCACCAGCACCACCAGGCTGCTGCGCCCGCCCGGCACCTGCACCCGCTCGACGGTCAGCCCGCGCCCGGAGACGGCCCGCTCGGCCGCCCCGGGCAGCCGCGCCAGCCAGTCGTCCCCGGCCGGTGCCGTCTCACCGAGCGCCCGCACCAGGCGCGGCGGCGGTTCCAAAGCCATGCGCGAGTCGTTCCCTTCCTGTGAGGTCCTGCCAAGTCCTGCCAGGTCCTGTCAGGGGCGGGTCCGGGCCTGCCCGGATCCCGGCCGATCCCGTTCCCGGGCCGCCCCGGTCACGGGACTGTCCGGACGCCGACCCACCGGCCTCCTCCGGTCCCGTCCTGCCGTCCTACCGCGCGGGCGGCCTCCCGGCGCCCCGTCGCTCCGCCGAACGGGCCGATCCCCTGGCCCGCGCGGACAAGAGGGGCGGGAGACGACCCGTCGCGCCGCAACCGTCGTACGGACCAGCCGTTCGAACCCTTGCCTAACGCTTCGCCGGGGCGGAGGCCGACGGGGTCGTGCCCGCCGCGCCCGTCCGCTCGCCGGAGCGTTCGGCCAGCCCAGGGAAGGCTACGCTCTCCCCGCTCCAGCGCACCGCCCGCACCGCGGCCTCCCGCAGCGCCCCGGCCGCGTCGGCCCGCCGCGCGCCGGTCGCCGCCCGCACCAGGTCCGAGTACGCCCCGGCCACCCGTTCCTCCATCCGGGCGGCCAGCCGCACCGCGGCCGGCCCGTCCTGGACCGGGAACGGCAGCGCGTACGCGGCGCTCGCGGCGACCGGCGTGCCGCCCAGGTCCCGCACCGCGCGCACCAGCGCGTCCCGGCGCGCCCGGTGGGCGTCGTACGCCGACCGGGCCTCGGTCCGGCGCGCGTCGCCGATCCGCCCGCCCACCACGCCGTAGCCGTACACCGCCGCGTGCTCCGCCGCCAGCGCCGCCTGCAACGCGGTCACCTCGGCCCGCCCGGCCTGCTCGGTCCCGTCGCTCACCTGGCTCCCTCCGTCAACAGGTACGCGTGCCCGGCCCCGGCCGCCGCGACCGACGCCAGCAGCCGTGCCAGTTCGCCCGGTGCCTCCAGCAGGTCCCGGGCACGCTGGTCGGCCAGGGCGCGCTCGGCGGCGGCCAGCGCGGCGACGGCGTCCTTCTCGGTGGCCGGCACGGCCGGGGCGGGGGAGGCCGACGCCGTCGCCGACGCCGTCCCCGTGGTCTCGGCCTCGGCCGTGGGGGTGGCCGTCGTACCGTCCGTGAAGGCCGCCGCGTGCGCCGCGACCTGCGCCCGCAGCGGACCCAGCCGCCGCGCCAGCCCCGGATGGGCGGCGAGCACGGCGTCGTACCGCGCCAGCAGCCGCCGGCTGTCACCCGCCGCACGCGCGCGTGCCCGGGCCACGGCCGACGGACCGTCGTCCCCGGAGTCCGGACCGGCCGAGCACCCCGCCAGCAGGGCGGCACCGGCGGCCGAGGCGAACAGTGATCTTCGGCGCGGTCCCGAACGGGCGCGCGGCGGCGGGGGGTACGGCACGGCTGACGTCCTCGGGGGCTCGTACGAACACACGGGCGGGAGGGGCGGCCCGCCGGTGATCACGGTACCCGCGCCTTCCCCGCACGCGCGTCACCGCCTCGGCCGCCCCGCGGGCGGCGGCCACCCGGCGCCCGCGGCGCCCCGGCCCCGCCGCCCGGAGGCAGGACGCGACACCCCTTGCGACCGGATACCCTTTGACCAGACAGGCGACCCATCCCACAACAGCACACGCGGCCGAGGAGTCACCCGGATGAGCACCACCCAGAGCGAGAGGCTGCGAGAGCTGCTGGAACCGCTCGTCACCTCCCAGGGGCTGGATCTCGAAGAGATCGCCGTGGACTCCGTCGGACGCAAGCGGGTGCTGCGCGTGGTCGTGGACTCCGACACCGGAGCCGACCTGGACGCGATCGCCGATGTGAGCCGTGCGCTCTCGGCGAAGCTGGACGAGACCGACGCGATGGGCGACGCGGCGTACGACCTGGAGGTCGGAACCCCCGGCGCGGAGCGCCTCCTCACCGAGTACCGGCACTTCGCGCGCGCCACCGACCGGCTGGTGAAGTTCCAGCTCGCCGAGGACGGCGAGCTGGTCGCGCGGATCCTGGCGGTCGACGAGGAGGGCGTCGACGTGGAGGTGCCCGGGGTGAAGGGCCGCAAGGCGACCACCCGCAGACTGGGCTTCCCGGAGATCGCCAAGGCGCGGGTGCAGGTCGAGTTCAGCCGCAAGGACCGCACGGACAGCAAAGACAGCAAGACGGACATGAAGGAAGAGGAGGAGGCGTAGCCGTGGACATCGACATGAGCGCCCTGCGGGGCTTGGTTCGGGAGAAGGAGATCTCCTTCGACCTGCTGGTCGAAGCGATCGAGTCGGCCCTCCTCATCGCCTACCACCGCACCGAGGGAAGCCGCCGACACGCGCGCGTGGAGCTCAGCCGGGAGAGCGGTCACGTGACCGTGTGGGCGAAGGAGGACCCCGAGGACCTCGCGGAGGGCCAGGAGGCCCGTGAGTTCGACGACACCCCGTCGGGTTTCGGCCGGATCGCCGCCACCACCGCCAAGCAGGTGATCCTCCAGCGGCTGCGCGACGCCGAGGACGACGCGACGCTCGGCGAGTACGCCGGCCGCGAGGGCGACATCGTCACCGGTGTGGTCCAGCAGGGCCGCGACCCGAAGAACGTGCTGGTCGACATCGGCAAGCTGGAGGCCATCCTGCCGGTGCAGGAGCAGGTGCCCGGCGAGACCTACCCGCACGGCATGCGCCTGCGGTCGTACGTCGTCCGGGTCGCCAAGGGCGTCCGCGGCCCGTCCGTGACCCTCTCCCGCACGCACCCCAACCTGGTGAAGAAGCTCTTCGCCCTGGAGGTGCCGGAGATCGCCGACGGCTCGGTGGAGATCGCCGCGATCGCCCGTGAGGCCGGTCACCGCACCAAGATCGCCGTACGGTCCACCCGTTCGGGCCTGAACGCCAAGGGCGCCTGCATCGGCCCCATGGGCGGCCGGGTGCGCAACGTGATGGGCGAGCTGAACGGCGAGAAGATCGACATCGTCGACTGGTCGGACGACCCGGCGGAGATGGTCGCGAACGCGCTGTCACCCGCTCGGGTGAGCAAGGTCGAGGTCGTCGACATGGCCGCCCGGTCCGCCCGGGTGACCGTGCCGGACTACCAGCTGTCGCTGGCGATCGGCAAGGAGGGCCAGAACGCCCGCCTGGCGGCCCGGCTCACCGGCTGGCGGATCGACATCCGGCCCGACACCGAGCAGGCCGGGGAATAGATCCAGGCCGTACACCGCTGAGATCACGACAACAGCCGTTCGATTCTTGCCCCGAAGGGGTGAGGTCGGTACGGGGAGGTAGACTTAACCGTGTCTGGCCGGACGCACGCCCGATCATGCCCTGAACGCACCTGTGTGGGGTGTCGGGAGCGGGCGGCCAAGGACGATCTCCTGCGGATCGTGGAGATCGAGGACGCCTGCGTCCCCGATCCTCGCGGTACGCTGCCCGGCCGGGGTGCCTACGTACACCCCGCCCTGGTCTGTCTCGACCAGGCGGTACGCCGCCGGGCGTTCCCGCGGGCACTGCGCGTCCCGGGAGCGCTCGACACAAAGGCGTTGCGCCGATACGTCGAGAGGACAACAGTTGCCGAGCAGGCAACGCCGTAAGAAGTGCCGCACGGAACCCCGCGCGGCCTGGTACCTCGCGAGTCGAAAGCAGGTCGAGATTGCGATGAGCACTCGATGAGTACGCGATGAGTACGCCCATGAACTAGCGACGGTCCGGCTTCACCCGGACCTCAAAGGAGCGAAGTGGCTAAGGTCCGGGTCTACGAACTCGCCAAGGAGTTCGGTGTCGAGAGCAAGGTCGTCATGGCCAAGCTCCAGGAACTCGGTGAATTCGTCCGTTCGGCGTCTTCGACCATCGAAGCGCCCGTAGTACGCAAGCTGACCGACGCCTTCCAGGGCGGTGGCAACGGCAGGTCCGCCGGCAAGCCCGCCCCGCGCAAGGCCGCCCCCAGGCCCGCCGCGCCGTCCCCGGCGCAGGCGGCCCGTCCGGCTGCCCCCAGGCCGGCTGCCCCGAAGCCCCCGACGGCGCCCGCTGCCC
>NZ_JOCB01000088.1 GCF_000718775.1 Streptomyces sp. NRRL S-31
GCCCCGCCGCGAAGCCGCCGCGCACCGGCGTACCGGGCACCGCGACGCCGAGGCCGCCGGCCCCCGCCGTGCCGCCCCGGGGCCGGCGCCACCGCACCGGGACCCCGGCTGCCCCGCGACGCGACGGCCTTCGCCGAGGCCGGCCCGCTCAAGGGCCGCAAGGCGACGACCTGCTGGGCGCACGCCGAGGAGATGCGCCGCCGCCCACCCCGACGTCGGCATCCAAGGCGACCTCCTCCACGCCCAGGACGGCCGGTTCCCGACCTCCTCCGGCTACGCCGCGGGCATCGACCTGTGCCTGCACACCATCCGCACCGACTACGGCGCCGCCATCGCCAACGAGGTGGCCCGGCTCGCCCCGGCGGACAGACCCCGTTCACCCGGACCCCGCTGCCGCCCGAGCGCGGCACCACCTGCGCCGACACCCGCGGCTGGGCCATACGCCACCTCGACCGGCCGCTCACCCTGACCGACCCGGCCCGGCACCCGGGGATCTCCGTGCGCACCCTGACCCGGCGCGCCGGTCCCACCCCGAGCGCCTCGCCTGACCGGACCGCGCCGACGGCCCGGGAATGAAACGTCCTGTTTGAACGTTCATATACCGGCTCGGGGAGGGACCCCGCGGCCGTACGACCCGAAGAGAGCCCCCTACATGCGCGTCGAGATCTGGAGCGACATCGCCTGCCCCTGGTGCTACGTGGGCAAGGCCCGCTTCGAGAAGGCGCTGGCCGCCTTCCCGCACCACGACGGCGTCGAGGTGGTGCACCGCTCCTTCGAGCTGGACCCGGGCCGCGCCAAGGGCGATGTCCAGCCGGTGATCACCATGCTGACCGCGAAGTACGGCATGAGCGAGGCGCAGGCCCAGGCGGGCGAGGACAACCTGGGCGCCCAGGCCGCCGCCGAGGGACTGGACTACCGCACCCGGGACCGCGACCACGGCAACACCTTCGACATGCACCGCCTGCTGCACTTCGCCAAGGACCGGGGCAGGCAGGACGAGCTGATCCAGATCCTGTACCGGGCGAACTTCGCCGAGGAGCGGTCCGTGTTCACCGAGGGCGACGAACGCCTGGTGGAGCTGGCCGTCGAGGCCGGACTGGACGCCGGGGCCGCCCGCGCGGTCCTCGCCGACCCGGACGCCTACGCCGACGAGGTCCGCGCCGACGAGCGCGAGGCCGCGCAGCTCGGCGCCTCCGGTGTGCCGTTCTTCGTCATCGACCGCAAGTACGGCGTCTCCGGCGCCCAGCCCGCCGAGGTCTTCACCCGGGCGCTGGCCCAGGCGTGGGGCGAGCGCTCCCCGCTGCGCCTGGTCGGCCAGGGGGACGCCGAGGCGTGCGGCCCGGACGGGTGCGCGGTGCCGCAGCACGGCTGAGACCCGCGGCCCGGCGCCGCCGGAGCGGGGAGCGCCCCGCAACACCACGGACGAAATCGCCTTGGCCGGCCGTTCCCCGGGACGCAGAGTGGTCCCATGGAGACCACGGGAACGTTCGACAGCCTCGTCCGTGCCGAGTTCCGCCCGCACGGCACCTACCTCAACACCGCCGGCAACGGCCTGCTGCCGGCCCGCACCGTCGCCGCCCTCCAGCGGGCCGCGCTGCTGCGGGCCGAGGGCCGGCCGCTGACCCCGCTGTACGAGGACGTGGAGGCCGCCCGCGCCGCGTACGCCCGGCTGACCGGGGTCCCGGCCGGCCGGGTGGCCGCGGGCGCCTCGGTCGCCGCGCACACCGGCGTGATCGCCGCCGCGCTGCCCGCGGGCGCCGAAGTCCTCACCGCCGAGGGCGACTTCACCTCGGTGCTCAACCCCTTCCACGTCCGCGGTGACCTCAAGGTGCGCACCGTCCCGCTGGAGCGCGTCGCCGAGTCCGTCCGGCCCGGCACCGCGCTGGTCGCGGTCAGCGCCGTCCAGTCCGCCGACGGCCGGGTCGCCGACCTGCCCGCGCTGCGCGAGGCCGCCCGCGCCCACGGCACCCGTACCTACGTCGACTTCTCCCAGGCCGCCGGCTGGCTGCCGGTGGACGCGGACGCCTACGACTTCACCGCGAGCGTCACCTTCAAGTGGCTGCTGGGCCCGCACGGCGCGGCCTTCCTCACCGTCCCCGAGGACTTCGGCGGGCTGACACCGGTGCTCGCGGGCTGGGTCGCGGCCGAGCGGCCGTGGGACAGCTGTTACGGCCCGGTGGCCGAACTCGCCCACTCCGCCCGGCGGTTCGACCTCACCCACGCCCTGTTCAGCTACACGGGCCTGCGCCGCTCCCTGGAACTCGTCGAGGAACTCGGCGTCACGGCGATCCACGACCACGACGTCGCCCTCGCCGACCGGTTCCGCGCGGGGCTCGCGGACCTCGGCCACGCGGCGGTGCCCGCGCCCGGCTCGGCGATCGTCTCGGTCCCCGGGCTCGGCTCCCGGCAGCCCGGGCTGAGCGAGGCGGGCATCGAGGTCTCCGACCGCGCGGGCCACCTGCGCGCCGCCTTCCACCTCTACAACACGCCTGCGGACGTGGACCGGCTGCTGGCCGCGCTGTCCGGCTGACCGCTCCGGTCCCGGCCCCGGCCCGGCTCACCGCCGGGCCGGGGCCCGAAACGCACCGGTGGCTCACCGGACCGGGGTGAAGTCCCTGGCGCCGATGAACTCCGGCCGCCGCACCGGCGCGGCGAACGGCTCCACCGCGGTGTTCTCCACGCTGTTGAACACGATGAAGACGTTGCTGCGCGGGAACGGGGTGATGTTGTCGCCGGAGCCGTGCATGCAGTTGCAGTCGAACCAGGTCGCCGAGCCGGGCCGGCCGGTGAACAGCCGGATGCCGTACTCGCCCGCCAGCGTGGTCAGCGCCTCGTCCGACGGCGTGCCCGCGTCCTGCATCCGGAGGGACTTCTTGTAGTTGTCCTTCGGCGTGGCACCGGCGCAGCCCAGGAACGTGCGGTGCGAGCCCGGCATGATCATCAGGCCGCCGTTGGTGTCGTGGTTCTCGGTCAGCGCGATCGAGACGGACACCGTGCGCATGTTCGGCAGACCGTCCTCGGCGTGCCAGGTCTCGAAGTCCGAGTGCCAGTAGAAGCCGCTCGCCCCGAAGCCCGGCTTGACGTTGATCCGGGACTGGTGGACGTACACGTCGGAGCCGAGGATCTGCCGGGCGCGGCCGACCACGCGCGGGTCGCGCACCAGGCCGGCGAACACCTCGCTGATCCGGTGCACCTCGAAGACCGAGCGGATCTCCTTCGACGCCGGTTCCACGACGGCACGCTCGTCGGCGCGGATCGCCGGGTCGGTGACCAGCCGGTCCAGCTCACGCCGGTACACCTCGACCTCGTCCGGCGCGATCAACTGGTCGACGGCGAGGAAACCGTCCCGCTCGTACGCCTGGAGGTCGGCGGCCGGGATCGGGCCCGGGGTGTCCGGGGCGCCCCAGACGACCGGGTCCTGGCGGGGGACGGTCACCTCGGTGGTGCCGCGGGTCGGGTAGAGGTCCCTCACGGTGGCGACGGTCATGGTCCTCACACCTCCTCGGGCTCGGTGAGCAGCGGGTAGACGCCGTTCTCGTCGTGGTCCTCCCGTCCGGTGACGGGCGGGTTGAACACGCAGATGCAGTGGAAGTCGTCCTTGACGCGCAGCGTGTGCCGCTCGTGCCCGTCGAGGAGGTACATGGTCCCGGGGGTGATGGTGTACGTCCTCCCGGTCTCCTGGTCGGTCAGCTCGGCCTCGCCCCGGGTGCAGACCACGGCCTCGACGTGGTTGGCGTACCACATCGACGTCTCGGTCCCGGCGTAGAGGATGGTCTCGTGCAGGGAGAAGCCGACCCGCTCCTTGGCGAGGACGATGCGCTTGCTCTCCCAGGTGCCGGACTTCGCCTTGACGTGCCGGTCGGTGCCTTCGATGTCCTTGAACGATCGGACGATCACGGTGCTGTGTCTCCTCCTTGCTGTACGGACTTGCTGTACGGACCGCTGACGGTGGTTCAGGCGGTCTCGCGGACGGCGCGGGCCAGGATGCTCAGCCCCTCGTCCAGTTCGTCGGGCGTGACGGTCAGGGCGGGCAGCAGCTTGACGACCTCGCTCTCCGGGCCGGACGTCTCGATGAGCAGGCCGAGTTCGAACGCCCGCCGGGCGATCGCGGAGGCCCGCGCCTTGTCGTGGAACTCAAGGCCCCACACCAGACCGCGTCCGCGGTACTCCTTCACGTCGGCGCGGTTCTCCCCGGTGATGGCGACCAGTGCCCGCTCCACCTGCTCACCGCGGGCGCGGGTCTGCTTCTCCATGGCCGAGCCGTCGGTCCAGTACGCCTCCAGGGCGGCGGTGGCCGTGACGAAGGCGGGGTTGTTGCCGCGGAAGGTGCCGTTGTGCTCGCCCGGCTCCCAGACGTCCAGCTCGGGCTTGAACAGGCACAGGGACATCGGCAGGCCGTAGCCGCTGATCGACTTGGACACGGTGACGATGTCCGGCGTGATGCCCGCCTCCTCGAAGGAGAAGAAGGCGCCGGTACGGCCGCAGCCCATCTGGATGTCGTCGACGATCAGCAGCATGTCCTGCCGCTCGCACAACTCCGCCAGCGCGCGCAGCCATTCGGACCGGGCGACGTTGATGCCGCCCTCGCCCTGCACGGTCTCCACGATGACGGCGGCGGGCTTGTTCAGGCCGGAGCCCTGGTCCTCCAGCAGCCGCTCGAACCAGAGGAAGTCCGGGACCTTGCCGTCGAAGTAGTTGTCGAACGGCATCGGCGTGCCGTGCACCAGCGGGATGCCGGCACCCGCGCGCTTGAAGGCGTTGCCGGTGACGGCGAGCGAGCCCAGGGACATGCCGTGGAAGGCGTTGGTGAACGACACGATCGCCTCGCGGCCCTTCACCTTCCGCGCCAGCTTCAGCGCGGACTCCACCGCGTTGGTGCCCGTCGGCCCCGGGAACATGACCTTGTACGGCAGGTCGCGCGGGCGCAGCACCAGGTCCTGGAAGGTCTGGAGGAAGGCCCGCTTGGCGGCGGTCGACATGTCCAGGCCGTGCGTGACGCCGTCGCGTTCCAGATAGTCGAGCAGCGCCCGTTTGAGCACCGGGTTGTTGTGGCCGTAGTTGAGTGACCCGGCGCCGGCGAAGAAGTCGAGGTACGCATGGCCGTCCTCGTCGTACATCCGGCTGCCCCGCGCCCGGTCGAAGACGGTGGGCCAGCCGCGGCAGTAGCTGCGCACCTCGGACTCGAGGGTTTCGAAGACGCTCAGGTCGGGCTGGGTGATGGTCACGGTGAATCGCTCCTCAGTGGGCGGTGGACTCGGGCAGCGGGCCGATGCGGTAGAGGACTTCGGAGTCGTGCGGGCCGTCCGGGAACTGGCCGGCGGGGAACAGCACCTCGCGGTCGACCCGGGCGCCGTGCCGCTCGGCGAACGAGGTGAACAGGCGCTCGGACGCGGTGTTGCCGGGGGTGATCGTGGTCTCCAGCCCGGTGATGCCCCGCTCGGCGGTGAGCCGTGCGGTCAGACTGTCCAGCAGCGCCGCGGCGATGCCGTAGCCGCGGTGGGAGGCGTCGACGGCCACCTGCCAGACGAGCAGGGTGCGGGGGCGGTCCGGCCGCAGGTATCCGGTGACGAAACCGACCGGTTCCCCGTCCGCACCGCGCGCCACCGCCGAGGTGCCGGCGAAGTCCCGGCACCACAGCAGATAGCTGTAGGAAGAGTTCAGGTCGAGGGTTTCGGAGTCCTTGGCGATACGCCAGAGAGCGGCACCGTCGGATGGCGCCGGACGTTCGATGAGCAGGTCTGCGGGTGCGGCAGTCATGCGGCACGAATTTAGCGAGGTGAATTCGAAAATGCACGGGAGCCGTTGATGGGCGTCACGAACGCCCAGGCGTTATGTCCGCAATGGCCTGTGATAAATGGGTGCAAATCGCACCGGCTGTGGAGTGTGTCACAGCCCGGAAAGCGAAGAAAGCCCGCCCGGCAAACTTCCCTGTTTAGCTCTGCAAAAAGCGGGCAGAAGAAGACGGGAAGCTATCTTCCGAAGAATTGGCGGGAATTGTGAAAGGGAATTGAATTCGTTGTCCGATGTCCCGTCGATACCTTCACGGCAGGCAGGTGGAATGCCGTGCGCACCGGGGGACAAACCCCGGGGGAGTGCGGGCGCGGCCCCCGGGGAACGCCCCCGACGGCTACCGCCAGACCTCGTCCACGGCCCGCCCGGCCGCGGCCACGTCCACGTCCGCCCCCGCCTCCGCGAGCGCGGCGCCCAGCGCGGCCAGCGACCCCCGTACCGCCCCCGGCGTCGCGTCCGGCCCGTAGTGGTTGACCCGGATCATCTCCTTGGCCAGGGCGCCGCCGCCCGCGGCCAGCGGCAGCGCCGGGTCGCTCTCCAGGGCCCGCGCCACCAGCTCCGACGCCTCCACCCCGGACGGCAC
Organism: Streptomyces sp. NRRL S-31; assembly: GCF_000718775.1. GTDB lineage: Bacteria > Actinomycetota > Actinomycetes > Streptomycetales > Streptomycetaceae > Streptomyces. The sequence goes on from NZ_JOCB01000088.1 coordinate 6,374, forward strand.
CCGCAGCGTCGTGGCGACCGGCGCCGCGTCCCGCTCCTCGTATACATACGGCTCCAGGCCCCCGCCCAGCGCCCCCGCCCCGGCCCGCGAGGCCAGCGCGGCACGCCGGTGCCGGGCCATCACCGCTTCGAGCCCGTCCGACTCGATCCGCTCCAGGCACGCCTGAAGCGCCAGCATCTCCAACTGGGCCGGGGCGTGCGGCAGCGCCTTGCGGCCGGCGTCGATCCACCGCTCCTTCCAGTCCAGCAGGGAGAGGTAGGAGCGGCGCGGGGCGTTCGGGTTCGCCGCCATGCGCGCCCACGCCCGCTCGCTCACCGAGATCGCCGACACGCCCGCCGGGCCGCCCATAGCCTTCTGCGCCCCGATCACGCACAGGTCCACGCCCCACGCGTCCGGCAGCACCGGCTCGGCGCCCACGGAGGCCACCGCGTCCAGGTAGAACAGGGCGCCCTGTTCCCGCACCGCCTCGCCGATCTCCGCGACCGGGTTGGTGTTGCCGGTCGCCGCCTCGGCGTGCACCAGCGACACGAAGTCGATCTCCGGGTGCGCGGCGAACGCCTCCCGGACCTGGTCGGCGGTCACGGCCGTGTGGAAGGGCACGGAGATGTCGTGCACGGTGGCCCCGGCGTCGCGCAGCCAGTTCCCGAAGGTCTGGCCGTACGGGCCGGTGATCACGTTCAGCGCCACCGTGCCCGGACCGGCCGCCGCGCGGATCGCGCCCTCCAGTGGCAGCAGCGCCTCGCCCTGGGTGATCAGCACGTCCTGCCGGGTCCGGAGCAGCCGGGCCACGCCGTCCTCGATGGCGGCGAAGCGCTCGGCACTCAGCGGGGGCAGGTCGAGGAAGGGGTGGGTCACGGCGTGCTCTCTTCGCTCTCGGGGATCGACTCCACCGATCTTAGGTCGAAAGCCCTCGTAACCATCGGTTTGATTTGAGAGACTCAAACCCTTCCTTATAATCGGAAGCCACTGTTCCCCGTCAGGAGATCTCCCCATGAAAACGCTCGCAGGGCGCCGGACCCGCCTTCTGGCCGCCACCACCGCGACCGCCGCACTCGCGCTCGTCGTGGCCGGCTGCTCCTCCGGCGATTCGGGGAGTGGCAAGACGACCGTCAAGGGCGTCCACCTTGCCAAGGCCGGTCAGCTGACCACCTGCACCCACCTGCCGTACCCGCCGTTCCAGTCGGAGGTGGACGGCAAGGTGCAGGGCTTCGACGTCTCCCTGATCGACCTCGTCGCCCAGGACCTCGGCGTCAAGCAGCAGATCCTCGACACGCCCTTCGAGAACTTCAAGACCGGCGCCTTCCTGAACTCCGGGGAGTGCGACCTGGCCGCCGCCGGCATGACCATCACGCCCGAGCGCAAGAAGAACGTCGACTTCTCCGACCCCTACTTCGAGGCCACCCAGGCCGTCCTGGTGGACAAGAGCAGCGGGATCGACTCGCTCGCCGACGTCAAGGCCAAGGGCAAGAAGCTCGGCGCCCAGGCGCAGACCACCGGCGAGGACTACGTCAAGGGCAAGGGCTACGACCCGATCTCCTTCGAGTCCTCCGACGCCGTCCTCAACGGCCTGCGCACCGGCCAGGTCCAGGCCGTCGTCATCGACTTCCCGGTCGTCCAGGGCTGGCTGAAGGACAAGGCCAACGCCGACAAGTTCAAGGTCGTGGACAACCTCAAGACCGGCGAGCAGTACGGCTTCACGGTGAAGAAGGGCAACAAGGCGCTGCTCGACGCCGTGAACAAGGCCCTGAAGGACGCCAAGGCCGACGGCACCTACAAGAAGATCTACGAGAAGTGGATCGGCCCCTACGACGCCTCCGTCGCCTCTCCCGCCGCCTCATGAGCGACACGGACGTACGACTCCAGCCGAAGAAGAAGGGACTGACCCGGCGGCAGAAGCGCACCGTGTCGCGGGGCGTCCAGTACGCCGTCTTCGCCGCCGCCGTGATCGCCTTCGCGGTCTCGGCGGACTGGGGGCGGCTCCAGAACCAGTTCGCCCAGGCCGACATCGCCCGGCAGATGTTCCCGGACGTCATCACGCTGGCGCTCAAGAACACCGTGCTCTACACGCTGTCCGGCTTCGTCGTCGGGCTCGTCCTCGGCATGGTCATCGCGCTGATGCGGCTGTCCTCCGTGGGCCCGTACCGCTGGCTGGCGGGCGTCTACATCGAGATCTTCCGCGGCCTGCCGGCCCTGCTGATCTTCATCTTCGTCGGCGTCGCCGTGCCGCTCGCCTTCCCCGGCACCGAGATCCCCGGCGGCACGTACGGCAAGGTCGCCCTCGCGCTCGGCCTCGTCTCGGCCGCCTACATGGCCGAGACCATCCGGGCCGGCATCCAGGCCGTGCCCAAGGGGCAGATGGAGGCGGCCCGCTCGCTCGGCTTCTCGCCCGCGAAGGCCATGGTCTCGATCATCATCCCGCAGGCCTTCCGGATCATCCTGCCGCCGCTCACCAACGAACTGGTCCTGCTCTTCAAGGACTCCTCGCTGGTGCTGTTCCTCGGCGTCACCCTGGAGGAGCGGGAACTGTCCAAGTTCGGCCGCGACCTCGCCAGCACCACCGCCAATTCCACGCCGATCCTGGTCGCGGGCCTGTGCTACCTGCTGGTCACCATCCCGCTCAGCTTCGTCGTCCGCCGTATGGAGACCAAGGCCCAGGAGGCGATCCGGTGAGCCGCCCCGAGATCGAGGTACGCGGGCTGCACAAGTCCTTCGGCGACAACGAGGTGCTGCGCGGCATCGACCTGGAGATCGGCCAGGGCGAGGTCGTCTGCGTCATCGGCCCCTCCGGCTCCGGCAAGTCGACGCTGCTGCGCTGCGTGAACCTGTTGGAGGAGCCCAGCCGGGGCCAGGTCTTCGTCGGCGGCGGCGAGGTGACCGACCCCGATGTCGACATCGACGCCGTGCGCCGCCGGATCGGCATGGTCTTCCAGCAGTTCAACCTCTTCCCGCACCTGAGCGTCACCGAGAACCTCACGTTGCCCCAGCGCCGGGTCCTCGGGCGGGACAAGGCGGCGGCCGCGCGGATCGCCGCCGAGAACCTGGCCCGGGTCGGCCTCGCGGAGAAGGCGGACGCCTACCCGGCCTCCCTCTCCGGCGGCCAGCAGCAGCGCGTCGCCATCGCCCGCGCGCTCGCCATGGGGCCCGAGGTGATGCTGTTCGACGAGCCGACCTCCGCGCTCGACCCCGAACTGGTCGGTGACGTCCTCGCCGTCATGCGCATGCTCGCCCGGGAGGGCATGACGATGATGGTCGTCACGCACGAGATGACCTTCGCCCGCGAGGTCGCCGACCGGGTCGTCTTCATGGACGGCGGCGTGATCGTCGAGGACGGCAGCCCCGAGCAGGTCATCGGCGCCCCGCGGCACGAGCGCACCCGGCACTTCCTCTCCCGCCTGCTCGACCCGGCGATGGCCGAGGTGGAGGAGGAGACCTCCGATCAGGTGGGGAAGTCGGAACCGTAGGTCGCCGGGTCCTGTCGTCAGACTCCCGCCGTCCGCCCGGAGGGCGGGAGTCTGACGACAGGGCCTAGGGTGCGGTGCATGAGCGATGGGGTGGTGCTGCGCGTGAAGGGCCGGGTCCTGGCGGGCCCGGAGGACGTCCATGACGAGCTGTGGGTGATCGGGGGCCGGATCTCCTACGACCGCCCCGCCGGAGCCCGGGACGTGCGGACCGTCGAGGGATGGGCGCTGCCCGGCCTGGTCGACGCGCACTGCCACGTCGGCCTCGACGCGCACGGCCCGGTCGACGCGGAGACCGCCGAGAAGCAGGCCCGCACCGACCGGGACGCCGGCACCCTGCTGATCAGGGACGCCGGCTCGCCCTCCGACACCCGCTGGATCGACGACCGGGACGACCTGCCGAGGATCATCCGGGCGGGCCGGCACATCGCCCGCACCCGCCGCTACATCCGCAACTACGCCTGGGAGATCGAGCCGGAGGACCTGGTGGCGTACGTCGCCCGGGAGGCCCGGCGCGGCGACGGCTGGGTCAAGCTGGTCGGTGACTGGATCGACCGCGGCCTCGGCGACCTCGACGCCTGCTGGCCCCGCGCGGCGGCCGAGGCCGCGATCGCCGAGGCGCACCGGCTCGGCGCCCGCGTCACCGCCCACTGCTTCGCCGAGAGTTCGCTGCGCGACCTGGTCGAGGCGGGCATCGACTGCGTCGAGCACGCGACGGGCCTCACCGAGGATCTGATCCCGCTCTTCGCCGAGCGGGGCGTCGCCATCGTCCCCACCCTCGTCAACACCGCCACCTTCCCGGACCTCGCGCGCGGCGGCGAGCGCAAGTTCCCGCGCTGGGCGGCCCATATGCGCCGGCTGTACGAGCGGCGCCACGACACCGTGCGCGCCGCCTACGACGCCGGCATCCCGGTCTACGTCGGCACCGACGCCGGCGGCTCGCTCGCCCACGGCCTGGTCGCGGCGGAGGTCGCCGAGCTGGTCACCGCCGGCATCCCGCCCCTCGCGGCGCTGTCGGCGACGAGCTGGGGTGCCCGAACCTGGCTCGGCCGGCCGGGGCTGGCGGAGGGCGCTCCCGCCGACCTGGTGGTGTACGAGGCCGATCCGCGGGCCGACGTGCGGGTGCTGGCGGCGCCGCGCCGGGTGGTGCTCAACGGACACGTCGTCGAGTAGGCGTGCCCGTGATTCGCATCGGCGTGCGGGGAATCCACGTTCGGGTGAAGTAACCCCGGATCACCGTCCGTTCACCCACAGTGGGGACAAGGTTGACGGGTCCCAAGCAGTTCCGTCTGGGGGGTCCCACCACCTTGAACAGCGACAACTTCCGTATGCCCGCACGCCGATCGGCCGCCCTGGCGGCGGTCGTCGCCCTCACGTCCGCGCCCGCGGTCCTGGGCGCGGGCGCGGCGCACGCCACCGGCGACCACGGTCGCGCCACCGCCGTCGTCCTGCGCACCGGGCTCGACGTCTCCCTGCTCGACAAGTCCGTCGACGTCCCGCTCACGGTCGCCCTCGACGAGGTCCGGGCACCGCGCAGCGCCGACCGCTCCACGCTGTCCGCCCGGCTCGACGGCGTGAACGGCGGCAAGCCGTTCACCGTGCTCGGCGCCGACGTCGCCGAGTCCGGGGCCACGGTCACGGCGCGGCGCGCCGAGGGCTCGGTCCGTCTCGCCCACGCCCGGCTGCACGTCCCCGGCCTGCCGCTGCTGTCCCTGATCGAGGCCGACGCCGTCACCGCCCGGGCCACCTGCGACGTCGGCAGGGCACCGGCCGCCTCGTCGAACGTCCTCGGCACCGTCACCGTCCTCGGCCGGCGTGTCACGCTGACCGCCGGCGGCCGGACGGAGGTGAAGGTACCCGGCGTCGGCGAGGTCCGCCTCGATCTCGCCCGGCGGACCACCACGACCCGTACGGCCGCCGCGACCGCCCTCGAACTCAAGGTCTCCGTCAACCCGCTGAACCTCAACGTCGCCGACGTCGAGGGCACCGTCACCCTGGCCGAGGCCACCTGCGCCTCCCCGGGGGCCCCGCCCACCGGCCGGCCGGTGCCCAGCCACGACCCGGCCGCCGACGTCCGCCCCCAGGGCGCCCCGGCCCAGGCCGACCTGGCGGAGACCGGCGGCAGCCCGGCGACCCCGTACATCGCGGGCGGCGCGCTGGCGCTGCTGCTGGCCGGCGGGGGAGCGCTGGCGCTGGCCCGCCGCCGGAAGCACTGACACCGACGGCCCACGAGTCATCCCGGGCGCCTGAGCCACCGGACCGACCCCCGCACGACCGAGAACACGCCCAGCCCCTCGGCCGGGCCGCGGCGGGAGGGGAGAGGCGGGGGGCACCAGCCCGGTGGCTCGGCTCGGCGGGGCTGGCAGGGCAGGGGAGGGTAGCCCGGCGGCTCGGCCTGACCGTCCAGGTCGGCGGCTTCGCCGGGGCCGCTCCCGCCCGGCTGTTCGGCCCGGTGGCTCGGCCCCGGTCGCTTGGCCGCGCCGTTCAGCCCGCCGGGGCAGGCGGGGCAGGGGGGAGACTCGGCCGGGCCGTTCAGCGCGGCGGGTCGGCCCGGCGGCTCGGGCCCATCGCCTAGGCTGGGCCGCTCAGCCCGGCGGGATGGGCGGGGTGGGGCAGGAGGCAGCAGTTCGGTCGCTTGGCCGGGGCCGCTCCCGGCCGGCCGGGCAGCCCGGCGGGGCAGGCAGGGCAGGGGACAGCAGCCCGGTCGCTTGGCCGGGCGGGTTGCCCGGGCCGGTCCCGCCCGGTTTTTCAGCTCGGCGGGACAGGCGCGGCAGGGGGCAGCAGCCCGGTGGTCCGGCCGGGGCGCTCCGTGGGGGCGGTCCGTCCTGCCGTGTGGCCGGGGCGCTCCGCCTTGTCGGGCAGCGCCGTCGACAGGGCGGTCAGGAAGCCGTTGACCGTCGTCCGGTCCCGTACGGCGATCCGGACCCAGTCCGGGCCCAGGCCCGGGAACGTGTCCCCGCGCCGCACCGCGTAGCCGAGGTCGCGCAGCCGCCGTCGTACCGCGGCGGCGTCCGGCACCCGCACCAGCACGAACGGCCCCTCCGCCGGCCCGACCACCCGTACGCCCCGGCTGGCGAAGGCCGCCAGCTCCGCCACCAGGTGGGCCCGGTCCGCCGCGCCGCGGTGCGCCGCGTGCCCCGCCTCCGCCAGCGCCCGCGGCGCCACACACGCCTCGGCCGCGGCCAGCGCCGGCGTCGACACCGGCCACAGCGGCTGGGCCCGCTCCAGGGCGGCGACGATCTCCGGCGGAGCCAGCACGTACCCGATGCGCAGCCCCGCCAGCCCCCAGGTCTTGGTCAGGCTGCGCAGCACCACGAGCCCGGGTACGTCCGTCCGCCCGGCCAGCGCCTCCCGTTCCCCCGGCACGGCGTCGATGAACGCCTCGTCCACCACCAGCGTCCGCCCCGGGCGGGCGAGCCCGGCGACGGTCCGGGCCGGGTGCAGCACGGACGTCGGATTGGTCGGGTTGCCGAGCACCACCAGGTCGGCGTCCTCCGGCACGGCCGCCGGGTCCAGCCGGAACCCGTCCGCCTCCGTGAGCAGCACCCGGCGCACGGTGTGCCCGGCGTCCCGCAGCGCCGCCTCCGGCTCCGTGAACTGCGGGTGCACCACCACCGGGCGGCGGACCTCCAGCGCCCGGGCGAGCAGCACGAACGCCTCCGCGGCCCCCGCCGTCAGCAGCACCCGCTCCACCGGCAGCCCGTGCCGCGCCGCGACCGCCGCCCGCGCGGCCCGCCCGTCGGGGTAGGCCGCGAGCGACGACAGCGACCCGGCGATCTCCTCCCGCAGCCACGCCGGAGGCGTGTCGGCGCGGACGTTGACGGCGAGGTCGACCAGGGCCGCCCCGTCGTCCCGCACCTCGGCGTCGCCGTGGTGGCGCAGATCGTGTCCGGCGTCCTCAGTGCGCATGGCTGTGCGAGTGCCCCCCGTGATGGTGCCCGTGCCCGTGGTGGTGGCCGTCGTCGTCCGGGTGGAAGTGCGGCTGCTGCGGCAGCCCCACCTTGTCCTCGAAGCCCGGCAGCGCGATGCGGTACACGCACGAGTCGCAGTTCATGCGCAGATCGCCCTTGACGGCCTCCTCGTACCGCTCCATCACCAGGTCCAGCAGCTCCGGCTCGGGCCCGATGACGTCGGCCGACCGCACCTCGGTCTCCGGGTGCGCGGCGGCCCACTCCTCGGTCTGCCGCCGCACCCGGTCCGGCAGGATGCCGGTGAACAGGAAGTAGGGCAGGACGACGATCCGGCGCGCCCCCAGCGCCACGCAGCGGTCCAGGCCGCTCGGCACGTCCGGCGCCGCCAGCGACACGAACGCCGTCTCCACCCCGGCGTACCCGCGGCCCTCCCACAGCAGCCGCGCCGCCTTGAACACCTCGGCGTTGGCGTCCGGGTCGGTGGACCCGCGCCCGACCAGCAGCACGGTGACGTCCGCCCGCTCCCCGGGCGCCGCGGCGGCAGTGCCGAGCGCCTCGTCCAGCCGCCGCTCCAGCACGCTCAGCAGCGCCGGGTGCGGGCCCAGCGGGCGGCCGTAGGTGTACGAGACGCCCGGGTGCCGCTCCTTCTCGCGGGCCAGCGCCGCCGGGATGTCGCCCTTGGCGTGCCCGGCGGACACCAGCATCAGCGGCACCGCGGCGAACCGGCGCACCCCCCGCTCGACCAGCTCGGTGACGGCTTCGCCGAGCGGCGGCGGGGACAGTTCGATGAAGCCGCCCGCGACGGGCAGCTCGGGGTGGCGGCGCCCCAGTTCGCGGACGAAGTCGCGGAACGCCTCGGCTCCGGCGTCGTCACGGGTGCCGTGTCCGGCGATGAGCAGGGCGGGCGGGGTGGTCACGGGATCTCCTCGGACGAAGCGGGGTGGTGGAACGGGGCGTCGGGCACGGCGGTGGCCGCCGGGGCGGGCGCGACGGCGGCCGAACGGACCGGCGGCGGCAAGCGCGGGGGGCCCGGGCGGGCGGGAGGGCTCACCGGGCGTCCTCCCGGCCCGACTGCCAGCGGTAACCGCGCGGCGTCACCATGCGCCCCGCGATCTCGCGGGTCGCCGTGTTGCCCACGGTCACGACGGTCATCATGTCGACCGTCGCCGGGTCCAGCCCGGCGAGCGTGGTGACCCGGCTGGACTCGTCCGGCCGGGAGGCGTTGCGGACGACGCCGACGGGCGTCGCCGGGTCGCGGTGCCCGGCGAGCACCGCCAGCGCCTTGGGCAGCTGCCAGTCACGGCCCCGGGACCGCGGGTTGTAGAAGGTGACGACGAGGTCCGCCTCGGCCGCCGCGCGCACCCGGCGCTCGATGACCTCCCACGGCGTGTGCAGGTCGGACAGGCTGATGGACACGTGGTCATGGCCCAGCGGCGCGCCCAGCACCGCCCCGGCGGCCAGCGCGGCCGTCACCCCGGGCACCCCCACCACGTCGATGTCGTCCGACGCCTCCGCGAGCGCCGGGGAGGCCATGGCGTACACACCCGCGTCCCCGCTGCCGATCAGCGCCACGGCACGCCCCTCGCGGGCCTGCGCGACCGCCGTGCGGGCCCGCTCCTCCTCCGCGCCGAGCCCCGACTCCAGCACCCGGGTGCCGGGCCGCAGCAGATCGCGGACCTGGTCGACGTACTGGTCGAGCCCGACCAGCACCGAGGCCCGCCGCAGCTCGGCCGCCGCGCGCGGGGTGAGCAGGTCCCGGGCGCCCGGTCCGAGCCCGACCACCGCGAGCCGCCCGCGCCCCGGACGTCGGACCACGGCACAGGTCGCCATCGCCGGCCGTCCGTCGGCGCGCTCCGACTTCCGCTTGGGGACCAGGAGTTCACCGCCCCGCGACAGCGCGGCGGCCTCCGCCACCGACGGTGTGCCGACGGCCGCCAGCGGCGCGTCCGACGGGTTCGGTACCGCGACGCCGGCCAGCTCCCCGGCGGAGTACGTCACCACGGGCACCCCGAGCCGCGCGGCGGCGCCGACGATGCCCGGCTCCTCCGCCTTGGCGTCCACGGTGGCGAGTTCGGCCACCGACGCCACCGAGAGCCCGGCCTCGGCCAGCGTCCGCTCGACCAGTCCGAGCACCTCGGCCTCCGGCGCGCCCCGGGACGCCCCGACCCCGACCACCAGCGTCGGCGGGCGCAGCAGCACCTCGCGCTCGCCGGGTTCGACGGCCCGGTCGGTGACCCGGATGGTGTACGCCCCCTCGGACGCCACCGGCAGCGGCGGCAGCGGCCACGCCACCTCCGCCTCCAGCGCGACCGGCTCCCCGTCCAGCAGGGCCCGGGAGACCGCGGCGACCGCACCCTCGTACGGCAGCCCGAGCGTGTCCAGACCCGGCAGCCCGACCGCGTCCGTCGCGGTCGTCACCACCGGCTCCGCGCCCAGCAGCTCCCCGACCTCGTGGGCGAGCGCGTTGGCGCCGCCGCCGTGCCCGCCGAGCAGCGACACCGCGAACCGGCCGCCCTCGTCCACCGAGACCACGCCCGGATCGGCCGCCTTGTCACCGAGCAGCGGCGCGAGCAGCCGTACCACCGCCCCCGTCGCGAGGAAGCAGACCAGCTGCTCGCACTCGGCGAACGCGGCCCGTACCGCCTCCCCGACGGGACCCTCGTACACCCGGGTGCGGTCCGGCCAGGCCGCGGCCAGCCGGTCCCGCGCCGCCGTCCCCGCCGCGGTGGCGGAAATGAGGCCGATCACTGGACAACTCCTTCACTGGATGCCGGGGTGCGCACGCCCCACAGCAGGAACACAGGATTGGTGGCCGCGAGCCGGGTCACGTCCCCCGGCAGCGGCGCCAGCCGCGAGGACTGGAGCAGCACCCCGTCGCAGGCGAACCCGGCGGCCGTCAGCGCCTCGCGCGCCGCCGGCACCCGGTCCAGCGCGGCCAGGGCGACGACGACCGTCCGCCGGGCCCGCCGCGCGCAGGCGGTGACGACGGCGGCCAGCTCGCGGCCCCCGCCGCCGACGAACACCGCGTCGGGATCGTCCAGCCCGTCCAGGGCCGGCGGCGCAGTGCCGTGCACCACGTCCACGTAGACACCGTGGGCGTCGGCGTTGGCCCGGATCCGCCCGACCCCGTCGGCCGCCTTCTCGACGGCCACGACGGCCGCGCCGAGCCGCGCGCACTCCACCGCCACCGAACCCGACCCGGCGCCCACGTCCCACACCAGGTCGCCCGGCCGCGGCCCCAGCCGGGCCAGGGCCAGCGCCCGCACCTCGAACTTGCTGATCATCGAGTCCCGGTGGGTGAAGGCGTCCTCGTCCAGCGCCCACCGGTCCGGCGGCGGCGTCCCGGCGACCGTCCGCACGGCGCCGAGCGCCCGCGTCTCGTCCAGGCAGAGCACCACGTTCACCGCCGTGCCCCAGTCCCGGGCCGCCGCCTGCGCGGGCGTCACCCGCTCCACCCGCTCCCGCTCCGGGTCGCCGAGGGCGCTCGCCACGACCAGCGTCCGGTCGGCGGGCAGCGCGGCGCCCAGCTCGGCGGGCCCGGCGCCCGGCCCGGTCAGCACGGCCACCTTCGGCCGCGCCCGGCACACGTTCACGGCCGTCCGCAGCTCCCGGCCGTGCGCGCTGACCACGACCGCGTCGTCCCAGGGCAGCCCGATCCGGGCGAAGGCGGTGGCCACGGAGGACACCCCCGGCCGCACGTCCAGCAGCCCGCTGCCGAACCGCTCGGCCAGCGCCCGCACGATCCCGAAGAACCCCGGATCGCCGGAGGCCAGCACGACCACCGGCAGCTCCTCGCCGACGTACTCGGCGACCTTGTCCAGGGCGGGCGCCAGCGGCCCGAGCTCGATCCGGGCGGCGCCCTCGGGCAGCGGTACGGCGTCCAGGTGCCGCCGCCCGCCCACGACCAGTGCGGCCCCGGCGAGGACGGCCGCGGGCACCGGCGCACCGGTCCCCGTGCCGACGACGGTGATCAACTCTTCGGCCTCCGCTCGCGCAGGGCCCGCCGCGCCTCCGGGTCCGCCTTCCGGTACCCGTGGAAGTGACCGGGGTGGTACAGGTGCGAGCGGGTGCCGTGCGCCTCGAGCGCCGGGCCGACCAGGAACAGCGTGTGCTTCCACAGCCTGTGCTCCTTGACCGTCTCCTCCAGCGTGCCGATCGTGCACCTCACCACCAGCTCCTCCGGCCAGGTCGCCTGGTGGGCGACCACCACCGGGGTGGTCGTGGGGTAGCCGCCCTCCAGCAGCTCCCGCACCAGCTGTCCGCTGCGCGCCGCCGACAGGAAGACCGCCATGGTGGTGCCGTGCCGGGCGAACTCGCGCACCTCCTCGCCGGGCGGCATCGGCGTCTTGCCGCCGCCCAGCCGGGTCAGCACCACGGACTGCGCGACCTCGGGGATGGTCAGCTCGCGCCGGGCGATCGCGGCCACGGCCGAGAAGGAGGACACGCCCGGGACGACCTCGGTCGCGATGCCGATCTCCGCGCAGCGGTCCAGCTGCTCCTGGGTGCCGCCCCACAGGGCCGGGTCACCGGAGTGGATGCGGGCGACCGCCAGCCCTTCCTCGAACGCACGTCGGTACACGGCGACGACGTCCTCCAGCGACATCGCCGCGGAGTCCAGGATCTCGGCGCCCTCCCGGGCGTGCTCGAGGACCTCCGCCTGGACCAGGCTCGCGGCCCAGATCACGACGTCGGCCTCGGCGATGGCCCGGGCGGCACGGAACGTCAGCAGGTCGGCGGCGCCGGGGCCGGCACCGACGAAGGTCACCTTGCCGGTGGGGGCTTCGGCCATGGGAATCGGTCCTCTCCTACGAGTACTGCGGTTGTCGCTGCGGGAAGGTGCGGGAACACGGGTCGATCCGATAGCAAGGGCCCATGGCGGTCTTCGTCGCGCTCGGCGCGTTCCTGATGACGCTGGCCGGCGGCTGGACGGCACAGCGGGTGACCGACCGCCGCCACCTGGTCCTGGGCCTGGCCGGCGGACTGATGCTGGGCGTGGTCGGCCTGGACCTGCTGCCGGAGGCGCTGCGCGCGGCCGACCGGGAGGTCTTCGGCGTGCCCGCCGCCCTGCTGCTGTTCGTGGCCGGCTTCCTCCTGGCCCACCTGGTGGAACGCACCCTGGCGGCCCGCCAGACGGCGCACGGCGGAGCCGAGGGACACCGCCACCGGACGCCCGAGGTGGGGCTGACGGCGGCCGGCGCGATGGTGGGCCACAGCGCCATGGACGGCGTGGCGATCGGCGCGGCCTTCCAGGTCGGCGGCGGCATGGCCACGGCCGTCGTGCTCGCCGTGATCGCCCACGACTTCGCCGACGGCTTCAACACCTTCACCGTCACCAGCCTCTACGGCAACGCGCGCCGCCGGGCCGTCGGCATGCTGCTCGCCGACGCCTGCGCGCCCGTGCTGGGCGCCCTGTCCACGGCCGTGTTCCGCATTCCCGAGCCGGTGCTCGGCGGCTATCTCGGCCTCTTCGCCGGCGTACTGCTCTACCTCGCCGCCGCCGAGATCCTGCCCGAGGCCCACCACGAGCACCCGGCCCGCTCCACCCTGCTGTGCACGGTCGCCGGGGCCGCGTTCATCTGGCTGGTGGTCGGCATCACCGGCTGACCGCGCGCCCGTCGTCACAGCTTGCCGCCCCGGCCACCGCCGCGCCGCGGCGGCGCGATCAGCGTCGACAGGTACGGCAGCGCGACCCCGTCCAGCTCGGCGGCCGGCCGCACCGACTCCTCCGGCAGCCCCAGCGCCGAGCCCCACACGGCGTCCCCGAGCCGCCCGGTCTCCGCCAGCGCGGCGGCGACCTCGGCCGCCTGCCGCCCGAACTTGTACGCCACGACCGTGCCCGGCCCGGCCAGCGCCTCCCTCAGCACCCGGGCGCCGGCCGTCACCGGCACCAGCGTCAGCGGCTCGGTGCCCTCCGTCAGCACCGCCCCGGAGCGCGCCGCGAGATCCTGCATGGCGGTGATCCCGGGCACGGTCTCCACGACGACGCCCGGCACCAGCTCCGCGACGGTCTGCGCCAGATAGGTGAACGTGGAGTACACGTTCGGGTCGCCGATGGTGGCGAACGCGACCGACCCGTGCGCGGCGAGCAGTTCGGCGACCCGGGCGCCGGCCACGTCCCAGGCGGCCTCCCGGCGAGCCCGGTCGGACCGCTCGTTCAGCGCGAACACCACCCGGACGACCTTCCCGGCGGGCACGTAGTGCAGCACGGTCGCCTCGGCGCGCCCCGGCTCCCCGCCGTCCGTCCCGTCCGGCGCGGCCATCACGGGGACGACGACGACCTCGGCGTCCCGCAGGGCGTTGACCCCCTTGACGGTCACCAGCTCCGGATCGCCCGGACCGACCCCGACTCCGACCAGCCTGCTGCTCATGACGTCCGGCACCTCTCCACGAACCGACGGGCGACACCGGGCTCGGACGCCCAGTGCGTGTGCAGATAACTCGCGTGCACGCCCCGCTGCACGAAACCTTCGACCCGCCGCTCCGGGGTCCGTACGCCCCAGGCGGGAGCGGCACCGGCACCCGGCTCGACGACGGTGCGGTGGAACTCGTGCCCCCGCATCCGCGTCCCGGCCGCCGCCAGGGCGCTGTCGCCCACGGCCACGGCGTCCCGGTAGCCGAGCGTCAGCCGCTCCGTCATCCGCGCGCCGGCGTCCAGCACGCCGCACATGGGCCGCCCGTCCAGCTCACGGCAGAGGTAGAGCAGCCCGGCGCACTCGGCGGCGACGGGGGCGCCGGAGAGCGCGAGCCGCGCGACGGCCCGGCGCAGCGGCTCGTTGGCGGACAGCTCGGCGCCGTACACCTCGGGGAAACCGCCGCCGACGACCAGCCCCGCGGTGCCCTCGGGAAGCCGCTCGTCCCGCAGCGGATCGAAGACGACCACGTCGGCCCCGGCGGCGGTGAGCAGCTCGGTGTGCTCGGCGTAGGAGAAGGTGAAGGCGGGGCCGCCGGCGACGGCGACCACCGCGCGCCGCTCCACCGCGGTGACGGGCGGCTGCCAGGGCGCGCACGGCAGGTCGCCCGCGCCGCGCGCCAGCTCCAGCAGGGCCGGCAGATCACAGCCCCGCTCCACCTGCGCGGCCATCGCCGCCACCGCCTCCGTCGCCGCCGAGCGGCGCTCGGCGACCGGCACCAGGCCCAGGTGGCGCGCGGGCGTGTCCACCTGGGGGGCCCGCCGCAGCACCCCCAGCACCGGCACCCCGGAGGCGTCCAGCGCCTCCCGCAGCAGCTCCTCGTGCCGGTCGGACGCGACCTTGTTCAGGATCACGCCCCCGATCCGCACCCCCGGGTCCCAGGAGGCGAACCCGTGCACCAGCGCCGCCACCGACCGGGACTGCGCGGAGGCGTCGACCACCAGCACCACCGGCGCCCGCAGCAGCTTGGCGACGTGGGCGGTGGAGGCCAGCTCGCCCTCCCCGGCGGCCCCGTCGTACAGCCCCATCACGCCCTCGACCACGGCCAGGTCGCACCCCCGCGCCCCGTGCGCGAACAGCGGCGCGATCAGCTCCGGCCCGCACAGGTACGCGTCCAGGTTGCGCCCCGCCCGCCCGGTCGCGAGGGCGTGGTAGCCGGGGTCGATGTAGTCCGGTCCGACCTTGTGCGGGGACACGGCGAGCCCCCGCGCGGCGAACGCGGCCATCAGCCCCGTGGCGACGGTGGTCTTGCCGCTGCCCGACGAGGGCGCGGCGATGACCAGCCGGGGAACGGACGTCACCACTCGATGCCCTTCTGGCCCTTCTGGCCCGCGTCCATCGGGTGCTTGACCTTGGACATGTCGGTGACGAGGTCGGCGAGGTCCACCAGCTCCGGCGGCGCGTTCCGCCCGGTGATCACCACGTGCTGGGTGCCGGGACGGCCGCGCAGCACCTCGACGACCTCCTCGGTGTCCACCCAGCCCCAGTGCATCGGGTACGCGAACTCGTCCAGCACGTACAGCCGGTACGTCTCGGCGGCCAGGTCCCGCTTGACCTGCTCCCAGCCCTCGCGGGCCTTCTCCTCGTTGTCCATCTGCGCGTCGCGCTGGACCCAGGACCAGCCCTCGCCCATCTTGTGCCAGGCGACGGTGCCGCCCTCCCCGGAGGCGCCGAGCACGCGCAGCGCGTTCTCCTCGCCGACCTTCCACTTCGCCGACTTGACGAACTGGAACACCCCGATGGGCCACCCCTGGTTCCAGGCGCGCAGCGCGAGCCCGAACGCGGCCGTCGACTTGCCCTTGCCGATGCCCGTGTGCACCACGACCAGCGGGCGGTTGCGCCGCTGCCGGGTCGTCAGTCCGTCGTCCGGCACCACACTCGGCTGTCCCTGCGGCATTACGCGGCCCTCCCGCTCTGCATTCCCCTCACCAGCCCGGCGATCGAGTCCGCCCGCAGCTCGTCCAGCGTCACCGCCGTACCGGCCAGCTCATCCGCGAGCCGCCCGGCGAGTCCGAGCCGCACCGGCCCCGACTCGCAGTCCACGACCACCGAGGCGACGCCCCCGGCCGCGAACAGCCGGGCCGCGCGTCCCGCGAGCGCCACCGGCTCCGGCCCGCCCGTCGCCCGGCCGTCGGTCACCACCACGACCAGCGCCCGCCGCGCCGGGTCCCGCAGCCGCTCCACGCGCAGCACCTCGTGCGCCTTCAGCAGCCCGGCGGCCAGCGGCGTACGGCCCCCGGTCGGCAGCGACTGCAGCCGCGCGGCGGCGGCGTCGACGGAGGACGTCGGCGGCAGCGCCACCTCCGCGCCGGAACCCCGGAAGGTCACCAGACCCACCTTGTCCCGGCGCTGGTAGGCGTCGAGCAGCAGGGACAGCACGGCACCCTTGACGGCGCCCATCCGCTGCCGCGCCGCCATCGACCCGGAGGCGTCCACCACGAACAGCACGAGGTTGCCCTCACGCCCCTCCCGGGCCGCCTGCCGCAGGTCGTCCCGGCGGACCACCAGCCCCGGCCCGGACCGCCCGCGCGCCCGCTGGTGCGGCGCGGCGGCCCGCACGGTCGCCGCCAGGTGCAGCTTCGTCAGCGCCCCCCGGGGCCGCCGGTCGCCGGTGGTCCGGCCGTGCTCGGTACGGGCCCGCGACCGCCGCCCGGCGGCGCCCTCGCCGATCCCGGGCACGCTCAGCACCTTGGTGCGGAAGGGCTCGGCGGCCCGTACCGCCGACTGCTCGCCGGCACCGGACGGCTGCGGTTCCCCGCCCTCGCCGGCCTCGGGGCGCGCGGCGCTCCCGCCGTCGCCCGACGGCCCGGCGTCGGGCTGCGGCTGACCGCCGCCACCGGGGCCGCCGGGACCCGGGTCGTCGTCCCCCTCGCCGTCGCCCCCGGCGGACTGCTCCAGCGTCTCGTCCAGCTTCTCCTCGTCCAGGCCCGGCGCGTCGAACGGATTGCGCCGGCGCCGGTGCGGCAGCGCCAGCAGCGCCGCCTGCCGCACGTCCTCCGCGAGCACGTCCGTCCGCCCGGCCCACGCGGCCAGCGCGGTTGCGGTCCGCGCCATCACGATGTCGGCCCGCATGCCGTCCACCTCGAAGGCAGCGCAGGTCGCCGCGATCTGCCGCAGCGCTCCGTCGCCCAGCCGCACCCGCGGCAGCAGCTCCCGGGCCGCCGCGATCCGCTGCCGTACGGCGGCCTCCTCGCCGGCCCAGCGCGCGGCGAAGGCGGCGGGATCGTCGTCGTAGGCCAGCCGGCGCCGGACGACCTCCACGCGCTGGTCCGGCTCCCGCGAGGCCGCGACCTCCACGGTCAGCCCGAACCGGTCCAGCAACTGCGGGCGCAGCTCGCCCTCTTCGGGGTTCATCGTGCCGACCAGCAGGAAACGGGCCGCGTGCCGCACCGACACGCCCTCCCGCTCGACGTACGAGGCCCCCATCGCCGCCGCGTCCAGCAGCAGGTCCACCAGGTGGTCGTGGAGGAGGTTGACCTCGTCGACGTAGAGGATGCCGCGGTGCGCGTCGGCCAGCAGCCCCGGCTCGAACGCCTTCACGCCCTCGGCGAGCGCCCGCTCGATGTCCAGCGCGCCGACCAGCCGGTCCTCGGAGGCACCGACCGGCAGCTCCACCATCCGGGCCGGGCGCTCGGTGCCGGGGCCCGGCTCGTGCGGGCCGTCCGGGCACGCCGGGTCGGGGGCGGCCGGGTCGCAGGAGAACCGGCACCCGGGCACCACGGCCACCGCCGGCAGCAGCGCCGAGAGGGCGCGTACCGCCGTGGACTTGGCGGTGCCCTTCTCGCCGCGCACCAGCACTCCGCCGACCGCCGGTGACACGGCGTTCAGCAGCAGCGCGAGCCGCAGGTCGTCCTGGCCGACGACGGCCGTAAACGGGAACGGGGTGGTCACTGGTCGCCCTCCAAGTCGCCTTCCAGCTCCAGGTAGGTGGCGCGCAGCCGCTCCAGCGTCTCCGCGTCCGGCTCCGCCCACAGCCCGCGGTCCGCCGCCTCCAGCAGCCGCTCGGTGATCCCGCGCAGCGCCCACGGGTTGGACTTCTTCATGAAGTCCCGGTTCTCCTGGTCGAAGACGTACTCGGCGCTGAGCTTCTCGTACATCCAGTCGTCGACCACACCGGCCGTCGCGTCGTACCCGAACAGGTAGTCCACGGTGGCCGCCATCTCGAAGGCGCCCTTGTAGCCGTGCCGCCGCATGGCCGCCATCCAGCGCGGGTTGACCACGCGCGCCCGGAACACGCGGTGCGTCTCCTCGCCCAGCGTGCGGGTCCGCACCTGGTCCGGCACGGCCGAATCGCCCACGTACGCCTCGGGGCTGGCACCGGTCAGGTGCCGGACCATGGCGACCATGCCGCCGTGGTACTGGAAGTAGTCGTCGGCGTCGACCAGGTCGTGCTCACGGGTGTCGACGTTCTTCGCGGCGACCGCGATCCGCCGGAACGCCGTCTCCATGTCCCCGCGCGCCGCCCGCCCGTCGAGCCCGCGCCCGTACGCGTAACCGCCCCACACCGCGTACACCTCGGCCAGGTCGGCGTCGGAGCGCCAGTTGCGGGCGTCGATCAGCGGCAGCAGACCGGCACCGTAGGCGCCCGGCTTGGAGCCGAAGATCCGCGCCGTGGCGCGCCGCCGGTCGCCGTGCCCGGCGGTGTCCTCGTCGGCGTGCGCCTTCACGTGGTTGCGGTCGGCCGGCTCGTCCAGCTCCGCCACCGTCCGCACCGCGTCGTCGATCAACCCGACCACGTGCGGGAACGCGTCCCGGAAGAAGCCGGAGATGCGGACGGTGACGTCGATGCGCGGGCGCCCCAGCTCCGCGAGCGGGACCACCTCGAAACCGGTCACCCGGCGCGAGGCGTCGTCCCACACCGGGCGGCAGCCCAGCAGCGCCAGGATCTCGGCGATGTCGTCGCCCTGGGTGCGCATCGCGGACGTGCCCCAGACCGTCAGCCCCACCGACTCGGGGTACTCGCCGGTGTCCTGGAGGTAGCGGGCGACCAGCGAGTCCGCCAGCGCCTGCCCGACCTCCCAGCTCAGCCGGGACGGGATCGCCTTGGGGTCGACGGAGTAGAAGTTGCGGCCGGTCGGCAGCACGTTCACCAGACCGCGGGTCGGCGAGCCCGACGGCCCGGCCGGGATGTAACCGCCGTCCAGGGCCCGCAGGATGTTCCCGATCTCGTCGGTGGTCCGCGCCAGCCGCGGCACCACCTCGGCGCACGCGAACTCCAGCACCGCGACCGCGTCGGGCAGGTCGTCGCCGAGCACGCCCCGCAGCACCGCGGGGACGACGGCGCGGTCCCACGCCCGCGCCTCCATGCCCTCCGCGATCCGCCGGCACAGCTGCTCCAGCAGGTCGATCGCGTCGGCACCGGTCCGGGAGGGCCCCTCGACCAGCTCGGTCAGCTCCACCGGCGCCTTCACCGGCGCGCCGGGCTCGGCCAGCAGCTCCTTCTCGTCCAGCCCGTAGTGGGCGGCGAGCGCGGCCCGCAGACCGGGCAGGGCGTTCGCCTGCCCGCCCCACACCTGCGCGGCGCGCAGCACGGCCAGCACCAGGTTCACGCGCGGCTCGCCGACCGGCCCGCCGCCCAGGACGTGCAGGCCGTCACGGATCTGCACGTCCTTGATCTCGCACAGATAGCCGTCGATGTGCATGACGAACTCGTCGAACGCGTCGTCGTCCGGCTGCTCGTCCACGTGCAGGTCGTGGTGGAGTTCGGCCGCCTTGACCAGGGTCCAGATCTGGGCGCGGACAGCCGGGGCCTTCACCGGGTCCAGGTCGGAGACGAGCGCGTACTCGTCCAGCAGCTGCTCCAGCTTGGCCAGGTCGCCGTAGGTGTCCGCGCGCGCCATCGGCGGCACCAGGTGGTCGACGACCGTGGCGTGCCCGCGCCGCTTGGCCTGGGTGCCCTCGCCGGGGTCGTTGACGATGAACGGGTAGACCAGCGGCAGGTCGCCGAGGACGGCGTCCGGCGCGCACCCGGCGCTCAGCCCCAGGCCCTTGCCGGGCAGCCACTCCATCGTGCCGTGCTTGCCCATGTGCACGATGGCGTCGGCGCCGAAACTGTTCTCCAGCCAGCGGTAGGCCGCCAGGTAGTGGTGGGACGGCGGCATGTCCGGGTCGTGGTAGATCGCGATCGGGTTCTCGCCGAAGCCGCGCGGCGGCTGGATCATCACCACGACGTTGCCGAACCGCAGGGACGCGAGCACGATGTCGTCGCCGTCGACGTAGAGGTTGCCCGGCGGCTCGCCCCACGCCTCGGTCATCGCCCCGCGCAGCTCCGGGTCCAGCGTCCCGAACCACGCCCGGTAGTCGGCGAGCGGCACCCGCGCGGGCGCGGCGGCCAGCTGCTCCTCGGTCAGCCACTCCACGTCATGGCCGCCGGCCTCGATCAGCCGGTGGATCAACTCGTCGCCGCCGTCGGGGTATTCGGTGAGCGCGTACCCGGCGTCCCGGAGCGCGTCCAGCAGCCGCACCGCCGACGCGGGCGTGTCCAGACCCACCGCGTTGCCGACCCGGGAGTGCTTGGTCGGGTACGCCGTGAAGACGAGCGCGATCCGCTTCTCGGCGTTCGGCTTGTGCCGCAGCCGGGCGTGCCGGACGGCGATCCCGGCCACCCGCGCGGCCCGCTCGGGGTCGGCGACGTACACCGGCACCTCGTCGGGGCCCTGCTCCTTGAAGGAGAACGGGACGGTGATCAGCCGGCCGTCGAACTCCGGGATCGCGACCTGCATCGCCGCGTCCATCGGGGACAGCGCCGCGTCGGACGCCTCCCACGCCTCCCGCGACGAGGTCAGGCACAGCCCTTGCAGGACCGGGACGTCCAGCTCGGCGAGGGCGCCGATGTCCCATGCCTCCTCGTCGCCGCCCGCCGACGCCTGCGAGGCGTGCGTGCCGCCGGCCGCGAGCACGGTGGCCACCAGCGCGTCGGTCCGGCCCAGCAGTTCGTACAGCCCGGCGTCCGCGCCGCGCAGCGAACCGCAGTAGACGGGCAGGGCGTTGGCGCCGTGCGCCTCGATCGCCGCGCACAGCGTGTCCACGAAGGCGGTGTTGCCGCTGAGTTCGTGCGCCCGGTAGAAGAGCACGCCCACGGTCGGGCGGCCGCCCCGGACCTCGTACCCGCCGTGCACGCCGAACTCCGGCATCCGGTGCGGCTCCGCGAAGCCCTCGCCGGTCAGCAGCACGGTGTCCGACAGGAACCGGGACAGCTCCAGCAGGTTCGCCGGGCCGCCCTCGACCAGGTACGCCAGCGCCTCGGCGACCACACCGGCCGGCACCGACGACTCGGCCATCAGCTCGGCGTCCGGCACGGTCTCGCCGCCCAGCAGCACGGTCGGGACACCGGACGCCTTCAGCGCGGCCAGCCCGTCCTCCCAGGCCCGCTTGCCGCCCAGCAGCCGTACGACGGCGATGTCCGCGCCCTCGATCAGGCCCGGCAGCTCCTCGGCGACGTCGACCCGGGTCGGGTTGCCGATGCGGTAGCCGGCGCCGGAGGCCCGGGCCGCCAGCAGATCCGTGTCGGCGGTCGACAACAACAACACTGTGCTCATGCGGGCGCTCCCGGTGGAATGAAAGGCAGTCCTTGCGGCGCGCCCGACTCGATGAGCCGCCGGAGCGCGTCGGTGTCCGCGTGCTGTTCGATCAGGTCGCCGAGCCGGTCGAGCTGCTCCTCGCGCAGCGCGGCGAAGGAGGTGTCCGGCGCGGGCACGAAGCGGCGCCCGGCGGCCGCGGCCACCTCGCGCAGGAAGGCCCGCCGGAAGCCGTCCGACTCCAGTGAGCCGTGCCAGTGGGTGCCCCAGGTCTGGCCGGCCCGGCAGCCGTCCAGGAAGGGTTCACCGCCGTGGACGGCTGCCACCCCGTGGTGGATCTCGTAGCCGTCGACCGGCTCGCCGAGGGCCTGTCCGGACGGCCGGGCGAGGGTCTTCTCCCGGGCGAAGCGCACCCGGACGGGCAGCAGTCCGAGTCCGGGAACGGCACCGGCGCGGGACTCCACCTCGTCCTCGATGTGCTCGCCGAGGATCTGGAAGCCGCCGCAGATGCCGAGGACCGGGCGGTGCTCGGCGGCCCGCCGCGCGAGCGCCTCGGCGAGGCCCCGCTCGCGCAGCCACCGGAGCGCCCGCACGGTGCCGCGGGTGCCCGGGACGATCACCAGGTCGGCGTCGGCCAGCTCCTCCGGCCGGTCCACGAACCGCACCACGACGCCGGGTTCGGCGGCCAGCGCGTCGACGTCGGTGAAGTTGGACATCAGCGGGATCGCGCACACGGCTACCCGCAGCACGTCCGCGCCGACCGGGGGAGCGACGGTGGACTCCCGCACGGCCCCGCGCAGCGACACCCTCCCCCACGCTCGGCTTCGCTCGCGCGGGGGGACCCCCATTCCGTCCTCCTCGTCGATGCCGAGCCCGTGCCGGAAGGGCAGCACGCCGTACGTCCGCCGCCCGGTGAGGTCCCGGAGCATGTCCAGGCCGGGCTCCAGCAGGCCGACATCGCCCCGGAACTTGTTCACCAGGAAGCCGGCGACCAGCTCCTGGTCCTCGGGCGAGAGCAGGGCGACGGTCCCGAAGAAGGAGGCGAAGACGCCCCCGCGGTCGATGTCGCCGACGACGAGGACGGGCAGTCGCGCCCTCCGGGCGATGCCCATGTTGACGATGTCCGTCCGGCGCAGGTTGATCTCGGCCGGGCTCCCCGCCCCCTCGCAGATCACCGCGTCATACGTGCCCCGCAACTCGGCCAGGCAGTCCAGCACGGTGCCCAGCAGCCGCTGCTGGCGCCCGCCGTGGTAGCCGCGCGCGCTCAGCTCGCCCACCGGCTTGCCCAGCAGCACCACCTGGCTGCTCTGTTCGCCGCCCGGCTTGAGCAGCACCGGGTTCATCAGCGCGGTCGGCTCGATCCGGCACGCCTGGGCCTGCATGGCCTGCGCCCGGCCGATCTCCGCGCCCTCCCGGGTGACGAACGAGTTGAGGGACATGTTCTGCGCCTTGAACGGCGCCACCTTCACGCCCTGGCGCACCAGCCAGCGGCAGATGCCGGCCGTCACCACGCTCTTGCCGGCGTCGGAGGTGGTGCCGGCCACGAGGAGACCACCGTTCACTTGCCACGTCCCTTCACGAGTGCGCGCGCGGCGACCGTGGCGCCGAGGGCGAGCAGGCCGACCCGGCGGGAGAGCCGCACGGCCCGGTCGATGTCGGCGGTCCGGACCGGTCGTCCGCCGCCGTTGAGCATGGGCCGGTGCTCGACCCGGCCGTCGTAGGACAGCGTGCCGCCGAGGCGTACGCCGAGGGCGCCCGCGAACGACGCCTCCACCGGCCCGGCGTTGGGGCTCGGGTGCTTGCGCGCGTCGGCCCGCCAGGCGCGCACGGCGCCCCGCGGGTCGGGTCCGGCGGCGGCGGCGAGCACGGCGGTCAGCCGGGCCCCCGGCCAGCCGGCGACGTCGTCGAGGCGGGCGGAGGCCCAGCCGAAGCGCCGGTGCCGGGGCGACTTGTGACCCACCATCGCGTCCAGGGTGTTGACCGCCCGGAACCCGAGCAGACCCGGCACCCCGGCCACGGCCCCCCACACCAGGGCGCCCACGACGGCGTCCGAGGTGTTCTCGGCGACCGACTCCACCACGGCCCGGGCGATGCCGTCGGCGTCCAGCGCCTGCGGGTCACGGCCGCACAGGTGGGGCAGCCGGGTCCGGGCGGCGGCCACGTCCCCCGCCTCCAGGGCGCGGGCCACGGTGCGGGCCTCCCGGGCCAGCGAGGTGCCGCCGACGACGGCCCAGGTGGCGGCGGCGGTCAGCGCGACGGAGGCGGTACGGCAGGGACGTACGGCGTATGCCGCCAGGGCGCCCAGAGCGACGGCGCCACCGGCGCAGACGGTGGTGTGCAGGGCGCCCCAGCCGCGGTGGTCGTGCCACAAGGCGCCTTCCACGGCTCCGGCCGCCCGGCCGAACACGGCGACCGGGTGCCCGCGGTGGGGATCGCCGAGGAGGAGGTCACCGAGGAGGCCGGCGGCGGCACCGTACGCGTATGTGCGATCGGCACCCATCGGCTCAGCCGGCGGTGGGCGCAGGAGCGGTCCTGGTACGGGTCCTTCGGCAGCCGAGCATGGCGATTCATGTCCTCACTCAGGGTGTCCACGCCCTGGTTCGACGTTTTCCGGCGGCGAGAGTTCCTGGCTCCCGGGGGTTCTTCCCCGGTGACAGTGGCGGGACCGCGCCGGATTCGCACCGGCTTCCTCTTCTGCCGCCGTAATTGGCCTGGGCAGTCCACCACGCGCCTTCAACGGCCGTCAACTTGCCTTTGACCTGCGGTGCCCGACTGTGCTGAGGCCCACACCACCGGGCCGCCGGGCCGTGTTCACCCGCTGTGGCCGGGCGGCGGGAGCACGACGGCCCCGCCGGTCCCCCGGAAGGCGGGGGCCCGGCGGGGCCGTCGTCACGGTGCTACGGGGTCAGGCCTTGGCCACGATCAGGTAGATGCCGTACGCCACCGCCGCCGCGCAGGCCGCGAAGCAGACGTAGGCGCCGGTGACGGCGAGGGCGGCGGAGTCACCCTGCGCCGTGGCCCGCTCCCGGCGGGACAGGCCGCCGATGCCGAGGGTGAACAGGGCCACGAGGCCCACCGTGAACGCGACGCTGACGCCGAAGACGGAGCCGAGGGCCGCCCAGTCGATCTTCATGGGGATCTTCCTTCAGTAACCGTGTGCTCGGGGTCAGACCGCGGCGGCCGGCGGAGCGGCGGGGGTCGGCGGGGCGGCCGGGGAGGGAATGGTGGCCGTCAGGCTCTCGGTGGCCGGGCCCGCGGGCGGCGGGGTGACCGCGGCGATGGCGGTGGTCACCACGCCGGCCGGCTCGCCGGTCTCCTCCACCACGTTGGTGTGGTCGACGACCTCGCGGCGGGAGATCTTCCAGATCGCGGCGCTGGCGGCGACCAGGAAGACGGCGACGGCGGCGGTGCCCCCGTCACCGAGGTCGGTGACGGACTCGGCGCCCGCGCCGACCAGCGCGGCGGCCGGCAGGGTGAGCAGCCAGGCGACGACCATGCGGGTCGCGGTCGACCAGCGGACCACGCCGCCCTTGCGGCCGAGGCCCGCGCCCATCACCGAGCCGGAGACGACATGGGTGGTGGAGAGGGAGAAGCCGAGGTGGGAGGAGGCCAGGATGGCGGTCGCTGCGCTGGTCTGGGCGGCGAAGCCCTGGCGCGGCTCCAGGTCGGTCAGGCCCTTGCCCATGGTGCGGATGATGCGCCAGCCGCCGATGTAGGTGCCGAGCGCGATGGCGAGGCCGGCCGAGAGGATCACCCAGGTGGGAGGGTTGGAGCCGGGGGCGATGGCGCCGCCCGCGATCAGCGCGAGGGTGATGATGCCCATCGTCTTCTGGGCGTCGTTGGTGCCGTGGGCGAGCGAGACCAGACCGGCTGAGGCGATCTGTCCGGCGCGGTAGCCCTTGCGGGTGGCGTCGCCCTCGGCGCCGCCGATGCCGTAGGAGAACCGGGTGGCCAGGAACGAGGCCAGACCCGCCACGACCGGCGCGGCGACGGCCGGCAGCAGCACCTTGGTGACCAGGACGTCACCGTGGACGGCGCCGAAGCCGGCGGAGGCGACGGTGGCGCCGACCAGACCGCCCATCAGGGCGTGCGAGGAACTGGAGGGGAGGCCGACCAGCCAGGTCAGCAGGTTCCAGAGGATCGCGCCGACCAGGGCGGCGAAGATGACCTCGGGACGGATGCCGGTCTCGTCGACGAGACCCTTGGAGATCGTGTTCGCGACCTCCACGGAGAGGAAGGCGCCCACAAGGTTGAGGCAGGCGGACATGACAACCGCGATCTTGGGCTTCAGGGCGCCTGTCGAGATGGTGGTGGCCATCGCGTTCGCGGTGTCGTGGAAACCGTTCGTGAAATCGAACGCGAGAGCGGTTACCACCACAATCGCGAGGATCAGCGAGAAGCTTTCCATTTACCCAGGCAATCGTTCGAGGTCGTTGGCTGGTCGAACGTAGGCAACCTGGGTGAACGGAAGATGAACTGAGGCGGGCACGGTGGTGTCCGTAATGCGGGTTCGGTCTCCCCCTCGCCCCCTCGCCCCAGGCGTCCCTTGGCTACCGGCCCCGCGCGAAGATCCGCAAGCGGCTCAGGGACCCGTTGAAGAGATTCTGGTCACCCGGCAGGCGCCCCTTGGCGTCGTACTGCCAGATCGTCCAGTACCGCCAGCCGCCCGGCAGCTTGCCCGGCCGGGAGGTGCCGTGCCGGGCGATCCACAGGGCGTGGTTCCCGGAGAACGCGCGGCTGTCGCCGGTGCACGCCTTCCACCACTGGGTCGTCGTGTAGATCACCGGACGGCGGCCCGTCTCCCGCTTGACCTCGTCGCTGAACGAGCGGATCCAGCGGACCATCCGGGCCTTGCCCACCCCGTAGCACTTGTGCCGGGCGTCATAGGGGTTGTACTCGATGTCCAGCGCGGGCGGCAGCGTCCAGCCGTCGGCCCGCCAGTCGCCGCCGTGCCGCAGGAAGTACGCGGCCTGCTTGGCGCCGGAGGACCGGTCCGGCCGGGCGAAGTGGTACGCGCCCCGCAGCAGGCCGGCCGCGCGGGCGCCGGAGTACTGCCGGGTGAAGTAGGGGTTGCGGTAGGTCGTGGACTCGGTCGCCTTGACGTAGACGAACCGCGCGCCCTTCGCCCGGGCGGCCGGCCAGTCCACGCGCTTCTGGTGGGACGACACGTCATGGCCCTTGGGGGCCTTGGACGCCTTGGGTGTTCCGGACGCCTTGGACGCCTTGGACGTCTTGGTCGTCTTGGTCGTCTTGGACGTCTTGTGTGTCTTGTGTGTCTTGTGCGTCTCGGATCGGTCTTCGGGCCGGCCCGGGGCCGGCGCCGGCCGGTGGCCCGGCTTCGCCGGTGCGGCCGGTTCGGCCGCTGTGCCCGGTTTCCCCGGTGCCTTCGGTTTCGCCCCCGGTGCGGCCGGTGCCGGCTCCGCCGGGGCGGGCCAGGCCGTCACCCGGGACCAGGCCGTCGCGTCGGACCAGTCCGCCGGTCCCGGCCGGCCCGCCGTTCCGGCCGGCAGCGGCACCCCCAGGGAGGCCGGCGGCTCGGTCGGCGCGGACGGTCCGGCCGTCGCGGGCGTGGTGCCCGTGAGGGCGAGGACCGCCGCCGTGGCCAGGGCCAGGGCGCCGGCGCGGTGACGGGCAGAGGTGTGTGCACGGGCCATGCGTCTCCCCGGGGTGGCGGACGGCGGGGACCCCGGCCCTCGCGGGCGGTGGCGGTCGTCCTGTGGTCCAGTGGGCAAGGGGATTCATTGAAGGCCCGTACCATGCCGATTTCTTATCGTTTTCAGGCGTTTTACGTCTTAATCCGCCCATATAGACGCACATCTCCCGGGCCGGAGGAGGGCGCCGAAGCCGGAGGGGCCGGAACCGCGGACCGGCCCCCGGACGCGGCTGACCGCTGGCAGGATCACCGCATGACTGAAGCGCGGTGGAACACGGACGACGGGCGGCGGGACGCGGCACGGCTCTGGGCGGAGGTCGTCGCGACGGCGCGCCGCACCGTCGCCGACCACCTGGTGGTCGGCACCTCCGGCAACGTCTCCGCCCGCCTCGGCGACCTCGTGCTGGTCACCCCGTCGGGCGTGCCCTACGACCGGCTCACCCCCGCCGACATCACCGGTGTCGACCTCACCGGACGCCAGGTGCTCGGCACGGCGACGCCGACCAGCGAACTGCCCATGCACCTCGCCGTCTACCGCACCACCGACGCCCGCGCGGTCGTGCACACCCACGCCGTGCACGCCACCGCGGTCTCCACGCTCGTCACCGAACTGCCGCTGGTCCACTACATGGCCGCCGCCCTCGGCGGCCCCGTCCGGGTCGCCCCCTACGCCACCTACGGCACCGACGAACTGGCCGGGCACATGCTCCGCGCCCTCGACGGCCGCTCCGGGTGCCTGCTCCGGAACCACGGCACGATCACCTACGGCGCCGGCCTCGACCAGGCCTACGACCGCACCGCCCAGCTGGAGTGGATGTGCCGGCTGTGGCTGACCGCGTCGTCGGTGCCGGGTCTGACACCGACCCTGCTGACCGAGGCACAACTGGCGGAGGTCGGGGAACGCTTGAAGGGGTATGGCCAACGGAGGTGACCCCTTGCCGAGCAGCAACCCGCTTCGCCCCCTGCCGACCGCGCTCGCCCGGCTCCGCCGCGCCCTGACCCGCCGGACGGCACGCCGGACCCCGGCGGGCCGCGCCCTGACCGGCCGGGCCCTGACGAGCCGCGCCCTCGCGCGGTACGCCCGCACGGGCGGGCGTACCGCGATCCGCCGTGCCGGTGCCCGAACCCGGCGCGCGTGGCCGGCGGTGCCGGTGCCGAACCCGGCCGCGCCCCCGCGCTCCTCACCCCCGGCCGCCCTTCCGCTGGCCGGGGGCCGCGCCCCCCACGACACTGGACCCGTGCGCACCGTCAGAGCGACCGCCACCGCACTCACCGCCGTCCTGGCCGCCGGCACGGCTTCCGTGGTCGCGGGCCGGCTCGCCAGCGACGCCGCGCTGAAGGCGCCCGCGGGCCGCCCCCTGCCCACCGAACCCCGGCTCACCGTGCACGGCACGGCACCCGGCCGGATCACGCTCACCCGTGACCTGGCCGCCCTGCGCCCGGGCAGCTACGGCCTCGCCGGAGACGGCTCGCACGCGGTCGTCGGCCCCGTCCTGGAGACGGCCCCGCACACCGCCGACACCGTCGTACGGCGGCTGGACCGCGTCACCCACGGCACCCTCGCGGCCGGCGACACGGTATGGCTCACCCCCAACCTGTACGTCGGCAACCCCGGCACCGCCCTCGGCCTGGACCACGCCGACGTCGACGTGCCCGGGGAACTCGGCGCCCTGCCCGCCTGGTTCGTGCCCGGCGACCGGGACACCTGGGTGATCGCCGTGCACGGGCTCGGCACCACCCGGGAACACGCCCTGAACGTCATCGGCTTCCTGCACGGCCGCCGGCTGCCGGTGCTCGCCCTCGGCTACCGCGGCGACCTCGGCGCCCCCCGCCCGCCGGACGGGCTGAACCACCTCGGCGAGACCGAGTGGCGGGACGTCGAGGCGGCGATCCGCTACGCCGTCCGCTACGGCGCCCGCCGGGTCGTCCTCCTCGGCTGGTCCACCGGCGCCACCATGGCCCTGCGCGCCGCCGAGCACTCCGCGGTTCGCGAGCGCGTCGCCGGGCTCGTCCTCGACTCCCCGGTGCTCAGCTGGGAGACCACGCTGCGCGCCCTGGCCCGGGCCCGGCGCACCCCGCAGCCGCTGCTGCCGCTCGCCGTACGCGCCGCGCAGGGCCGGGCCGGACTGCACGCCGACCGGGTCGCCGGCGCCGCCGAACCGGACCGGCTCCGGGTCCCCACCCTGATCATCCACGGCCCGGACGACCGGGTCGCCCCCTGGGAGTACTCCCGCCGGTTCGCCCGGCGCCGCCCCGGCCTCGTCGCCCTGCACACCGTCCCGCACGCCCCGCACGCGGCGATGTGGAACGCGGACCCCGAGGAGTACGAGGAACGGCTGCGCCGGTTCCTGACCCCGCTGATGTGACCCGGGCGCCCGGCGCGGCCGAAGCCGGTGCGCGACATTCCGGTTGCGCTCCCGGGACTGGCTCGATCACGCCCCTGACGCCCTTCCCGCCCCCGGTGCGTTGGCCAGCCCCGTCGCCCGCCGTGACATTCCGTTTGGGTTTTCGGACCGTCAACCGGAAGACTGCACCCGTGACGTCCCGTATCCCGCGCGACTCCAGGCTCCGACTCGTCCGACCGCGACCCCTGGCCGCCGCCCCCAGAGCTGTGAACCAGCGGCGCCCACGCCGCTCCGCACCCCGGCCGCCGGAAGGCACACCCGCTCCGGCCGAACTGGCCGGAATGGCCCGCGCCCGTCTGGCCGGCGCGGCCCGCGTCGCCCGCTGGGCCGACGCCGCCCTCGGCCCCGGCCGCGAGGCCGCCACCACCGACGGCAAGGCGACGCTCTCCGCCGCCACCGCCGAACGCGCCGCCGCCGACCTCGGGCTGAGCGCCGCCCAGATCCGCGCCGACTGGGACACCGCCCGCCTCGCCGGACTCGTCGAGGTGCACGGCGACAGCGCGCGCCCCGGCTGGCGGCTGCGCGCCTGGGACCGCGACGACAGCGCCGTCCTGCGCGGCTGGGTCGCCCTCTTCGACGCCTGGTCGCTCGCCTGCCCGGAACCGGACGGGCACGAGCCGGCCGCCGTCGCCGAGGTCGTCTCGGCCATGCCCCAGGTGCTCTCCTTCCTCCAGCTGTCCGCCGGCCCGGTCCCGGTCGAGCAACTGCTCGACCTGCTCCAGCAGCGGGTCACGGAACTGCGCACCGAACGCTGCGAGGTCGCCTACGAACCCGGCACCGGGCAGCCGGCCGGTTCCCCCGGCCCGGCGGACCCCGCACCCGCCGCCCCCGCCCCGCTCGCCCCCCTGCTCGACTGGGCGCTACGGGCTCTCGCCTCGGTCGGCGCCCTCACCTACGGCGGCGGCCAGGCCACGCTCACCCCGCTGGGCAGCTGGGCGGTGTGGGTCAAGCTGGAGCAGATCTGCGTGGCCGCGCAGAGCCCCGCCGGCAACATCGAGCAGGCCGCCGAGGACATGCTCCGCGGCTGCGCCCAGCTCCGGCCCAACGCGGCCCGCGCCGAGTACCGCGCCTGGCTCGCCGCCCGCCCCGTCGGAAGCGCCGTCACCCAGCTGATCGACGCCGCCCGCGGCGACGACGCCCTGCTGCGCGGCCTGGCCTTCGAGGCGCTGCGCGTCGTCGGCGCCCCCGCCGAGCCCGACGTACGGGCCGTCGTGGACGAGCCGGCCCTGCGGCCGTACGCCCTGCTGTGGCTCGCCGAGCACGACGGCATCGACCCGGAGGACGCCCACGAGGTGCTCACCCGGGAGGAGGCCACCTGGCTCTGGGTGGACACCGCCGCGGCCGTCGCCGACCACGGTGAGGCGCCGATGCTGGTCCGGCACCTGGAGGCCGCGGTGCAGCCCACCGTGCCCCGGCTGCTCGACGAGGTCCGCGCCGTCGGCCACCCGCGCACCGTGCAGGTCCTGGTCGCGCTAGCCGCCGCCCACCCCGACCCGGCTCTGGCCAAGGCCGTGCGGCGGGCCGCGTTCCAGGTGCACACCGGGGGCTGACGCGCGGCGGGGCGGCTTCAGACCCCGATCTCGGGGGCGTACGTCCCGAAGCTCCAGATGTTCCCCTCGGTGTCCCGGGCCAGGTAGTCCCGCGAGCCGTAGTCCTGGTCCGTCGGGGGCGTCAGGATCTCCACGCCGTGCGCCACGGCCCGCTCGTGGTGGGCGTCCACGTCGTCCACCACGACGTACACCCCCGCGGGTCCGGCGTCCGCCATCACCGTGTCGAAGAGGCCGCCGCGGCCCTTGGAACCGATCATCACCGCGCCGCTTCCCTGGACCAGCTCGGCGTGCAGCACCGTGCCGTCCCGCGTCTCGTACACCGACAGCTCGGTGAAGCCGAGGGCCTCGGTGAGCTGCCTGATCGCGGCCTTCGCGTCCGCGTACAGCAGTGTGGGGTAGACGCTCGGCCGTCCGCCGCCGCCCGTGCCTGCCATGCCGACCACTCCTTCGTGCATCGGTTCCGCCGTGCCCGTCCGAGTCTCGCAGGCACCACCGACAAGGCCCCGGCCCCGGCCGCCCGCCCCCGCCCCGCGGCCCGAATGCCCGCGAGCCGCCGAACGGGCGGACATCCCGCCGCCGCCCGCCCGGCCACGCCCCCGGCCCGGCGGGCGGTGACTACGCTCGGCGCCTATTCCGGGACGGTGGCGACCGAAGGGGGCACGGTGGCGCTTCCCCCCCACGGCACCGCGGCCCGCCACCGCCCCGCCGCCCCGCCGGCACCGTCCCCCGCGC
>NZ_JOCB01000089.1 GCF_000718775.1 Streptomyces sp. NRRL S-31
CGCGCGCTGGCTGTCGCGGCGCGGGCCGTCCGACGCGGCGGCCCTGCGGCGGTCCGGCCTCGCGTCCTGAGCCGGCCGCCCGCCCCGCGGAGGGCGGGGCCGCGGGGTCCATGACGCCGGGGGCGGGGCACAGGGTCCACAGCGCCGGGGCGAAGTCGCTCGGTCCATGACGCCGGGGCAGGGCCGCAGGGGCCATAACGCCCGGGCAGGGGGTCGGCTGATGTCTTACGGAGCGGAGCGGGCCCTCCCTACGGTTTCGGCACTCCAACCGAATCCGAGGAGACCTCCCCATGCTCCAACGACACCTCAGAGCCGCGTGCGCCGCCGCCGCGGCGGCGGGTGCCCTGCTCGTGGCCGGGCTCAGCGGCTCCGCGAGCGCCCAGCCGACCGCCTCCCCGGCGGCCCCCACGGCGGCCCGGACGCTGCGCACCTCCGACGCGCCGCCCGCGCTCCTCGGCGCGCTCCGGCGCGACCTCGGCCTCGACCGGCGGCAGGCGGAGCGCCGCCTGGCCAACGAGGCCGAGGCGGGCGCCACCGCGGGCCGGCTGCGGGCCGCGCTGGGCGCGGACTTCGCGGGCGCCTGGGTGCGCGGTGCGGAGTCGGCCACGCTGACCGTGGCCACCACGGACCCGGCGGACGTCCCGGCGATCCGGGCGCGCGGCGCGGTCGCGGCCGTCGTCGGCCATTCCCTGGCGGAGCTGGACGCGGCCAAGGCGCGCGTGGACCGCGCCGCCGCCCACCGTCGCACCTCACAGACCCCGGTCTGGTACGTGGACGTGCCGAGCAACACGCTCGTCGTGCAGGCGACGCGGCCGGCCGCCGCCCGCGCCCTGCTGGCGGCCGCCCACGTCGACGCCTCCCTCGCCCGGACCGTGAAGTCGTCCGAGCGCCCCCGCCCGCTGGACGACCTGCGCGGCGGCGACGCGTACTACATCGGCAACAGCAGCCGATGCTCGATCGGGTTCCCGATCACGCGGGGCACCCAGCAGGGCTTCGCCACGGCCGGCCACTGCGGACGGGCGGGCAGCACCACCACCGGCTCCAACCGGGTCGCGCAGGGCACCTTCCAGGCGTCGGTCTTCCCCGGCAACGACATGGCGTGGGTGGCGGCCGGCACCAACTGGACGGCGACCCCGAACGTCAACGGCTCCGGCGTCCAGGTCGCGGGGTCCACGCAGGCCACGGTGGGCTCCTCGGTGTGCCGCTCCGGCTCCACGACGGGCTGGCACTGCGGCACGGTGCAGCAGCTCGACACGAGCGTGACGTACCAGGAGGGCACCGTCGCCGGTGTCACCCGCACCTCGGTGTGCGCCGAACCGGGCGACTCCGGCGGGTCGTTCATCTCCGGCAGCCAGGCCCAGGGCGTCACCTCGGGCGGTTCGGGCGACTGCACGAGCGGCGGCACGACGTTCTTCCAGCCGATCAACCCGATCCTCCAGTCCTACGGCCTCACGCTGAAGACGACCGCGCCCGGCCCCGGCGATCCGGGCCCCGGCGACCCGGGCGGCACCTGGTCGGCGGGCACCGTCTACCAGGCGGGCGACACGGTGACGTACGGCGGTGCCGGCTACCGCTGTCTCCAGGGCCACCAGGCGCAGGCCGGATGGGAGCCCCCGAACGCCCCGGCGCTGTGGCAGCGGCAGTGAGCGGCCGAACCACCAGATCACCGGACTACCGGGGCCGGGCATGATCGGGGCCAGTACGCTCGTGCCATGGTCGAACATCGCATGGTTGACGTGAACGGCGTCCGGCTGCACATCGCCGAGCAGGGCGAGGGCCCCTTGGTGGTGCTCCTGCACGGCTTCCCCGAGTCATGGCACTCCTGGCACCGCCAGTTCGGCCCGCTGGCCGACGCGGGGTTCCGTGTCGTGGCGCCCGACCAGCGGGGCTACGGGCGCAGCGACCATCCCGCCGCGGTCGAGGCGTACACCATCCTGCACCTGGTCGGCGACGTGGTCGGGCTGATCCGGGCGCTGGGCGAGGAGAAGGCGTACGTCGTGGGGCACGACTGGGGGGCGCCGGTCGCCTGGCACACCGCGCTGCTGCGGCCGGACCTGGTGCTCGGGGTGGCCGGTCTGAGCGTGCCGCCGCCGTTCAGGGGGACGCGGCCGCCGCTGCCCGCGATGGACGAGATGTTCGACGGCCGCTTCTACTGGAACTACTTCAACCGTCCCGGCGTCGCCGACGCCGAGTTCGCCGAGGACACCCGCACCGCGCTGCGGAAGTTCTTCTACTGGGCGTCCGGGGACGCGCCCGGCGCCGGGCAGGGCAAGCAGCCGCTGGTCGACCCCGAGCGCGGCTGGCTGGCCACGATGCCGGATCCGGAGGTGCTGCCGGAGTGGTTCGGCGAGGCAGACCTCGACGCGCTCACCGAGAGCTTCGCCCAGGGCTTCACCGGGGCCCTGAACTGGTACCGCAACCTGGACCGCAACTGGGAGCTGACCGCTCCCTGGCACGGCGCCGTCGTCACCCCGCCGGCCCTGTACGTCTACGGCGACCGGGACGTCGTTCCCGCCTTCCCCGGCACGCCCGAACTCATCGAGCGCCTGCCGTCGCTGATGCCCAACCTGTGGCGCGAGCCGCTGAAGCTGCCGGGCTGCGGCCACTGGACCCAGCAGGAGCGCCCGGACGAGGTGAACGCGGCGCTGATCGAGTTCCTCCGCGGCTGCGCCTCCTGACAGGGGCGCGGCCGGCGGCCCCCGTCGGGAGGGGGTCGGCTTCCGAGGGACCGTCCGGCATGGAC
Organism: Streptomyces sp. NRRL S-31; assembly: GCF_000718775.1. Classification (GTDB taxonomy): domain Bacteria; phylum Actinomycetota; class Actinomycetes; order Streptomycetales; family Streptomycetaceae; genus Streptomyces. The sequence continues at coordinate 2,744 of NZ_JOCB01000089.1, forward strand.
ACCGCCCGGAGGAACGACGTCACCGTCACCGGCGATCCGCGCGGACGTGCGGTGGTGCCGGCGCACGGGTTCGGCTGCGATCGGCACACGCGAGGCGCTCGACCCGCGCGACGCGGGGCGGCGAGGGGACCCGGCCGGGCCGCCCCTCCTCGCCGCCCCGCGCACCGCCGGTGGGCGACGGGCGGGTCACCTTCCCGATGCCGCCCGGCGGGCGCGCAGTTTGCCGAAGAGCTGCTGGGCCTGGGCCCGGCGGCGTGGGTCGGACGCGGTGCGGCGCACCTGTTCGATCGTGCGCCGGCCCTGGGGGCTGCGCGCGAACTGCCTGAGCCGGTCGAAGACAGCGGACACGACACTCCTCTCGCCACGGTGGTCCCGGCTCGCGCCGGGCGTCGTGCCTGTCCGGCTACCCGGTGACCGGCGGTCCAGACCCGCGCGGCCCTGCCGGGTCAGCCGCTCAGATGCCGTTGCAGCCAGTCGGCGGCGGCCCGGCGGAAGAGCCTGCGGTTCTCGGCGCGGAGGAACTCGTGGCCCTCGTCGCGCAGCGTCAGCAGTTCGGCGTCCAGGCCACGTTCGCGCGCGGCCCGTACGAACTGCTCCGACTCCCCGGGCGGCACGTTGGTGTCGTGCTCGCCGTGCACGGCGAGCACCGGCGCGCGCAGCGCGTCGATACGGCTCATCGGGGAGAGCTGGTGGAGCAGTTCGCGGTCGTGCTCGGGGTGGCCGTACTTGTGCGCCGCCGACTGCGCGATCCACGGTTCGGTGCCCGCGAAGAACGTCGCGAAGTCCGACATGCCGCACACCGCCACCCCGGTGCGGAAGAGTTCCGGGTGCCAGACCAGGCAGGCGAACGTCAGATAGCCGCCGTAGGAGTGGCCCATCACGGCCAGCCGGGACGGATCGGCCGGTCCGGCCGACACCGCGTGGGCGGCGCAGTCGGCCACGTCCTCGATCGCGGCGAACCGCCCGGCCGCCAGGTCCGCATCGACGAACGACCGGCCGTAGCCGGACGACCCGCGCACGTCGGGGGCGAAGACGTCCAGTCCCCGTCCGAGGATCTCGTGGTAGAGCGGGTCGAGGACGGGGCGTTCCTGCTCCTCCGGCCCGCCGTGCAGGTGGAGGACGCAGGGCGCCGGTTCCCCGGGGCCGCGTCCCGGGGCCCGGTAGTACCAGCCGTGCAGCGGTACTCCGTCCCGCGCGGTCAGGCTCATCTGCACCGGTCGCACCGGCGGGCGGCCCGGGGGCACGGCGTCCTCGTCCCGGGACGACCACGGGGTGCGCACGGGAAGGGCACCGCCGGGGAGCCGCCACACGCCGGGGCGGCGCTGGGAGCCGGACAGGGCCAGCAGCAGCCCGGGGCCGGCGTCCACGACGCGGGTGGCCACCTCGTGGGGCAGGGACACCGGCCGGGGCGGCCCGGTCGCGGCACCGGCTGTACCGGTCGGGTCGGTGTCGAGGACCTCGATCTCGCTGACGCCCCGGACGTTCCAGGCCAGTACGGCGGCGCTGCCGTCCCGGGCGCGGTGCAGCAGTTCCAGGTCGGCGTCCTCGCGCGCGGCGGCGACGGACCAGCCGCCGGGCCGCCCGTCGGCATCCAGCCGGGCGGTGAGCAGGACCGCGAACTCCCGGTAGGCGTCGCTGCGCAGCCAGAGGGTGTCCGCGTGGGGCGAGAACCCGCCGATCCACGGGTCGCCGTCGGCGACCGGCACCACGCAGGTCGTGGCGCGGTCGCCGGTGCGCAGCACCACCGCCTCGCGCCGGGCGCGCGGTCCCCGGCGCAGCAGCGCCAGGGTGCCGTCGTGGCTGAGGTCGCACACGCGCAGGGTCGCGGCGTCCTTCTCGGCGGCGAGCAGGACGGGGGCGGCCACGCCGTCGGGGTCGAGCAGGTAGGCCGACAGTCCGTCGCCGAAGCCGGCACCCGGTGCGGTGTGCCCGTCCGCGCCGGCGACCGCCGTGGGCGAGGGCCGGCCGAGCGCGCCCTCGTCGTGGGGTGCCGCGCCGAGGAGTACGGCGTCGCCGAAGCCGTGGGCCCCGCCGGCCGGCAGGCGGCCGGCCGGTGCGCCGGAGCCGGGCGGTGCGGGTTCGGCCCCGGTGTCCTGGGGCGGGGGCGCGGCGGTGGGCACGGCGACGGTGACCGCGAGGACCGAGCCGTCGTGCGCCCAGCAGCCGAGGTGGGCGGAGCTGCCCGGTTCGGCGCCGGCCAGGATGTGACGGCCGGTGCCGTCGGGCCGTACGCACAGCACCCGCAGGTGCTCGCCGCCGCCGGGTGCGGTGGTGTAGGCGATCCACCGGCCGTCGGGCGACCAGGACACCTCCTGGACGGGGTCCGGTTCGCCGTCGAGCAGGTGCACCCCGTCGCCGTCGGCCGGGCCCGCCCACAGCTGGGGTACGCCGCCCCGGTCGCAGATGAAGGCCACCTGGGCGCCGGAGGGGTCGGCCGACGGGTACCAGCAGCCGTGCGCGGCGAGCCGCGTGGTCGCGTCGCGCGGCCCGGCGGCGTCCGGCAGCGGGATGCGCGCGGGGGCGGCGAAGGCCCGGGTACGGCCGTCGTGGGCCGTCGGCGGGGCCGGGCCCGGACGCGGCGCCGGACGCCCGGCGGGGGCCGTGCCCGGGCCGGGCGTACTCTCCGTGTCGCGTTCCCCGGTCAGATACCGTGCGTCTGTAGCCATATCTCCAGCAAAGCCACTTGCCACAGTGCGTTCGCTCCGCGCTTGGTGTGGTGTCGGTCGGGGGCCGCCAGGAGTTCGGCGAGGTAGGAGTCCCGGAACAGTCCGCGCTCTCTGGCCTCGGGGGCGTTCAGCGCCTCCCGCACCCGTTCCAGGACGGGGCCGGCCATGTGGGTGATCGCCGGGACCGGGAAGTAGCCCTTGGGCCGGTCGACCACCTCGGGGGGCAGCAGTTTGCGGCCGGCGTCCTTCAGGACGCCCTTGCCGCCGTCGGCCAGCTTCAGCTCGGGGGGACAGGCCGCGGCCAGCTCCACCAGTTCGTGGTCGAGGAACGGCACCCGGGCCTCCAGGCCCCAGTCCATGGTCATGTTGTCGACCCGTTTCACGGGGTCGTCCACGAGCATGACGTGGGTGTCCAGGCGCAGGGCCGCGTCGAGGGCGGTCTCGGCGCCGGGCACGGACATGTGCTCCCGGACGAACCGGCCGGAGACGTCGTCCCGCGGCAGCATGTGCGGCTGGAGCATGGCGGCGAGGTCGGCGTGCGGCCGGTCGAAGTAGGTCTCGGCGTACCTCTGCGGCTCCTCCTCGCGGGCCGCGGAGGCGAGTTCGGGGTACCAGCGGTAGCCGGCGAAGACCTCGTCGGCGCCCTGGCCGCTCTGCACGACCTTGACGTTCTTGGCCACCTGCTCGGACAGCAGGTGGAAGGCGACCACGTCGTGGCTCATCATCGGCTCGCTCATCGCCGCGACCGCCGCGTCCAGGGCCGTCGACACCTGCCGGGAGGGGATCATCAGCCGGTGGTGGTCGGTGGCGAACTCCCTGGCGATGAGGTCGGAGTACCGGAACTCGTCCCCCTCGTCGCCGCCTTCCGACTCGAAGCCCACGCTGAACGTGGCCAGGTCGCGCTGTCCCTCGTCGGCCAGCAGCGCCACGATGAGGCTGGAGTCCAGGCCGCCGGAGAGCAGCACGCCGACCGGTACGTCGGCGACCATCCGGCGGCGTACGGCGGTGCGCAGCGCCTCGAGCACCGCGTCCCGCCATTCGCTGGCGGTCATGCCCTCGTGTTCGGGGCGGCGCGTGTAGGACGGCTGCCAGTAGCGGTGGTCCCGGTGGGTGCCGTCCGGCTCGACGATCCGCACGGTGGCCGGCGGCAGCTTGCGCACTCCGGCCAGGACGGTGTGCGGCGCGGCCACGGTGGCGTGCCAGCTGAGGTACTGGTGGACGGCGACCGGGTCGAGCGCGGTGTCGACGTCGCCGCCCGCGAGGAGGGCGGGGAGCGACGAGGCGAAGCGCAGTCGGCCGGCGGTCCGGGACAGGTAGAGGGGCTTGATGCCGAGCCGGTCGCGTCCCAGGATCAGGCGGCCGGTGCGGTGCTCGACGAGGGCGAAGGCGAACATGCCGTAGAAGCGGTCGACGCAGGCGGTACCCCACTGCCGGTACGCCTTCAGGATCACCTCGGTGTCGGAGGTGGACCGGAACCGGTGGCCCAGGCCCTGGAGTTCGGCGCGCAGTTCCTCGTAGTTGTAGACGCAGCCGTTGAAGACGCCGGTGATGCCGGAGTCGGGGTCGGTCATCGGCTGGGCGCCGCGCTCGGAGAGGTCGATGATCTTCAGTCGGCGGTGTCCCAGCGCCACGGCTCCGCGGGACCAGACCCCCTGGCCGTCGGGGCCCCGGGGGGCGAGCCGGTCGCTCATCCGCTCCACGGCCCCTAGGTCGGGCCGCCCGCCGTCGAACCGCATCTCACCGCACAAGCCGCACATCAGACAGCACCTCCGCGGCCGGCGTCCGGATGGCACGGCGGTGTGCGGTGGGGGGACGGGGCCGTCGGTATCCGGTCGGGGCTGGTAGCCATGGTGCTCTCTTCTCCTTCGTGACATGGGGGTGGGTGTGGGGCGGCCCGGTGACGGCGGGGAGCCGCCCGCGCTTCAGTGCTCGGCGAGCCTGGCCGGGCGGGAGCCGGGGGTGTCCTGGGCGGCCGGCTCGGGGTAGGTGAGGTGCCCGGCGGGGTCCGCGACCGTCCGGCGGCTGCGGCCGGTCTGTCCCCGGGTCTCCGCTATCGCCAGATCGGTGCAGGCCAGCAGGTCCTCGGCCGTGGCCGTACGGCGCATACGGCGGGCGGCGCTGCCCTCCGCCAGCGCCCGCTCCGCGAGGTCCCGGACGGTGTGCCAGTCGTCGGCGGCCTCCAGGGCGGGGCGCACCCGGTCCAGCAGCCCGCGGACCACCTGGGCGGCGGGCGCCTCGTGCCGGGTGCGGGGGTCGACCAGGACGCCTTCGAGGCCGGACCGCGCGGCCCGCCAGCTCGCGGCGCGCAGCCACTCGTGCCGGCCCGCGCAGGCCGGGACGCGCGTCCCTGACGGCCGCTCGACGGCTTCGGTGACGAGGGCCCGGAAGAGTCCCGCGATGAGCACGACCGTCTCCGCGCGCGGGCAGGCGTCGCAGATGCGCAGCTCAAGGGTCTGCTGATGGGCGGAGGGCCGTATGTCGTAGTAGATCATCCCGGCGTCGCTGATGACGCCCGAGTCGATGAGGTCCCGGACCGCCGCGTCGTAGGCGGCGGCGTCCGCGAAGCAGCCGGCCGGGCCCGCGGTGGGCCAGCGCTGCCACAGCATCGTCCGCCAACTGGCGTAGCCGGTGTCGGCGCCCAACCAGAACGGGGAGCTGGCGGACAGGGCCAGCAGGACGTGCAGCCAGGGCGACACCTCGCACATGACGCGTACGGCGAGGTCGCGGTCGGGGACGTCGACGTGGACGTGGGTGCCGCAGATCAGCTGCTCGTCGGCGACCATGCGGTACTCGTCGACCATGTGGCGGTAGCGGCGGCCCGCGGTGGGGTGGATGTCGGCGGTGCGGGCCAGCGGCACCGTTCCGGCGGCGACCGCCGCCAGGCCGTTCGCGGTCGCGGCGGCGTCGAGCAGGCGTCTGGTGCCGGTGATGTCGCCGTACAGGCCGCCCAGTGAGGCGTGCACACCGCTGTTCGACTCCACGGTCGCCTGTTGCAGCTCGGTCGTGAAGGTCTGCGGGGGGAGCTTCTCCAGGATCATGTCGGCCCGTGGCACGAGCCGGCCCGTCTCCACCTCGACGATGTGGAATTCCTCTTCCACTCCGATGCGCACAGTCACGGCACTCCTTGGGGTGAGGGAGGAGGCTTGCCGCCTCGCCCCGGGAACCGCCCCCGGCACAGACGGTGGCGGGGGATGCATCTCCGACTTCCCGTCTGGCCCATTACCAATCAGCCGGCACGCGGCGGAGGTGGCCGCGGCGGAGGTGGCCGCGGCGCAGGTGGGCGTGGCCGGCCGGGCGGCGGCCGGGCGGACGCGGAGCGCGTCGGGCGCGCGCAACGTGGGTACTGCGGCACGGTGAACCCCCGTCACCCCCCACCGGACAGGAGCACGGCATGAGCAAGGCGAAGGACTCTTCCGGCAAGCGGCAGCCGTCCAAGGGCGACAAGGTCGCCTGGCGCAGCCACGGCAGCGAGACCACGGGCACCGTGGAGGAGAAGATCACCGAGCGGACCGAGGCTGCCGGACGCACCGTGGACGCCTCGCCCGACGACCCGCAGTACGAGGTGCGCAGCGACAAGTCCGGCCGTACGGCCGTGCACAAGCCGTCCGCCCTGAAGCGCAAGAAGTAGGCCGGCCGTGGCGGGCGAGGAGGACGCGCACCGAGAGACCTGGGACACCTTCCGCGAACTGGTGAACATGGCCCCGGCCGCGCTGGAGAAGTGGCTGGCGACCGACGAGTCCCGGGCGGCCGGACAGCACAAGGACGGCGGTGAGTCCACCGGTCACGCCTCCGGCCGCGCCATCGTGGGCATCCTGCGCAAGAAGAAGGGCGACCTCTCGGACGAGGACTACGCGCACATGCGCAAGGTGACCGGCTACATCCGCCGGCACCTCGCGCAGCGCCCTTCCGGGGACGTGCGCGACACCCGGTGGCGGTACTCGCTGATGAACTGGGGTCACGACCCGCTCCGGGACAGTTGAGGCACGGTGGCGCCCGGCGGTCCGGACCCACGGGAGGGCCGTACGGGACGGCGGCTGCCTACAGTGGAACGAGCACCATCCACGACGACACCCTGACGAGCGCGCATGAGGTACCCCCACGCCGGCCCGGACGACGGGCCCAACACCCTGTTCGACCTCGACGCGCTCGACGCCGCCGCGGCACCCGAGGGCGGCGGCACGGCCGGGCGGAGCGGCCGGGAACCCGGCCCGCGGCCCTCCGCCTTCCGCGACTCCCCCGCGGCCCGGCGGCTGCTGCCGGTGCGGACCGTCTACGCGGAACCGGCCGCCGCCCGCTCCCCGCGCGGCCGCCAGATCCTCGCCCGTCACCCGGACGCGGAGGTGATCGAGGTGGAGTCGCACTGGCGCATCCCCGGGCTGCACGGCAACGAGGGCAATGTGCGGCGCTGGGTGCGCGTGAAGGGGGAGACCCTGGTGCTGGGCGAGAAGAAGACGTCGGCCACACGGCCCAACGGCCGGTCCGCCGACTGGATCGCGCCCGGCCCCTCCAACGGCTGCGCCCTGGCCTGCGCGTACTGCTACGTGCCGCGCCGCAAGGGGTACGCCAACCCGATCACCGTCTTCACCAACATCGACGGCATCATCGCCCACCTGGGACGGCACATCGCGCGCCTGGGCCGCAAACGGGAACCCAACCAGTGCGACGAGTCGGCGTGGGTCTACGACATCGGGGAGAACGGCGACTGTTCGGTGGACGCGCTGATCTGCGACAACACCGCGGATCTCGTGCACGCCTTCCGCCGGTGGCCCACGGCGAAGGCGTCGTTCGCGACCAAGTTCGTCAACCCCGACCTGCTGGCGCTGGACCCGCGGGGCCGGACCAGGATCCGTTTCTCGCTGATGCCGGCGGCGGACTCCCGCCTGCTCGACCTGCGGACCTCGCCGGTGGACGACCGGATCGCCGCCGCGGCGGACTTCCTGGACGCGGGGTACGAGGTGCACTTCAACCTCTCCCCCGTGGTCGTGCGGCCCGGCTGGGAGGAGTCGTGGACCGAGCTGCTGCGGCAGCTCGACGACGTGCTGCCCGACCGGGTGAAACGGCAGGCGGCCGCCGAAGTGATCATGCTGACGCACAACCAGGAGCTGCACCAGGTCAACCTGGGCTGGCACCCCCGCGCCGAGGAGGTGCTCTGGCAGCCGCCGCTCCAGCAGGCCAAACGGTCGCAGAACGGGACCCTGAACGTGCGCTACACCAACCGGGTCAAGGCCGGGGCGGTGCGCACCCTGCGCGAACTGGTGTCGGCCCACGCCCCCTGGCTGCGCATCCGCTACGCCTTCTGAGGGCATCGGCCCCACCGGCGCGACATCCCCGGCGCCCAGCTGGGTACCCCCTGCACAGGAGGACCGGCACAGGAGGTTCCGCATGTTCGAGGCATCCGACATCCGTGAGTGGCGAGGCCATGACGTCGTCGACGCGGACGGCCACAAGATCGGCGCACTGGAGTCCGTCTACGTGGACACCAGCACCGACCAGCCCTTCTTCGCCACGGTGACGGTGGGGCTGCCCACCCGTCGCCGGCTGGCGTTCGTGCCCCTCGTGGGGGCGACCGTCGGCCCGGGCTACCTGAAGGTCACGTACGGCAAGGACCAGGTGAAGAAGGCCCCGTCGATCGACCTCGACGGCGAACTCCCCGCCTCGGAGGAGGCGGCGGTCTTCGCCCACTACGAGCTGCCCTACGCGCCGGGCGCCGGCGGTGAGCGACGCCTGGGCCGCCGCTGATCCACCGAACCCTCGGGAGATCCGGGAGATCCGATGACCGTGTTCCTGCTGCTGATCCTCGTCGCCATCGTCCTGGGCATCATCGGATTCGCCGTCCATGGCCTGTTCTACCTCCTGGTCATCGGCGCGGTCGTGATCGTGGTGGACCTCGTCTACGCCGCGATGCGCTTCCGCCGGGGCGGGCGGAAGCACCGCATCGCCCGGTGACGCTCCGTTCACCCACACGAATCAATCTCACCGCCCCGGGCGGGCCCGGGCGCATGACCGGCCCGCCGCCGGTGAGACATCGGACATGGACGAACCGACCCCGGCGGCCCCGCTGCCCGCCCCGCGTGACCCTCCCCCGCCCGACGCCGTGTTCACGGCGGACTTCGCCTCCACGGCCCAGTGGGTCGCGGGCCGCTCCTCGGCCTATCCGGGGAGCGGCCCGGTCAATCCCGGCGACGACAAACTGGACTACCTGGTGGCCGACGCGCACCACAGCCGCTCGGGCGTCTTCCGGGCCACCCGCCGGGCGGACGGCCTCTGGGACACCGGCCTGCTGACCACCGAGGGCAGCGAGGAAGGGTTCACGCTGCGGACCGGGGACGTGCTGGAGACCCGGGTGCGGCTGCCGGAGGAGACCGGCGCCTGGCCGGCCGTCTGGACCTGGCGGGACGGCGACCAGGAGATCGACGTCTTCGAGTACCACCCGGACAACCCGGACCTGCTGGAGTTCACCAACCACGTGCGCGGCGGCAACCGGTACGTCCACGACGACGCCGTCCGTCCGGGCGCCTGGGTGGACCTGCGCACCGACTTCGGACGGCACTCGGTGGTCTGGTGGCTGAACGGCACACGGGTCTTCACGGACCGGCGGGGTGTCGGGCGCGGCTGGCACGCCAGTCTCATCGTCAATCTCTCGGTCTGCGCCGGGCGCTATCACCCACCGCCCGATCCGGCGACCGACGAGATGACCTTCGAGGTGGGCAGCCTGGTGGTCCGCCGTCCGTCGGCGGACGGCCCCTCGTCCGGTCAGGCGGCGGTCCCGTCCCGGTCCGAGGACGGCCACACATAGGGCAGATCGGCGGGGACACCGGGGAACACCTCCGCGTAGGCGTCCCGGTCCTTGCGGACGAGCGCGGACTGGTGGCTGCGGTGGAAGGCCGCGTCCCCGAGCCACGGCGGCAGCTCCCCCGCGGCGGCGAGCGCGGCCTGGTCACGGACCGGAGCGCCCGGACGGCAGCCGGCGAACCCCGCCACCAGGGACGCGGCACAGCTGTCCTGGTGCCCGTGTTCCCGCCAGACCCGGCAGATCTCCAGGCCGTAGCGGACCAGGGCCTCCTCGTAGCCGTGCCACATCCGCACGGCCGGGTGCCTGCGCCAGCCGTAGCCGGGGACGGTCAGGCCGCGCAGGACCTGGAGCGCCTCGACCCGCTGCTTGCCCAGGCGGCGGCGGTCCAGGAGCAGGGCGGAGCGCCGGAAGTCGGAGTCGGGCAGGAACGTCTGCATGGGCGCCGTCCTGGAGCGGGTGCGGGGATGGGGGACGGGGTCAGGGCCGGGAGTCGTGGGGTCGGTTCGTCGCTCGGTTCGTCGCCGGGTGCTCCTCGTGTCGTGGGCCGGCCCGGGGCCGGTCAGCGGGGGTGCCGGCGGGCCGCGTCGTCGGCCGCGCCTCCGGCGCCGAGGGGTCCGGTGGTCAGCAGTGATCCTCCGGCTTCCAGACGGGCCACGTCGTGCCGGGACCGGCGCAGCACCAGCGGCGGCAGGACGGCCCGCACCGGCTGGATCAGCCGCAGCCAGGGCGGTGCGTACACGGCCGTGCGCCGGCGCTCCAGGCCCCGTACGATCCGCTCGGCGACCTCCGCGACGTCGTACACCCGGCGGGCGGGCCGCGGCATGTGGCCGCGCAGCTCGCGCAGCACGGTGTACCGGTCCGCGTCGTGGATCATGTCGGTGTCGGTCCAGTTCAGGTAGGCGATGCCCACGGCGACGCCATGGCCGGCGACCTCGGCGCGCAGCGCGTGCGCGAAGGCCTCCACGCCCGCCTTGGAGGCGCAGTAGGCGCTCATCAGCGGTGCGGCGCCGAGGGAGGCGAGCGAGGCGATCTGGAGGTAGTAGCCGGCCGAGGCCCGCAGGTCCGGCAGGAAGGCCCGGGCGGTCTGGGCGCTGCCGGTGAGGTTGACGTCGACGACCCGGCGCCACTCGGCGGGGTCCGTGGCCTCGAACAGGCCGCCCTGGGCGACACCGGCGTTGGCGATCACGACGGAGGGGGTGCCGAGCCGGTGCCGTACCTCGCGGGCGGCCCGCCTCAGGGTCGTCAGGTCGGTCACGTCGGCCTCGATGGCGAGCGCCGGGGTCGGCAGCCGTGCGGCCACCTCCGCCAGCAGGTCCGGCTCGTGCCCGAGCAGGGCGGTCCGGGCGCCGCGCCGGGCGACCTCGTGGGCGAGCGCGGCGCCGACGCCGCGGGCGGCGCCCGTCACCACGACGGTCCGGTTCTCCAGGGGGCTGCTCGGCACGGTCTCCTCCCTCTCTCGCGGGGCTCGGGTCAGGACTCGCCGGCCGGCGGACGCGCCACATGGCCGGGGTGCCCGCGGGTGCGGCGGGCCTCCTTCATCTCCGCCTCGTACAGGTGGCTCCGGCCCTGGGCCAGGGTGCTCACCGCCTCGCGTTCCAGCTCCCGGAACGGCTGGTAGTAGCCCTCGTCGTACGCCTCGACGATCTGGAACGTCCAGCGGCCCGGGAGGACGTTGCGGCCGAGGATCTCGGTCTCCACCTTGTCCGCCCAGCCGGGGTGTCCGGCCTCGCGCAGCAGCCGTACCGTCCGGTCGAGTTCCAGGTCGGCCCCGCCGGTGAGCTGGTGGAAGCTGTACAGGTGGCCGCGGGCGCGCTCCGTGGTCTCCAGCGCCTTCGACAGGGAGCCGAGGGCCTCGACGGTCCGGTCGTCGACGCCTTCGGGACGGCGGTGCCGGGGGGCGGGCGCGTCCTGGTCTTCGTTCATGGCACTCCCTGGATGCTGTGGGGCGGATGCCGGGTACCCGTTCTCCCTTCCCGCTCGGCCGCGCGACCGGATACGCCGTCCGCCGAACGTGTGATCAGCCCTTCCGTCCGGTGCGGTCCCGGCCGGTGAGGAGGCGCTGGGCGCCGGTCAGGCCGGAGGCGCGGTGGGCGCGCAGGGCGGCCCGTGCGGCGTTGGCACCGGGGGCGCCGTGCACCCCGCCGCCGGGGTGGGCGCCCGCGGAGGCGAGGAAGAGGCCCTTGACGGGGGTCTCCGGGCGTCCGGTGCCGGGCAGGGGGCGGAAGAAGAGCTGCTGGTGGAGGGCGGCCGTGCCGCCGTTGATGGCGCCGTCCGAGAGGTTGGCGTCCAGTGCCTGGAGCATGGGCGGCGCGAGCACGCGCCGGGCGCGTACGAGGGCGCGGAAACCCGGGGCGAAGCGTTCCACCTGGCGTTCCACCCGGTCCGCCATGCGCTCCCGGTCCGCCGGACCCCACTCGCCGGTGATGCCCTCGTGTCCGGCGTCCGCCCGGATGTCACGGGGCACGTGGGTGTACGCCCAGGCCGACTCGGTGCCCTCGGGGGAGCGCGAGGGGTCGGCCAGGGTCATCTGGCCGAACAGGACGAAGGGCCGGTCGGGCACCCGGTGCATGGCGATCTGCGCGGCGAAGCGGGTCAGCTCGTCCAGGCCGTCGGCCAGGTGGACGGTGCCGGCCCGGCGGGCCTCCTCGGCCCGCCACGGCACCGGGCCGTCCAGCGCCCAGTCCACCTTGAAGGTGGCGAAGTCCCACTGGAAGCCGCGCAGGTCCGCCAGCACCTGATCGGGCAGGTGCTCGGCGCCGACGAGTTCCCCGTACAGGGCGGGCACGGAGACGTCGGCGAGCACGGCCCTGCGCGCGGGTACCGTCTCCCCGCCCGCGGTACGCACCCCTACGGCGCGCCGGCCGCGGACGGTGACGCGCTGGACCCGCTGTCCGCACCGGACCTCTCCCCCGCGCGACCGCAGCCGCCGCACCAGCGCGTCGGTGAGGGCGCCGGCACCGCCGACCGGGACCGGGAAGCCGTACGTCTGTCCCAGCATGGACATCAGCCAGCCGAAGCCGCCGCTGCCCGCCGTCTCGGGGGCGAGGTCGGCGTGCAGGGCGTTGCCGGCCAGCAGCAGCCGGCCGCCTTCGCCGCGGAACTCCTCCTCGCCCAGCCGGCGCACCGGCAGGACCAGCGACCGGGCGGTGCGCAGGCCGCCCGCCGCCCGCAGCCTCCACAGCAGCCGCGTCGCCGCCTTGACCGGCGGGAACGGGGTGAACAGGGCGTCCAGCACATCCGGGCGCAGCGTCTGCCAGAGGTCGAACAGGCGCTGCCAGGCGGCTCCGTCGCCGGGTGCGAACACCTCGGCGGACGCGGCGGTCGTGTCGATCCGCCGGTCCAGTACGGCGCACCGGCCGTCGGTGAGGGGATGCGCGAGGACGTGCGGTGCGTGGCTCCAGCGCAGCCCGTGGTCCTCCAGGCGGAGCCCGGCGAGGATCGGGGACGCGGCGGCCAGCGGGTAGAAGGAGCTGAAGAGGTCGTTGACGAAGTCGGGGTGGACTCCCCGGTCGTGCCGGACGGCGCCGCCCGGTTCCGGCTGCTCCTCGAGCACCTGGACGCTCCAGCCGGCGTCCGCCAGGAGATTGGCGGCCACCAGGCCGTTGGGTCCGGCCCCGATGACCACGGCGTCAGGCACGGCCGGTCCCCTCCGCGGCGGGTGACGGCCGCGTGTGCGTCCCGCGGCGCGTGTCGCCCTGCTCGCAGCAGCGGGCGAGCCGGGCGAGCATGGCGCGGTGGCGCAGCTGGATGAACGTCTCGACGGCGACGTTGTGCACGGCCGCTCCGATGCCGTGCAACGGGTGCTCGTCCACGATCACCAGGCAGTCGTCGCCCCATTCGCGCAGCTCGATGGAGCAGCGGGCGGTGCCGAGGGCGCCGGCGGTGATCTCCAGCTCGAGCCGGGACCGCTCCCGGCAACTGCGGACGACCGTCTCGTTGGCGAGCCGGAACGGGCCGAGCCGGATCTCGTACTCGAGGGACGAGTTCTTCTCCGGCCACCGCCCGTGCTTCGGCCGGGAGGCACCCGTGCCGACCACCCAGTCGGCGTACCGGCGGCCGTCCGAGAGCACTTCCCACACGGCGGCGGGGTCGGCGTTGATCACGCGGTGACGAACGGCCATGCGGGCCTCCGATCGGTACTGGTCACAGCCGTGACCGGGTGCCCAGTGGCCGGGCGCCCAACCGCGTCGGCGGTCCAGGCGTGCCGGGTCGGCCCTGCGGGCAACCGGAGGACACCCGAGGACGCAGCAGGCCGGGGCGGACACGGCCGGCGAGGAGGCAGGCGATGGAATGGTGGGGCTGGATCGTCTTACTGGTGGCGGTGATCGGGCTGGTCGTGGCGGCGACGCTGTCGGTCCAGGCCAAACGCCGTGCCGGGACGGTGATCGCGGTACGCGGGGGGCGCCGGACCGGTCGAGGGGGGCCGCGGTGATCACGTTGATGCTCGCTTCGGAGCTGTCCGGGCGTGAGGTCGTGACCCTCGGCGGTGACGCGGTGGCACGGATCAAGGACACCGTCTTCGACGCCGGAGCGGGCCGCATCACCGGTTTCACCCTGAGCGGCCGGGGCCTGCTGGCCGGTCCGCTGAAGCGGAGCCTGCCGTTCGCGGCGGTGCACGCGCTGGGGCCCGCCGCCGTGATGATCCCGAGCGTGGACGTCCTCGGCGACCGGGCGGCGGTCCTGGGGTCCGACGCGGCCGGGCGCGGTCCGGTGATCGGCGCGCCGGTGATCACCGACCAGGGCACCGAGGTCGGCACCGTGCGGGACGTGGTGGTCGAGTCCGGCACCGAAGGGCTGGTCATCGGGTTCGAGATCACCGCGGCCGACTCCTCGGGCGGGAGGCGGAGCAAGGTGTTCGTACCGCGCGGGGAGACGCTGGCCGTCTCCGGTGAGGCCCTGGTGGTGCCCGCCCGGGCCCGTCACTTCGTGGCCGAGGACCTGCCCGGCTTCGGCGCCCAGGTGGAGGCGTTCCGGTCGGGCGCCGGTGAGGGAGGGGCGGCATGATGCTCTTCACGCGGACGCGGGGCCTGCCGGTGATCAGCGCCGAGGAGGCCACGGTCCTGGGCACGGTGGACGAGCTGACCGTCGACGCCCACACCAGGAGCGTCGCCTGGCTGCGTCTGAAGGGCGCGCCGAAGGACCGTGCGGTCATCGGATGGGACGCCGTGGAGGCCGTGGGGCACGACGCCGTGATCGTGCGCTCGCGGCCCATCACCGGGCCCGCGCCCGAACACCGCGAGGCCCTCGGGAGCCGGGTCCTGACCGAGCGGGGCGTCGAGCACGGAACCGTCAAGGACATCGCCTACGACCCCGTCTCGGGGAAGCTGCTCACCCTCTACACGGCACTCGGTGACATCCCCGGACACCGCCTGATCGGCCTCGGCTCCTACGCCGTGATCGTCCACGCGGAACACGGCTGAACCCTGCCGGGGCGGGGGCGGGGGGGGGCGGGTTCCGGTTCGGCCGGGGGGCCGGGTACCGGCACGGCCGGGGGCGGGGTTCCGGCACCACCGGGAAACCGGGTGCCAGCACGGGCGAGAGGCCGGCTTCCGGCACGGCCGGCGGGCCAGGTTCTAGTACCGCCGGAGGCGGGGTTCCGGCACGGCCGAGAGGCCGAGTGCCAGCACGGCCTAGGGAGGGGTGCCGGCACCGCCGGGAAACCGAGTGCCAGCACGGCCGGGGACGGGGTTCCGGCACCGCCAGGAGGCCGGATTCCGGCACGGCATGGATCACTCGGACCGGCACGGGGTCCCGGGCCCCCACCCGGCGCGGGTGTCCAGACCCCACCCGGCGCGGGTGGGCTAATCCCGCCCGGCGGTCGGGCGGGTGAGCGGGGTCGGGCGTGCGGACGGGGGCGGGATCACCTGAACCGCCGTGGGGGCCCGGTCCCTAAGGAACACGGGTCGGCCCCGGCTCGGCCGACCGCCGGGCGGTGGTCCCGGACCGGACCGGACCGGCGCAAGCGCACCGAGCCCCCCACCAGGTGGGGGGCCGGAACCGCAAGGCCCGGTCTCCGGGACCGGGGGGTCATCCCGGTCGGCATCCGGCCAGGGCCCGCAGCAGGGCGCTACGGCCGCGGTGCGGCACCGTCCACAGGGGGACCCCCTGGACCCCCCACCGTTCGAGCAGGGCGTTGGCGGCCAGGAAGCCGGAGGTCGCGGCCCGTTCCATCAGGGCCACCGGCAGGCCGGTGCGGACCAGGTCCCCGGCGACCACGAGCGACGGGTCGGGGGTGCGGACGGCCGGCCGGTCGCGGTAGCCGCCCACCGGGAAGAGCGGGCAGTCCTCGCGCCACTCGTGGCGTACGTCGACGATCGCGGCCCCCCGGGACTCGGGGTAGACGGTCCGCAACTGCTCGACCAGGCGCTTCTCCTCGACGTCCCGGGCGGCGTGCGCCGGTACGGCGTAGGCGTGCAGTTCCACCACGGAGCCACCGGTGCCCGCGGCCCAGCGGGCGGCCTCGTCCTCCCAGCGGTCCGGCACGCTGACGTTGTCCAGGGTCGCGAACCCGCCGGTGCCGAGGAATCCCGGCCGGCCGGGCGCCATGGGCCGGTCCAGCCACAGCCGGGTGACCAGGAAGGCGGGGGCGGTGCGCAGGCGGGCGATCCGCTCCCGCCACGGGGCGTCGCCCAGTCGCTCCGAGCGGGCGACGACGCGGCGCAGTCCGGCGGTGTCCAGGGCGAGGACCACGCTGTCGTAGTGCCGTTCGTCCCGGTCGGTGGCGACCGAGTGGCCGCCCGCCCCGGTGGGGGTGACGCCTTCGACGGCGGTGCCGGTGCGCACCTCGGCGCCGTGCCGCCGCAGGTATCCGGCCAGCGGGTCCCACAGGGCGGCCGGGAAGGGTGCGCGGGGCACGTCGAACAGCAGCCCTTCGGCGGAGCCGAGGAAGTAGATGTGGAACATGAGCGCCATCTCGGCCGCCGAGAGCTGCCGGGGGTCGGCGAAGAAGCTGCGGGAGAACACCTCGAACGCGAGGTGCCGGGCCCGCCCGGGGAAGTTGACGGCGTCCAGGAAGTCATGGGCGCTGACGTGGTCGAGCCGGTCGTAGATCCCGGGAACGCGGACGTCGAGCAGCGGCAGGGCCGCGGCGGGGCGCATCGCGCGCATCTCCCGCGGGGTGAAGGAGGGGCTGAGGGCCGCGAAGCCGAGCGCGCTCCACGGCGGGGTGCGCGGGACGTGGCGGAAGCCGTCCCGGGTCCCGTCGGCGTGCAGCAGCGGGTAGTCGGGCAGGCCGGTCAGGCGCCGCAGTCCGGGGTCGGTACGGCGGAGCAGTCCGCGCAGGTTGTAGTACTGGCGGAAGAAGGCGTGGAAGCCACGGCTCATGGTCACCCGCGTGCCGTCCCGCAGCTCGGTCGGCCAGCCCCCGGCGCGTCCGCCGAGGTACGGCTGCCGCTCGTACAGCGTGACGGCCACCCCGCGTTCGGCGAGCGCCGTGGCGGCGGCGAGGCCGGCGATGCCGCCGCCGATGACGGCGGTCGTGGGGCGGTCGTCTCCGACGCGCCGCCTCCCGGGCGGTGCCGGGAGCAGCCGGGCCCGCCGGTCCCGGCCCCGGCGGGCGTGGTCCGCCCGGCGCCCCGTCCCGCTCATCGCGCGGCCTCCGGCCGCCGGGCGACGAAGGTGTGGGCGATGCCCGTCTGCCAGCCCGGCAGGGGCAGGGTCCGTACGTGGTCGAACCCGGCCGCCCGGATCCGGGCGGCGAAGCGGTCGGCGGTGTCGAACCGCGTGACGCTGTGCCAGAGGTGGCGGTACAGCGCGCCGTCGCCGAGGACGGACGCCACCGGCCGCAGCAGGCCCCGGCAGACCAGCGTCCACACCGTCCGGTCGGCGCGGCGCCCGCTGAGGGTGTATTCGTGCACGCCGAGCCGGCCGCCGACCGCCAGCAGGTCGCGCGCGGCGGTCAGGACGCCGTCGGGATCGGCCACGTTGCGCAGCAGGTAGGCGGCGAAGACCGCGTCGAACGGCCCCGTCACCCCGGCGTCGGCGAGGCGTTCGGCCGGTGCCCGGACGAAGGTCACCCCGCTCGCCCAGGGTTTTGCGGCGGCCCGGCGCAGCATGCCGGCGGAGGCGTCGACGGCGGTGATGTGCGCGGCGGGCAGCACGGCACGGAGCGCGGCCGTCGAGGCGCCGGTGCCGCAGCCCAGGTCCAGCAGGCGCAGGCCCGCCCCGTGTCCGGGCAGGCCGAGGCGGCGCACCGAGCGCCGGAGCTGTGCGTGGTAGCCGGGGTTGGCGGCGACCAGCGCGTCGTAGCTGCGGGCCGCGTGGTCGAACGCGGTGGAGAGGTCCTCGTCGCGCAGCAGGGTCATACGGTCTCCAGGGACGGCGGGTCGGGGCGGGGGCGGTCAGTCGGACGGGCGGCGGGGCAGGCCCGGCAGTTCGAGCGCCGAGCGGAGCATCGGGCCGATCGGTGTGCGCAGGCCCACGGCGAGGTCCTCGCGCAGCCGGGTGCCTCCGTCGAGGAAGCGCAGCAGCCGGGGGGTGGGGACCCGGGCGAACAGCCGGCAGAACAGCGCGGGGCCGTCCACCCGGCCGCTGGCCAGGGCGCGCAGCAGGACGGCGTCCATGGCGCGGGAGCGGGCGGAGTGGGCGGGGGGCGGCACCGGCCGGTGTCCTTGGCGCAGGGCCGCGGCGACCGCGCGGGTCTGGCGTTGCAGGCCGGCGAACGTGTAGCCGGTGGCGGGCCGGGTGGCGCCGCCCACGGCGCCGATGCGGAACACCGAGGCGCCCACCTGGCGGGGCATCGGGGCGTCCGTCATCGGGATGACGCCGGTCTCGGTGGCGAGGACGCGGGTGCCGGTCAGGCCCAGCACGTCCCGGGCGTAGTGCCGTACGGCCTCGGTGTAGCCGCTGTCGGTGAGCGGCCGGGGCGAGAACTCCGTGTACTCGACGAGCGCCTCGCACGCTCCGGTGGGCAGGACGTAGCCGAACGACAGCCCGTCGGCGGGCTGCGGGGTGCGGAAGTCCATGAGTTCGACGGTGTCCGGGTCGAAGGCCGGGCGGGCGGTGCGCACGAACCAGCCGTGGAAGTGCTGGAGCAGGGTGGTGCGGGCGGCGGGCAGGCTGCCGAGGGGCCGGGAGTCGAACACCCAGCGGGCCGTGAGCACGTCCGTCCGGCCGTCGGGGGCGCGCAGCCGGACGCGGGCGCCGCCCTCGACGTCCTCCACCGTCTCGACGGTGGCCTGGACGCGCCGCACGTTGGGGCTGCGCGCCAGGTCCGGGCCGACGAGGGCCTCGAAGTCGTCGGAGCGGATCATCTTGTAGCGCAGCGGGGCGAGGTCGCCCTCGACCGGGTGGCCGTGGGGCGGGCGCACCTGCACGCGGCGCCAGCGGGCGGTCAGCGCCGCGTCGAAGCGTCCGGGGCCCGCCTCCCAGTAGCACCAGGTGCGGCGCGGCGGGCGCAGCGGGCCGGGCGGCGCCTCCAGCAGGACGACGGTGGGCGTGCGCAGCCCGGGTCTGTGCCCGGCCAGCCGGTGGGCCAGGGACAGGCCGGCGGCTCCCCCGCCCACGACGGCCACCTCCGCCTCGAACACGAGGGCTCCCTTCCGTGCTGCGCGTCCGTGTGCGCAGCGCGCACTGTCCGCGTATTCCCGCCCGTGTGCCCGAACGGATGCGGGTCACTCGAATGCGACACGCATCCGTCATGTCGGGTGAGAGATGTGGAAGACACCGTCACAGACGGCCCGTCGCGCTTCGGCCGTCAGCGCATCCACGCCCGGCGCGCGCGCCGAAGACGTGATGACGAACCGCTCTGTGATCAGACGAGAGGAACCGGATGCGCCCCACGCAGCCGAAGGAACCCCACGCGGTATCGCCGCCCCCCGGCCCGCGCCCGGTACCGCCGTCGGGCGGCGCCGTCCGGGTGTGTCCAGAGGAGGTGGCCGGCGTGGCCGGGGACGGAGTCCCGGCCGGTCTCGACGACGTGCGGGCGGTCGACGCGGACGTGCCCGCCGCCGTCGGCCGGGTCCTCGACCATGTGCTGGCCGAGCGTGTCGCGCGGGCCCGCGCCATGGACGCCCGGTTCGCCGGGGAACTGGCCGGGCGGGTGTCCCGGTTCACCCGGTCCGGGGGCAAGCGCACCCGCTCGCAGTTGCTGTGGTGGACGCTGCGGGCCTGCGCGGGGACCGACGAGGTGCCGGTCGCCGCCGGCCTGCGGATCGGGGCCGCGCTGGAACTGTTGCAGACCTGCGCCCTGGTGCACGACGACGTGATGGACGGCTCGGCGCTGCGACGCGGCCGTCCCGCGCTCCACGCCCAGTTGCGCGCCGAGTACGCGGGCGCGGCCTCCCCCGAGCGCGTCGCCCGCTTCGCGGAGGCGGGCGGGCTGCTGGCCGGCGATCTGGCGCTGGCCTGGTCGGACGACATGGTGGCCGGCACTCCCCTGGCGCCGGTGACCGCGGGGGTGGTCCGCCGGCTGTGGAGCGACACGCGCACGGAGATGGTGGCCGGTCAGTACCTGGACGTGCAGGGCCAGCTGACGGGCGCGTACACCCTGTCCCGGGCGCTGCGCACGGCCTGTCTCAAGAGCGGCAGGTACTCCGTGGAGCGGCCCCTCGCGCTGGGCGCCGCCCTGGCGGGCGCGGATGACGCCACGACGCGCGCGCTGTGCGCGGCCGGCATCCGCATGGGCATGGCCTTCCAGCTCCGCGACGACCTGGACGACGTCTTCGGCGCGCCCCGGCGGACCGGCAAGCCCCGCGGCGGTGACATCCGCGAGGGCAAGCCGACCTGTCTCGTCGCCCTGGCGCGGCGCCGGGCCGCGGCGATGGACGATCACCGGGCGCTGGCCGTCCTGGACCGCTCGCTCGGCGATCCCCGGCTGACCGACGCGGATCTGGACCGGGTCAGGGAGGTGCTGACCGGGACCGGTGCCCGGGAGGCGGTCGAGAGCAGGATCAGCCGGCTGGTGGGGCAGGGGCTGTACCGGCTCGACGGTGTCCTGCCCGAGCACGGGGCGGGGGGCCGGCTGCGCGAGCTGCTCACCCGCACGGCCGGCGGGGCGGCGGGGGACGGCGACGGCGCTCCGCGCCCCGGACCGGACCCGGCCGGGTCACTGGCCGCCTCCGGCGCGCGGGAGACCGGGCGGTGAGGCGCACCCTGCCCGGGCGTACCGACCACGTCGTGGTGGTGGGAGCCGGTCTCGCCGGACTGTCGGCCGCTCTGCACCTGCTCGGCGCCGGACGCCGTGTGACCGTCGTGGAGCGGGGCGCGCTGCCCGGCGGCCGGGCCGGGCTGCTCCGTCTGGGCGGCTACCGGGTCGACACCGGCCCCACCGTGCTGACCATGCCCCACCTCGCCGACGAGGCCTTCGCGGCGGTCGGCGACAGCCTGCGCCGCCGGGTCGAACTGGTCCCGCTGCACCCCGCCTACCGGGCGTGTTTCGCGGACGGCGGCACGCTCGACGTGCACACCGACGCCGACGCGATGACGGCGGAGGTGGAACGCTTCGCCGGGCCCGGTGAGGCGGCCGGTTACCGGCGGCTGCGCGCCTGGCTGGAGAGGCTCCACCGGGCGCAGATGCGCCGTTTCATCGACGCCAACTTCGACTCGCCGCTGAACCTGCTCAACGCCGACCTCGCCCGGCTGGCCGCGCTCGGCGGGTTCGGCCGGCTGGACGCGCGGATCGGGCACTTCCTGAAGGACGAACGGCTGCGCCGGGTGTTCACCTTCCAGTCGCTGTACGCGGGGGTGCCGCCGGCGCGCGCCCTGGCCGCGTACGCGGTCATCGCCTACATGGACACCGTCGCCGGGGTGTACTTCCCCCGGGGCGGCATGCACGCCCTGCCGCGTGCCATGGCGGACGCCGCCGCCGACGCGGGAGCCGAGCTGCGCCACGGGGAGGAGGTCGTCCGGCTGGAACGCTCGGGCGGCCGGATCACCGCCGTCGTCACGGACCGGGACCGCGTGCCCTGCGACGCCGTCGTGCTCACCCCGGACCTGCCGGTCGCCTACCGGCTGCTGGGCCGCCGGCCCCGGCGTCCGCTGCGGCTGCGGCACTCGCCGTCCGCCGTGGTGCTGCACGCCGGAACGGACCGGACCTGGCCGCAGCTGGCGCACCACACCATCTCCTTCGGCGCGGCCTGGCACTCCACGTTCGCCGAACTCACCCGCACCGGACGGCTGATGACCGACCCCTCCCTGCTGATCACCCGGCCCACCGCCACGGATCCCTCGCTGGCCCCGCCGGGCCGCCAGCTGCACTACATCCTCGCGCCCTGCCCCAACACCGACATCGGGCCGGACGCCGCGGCGTGGGGCGAACTCGGTCCCCGCTACCGGCGGGCGCTGCTGCGGGAGCTGGAGCGGCGCGGTCTGGCGGGGATCGAGGCCGCCGTCGAGGAGGAGTCGCTCGTCACCCCGGCGACCTGGCAGGCCGAGGGCCATGCGGCGGGCACGCCCTTCTCTGCCGCCCACACCTTCGCGCAGACCGGGCCGTTCCGGCCGCGCAACCTGGTGCGGGGCACGGAGAACGCCGTCCTGGCCGGCTGCGGGACCACACCGGGCGTCGGCGTACCGACCGTGCTGCTGTCCGGCAAACTCGCCGCCCTGCGGATCACCGGTCCGCCCCGTCCCGCGTCCGCCCGCTCGCGCACCTCGCCGGCCCCCGCGAAGGAGACCTCCTGATGACCGACCGTGAACTGGACGCGGCCGGGATCGGCGACCCGGTGCTGCGCGCCGCGTACCGGCACTGCCGCGCCCTCAACGCACGGCACGGCAGGACGTACTTCCTCGCCACCCGGCTGCTGCCGGTCGAGCGCCGGCCCGCCGTGCACGCCCTGTACGGCTTCGCCCGCTGGGCCGACGACATCGTGGACCGCCTCGGTGCCGGCGCGGACACCGGGCGGCGCGCGGCGGCCCTGGCGGAGCTGGGGCGGAGCCTGGAGGAGGGGCTGCGGGACGGGCGCGGCGAGGAGCCAGTGGTGCGGGCGCTCGCCGACACCGCGCGCCGGTACGGCATCGAGCACGCGCTGTTCCGTGACTTCATGTCCGCGATGACCGCCGATCTCACCGTGACCGACTACGCCACCTACGCCGACCTGCGCGGCTACATGCACGGCTCGGCGGCGGTGATCGGATTGCAGATGCTGCCCGTCCTGGGCACGGTGGTGCCACGCCGGGAGGCGGCACCGTACGCGGCGGCGCTGGGGGTCGCCTTCCAGCTCAGCAACTTCCTCCGGGACGTGGGCGAGGACCTGGACCGCGGGCGCGTGTACCTGCCCGCCGACCTGCTGGCGGGCCATGGCGTCGACCGGGAGCTGCTGCGGTGGAGCCGGGACACCGGCCGGGCCGATCCGCGCATCGGTGCGGCGCTGCGCGAGTTCGAGGCGCTGACGCGCGGCGTCTACCGGCAGGCGCTGCCCGGCCTCGCCCTGCTGGACCCGGTGTCGCGCCCGTGCGTCCGCACCGCGTTCGTCCTGTACGGCGGCATCCTGGACGCGGTCGCCGAGGGTGGCTACGCGGTGCTGCACCGGCGGGCGGTGGTCCCCCGCGGGCGCCGGGCGGCCGTCGCCGCCGACGGGGTGGCGCGGGTGGTCGCCGCGCGGTGGCGCGCCCGCCGGCCGGTACGGCGCCCGGCGGCACCGGACGCGCTGACCGGCCCGGGGTGCGGACCCGTGTCCGGACCGGCGCCCGACTCGTCCTGCGAAGCGGTGGTGACACCGTGCGCTGCGGCCGTGCGGGAGATCGCGTGAGGCCCGTTCCGCCCGGGCGGCGCCGCCGGCTGCCGCTCTCGCTGCGCCGGGACCCGGTGCCCTGGGACCGTCAGCGGCCCACCTGGCGCGACGCCGCGCCCGGGGTGATCGCACAGGCGTTGAAGCGGGCCCAGGCCCGCCCGTCCGGCAACTGGTACGTCGTCGGCGCCTCGTCCGGCCTGGGCGGCGACCGCCCGGTCGCCCGGACGGTGGCGGGCCGGGAGGTGGTGGTGTGGCGCGGCGCCGACGGCCGTGCGGTGGGCGGTCCCGGCGTCTGTCCCCATCTCGGGGCGCCGCTGCGGGACAGTCCCGTCCGCTGCGGCACCCTGGTGTGCCACTGGCACGGGCTCGTCCTGGACGGCGTGCCGTACGCGGGCTGGGCGCCGTACCCGGTGCACGACGACGGCGTGCTGCTGTGGGTGCGGCTGGACGAGGTGGGCGGTGAGGCGCCGCTGGAGGCCCCGGTCGTCCCGCGGCGGCCCGAGCGGGCGCGCGCGCTGACGGCCGTCTACACCGGCACGGGGGTCTGCGAGCCCGAGGACGTGGTGGCCAACCGTCTGGACCCGTGGCACGGCGCGTGGTTCCACCCGTACTCGTTCGTCGACCTCACGGTGGTCGGGTCGCCCGAGGGCTCCGGGCGCGGGGACCGCGATGGTGAGGACGCCTTCACCGTCGACGTCTCCTTCAAGGTGGCCGGACGGCTGGTCGTACCGGTCCGTGCCGTGTTCACCGCCCCGGGGCCGCGCACGGTCGTCATGCGCATCACGGAGGGGGAGGGCGAGGGTTCCGTCGTCGAGACCCACGCGACACCGCTGGGGCCGGACGACGCGGGCCGGCCCCGGACCGCCGTGACCGAGGCGGTGACGGCGGCCTCCGGCCGGCCGGGGTTCGCCGTCGTCCGGCGGGCCGCGCCGCTGCTGCGGCCGCTGGTGCGCACGGCCGCGGCACGCCTGTGGCGGGACGACCTGGCCTACGCGGAACGCCGGTGGCGGCTGCGTGCCACGGGACGCTTCCCGGGCTGAGCAGCGGCCGGCCCCGGCGGGACGAGGTCCCGCCGGGGCCGCGGCCCCGCCCGGCGTGCCGGCGGCGCCGGGGTCAGCGCTCCTCGCGGAAGGGGACGTGCTCTCCGGCCACCGGGTCGTACTTGCGCAGGACGAGCCGGTCCGGATCGTTCAGCCGGTTCTTGCGCGTGACGTAGGTGACGCCGGTTCCGGCCGTCGACTTCAGCCGGACGACGGGACGCACGGTGCTGCGTGCCATGGGGTGCTCCTTTCCTCGACCGACACCGCCCGCCCTGAGCGGAGCATGTCAGTCACAGGAGCTGCAACCGCCGCGGGCCCCGGGACATTCCCGCCCCGGCCGTCCCCCTCGGCGCCGACCCCCCGGACGGCCCACATCCCCCGGGACCGGCTTGCGTCGTACGCCTCCATGCGGAACTGTTGTCGGAAGACATCTGTTGTCGTCGCAGAGAGGTGGTGGGGCGCGTCCGAGGCGCGTCCCCGCGTGTGTTCCATTCCAGCGGCTCACCCGTAGATCCGCGCAGTGCCGCGGTCAGCGTCGGCGCGGCGTGGGCCCATGCCCCCTACCCGGTGATCGTCGCGGACCGGGACAGCGCCGTCGTCGAACTCAACGCGGCCGCGCGGCTGCTGTGGTCGGACGCCGCCCCGGGCGACCGGTTGCGCGACACCGTGCCGTCCTGGCTGGTCGAGGCCCACGGCAGATTCTCCGACGGCGTGGCCGACGGCACGGGACGGGCCGCAGGCACCGTCGCGGACCGCTTCTTCGAGGCCCACCCGACCCCGGCGGACGACGGCGACGTGGTGTGGTGGCTCGTCGACGACACCGACCGGCGGCTGGCGGAGGCCGCCCTGGCCGGCGCCCGGCAGCGGTCCGCGCTCCTGGCCGACGTCTCCGGCCAGTTGCTGTCCACGCTGAACCTGGCCCGGTGCATGGAGGCCACGGCGCGCATGGCCACCGATCACCTCGCCGAGGCGGCCCTGCTCATCGCGCCGCCGCAGGGCCGTCACCACCAGCTGACCTACGCGCACCGCGGCGGGCCGGTGACCCGGGTCACCGCGCCGGTCGACGTGCGCGCCGTACCGGGTCTGGCCGAGGCGCTCCAGGGGTTCCCGCCGGTACCGGCACGCTGGATCAACCCGGCCGAGCTGCCCGGCTGGGTGCGCCCGGCGGAGTTCGCCGGGCCGGTGGGCTCCGTGATCGTCGCCCCGCTGCCCGGACACGGGGTGCCCGCGGGCGCGCTCATCCTGCTGCGCTCCAGCCGGGAGCAGGCGTTCAGCGACGAGGAGGAGCTGTTCGCCCGGCTCTTCGCCGCCCGGGCCGGAGCCGCCCTGTCGGCCGCCCGGCTCTACACCGAGCAGGCGTCCATCACCGCCACGCTGATGCGGGAACTGCTGCCGCCGCGCCTGGAGAGCGTGCACGGGGTGGAGTACGCGGGGGCCTACCGCCCGGCCGGGGACAACGAGCGGATCGGCGGCGACTTCTACGACGTCCACCCCGGCGCCGGTCCCGCCGAGGAGACGCTGGTGGTACTCGGGGACGTGGCCGGCAAGGGACTGGACGCGGCGGTGCTGACCGGCAAGATCCGCAACACGCTGCACGCGCTGCTGCCGCTCGCCGACGACCACGCCCGCACGCTGACCCTGCTCAACAGCGCGTTGCTCTCCTCCCACCACACCCGGTTCGCCACCCTCGTCCTGGCCTCCGTGCGCCGTCGCGGCAGCAGGGTGGAGCTGCGCCTGACCAGCGCGGGCCACCTCGCCCCGCTGATCGTCCGCAACGACGGCACCGTGGAGGAGAGCGGCACCCGCGGCTCGCTCATCGGTGCCCTGCCGAAGGTCGGCGCGAACACCGACCGGGTGACGCTGCGGCCCGGGGAGACCTGCCTGCTCTACACCGACGGCGTCACCGAGGCCCGCGGCGGACCGCTGGGTGACGAGCTCTTCGGCGAGCAGCGGCTCAAGCGGGCCCTGGCCGAGTGCGCGGGCCTGCCTGCCGAGGCGGTCGTCGAGCGGATCCAGATGCTGACCGCCGGGTGGGTGGGCGCGGGCAGCCACGACGACGTCGCCACCGTCGCCATCAGCGCGCCGCGCACCACGGATCTGACGGTGGTGGGCGGCGGCGGCCGGCGCCGGGCCGCCGGCACGACGTACGGGAGGAACGGGTGAGCGCTCCCTGGGCGGTCGGCACCGACGCCCTGGTGGACGAGTTGTGGCGGGCGGTGGCGGACGGCGACGAGTACACGGCCGTCGGCGTCGTCCGCCGGGCGCGGGCCGACGGGACGGACGAGGAGACGCTGCTGCTCGACGTGATCGCCGCGGTGCAGGCGAGGGTCGGCACGGAGTGGGCCGCCGACCGGCTGACCGTGGCGCAGGAACGCGCCGCCACCGCCGTCAACGAACGTGTCGTCACCGCCCTGGTGCACGACCGGTCCCCGGCCGGCCGGGACGAACGGCCGCCCCGGGGCCGCGTCACGGTCGGCTGCGTGGACGGGGAGTGGCACGCCATGCCGGCGCGGCTGGTCGCGGAGGTGCTGCGGCTGCGGGGCTGGCGGGTGGACTACCTCGGCGCCCGGACCCCCACCCCGCACCTGGTGTCCCACCTGCACAGCACCAGTGCCGAGGCGGTCCTGCTGTCCGGGTCGATCCCCACGCGCCTGTCCGCCGCGCACGCCGCCGTCACCGCCTGCCAGGCGGTCGGCGTCCCGGTCCTCGCGGGCGGCCGGGCCTTCGGGCCGGACGGCCGCTACGCCCGCGCGCTGGGGGCCGACCACTGGGCGCCGGACGCCCGGGCCGCGGCGGCCGTACTGGACCGCGCGCCGGCACCGCCCGATCCGACGGCGGCCCGGCAGGTCCTGGACGACCTGCCGCACCTGTCCGACCAGGAGTACACCTACGTCGCCCGGGCCCGCGGCCGGCTCGTCCGGCAGACGCTGACCAGCCTGGAGGAACGGTTCCCCGCGCTGCGCGCCTACACCGACGCGCAGCGCGAGCGGACCGCCGAGGACCTCGCCCACATGGTCGACTCCCTGGCCACCGCCCTGTACGTCGACGACACGGCGCTGTTCACCACGTTCCTGTGCTGGACCGCCGACGTCCTTCAGGCGCGGCGGGTGCCGGCCCACTCGCTGGTGGCCGCGCTCGCGGTGCTCGGCGAGAACCTGCTCGACTTCCCCCGCGCCCTGCGCCTCATCGGCGACGGCACCGCCGCGCTCGCCGGGCGCCCCCTTCCCCCCGTCCCCGGAGCCCGCCCCACAGCATGACCCACCTGCCTCCACCCGCCCTGCGCCTCACCGTCGCACGGGTAGCCCGCGAACTGACCGTCGGCGTCGCCGGTGACCTCGATCCCGACACCGGCGACCACCTGGTCGACACGGTCACCGAGCTCCTGGCCCTGCACCCAGGGGTACGGGGCGTGCGCCTCGACTTCGCCGAGCTGTCCCGCATCGACTCCGGGGGGCTCTCGGCCCTGCTGATGGTCCACCGCCGGACCGGCGCCGCGGGCTGCGTCCTGTACCTGGACAACCGTCCGGCCCCGCTGGAACGCCTGCTGCGGCAGACCGGCACCCTCGACCACCTCACCGCCCGCCCGGCGCACGCATCCTGAGCCAGGGCCGGGCCGGGCGGGCGGCCGGCGTTCCCTCCGGCCCGTGACACCGGCACCCGGTGTCACGGATACTTGTCCGGAGGCAACTTTTCGCCCGGACGGGGTAGGAGAACCGCGCGAGGCGAGGCGGCACGGCGCCGCGCGGCCATGGACCAACGGCACGGGGACGACGGAATGCAGTGGGAAAGCAGGGCCACCGTGAAGGTGACCTGCCACGACCGAGTCTTCGAGATCGCGGTGCGCGGCGAGGTCGACTACGAGGAGAACGATCTGTTGCAGGCCGCCTGGGCGGAGGCGGACGACTCCGGACGCCCGGCGACCGTGGTGGACCTCTCCCGGGTCACGTTCGCCGACAGCGGACTGCTCAACGCGCTGCTCGACGCCTGGCGCCGGCACCGGGCCACCGGCCGCGAACTGATCCTGCTCGGCCCCTTCCACTCGACGGTCGAACGGCTCTTCTCCCTGACGGGCACCAAGGAGCACTTCACCATCACCGATTCCCGCGCCAGGGCCATGCGCGCGGGCGACGCCTGAGGCGGGGAGCGGGGCGCGTGCGCGCGGGTCGGCCCGGCGCACCGCCTGTCGGTCATCCACTGCCGACGGCCACGCGGGCTACACGGGGGTACGGCCGGTGAGGCTTCCGTCCGGGTCGTCGGTGAGGGCGATACGGGCGGTGACGCGCTTGCCGACCGGCTCCCGCCGCACCTCGAACCCCTGGACGACCGCCATCACGATCTCCAGTCCGTGCTGCCCGACCCGGCCCGGATCGGCGGCCCGCGCCACCGGCAGCACCGGTTCGCTGTCCCAGACCGCCACCTCGACCAGGCCGCCGACGATCCGCAGCTCCATCAGCACCGGGCCCGGAGCGTACTTGCGGGCGTTGGTGACCAGCTCGCTGACCACCAGCCGGGTGACGTCCAGCGCCCGCGCCGACACCGGCAGCCCGAACTCGCCCTGCACCCGGGCGAGGAAACCGGCCGCGTGCCGGCGTGCCTCGGCGATGCACGGGCCCTGACCGTCCAGTGGAACAGTCTCCTGGATCGACTCGGCTCCCGTGGCCCCCTCACCACCAGTACCCGACGTCAACGGCTCCATAATGCGCGTTCCCCCGTTCATGGCCCACGCTTACCCGCCATCGGGCGGGACATGCCCGGTGTGTCCGGCGTTTCCACCGCCGTCGGCGCGACGGCACCGGGCGGACGCCTCAGTGGGCCAGGGGAAGGACGGCCCGGACGGCCTTGCCCCGGGTCCCCGGCTCGACGCGCACCTGCGCGGACAGTTCCAGGACCATCGGCCAGCCGAATCCGCCCGGCGCCCACACCGGGGAGCGGCGCCGGTACGGCGGGGAGGGGCTCGCGTCGTCCACCGTGACGGTGACCCGCCCCTCCTCCGCGCGCAGGGCGAAGCCGGTGACACCGCCGGCGTGCTGGATGGCGTTGGTCACCAGCTCGGACACCACGAGCAGCACGGCCTGTTCCTGGTCGGGACGGCGGGGCCTGAGCCGGGACAGGAAGGAACGCGCCACATCCCGTGCGCGTTCAGCCGTGCGCGGACAGGTCTCGGGCGGCTGCGCACCCTCCGGGGAAGACCGCACGGTTCGCATTCCTCCGATGGCGTAGGCGATGGCGTGGGGACGGTACGGCGACGGCACTGACGTCCCCCGTCCGGGTCCCGTCTCCGGTGGTCTGCCGTGCGGGCCTCAAGGGTGTGCCGGGTGGGCCGTGCCGTCTTCCCCCCTCGTGTGCCCAGGGCGGCGCGGGCATAAAACGGACGTGGCGGCCGTGCTCACCGGGACGTCCGGGCCCGGTCCGGACGGCGCCGCGCGGATTCCGCGCTCTCGGGGTATCCGGATCCAGAGGGCTGCTGCGGGACGCCCGGCACGATGACCGGGGCAAGCAGTTGCCGTTTGACAACTATAGTCGTGAGACAACAAAGTAACCGTGTCGCACGGACATGGGGAAGGATCTGTGATGTTCCGGTGGACGCAGTCCGCTGCGTGTTCCGGCCGCTCTCGCCGAAAGGCGGCCTCGGATGGGGCGCCGCGCCCCGCGCATCAGGCCGTCCGGCTGTCGGAACCCTCCGCGTCGTCGTGTATCTGCGTGGCCGCCGCGGCGCAGAACGCCTCCAGCCCTTCCAGCAGCGCGGCCCGCTTGGTGGCCGGCATCAGCGTCAGGACTTCCTGGAGCTCCCTCTCCCTGCGCGCCCGCAGGTCGTCGAGGAAGGCACGCCCCCGGCTGCTGAGGTACAGCCGTACCTCGCGCCGGTCGGTGGGGCTCACCACGCGGTCGACGAACCCGGCCGCCTGGAGCCGGTCGCACAGCCGGCTGGTGGACGGCGGGGTGGAGGCGAGCGAATCGGCGAGGGTACGCAGGTTGATGCCCTCGTGGTGCTCAAGGATGAGCAGCACGCGCAATTGGGACGCGGAAGCGGGCGCGGTGGACGCACGACCCCAGAGCACTTCCAGTAGCTCACCGGCCGTGGAGGTCACACGGGCGACCTCGTCGGGCTGTGGCAGATGTCGGAAGGCAGTCACAGTCACACTCTCGCAGGCTCTGGGACGTTTGCCAGCCTACTAGGGAAGCGAGCCGACGAAAGATGCCCCGCAGGACCGGCGCGCACGGATCGAGCGCCACCATGCGACCGGAATCAGACCAAGGATTGGTGTTTTTTCCATCGTGAACAGATTTGTGACCGCTGAACGCGCCCTGCGTACGGCGGCACCGCACGAGTTGCTCGACGCCGTCCGCCGCGTGCTCGCCGAGCAGTACGGGGCGCGGTCAGCCGAGCTGTTCATGGCCGACTACGGCCTGACGGTGCTCCAGCCGGTCTCCGCGCTGCCGCACTCGCCGGAGCCGCTGCCGCTGCACGGCAGCGCGGCCGGCCGCGCCTTCGGCGCGCAGGAGCCGTTCGTGGAGCCGGACCGGGACGGGCTGGTCCGCGTGCATCTGCCCGTGAGCGTGCGCGGCGACCGGATCGGTGTGCTGTCGGTGACCCTGCCGGACGGCGACCCGGCCGCGAGCCCGCTGGCCGAGCTGGCCGACATCGCCCAGGTGCTCGGCCATGAGGTGGTCGTCGCCGAGCGGGACACCGACCTCTATCTCCAGGCCCGCCGCAAGGAGCGGCTCACGCTCGCCGCCGAGATGCAGTGGCAGCTGCTGCCCGGCTGCTCGTGCACCCGTCCGGAGTACGAACTGGGCGCCCAGCTCGAACCCGCCTACGCCATCTTCGGCGACAACTTCGACTGGTCCGCGACCGCTGACCGCCTCATGCTGTACGTCACCAACGGCATGGGCGAGGGCATAGAGGCCGCCCTGCTGACCAGTCTGGCCATCAACGCGCTGCGCAACGCCCGGCGGGCGGACCTCTCCCTCGCGGACCAGGCCGCCCTGGCCGACCAGGCGGTCTACGCCCACTACCAGGGCCGCTCCTACCTCTCCGTGCTGATGTTCGACTTCGAGCTCGCCACCGGACGCGTGAAGGTGGTGGACGCCGGATCCCCGCAACTGCTGCTGCTGCGCGGCGGGAGCGTCGAACGGGTCACCTTCGAGGCCCAGTTGCCCCTCGGCATGTTCGAGGAGACCGACTACATGACCCAGGAGTTCCGGGTGGAGCCCGGCGACCGGCTGGTCTTCGTCAGCGACGGGGTGTATGCCGTCGCCGACCCCAAGGGCGAGGCGTACGGGGACGCCGCGCTCGCGCGGGCCATCCAGTCCACCCGTCTGCTGCCCGCCGCCGAGGTGCCGCGCGCGCTGCTGCGGGAGCTGTCGGGCCACCGCGGCCGGTCCGTCCCGGACGACGACGCGCTGGTGGTGTGCCTGGACTGGCACGGGCGCTGACGAGACCCCGGGACGCCCGCGTCGCCGCCGCCGGGCGGGTGCGCCCGCGCGGGGCTGCCGTGCCGGCCGCGGGCAGCCGGCCGGCACGCGGATCGCGGGACATACGGCCTTCGCGGAGGCAGGGGGCATGCGGCCGACACGCGGATCGCGGACGTCCGGCCGCCGCGCCGCGGGCGGGGTTGAGCGTCCCGCCCCCCGCCTCCCCGCGGAGAGCCCTGACAGGCCCCGGCGGGCCGCACGGAAAAGCCGCCCCTGTCCTCGGTGACCGCGCCCTGCCCCGTCACCCGGCGTCGGGGTCCCGGGCCGGCGGGTCGTCGCCCAGCACGGCCAGGAAGGCGCGCAGGCCGTGGATCAGGGCGGCCCGGTCCCCCGGCCGCATGGCGTCCAGCACCGCCGCCAGCGCCCGCGCCCTGCGCAGGGCGATGTCGCCGAGGACGTGCCGCGCCTGTCTGGTGAGGTTGAGCCGCACCTCACGCCGCTTGTGCGGGTGCGAGGCGCGTTCCAGCAGACCGGCCGCCTCCAGCCGGTCGCACAGCCGGCTCGCCGTGGGAAGTCCGATGTCCAGCCGCTCCGCCAGAGCCGTGAGGTTCAGCCCCGGTGTCGCCTCCAGCGCCCGCAACGCCCGCAACTGGTGCAGCGACAGCCGCAACGCGACCTCCTGGGGCGCCAACGACCACAGGGCCGTCAGGCTCTCCACGGCGTCGGCGATTTCCAGCGCGGCGGCCGCCACGTCCTTCCCCACGCTCGCCCGGTCGTCACCGGGGCCGCCGAGATGGGTCACGAAAACATCTCTTTCAGTAAATCCCGGGCCATAGCAGTGCCCCTCTCACCTCCGGCTGGTACCCGATCGCTCCAGTCGCAAGCAAGAAGCGCGCCGGTGTCCACGGCGCGCTGCGGGAGCCCGTCCTGTTCCCTACCGTGGGTACGGGGGCACGGCCTTGGGGCAGGAGGTGCGGTCATGGCAGGTTCGCCGTCCGCGGACGGGGCGGCCCCCGGTGGCGGTCACTACGGGGAGGATCTGTTCGCGCCGTGGGAACCCCGGGAAGCCGAACGCGTCGACGCCGCCGCGCTGGTGTACGACCCGGTGACCACCCGCCGGCTGCGCGCCCTGGGCGCCGGGCCGGGCATCCGCTGCCTGGACGTGGGCGCGGGGACCGGCACGGTGGCGCGGTGGCTGCTGGAGGAGGCCGGTGCCGCGGAGGTCGTCGTGCTGGACCGGGACACCGGGGCGCTGGAGGCCCTCGCGGGTCCGCGGCTGCGCGTCGTCACCGCCGACCTCACGGACGAGGGGCTGCGGCCCGGCCGCTTCGATCTCATCCACGCGCGGTTCGTCCTCATGCACCTGCCCCAGCGGCGCCGGCTCATCACCCGGCTCGCGGGGTGGCTCGCCCCCGGCGGCCGGCTGGTGCTGGGCGATGCCCTGGAGGTGCCGGACGCGCTCGACGGCTCCTCCGCCTACCGGCGCACCATGGACGCCATGTGGCGGGCGCTGCGGTCGACGATCGGCACCGATGTCTCCTCCGTCCCGGCGTACCCGCACTTCCTGCGGGAGGAGGGGTTGCGGGACGTCGCCGCGGAACTCGTCGTCCCGCCGCTCGTGGCCGGCGGCCCGCTGGCCCGGTTCTGGGCCGAGACCTGGCACCGGATGCGTCCGGCCCTGGAGGAGACCGGCCTGGTGGACGCGGCGGTCGTCGACGAGGCGCTGGCGTACCTGGCCTCCCCCGGCCTCGCCGAGCTGGGGCCGGGCATGGTGCTGGCCTGGGGCCGGCGGAGCTGAGAGCCGACGGGGCGGCACCGCCCGCCCGGCGCGGCAACCGGGGCGGTCGGGCGGCGGGGCCCCGGCGGCGAGCCGTACGGCGGGGCGGGG
>NZ_JOCB01000090.1 GCF_000718775.1 Streptomyces sp. NRRL S-31
CCGCTGTCTCCGGCCCCGCCCCCGCCGCCGTGCGCACGCCTCGGCGCGCGCGGCACCGGTCACCGCACGGTCAGCGGTCCCCGTCCGTCGGCCGGTCGGCCCAGTAGTTGACGCGTTCGCGGACGACCGGGTAGCCGGCCGCGGTGAAGTGCGCGGCCATCGGGAAGTTGCCCTGGTCGGTGGCGCCGGCGATGGACTCGGCGCCCTCCGCGGCCAGGAAGTGGGTGCACTCGGCGAGCAGGTCGTAGGCGTAGCCATGGCCGCGCTGCTCCGGCACGACGCCGATGAAGCCGACGCACGGTCCGGAGGGGTTGCGGGCCGGGATGTGGATGCCGACCGGGTCACCCGCGGGCGTGTGCGCCGTCTGCCACCACGCGCGGGGTGACGGGAACCAGTGGAAGACCTCCAGCTCCTCCCGGGCCGCCTGGTCCACGCCGCCCTCCTCGATGGCCCGGCGGGCGTGGGCGTCGAGGGTGACGGAGTGGATGCGGCGCAGCAGGTCGTGGAAGACGGCATCGTCCGGCTCGGCGGTGAAGACGAGGCGTCCGGGACGCTCGGGCAGGCCGAGGTCGCGGGTCCAGCGGTAGATGAACCGCTCCACCAGGGGGGTGTAGCCGGCCTGGCGGGCGACGGTGTCGCGGGTGCCGACGGCGGCCCGCAGGCTCGGGTCGTCGCGCCAGCCGGCAGGCAGGTCGAGCTCGAGCTCGGCGGTCCGCCAGGGCGCCGTGCGCAGCAGTTCGGCGCCCGCCGCCTCCTCGCCCTCGGCGACGTCGAGCCAGTTGATCACCAACGGCTCGGGGTCCTCGGGCCGGCCCCACCAGGCGGCGCGCGCCACGGTGCGCCCGTCGCGCACGGCGATGCGCTGCCAGTCGGGGCGGTGACGGGTGGTGCGGTGCTTCTCGCCGAGGGCGAGCGGGTCGGGCATCGTACGGAAAAGGTGCGCACTGCTCTCGTCGAGCATGCGGACGACCAGATCGGTCAAGGTTTCCTCCGGGAAGCGTACGGTGTGCGGCGCTCCCGGTCGGATGTCAGACGTGACACGCCCGCGGCACGGGGAGGGAGGAGCGCCGGTTGCTGCTGTCGGGCATGACACTCGCCTCCTTCTTCCGTGCGGTCCGGGCGTGGTGATCACAGGTTAGGAGGCGGCCCGGCGGGCGTCCACCGTTTTTCCGCGGGATGCGGGCGGCCGACGGCGGCGTAGCTTGGGGATGTGGGTTCGGTGCGCGGCCGGTGGCCGCGCGGTGACCGGGAGGATCGCGGCTGGCTGCGGGGCGCGCCGCCGCCGTGGTGGGTCCGCGTGCTGCCCGTGCTGCTGCTCGCGGCCGTCGGTTCGGCCTCGCTGATCACACCCCACGCGCGCGACCTCGGTTTCCTGCTGGGCGCGATCCCGCCGCTGGCGGTGCTGTCGTACGGGCCGCTGCTGACCGGTCTGCTGGGCCTGGGCGTGGTCGTGGCGCTGAACGTGCCGGCCACGCATCTCGACAGGCCCGGCAACACCGATCTGCTCACCATCGTCTTCGTGGCCGCGCTGAGTGTGTTCGTGTCCTATGTGCGCAGCCGGCGGGACGCCCAGCTGGACACGGAGCGGGCGATCGGCGAGGCGGTGCAGCGGGCCGTACTGCCGCCGCTGCCGGACCGGGTCGGCCGGGTGCGGTGCGCGACCTATTACCGGGCCGCGCAGGACGGGACGCTGGTCGGCGGGGACTTCTTCGACGTACGGGCGGGGCCGTACGGGGTGCGCGCGGTGCTGGGTGATGTGCAGGGGCACGGGCTGGCGGCGGTCGCCACGGTGGTGTCGCTGCTGGGGGCGTTCCGGGAGGCGGCCCTGGACCAGCCGGACCTGGAGTCGGTGGCGGCGCGGCTGGACCGCCGGCTGGTGGTGGACTCGGCGGACGTACGGCACCCGGAACTGTTCGCCACGGCCCTGCTGCTGGAGTTCGCCGCCGACACGGGCTCGGTGCGGGTGGTGGTCTGCGGGCATCCGGCGCCCGTCCTGCTGGGCGAGGCGGCGGCCGGGGAGGTGACCGTCTCGCCCGGTCCGCCGCTGGGCATCGGGCTCGTCGGTGTGGATCCCCCGAAGGAGGTCACCGTGCCGCTCGGTCCGGGCGACCGGCTGTTCATGGCCTCCGACGGTGTGTGGGAGGCGCGGAACGCGGCCGGTGCCTTCTATCCGCTGCCGGAGCGGCTGGCCGAGCTGGCCGGCGGCCCGTCCACCGAGCTGCCCGGTGCGGTCTGGGCGGACCTGCTGCGACGACGGTACGAGGTGCGCGACGACGTCACCATGCTGGTGCTGTCACCCGAGCCGGCGGACCGCCGGCCGCCGTTCACCCGCCCGCCGGGCACCCGGCCGCCGGCCGCCTGACGTCAGCCCACGTCCCACAGGAAGCGGTGGGTGTGGATGCCGAAGTACGGGAAGGAGCGGATCTCCCGTACGCCCTCGATCGGCCGCACCACGTCGTTGACGAAGTCGAGCAGGGCCTTCGGACCGGGCGCCACCACCTCGGCGAAGAGGTCGAAGCCGCCCGAGGTGAGCACCGAGTAGACCACCTCGGGGCGGTCGGCGAGGGCGTCCGCGACGGCCCGGGGGTCCCCGTCGACGCCGATGCCGAGCAGGGCCATGGCCTGTCCGCCCATGGCCATCGGGTCGGTGACCCCGACCACCTGGACGGCCCTGGAGTCCAGCAGGCGTTGCAGGCGCTGCCGGGCCGCCGAGGCGGACAGGCCCACCCGGGGTCCCAGCTCGGCGTAGGCGATGCGGCCGTCGGCCTGGAGCTCCCGCAGGATGGCCCGGTCGATGTCGTCCATGTCCTTCATCCGTCCCGGCTCCTTCCGTCAGCCGACGAGTTCCGCCAGCGCGGCGGCGAAGATCTCGGTGTGGGCGTCGACGTCCCGCTCGGTGGTGTCCGGGCACATCAGCGCCATGTTGTGGAACGGGGTCAGCAGGATGCCCCGGTTGGCGAGGTAGAGGTGCAGGAAGTCCTCCAGTTCGGGATCGGCGGCCGCCGCGGACTCGGTGCCGGTGCGCGGGGCGGGCGCGGTGAACCGGTATTCGACGCGGGCGCCCAGCCGGACCACCGACCAGGGCAGCCGGTGGGTTTCGACGCCGGTCCGGACGCCGGCCTCGAAGCGCTCGGCGAGCTTGCCCATCCGGGCGAACGCCTCGTCGGTCAGGACGTGCTCCAGGGTGGCCCGGGTGGCCGCGACCGACAGCGCGTTGCCGGCGAGGGTGCCGCCGACGCCGCCCATGTCGACGAGGTCGAGGTCGGCACGGCCCAGCAGCCGGTCGGCGAGTTCGGCGGACAGCCCGTAGGCGCCGGCCGGGATGCCGCCGGCGATCGCCTTGCCGATGGTCAGCAGATCGGGTTCCAGGTCCCAGGCGGCCGTGCAGCCGCCCGGTCCGGCGGAGAAGGTGTGGGTCTCGTCGTTGATGAGCAGGGCCCCGTACCGCCGGGTGAGGGCGCGGACACCCTGGAGGTAGCCGGGTTCGGGCAGCACGATGCCGATGTTGGTGAGCGCGGGCTCCATGAGGACGGCGGCGACATCGCCGTGGGCCAGTTCGCGCTCCAGCCCCGCGAGGTCGTTGAACTCGGCGACCCTGCTGGTCAGCGTCACGTCGCAGGGAGCGCCTACGTTGCCGGGACGGGCGGTGCCGGTGCCGTCCGGGCCGGTGACGATCAGCGACTCGTCCACGCTGCCGTGGTAGCAGTAGCTGTTGACCAGGATCTTCGGCCGGCCGGTGACGGCCCGGGCGAGCCGGATCGCCCACCGGTTGGCGTCGGTCGCGGTGAGCGAGAAGCTCCAGCGGGGCAGGCCGAACCGCCGGGTCAGCTCGGCGCCGACCCACTCGGCGTCCTCGGTGGGCAGCATGGCGGTGGCCCCGCCCAGTTCGGCGTACCGGTGCCGCACCGCCTCGGCCACGGGCGCGGGTGAGTGTCCGGCCATCGCGCCCGTGTCCCCGAGGCAGAAGTCGACGTACTCGTGCCCGTCGACGTCGGTGACCCGGGCGCCCCGCGCCCCGGCCAGGTAGCGCGGGAAGGCGCCGGCGGTCTTGTTCATCCAGGTCATCGGCACCCGGCCGAAGAGGTGCCCGGCGCGTGCGTACGCCTCCCGGGAGCGCGGGTTGCGGCGTTCGGCCTCCGCGGTCTCGCGGGCCAGCAGGGCGTGCAGACGCGTGCGGTCCATGGGGCTCCTTCTCGGATGCGGCAATGGAATGCCGTGAGGCTACGACTGTGAACGCGTCGGTATCAAGTGATGACGCTCGATTCGATTGTTCAGACACCGGAATCGAGTGTCCGCAGTCCAGACCCGTGCACGGGGTCCGACCGTCCCGCCGTAAACGCCAGGCCGCGCCACCCCTTCCGCCGCATAGAAATATCTACGACGATGCAGACGCCGGGTCACCGCGCGTACGCGCGGCGTGTCCGGTGAAGGCCGTTCCCCGCGCTCGGGCAGGCGGGCGAGGACATCCGGAGCAGCGCATGACGAACACGATGTGGATGCGGGGCGTGGAGTGGCTGGCGGCGGCGTCGGCCGACCCGCGGGCCTGCAAGTGGGAGTGGGACCACGGCGAGGGCATCGCACTGCTGGAGGCGGGCCGGTTCTGGGACGTGCTGAGCGTCCCCGACCGGCTGGGACTGCTCACCCTGGACCTGCTCTGGCGTCCGGGCCTGCCGGTGCCGGGGCCGACGCTGGTGGACACGGCCGTGGGGAGGGTCGGGTTCCTGCTGCCGCCGGACCCGTCGGGCGGCTGGGTGGGCGCCGGTCTGCGCTACGCCACCAAGGGGTCCTGGGTCGCCGCACCGCCGCCGTACCGGCCCGCCCGCTCCCTGGAGTGGCTCGTCCCGCCCGACGGCACCGGCGCGCTCCACCCGCCCGGCGCCCTGGAGGAGGCGTTACGGCAGGCCAACGGCGCGCTGACGGTGCTCGCGCCGCTGTGCGGGCGGTAGTCCGACGCCGATGAGCCGGTGAGCGGCGCCCGGGCCGGGAAGGGCGGGGGCGGCTTCCGGTCCGACGGCGCGCCGCTCACGGCGGGGCGGCACCGGACGTCGTACCGCCGGCCGCGCGGGTCTCCGCGGGCCTCCGGTACGCCGGGCCCGGCGTCCTCGGGGACGGACGTCCGCCCCCCTCACCCCGGCGTGGCGGGCGGGCCGGGCATGGCCCGAACCTGTCCGCCGAGCCCGCCGCCCGTTGACGAGGTGCCCCCACTACGGCACGGCCGGCATCCGCGCGGGCCGGGCGGAAGCCCGCTCCGGTTACGCACAGCCGGCGCGCCCGGGCATGGCTCCGCCGGCGGCCTGGGGGGGAATGTGGGCCGCCGGCGGAGACGCCACGCCCGGGGCGGGGGGACGGCCCCGGGCGGCTCAGACATCGGATGCCCGCGAATGCGCAGCGTACGCACGCGCTTTCCGGGCGATCCGGGAACGGGCGACCGGACGGCGGTCCCGGCGCGCTGAGCGGGTCGGCCGGTCGGACGGGTCAGCCGGTCGGACGGGTCAGCCGGTCGGACGGCGAGGCCGCCTCGACGAGGCCGCGCGTCCGGTGGTCCACCGGTCCGATGGGTCCACCGGTCCGATGGGTCCGCCAGTCCGGTCGGGTCGCCGGTCAGGTGAAGACCGCCTCGGGGTGACCGTCGTGGGCCGTCCGTCGGGGTGGTCAGGTGACGCAGTCCGGGAGGGCGGCGGAGTCGGCCGGTACAGCACGAGCCGGTCCCCCGTGTGCCGGACGGTCACATCCGCCCGGGGCGGCCGACCGGTGACGCATCCCCCACGGCGGCCGGCCGGGGTCCGGTCCGCCCGGTCAGGGGCTGCCGTCGGCCCACCCGTCCGACTCGGCTCGGCCGCCCTCCCCTCCTCACTCCGGCTCGGCCGCCGTCCCGCCCTTGAGGCCGGCCGCGGCGAGGGCCGCGCCCAGCAGGCAGAGGACACCCGTGACCACCGCGGAGGCGTGCACGCCGTTCATGAACGCCTGGTGGCTGCCCTCGGCCACGGCCGCCCGCAGCGGGTCCGGCATGGTGCCGGAGACGGGTGCGACGCCCATCGCCACGGCGTCCTTCGCCTCGGCGAGCTTCCCGGCGAGGGTGCCGGGCACGCCCGCCCCGGTCAGCTCGGTCCGCAGGGTGGCGCCGACGCGGGCGCTGATGACGGAGACCAGCACGGACGTGCCGAGGGCGCCGCCGATCTGGAGGGTGGTGGCCTGGAGTCCGCCGGCCACCCCGCCGTCCCGCACGGGGGCGTTGCCGACGATGGCGTCCGAGGAGGCGGAGAGCACCATGCCGACGCCGAGTCCGAGCGCGACGAACGGCGGCCACATGGTGGTGTACGAGGAGTCGCCGGACCAGGTGAGCAGGGCGAAGCAGGCCGCGGCCTGGAGCAGCATGCCGAGCGGCATGCAGAAGCGGGCGCCGAATCGCGCGGTCAGGGCGGCGCCGAGCGGGGAGGCGACGAGCGAGGCGAGGCTCAACGGCAGTGTTCGCACGCCCGCCTGAACGGGTGTCAGCCCGCGCACGTTCTGGAGGTAGAGCATGACGAAGAAGATCACGCCGAGCATGACGAAGAAGTTGAGCGCGGTGATGATCGCGCCGATGGTCAGGGTGCGGCTGCGGAACAGCCGCATGGGCAGCAGCGGATGCGCGGTCCGGGTTTCGTGCCGGCCGAAGACGATCAGGAGCAGCAGGCCGGCGAGGATCGCGGTCCAGGTACCGGCGGACGTCCAGCCCCAGGTCTCGCCCTTGACTACGCCGAAGACGACACCGAGCAGGCCGAGCGCGAGCAGCACGACACCGGTGACGTCGAAGCGGTGCCGGCCGGTGCCGCTCTTCGACTGCGGCAGCACGAACGCGCTGAAGGCGCAGGCGAGGACGCCGATGGGCAGGTTGATGTAGAAGACGGACTGCCAGTCGACGTGCTCCACCAGCAGGCCGCCGACGATCGGGCCGAGGGCGGTGGACACGGCCGAGACCATCGCCCAGATGCCGACGGCCATACCGAACCTGCGGGGCGGGAAGACGGCCCGCAGCAGACCGAGGGTGTTGGGCATCAGCAGCCCGCCGAAGACGCCCTGGAGCGCGCGGAAGGCGACGACGCCCGTGATGGAGCCGGACAGGCCGATGGCGACGGAGGACAGCGCGAAGCCCGCGACGCCGACGAGGTAGAAGGTGCGGCGGCCGAAGCGGTCGCCGAGCTTGCCGCCGAGGATGAGGGTCGCGGCGAGGGCGAGCAGATAGGCGTTGGTCACCCACTGCAACTGGGCGGTGGAGGCGTGCAGCCGTCGGCCGATCTCGGGGTTGGCGATGGCGACGACGGACCCGTCGAGCTGGACCATGAACAGGCCGAAGGCGACGGCGCAGAGGGTGAGCCAGGGGTTGGCGCGCCGCCGGGCGGCACCGGTGGGCGGCGCCGCCGGGGTCGCGGGCACGGCGGAGGGATCCACGGAGGTGGATGGCATGGGGAAGCCTCGTCTGTACGGGGTGTGAAGGGGTGCGGAAGAGAGGGCGCGCATGGCCGGGCCGCCCCTGACCGGCGCTGTCCGTCCCCTGCGGCAAGGCGCGGCAGGCAGGCAGGCAGGCAGGGGGAACGGGCAGGGGCGCGGATCAGTGTGCGGCGGGGTGCAGCCGGTGCGTCAGCGAGTTGAGCGCGCCGAGGGCGGAGCCGAGCGCGTCCAGCTCGCCCTCGGTCAGCGACAGCAGGGCCCGGTCGAGGTGGGCGACCTGGAGGGCGCGCACCTCGGCGAGGTGCCGCCGGGCGACCGGCATCAAGTGCAGCCGGACGACGCGCTTGTCGGAGCTGTCCGGCCGGCGCTCCAGCAGACCCTGCCCGGAGAGCTGGGAGACCAGCGCGCTGACGTTGTTGGGCTTCATCAGCAGGGCGGCGGCGGCCTCGCGGACCGTGGCGCCCTCGTGTTCGGCGACGTACCGCAGCAGGTTGAGGTGTCCCTCGGGCGGCTTGGGGTGGGCGTAGTCGCGGGCGACCAGCCGGTCCAGGGCCCGGTGCAGCGCGGGCAGGGCGTCGGCCAGCGCCGTGGCGACGCGGTCGACGTCCCGCTGGGGCGCGCTGGGTCCGGACATGACATACAGGATAGCTATGTCCTCATACCCATGTCAAAAAGGTATGAGGCCATAGGCACGGCGTTCCGGGTGCCGCCGCGCGACCCCGACCGGGGCACGGCATAAGCTCGGCGGATGGCGAAGTACTTCGACGTGCACCCCGACAACCCGCAGCCGCGCAGCATCGCCCAGATCGCGGACGCGGTGCGCTCGGACGCACTCATCGCATACCCGACCGACTCCTGTTACGCGCTCGGCTGCCGGCTGGGCAGCCGCGACGGCATGGACCGCATCCGTGCCATCCGCCACCTGGACGACCGGCACCACTTCACCCTGATGTGCCGGGACTTCGCGCAGCTGGGCCAGTTCGTCCGGGTGGACAACGACGTCTTCCGGGCCGTGAAGGCGTCGACGCCCGGCAGCTACACCTTCATCCTCCCGGCCACCCGGGAGGTGCCGCGCAAGCTGCTGCACCCGAAGAAGAAGACCGTGGGCGTACGCATCCCCGACCACGTGGCCACCCAGGCGCTGCTGGCGGAGCTGGGCGAGCCGCTGCTCTCCAGCACGCTGCTGCTGCCGGACGAGGAGGAGCCGTTGACCCAGGGCTGGGAGATCAAGGACCGGCTCGACCACGTGGTGGACGCCGTGGTCGACTCGGGCGACTGCGGCACCGAACCGACGACCGTGGTCGACTTCTCGGGCGGCGAGGCGGAGATCGTCCGGCGGGGCGCGGGGGACACCAGCCGCTTCGAGTGAGGGCGGCGCACCGGGTGCGGGACCGCCGGTCCGCGCGTGACAGCATGGGGCGGTGCCGCGGCGCCGGGGGCCACCGCCTCCCGGCACCCCGTTCCCGAGGGAGGGCCTGCTCACCATGACCGATGTCCAGGGCGACGTTGTCGACGTCCCGACCGAGGACGGCGTCGCCGATGCCTACCTCGCCCGTCCGGCCGACGGGCGCCCCCGTCCGGGCGTGCTGTTCTACCAGGACGCCTACGGGCTGCGACCGCACCTGAGGTCGATGGCCGACCGGCTGGCCGCCGCCGGTTACACCGTGCTGGTGCCGAACGTCTTCTACCGGCTCGGCCGGACACCGGT
The DNA here is from genome assembly GCF_000718775.1 of Streptomyces sp. NRRL S-31. Classification (GTDB taxonomy): domain Bacteria; phylum Actinomycetota; class Actinomycetes; order Streptomycetales; family Streptomycetaceae; genus Streptomyces. Next base: position 9,137 of record NZ_JOCB01000090.1, read on the forward strand.
CGTGGACCTGCCCGAGTTCATCGACCCGGGCGCCGACCCGACCATCTGGGAGCGGCTCGGCCCGATCCTGGCCGGGCTGACGTCCGACCTGGTCAAGCGGGACGCGGACGCGTATCTGCGCTGGCTGGCCGAGAGCCCGCTCGTGGCGGACGGCCCCGTCGCGATCACCGGCTACTGCATGGGGTCCCGGCTGGCACTGTGGACCGCGGGCGCCCATCCGGAGCGGGTCGCGGCCGCGGCCGGCTTCCACGGCGGGGCCCTCGCCACGGACGCCCCGGACAGCCCGCACCTGGAGGCCCCGCGCATCACGGCGGAGCTGTACTTCGGGCACGCCGACGAGGATCCGTCGCTGCCCCCGGAGCAGGTGGCGCGGTTCGAGGAGGCCCTGACCGCCGCCGGGGTACGGCACACCTGCGAGGTGTATCCCGGCGCCCATCACGGCTACACCCAGGCGGACACCCCGGCGTACGACCGGGAGGCCGCCGAGCGGCACTGGGCGGCACTGCTGGAGCTGCTCAAGCGCGCCTTCTGAGGCCGCGGTCCGGTGCCCGCCGACCGGCGGGCACCGGACCGATCCCGTCCGCGGCTCATTGACATGTACCCGTCGGAAAGCGAGTCTGAAGGCGCGTTTGAGAGCGCTCTCATCAGATACGGCCCCACGCCGTACGACCCCGACCCCCACACGGAGGTGGAGAGTGCCGCACGTCCTCGCGCGCCGCGCGCTGCCCCTGACCGCGGCGGCGGCCCTGCTCGGCGGGCTGCTCGCCCTCGGCACACCGGAACCCGCCGGTGCCGCCGTACCCGACACCATCCCGCTCACGGTCACCAACGACTCGGGCCGTCCGGAGCCCGTCTACCTCTACGACCTCGGCACCCAGCTCTCCTCCGGACGGCAGGGCTGGGCCGACGCGAACGGCGCCTTCCACGCCTGGCCGGCCGGCGGCAATCCGCCGACGCCCGCGCCGGACGCGGCGATACCCGGACCCGCCGCCGGACAGTCCATGACCCTCCGCATCCCGAAGTTCTCCGGCCGGATCTACTTCTCCTACGGCCGCAAGCTTGACTTCCGGCTCACCACCGGCGGCCTGGTGCAGCCGGCCGTGCAGAACCCCTCCGACCCCAACCGCGACATCCTCTTCAACTGGTCGGAGTACACGCTCGACGACTCCGGGCTGTGGCTCAACAGCACCCAGGTGGACATGTTCTCCGCGCCCTACGCGGTCGGGGTGCGGCGGGCCGACGGCAGCGTCGGCACCACCGGACACCTGAAGCCCGGCGGCTGGACCGGCTTCTTCGACGCGCTGCGCGGACAGCCCGGCGGCTGGGCGGGCCTGGTCCAGACGCGTTCCGACGGCACGGTGCTGCGCGCGCTGTCGCCGCTCTACGGCGTGGAGACCGGTGTCCTGCCGGCGAACGTGCTGGACGACTACGTGAACCGGGTCTGGCGGAAGTACACGACGTCGACCCTGACGGTCACGCCGTTCGCCGACCAGCCGGGCACCGAGTACCACGGCCGGGTCTCGGGCGACGTCATGAACTTCACCGACTCGTCCGGCGCGGTCGTCACCAGCTTCCGGAAGCCGGACGCGGCCAGCGTCTTCGGCTGCCACAAGCTGCTGGACGCGCCCGACGACCGGGTGCGCGGCCCCATCTCCCGGACGCTGTGCGCCGGTTTCAACCGCTCGACCCTGCTGGTCAACCCCCACCAGCCGGACACCACGGCCGCGGACTTCTACCAGGACGCGGTGACCAACCGGTACGCGCGGCAGATCCACGCGCGGACGGCCGACGGGAAGGCGTACGCGTTCGCCTTCGACGACGTCGGCGGCCAGGAGTCGCTGGTGCACGACGGCGGCCCGCGGCAGGCGTATCTGACGCTGGACCCGCTGAGCTGACACGCCGTGGTCCCGCACCCGGGCAAGCGGGTGCGGGACCACGGACGCGGGGCGGATCAGCCGGTCGTCAGGGCCGTGTCGTCCACGACGAAGCTGGTCTGGAGCGAGGCGTCCTCCACGCCGTTGAACTTCAGCGTGACCGTCGAGCCCGCCAGCGAGGACAGGTCGAAGGTCTTCTGGCTGTAGCCGGAGGCCGCGTTGGCGTTCGAGTAGGTCGCGAGGGTCTTCGAACCGGCGGTCACCGTCAGCTTGTCGTACGCGGTGCTGCCGCTCTCCGACGTGTCGATGTGCAGGTAGAAGGTGAGGGTCGCCTTGCAGCCCGCGGGGATCGTCACCGACTGCGACAGCGTGTCGGTGTGGGCCGAGCCGTAGCCGTCGAGCCACGCCTTGTACGAGCCGCTGTGCGCCGCCTCACCGCTGTCGGTGGTGATGACACCGCTGGTGGAGGTCCAGCCGGTGCCACCGGACTCGAAGCCCGGGTTGCTCAGCAGCTGGGTCGAGGCGCAGCCGCCGCCGGTCGTGCCGACCGTCCAGCCGAAGGTGGCGGTACCGGTCGCGCCGGTGGAGTCGGTCACCGTCACGGTGGTGCTGTACGTGCCCGCCGTGGTGGGCGTGCCGGAGATCAGACCGGTCGAGCTGTTGATCGACAGTCCGGAGGGCAGGCCGGAGGCGCTGTACGTCAGCGCACCGCTGTTGGTGCTGCTCGCCTGGATCTGGAGGCTGGCGGCGGTGCCGACCGTGACGGACTGGCTGCCCGGGTTGGTGACCGTCACCCCGTTGGCGGGCGGGTTGATGTGGCTGCCGACGTTGATGCCGGCGAACGCGTTGCCCACGCCGGCGTACTGCGCGGAGTTGGTGCCGTACAGCGCGGCGGCGGCGTTCAGGGCGGCGGTGCGGGCACCGGCGTAGTTGGTGCTGGACGTCATGTACGTCGTCAGCGCCTTGTACCAGATCTGGAGCGCGGCGGCCCGGCCGATGCCGGTGACGGCGACCCCGTCGGAGGTCGGGCTGTTGTAGGTCACGCCGTTGACGACCTTGGTGCCGCTGCCCTCGGACAGCAGGTAGAACATGTGGTTGGCCGGGCCCGAGGAGTAGTGCACGTCCAGGTTGCCGACGCCGGAGTACCAGCTGTCGGCCGAGCCGCCGTCCTTGCTCGGCTTGTCCATGTACCGCAGCGGCGAGCCGTCGCCGTTGATGTCGATCTCCTCGCCGACGAGGTAGTCGCCGACGTCGCTGGAGTTGTTGGCGTAGAACTCCACGCCGGTGCCGAAGATGTCGGAGGTGGCCTCGTTCAGACCGCCCGACTCGCCGCTGTACTCCAGGCCGGCGGTGTTGGAGGTGACGCCGTGGCTCATCTCGTGGCCGGCCACGTCCAGCGAGGTCAGGGCGTGGGTGTTGCCCGAGCCGTCGCCGTAGGTCATGCAGAAGCAGCTGTCGTCCCAGAAGGCGTTGACGTAGCCGCTGCTGTAGTGGACGCGGCTGTAGGCGGCGACGCCGTCGTTGCGGATGCCGCTGCGGCCGAAGGTGTTCTTGTAGAAGTCCCAGGTCTCCTGTGCGCCGTAGGCGGCGTCGGCGCCGGCGGTCTGGGTGTTGGAGCCGGTCCCGTCGCCCCAGACGTCGTCGGCGTCGGTCAGCAGGGTGCCGGTGCCGGAGGTGGCCCGGTTGAGGTTGTAGGTCTTGTGACCGCCGCGCGAGGTGTCGTTCAGCTGGTACGTCGAGCCCGACAGCGTGGTGCCGAGGGTGACGGTGCCGCTGTACTGGGTGTTGCCGGTGCCGGTCTGCACCGCCTGGAACCGGTGCAGTTCCTTGCCGGTGCCCGCGTCGGTGATGACGTGCAGCCGGCTGGGGGTGCCGTCGTCCTGGAAGCCGCCGATCACCGTCTCCCAGGCGAGCTTCGGGGTGCCGTCGCCGGCCCAGATCACCTTGCGGGCGCTGTCGGCGGTGGCCTTCCTCGCGTCCAGAGCCTTGGCGGCCTTCAGCGCCTTGGTCTCGGCGGCGGCCTTGGTGAAGGTGGCGGTGGTGGAACGCACCCGTATCGTGCGCCGGCTGTTGAAGGTGGTGCTCACGGTGCCCTTGGCCAGCGAGGCGGGCGGGGTGTGCACCACAAGGTCGCCGCCGAGGACGGGCAGACCGGCGTAGGTGCGCTCGTAACGCGTGTGCACGGTGCCGTCGTTGTCCTTGACGACGTCCTTGACGACCAGCTTCTCCTCGGCGCCGAGGCCGAGGGTGCGGGCGGTGGCACCGGTGTGCTGCCGGGCGTTCCTGAGCAGCGCCTGGTGCTGGGCCGGGCTGAGCCTGGCCTCCAGGGCGCCGGTGCGCAGCGGCGCGGGGTGCGCGGCGGCCGGGGCGGCGGTCGCGGGCACCGCCTGGAGCCCGACGGCGAGGAAGGCCGCGGTGGAGAGCAGTGCGGCGCCGGCCGTGGCGCGCTTGCGGGGAAGGGGTCTGTGGGGTCTCACTCGTACTCCTCCTGCTGCGGCCGCGGGTGTGCGGCCAGACAGACGGGCAGCGGGGTCCGCTGCCCGGGTGAGCCAGAGCCGTGCGGGCCGTGATCCGTGAGCCTGTGGGGTGGATCGTCGTGCGGTGGGAGAATGACAGCATTGACCGAGCCATGTCACCCAAGGGCGGGTCAATCGAGGGTTTTCCCTATCGGAGCCGCACGGCCAGTGTCACGGTGACCTGGTCGCCCGCCGTGAGCCCCCGCGCGGCGCGCACGGCGCGCTTCAACGGCCTGGAGCGCGGTTCCCGTCGCGGCCCGGATCGGCGGGACCGGTTTCACCACGCCTCCGTTCCCCTGGGACGGCGCGCATCTGCTGCCAACGACGCGTGTTCGGTGGGCTGTTGGACCCGGCCCCGGCATCCGGCCGCCGACCGGCGCGTTGTTACCGTGCACCGCGTGTCTGACTCCTCACGCGATACCGCACAGGGCGCCGGCTGGGGCGCGGCCGAACCCGGCACCTACGGACGGCTGATGCCGGACCACGTCGAGAAGCTGTCGTGGCTGAACCCCCGCGTCCTGTGGGCCGCCCGCAACGGCGTCCTCGCGTCCCTGTTCGGCGACCCGACCGGCCGTACCCGCGGGCGCTGGGCGGCCCGCCGGACGGCGGCGGGCGCGCCCGCCGACAAGCTGATCCGGCGGGACGTACCGGAACGATTCTCCTTCCTGGTCATCGGCGACACCGGCGAGGGCGGCGCCTCCCAGTACGCCGTCGTGCCGGGGCTGCTGGAAGTGGGCCGGGACACCGAGTTCGCGGTGATCGCCAGCGACGTCATCTACCCGGTCGGCAGCGCCGACGACTACGGCGACAAGTTCTTCCGCCCCTACCGCGACTACCCCGCGCCGATCTACGCGGTGCCGGGCAACCACGACTGGTACGAGGACCTAGGCGCCTTCATGCGGGTCTTCTGCGGCGACACCCCGCCGCTCGACCCGGAGCCCCGGCCGCGCCCGCTCACCCGCGCCTGGTGGCGCTCCCTGCTGTGGCACCGGCCGCGCGCGGCCGACGGCCGCCGGCTGGACGAGGCGCGCAAGCTGCGGTCGGCGCCGGGACAGCGGGCCGAACAGCCGGGGCCGTACTGGGCGATCGACGCGGGACCGGTGCGGATCGTCGGCATCGACACCGGGCTGCTGGGCACGATCGACGCCGAACAGGGCGCCTGGCTGCGCCAGGTGTCCCGCGGGCCCCGGCCGAAGATCCTCGTCTCCGGTTCGCCGCTGTACGTCGACGGCGAGCACCACCCGTGCCCCGTCGAGGGCGGCGGCACGGTCGACGACGTCGTCCGGGACCCCGAGCACCACTACGTGGCCGCGATCGGCGGTGACATCCACAACTACCAGCGCTACCCCGTGACGGTGGACGGCCGCACCGTGCAGTACGTCGTGGCGGGCGGCGGCGGGGCGTTCACGCACGCCACGCACACCATCCCTCGGGTGTCGGTCGGCGGTGTCACCGAGCGCGAGTTCCGCTGCTACCCGCTGCGCGGCGACTCCCTCGCCTTCTACAGCCGGCTGTACGGCCGCCGGCTCCGGCTGCGCCGTTTCTTCACCCTGACCGAGGCGGAAGCGGCGGCCGTCGTCGCCGAACGGCTCGGCATCGCGCCGGGCCGCGCCCCGGGCGCCGACGCCCGGGTCACCCGCCGTACCCGTCTGGTCGCCGGTCTCCTCGGCACCGGCCGCCGTCCCGACCGCCCCGCCCGGTTCCGGCTGCCCGTACGGAAGCTGTACACCCAGCTGTTCTCGCCCTCCTCCGCCACCTACAGCCCGCCGTTCTTCAAGTCCTTCCTGCGGCTGGACGTCACCGCGGACGCCGTCCGGCTGCGCTGCTACGCCGCGACGGGCAACCTCGCGCAGGAACTCGACCCGCCGGTCGAGGACGAGGTGGTGATACCGCTGCCGCCGGTGCGGCCCAACTGATCACACGGTTGTCACACTCGCCTGCCAGAATCGGGAGGGAGCAGACACACGACCGCTGGAGGACCCCGTGCCGTCCACCCCCCGCCCCTTGCGCAAGCTGGGCTTCCTGACCATCGGCCTGTTCGACGCGGCCGACCCGGGGCGGGGCCACGAGTCCACGCTGGAGATCATCGAGCTGGGTGAGCGGCTGGGCTTCGACACCGCCTGGGTCCGCCACCGGCATCTCCAGTACGGCATCTCGTCCCCGGTCGCCGTCCTGGCCGCCGCCTCGCAGCGCACCCGGCGGATCGGGCTGGGCACCGCGGTGACACCGCTCGGCTGGGAGAACCCGCTGCGGCTCGCCGAGGACCTGGCCACCGTCGACGTGCTGTCCGGGGGCCGGCTGAACCCGGGCCTCAGCGTCGGCCCGCCGATGCACTACGACCAGGTCAAGGGCGCCCTCTACCCGGACACCGCCGACGCGGAGGACTTCGGCTACGAGCGGGTGCGGCGGCTGCTGGACCTGGTGCGCGGCAAGCCCGCCACCGGCTTCAGCGGGACGGAGGGGTTCGAGACCTTCTCCGACGTCGTCCAGCCGCACTCCCCCGGGCTCGGACGGCGGCTGTGGTACGGCGGCGGCAGCCTGCGGTCGGCGCGCTGGGCGGGCGAGCACGGCATGAACTTCCTGACCAGCAGCGTGGTCAAGGCGGAGGACGGCGAAGGCGCGGACGGGCCGCCGGACTTCGCCGCGATCCAGCTGTCCCACATCCGCCGGTTCCGGGCCCACCACCCCGACGGCGAGGCGGCCCGGGTCTCCCAGGGGCTCGTGGTCATCCCGACCGACTCCGCGAGCGCCGGGCAGCGCGCCAAGTACGCCGAGTACGCGGCCCGACGGCTGCCCCGCACGGCCGCGCCGCAGGGCCCGGGGCGGCAGCTGTTCGCGCCGGACCTGGTCGGCACCTCGGCGGAGCTGGCCGAACGGCTGCACGCGCACGCCGCCTTCCGCGAGGTCGACGAGGTCGCCTTCGCGCTGCCGTTCACCTTCGAGCACGAGGACTACGTGCAGATCCTGACGGACATGGCGACGAAGCTGGGACCGGCGCTGGGGTGGCAACCCGCCGGGTGACCGCGCCGGGTCCGGGCGCGGGCCGGCCATCCGGATCACCGCGTTCCGCCCCCGCCGCGCCCGCTCGGCCCGTATGTTCGCGGCGGTATCCGCCCGCTCCCCGAAAGGCTCCCGCATGCGCACCGCACTCCGTACCGCCGTGACCGCCGTACTGACCGCCGCCGCCGTCCTGACCTGCGGCTCTGCCGGGGCGACCCCGGCGGGGCCCGGAGTGACGGGCCGGATCCTCGGCCAGACCACCGTCGGCGGCACCGACTACATACTCCGCGAGGTGACGATCCCGCCCGGCCAGAGCACCGGCTGGCACTACCACGACGGCCCGCTCTACGGCGTCGTACGGCAGGGCACCCTCAGCCACTTCGACTCCGCCTGCGCCTCGGACGGCGTGTACCGCACCGGCGCGTCGATCCGGGAGCCGTCCGGCTCCGGCTACGTCCACATCGGCCGCAACCTGGGCGGCACACCGCTCGTCCTCGACGTGCTGTACGTACTGCCGCACGGCTCGCCGTTCTCGCGGGACGCGGCGAACCCGGGGTGCCCGTTCGAGTGATCAGCCCTCGGGCAGCGGCTGTTCGGCCCAGATGGTCTTGCCCGCCGCGGTCTGTCTGCTGCCCCAGCGCCGGGTGAGCTGGGCGACGAGCAGCAGCCCCCGGCCGCCCTCGTCGTACACGTGCGCCCGGCGCAGGTGCGGCGAGGTGGAACTGGCGTCGGACACCTCGCAGATGAGGGCCCGGTCGCGGATCAGGCGCAGTTGGACGGGCGGTTCGCCGTACCGGATGGCGTTGGTGACGAGTTCGCTGACGACGAGTTCGGTGACGAACGCGGCCTCCTCCAGCCCCCAGGCGGTCAGCCGCTCGCCGGCCGCCTGCCGGACGACCGCGACGTGGGCGGGGTCGGGCGGGACGTCCCAGGTGGCGACCCGGTCGGCGCCGAGGGCCCGGGTGCGGGCGAGCAGCAGCGCCACGTCGTCGCGGGGCTGGTCGGACAGGACGGCCTTCAGGACGTCGTCGCAGAGGTCGTCGAGGGAGCCGGCGGGGCCGTCGAACGCCCGGAGCAGGCCGTCGGCGGCGCCGTCCGGGTCCTGGCCGCGGTAGTCGATCAGGCCGTCGGTGAACAGGCCGACGACCGTGCCCTCGGGCAGTTCCCGTTCCGTCGCCTCGAACGGCAGGCCGCCGACGCCGAGCGGCGGCCCGGCGGTCATGGGGACGAACTCCGCGGTGCCGCCGGGCAGGATGACGACCGGGGCGGGATGGCCGGCCGCGGCCATCGCCAGCCGGCGCGAGACGGGATCGTAGACGGCGTAGAGGCAGGTCGCGCCGAGTTCGGCGATCTCCTCGCCGCTGCCGTCGGCGGCGAGGTGCGTGACCAGGTCGTCGAGGTGGGTGAGGAGTTCGTCGGGGGGGCAGGTCGACGTCGGCGAGGGTGCGCACGGCCGTCCGCAGCCGGCCCATGGTGGCCGAGGACCGGATGCCATGGCCCACCACGTCTCCCACGACCAGGGCGACCCGGCCGCCGGAGAGCGGGATGACGTCGAACCAGTCGCCGCCGATGCCGGCCACCGATCCGCACGGCAGGTAGCGGTGGGCCACCTCGACCGCGGCCTGTCCGGGCAGACCGCTCGGGAGCAGGCTGTGCTGGAGGGCGAGGGCCGTGGACCGCTCCCGGGCGAAGCGGCGGGCGTTGTCCACGCAGACGGCGGCGCGGCTGGCGAGTTCCTCCGCGAAGACGGCGTCGTCCGGGCCGTAGTCGTCCGGGTGGGCCATGCGGACGCAGACCGCGACGCCCAGGGTGGTGCCGCGGGCCCGGAGCGGCACCGCGAGCACGGAGTGGACGCCCTGCCGGTAGCGGCTGCCCCCGGGCGAGCGCGCGTCGCGTTCGGCGAGCCACCGGACGATCTCCGGGTCGTCGGCCCGGCTGAGCACCGCGCGGCCCTCGCACAGGGCGCGGGCGGGCGGCAGGGCCGGCTCGTAGACGTGCTTCTCGCCGATGGCCAGCGCCGCCCCGGGGTTGCCGGGCCGGGTGGAGCCGTGGGCGACCCGGCGCATCTCGGCACCGCTGTCCGGGAGGGCCGGCGGCTCCTCCGCGCCGAGCACCCAGTCGAGCAGGTCGACGCTGGCGAAGTCGGCGTACCGGGGGACGAGCAGTCCGACCAGTTCCTCGGCGGTGCGGACGACGTCCAGGGTGGTGCCGATGCCCGCTGAGGCCTCGTTGAGCAGGGCGAGGCGGCGGCGCGCCCAGTACTGCTCGGTGTTGTCGAAGGCGGCGATGCCGACCGCGGTCAGCTCGCCGGAACCCGCGCGCAGCGGCCACATCTCGATGCTCCACAGATGTTCCCGGTGCAGGGTGGGAGCCCCGGCGAAGCTCTCGTAGCGGACGGGCCGGCCGGTCTCGGCGACCTCGCGGAGGTGGCGCAGGAAGCCCTGGTAGTAGTCGGCGTCACCGACGGTGTCCGGGAAGCGGCGGCCGGCCAGGGCGGCCTCGGAGGCGCCCATCACCTTGCAGGCGGCGTCGTTGAGCCGCAGGTAACGCTGCTGGAGGTCGAAGACGGACATGGCCATGGACGCCTGCTCGAAGGCCTGGGCGGCCAGGGTGGCGCCGGGCGGGCCGGCGGTGACGACGTAGCCGGCGGGCGTCCCGTCGGCGCCGGCGACCGGGCAGGCCGTGACGGCCAGCTCGATCCGGTGGCCGGCCCGGTGCCGCAGGGCGATGACGCCCGAGCCGGCGGCGAGGGTGGCGGCGGCGGGGGGCTCCGCCAGCAGCTCCGCCGCCGGCCGGCCCACGACGTCCGCGGCCCGGTGCCCGGTGAGCGATCGCGCGCCCTCGCCCCACCCGGTCACCGTGCCCCGTGCGTCGAGGAGCGCCATGGCGACGGCAGGATCCATATGCCCCAGCATGTTCCGATCGCCCCGGTGCATCAAGCCGCGGGGGGGCGCCTCAGCCCTGCCGGGCGCGGAGGGCGGCGAGGGCCCGGTCGGCGTGCGTGTTCATGCGCAGCTCGCTGCGGACGACCTCCAGGACGGTGCGGTCCTCTGCGATCACGAAGGTGACGCGCTTGGTCGGGGCCAGGGAGAAGCCGCGTCTGACGCCGAACCGCTCGCGGACCGTGCCGTCCGCGTCGGAGAGCAGCGGCATGCCGAGGCGGTGGGTGCCGGCGAACTCCCGCTGCTTCTCCACGGTGTCCCCGCTGATCCCGACGGGCCGGGCGCCGGCGGCGGCGAACTCCGCGGCGAGGTCGCGGAAGTGGCATGCCTCGTTGGTGCAGCCGGGGGTGAGGGCGGCGGGGTAGAAGAACAGGACGACCGGGCCGTCGGCCAGCAGGTCGGTGAGCCGGCGGGGGGTTCCGGTCTCGTCGGGCAGGGCGAAGTCCTCCACCGTGTCCCCGACGGCGACGCGCTCGGTCACGACCGCCCCTTGCCGTTCCGGGCCACGCCGCGCGCCCACAGCACCAGGGGCACCTGGAAGGGCAGGCGGGCCAGGGCCGCCGTGCGGAGCGGCGCCGGCCGGTGGCGCCAGTCCGCGGCCATCTGGACGTTCGCCGGGAACACCCCGACGAAGAAGGCGGCGGCCGCCTTCGCCGCCGCGGCGCGGGTGCGGGGTGCCGCGATCCCGGCGGCCAGGGCCAGCTCGACGACCCCGCTGCCGTACGTCCAGGCCCGGGGCGAGCCCGGCAGCTGCCGGGGGATGATCGCGTCGAACTGCCGGGGGACGGCGAAGTGGGCGACCCCCATGCCCGCCAGCAGACCGGCGAGCAGCAGGGGTGAGCGTTCGGACCGGGACACGGTTCCTCCTCTGGTGGCCTGCCGCCGGATATTACTCGACGGTAAGCCCAGCGGTGACCGCCCGCCCCGGCTCAGGGCGTGACGAGTTCGGCCCAGCGGGTGATGCCGCCGGAGTGCACCCGCAGGCCGTGACGCGTGGCCAGGGCGTGGACGATCGCCTCGCCCCGGCCGTGCTCGTCGGGGTCGACGCCGGCGAGGGTCTGCCCCGCCGCGTACGCCGGTCCCCCGTCGGTGACCTCCACGCGCAGGGTGCCGCCGCGGTCGTCGCTCACCCAGGACAGCCGCAGCTCGGCCGGGGGCCGGGCGTGGAGGATGGCGTTGGTGACCAGCTCCGACACCACGAGCAGCGAGTCCTCGACGATCTCCGGGGACACGCTCCAGTCGGCGAGGAGCGCCGCCGCCCGCCGACGCACGGCACAGACCGCCCCGGCGACGGGTGGCACCGGACACACGTGTTCGCATGCCACCCGTAGCAGCGTGTTGAGCTGAGCCACCATTTTCTCTCCCGATGGTGTGTGCTGCCGGTCCGGCGCGACGCCGCAATCCGGACCTCACGCCAACCTAGGGAGACAAACCGGGCGGGTCAATGAACAGAGGTCGGCATTACCGAACGACGCGGTGCCGGGCCGTCCCGTCGCCCCGTGGGGCGAACCGTGCGCAGCGGTAATAGGCTCGCACCATGGCCGGCCCAGTCCAGTCGATCGAACGGGCGGCGGCGATCCTGCGGCTGCTCGCCGGCGGACCCCGCCGGCTCGGGCTCGGCGAGGTGGCCGCCTCCCTGGGGCTGGCGAAGGGCACCGCGCACGGCATTCTGCGCACGCTCCAGCACGTGGACTTCGTGGAGCAGGACGCGGCGACCGGGAAGTACCAGCTGGGCGCCGCCCTGCTGCATCTGGGCACCAGCTACCTGGACGTCAACGAGCTGAGGTCACGCTCCCTGAACTGGGCCGACGCGCTGGCCGCCCGCAGCGGGGAGGCGGTACGGCTGGGCACCCCCCTGGAGGGCCAGGTGCTCGTGGTCCACCACGTGTTCCGGCCGGACGACACCTTCCAGACCCTGGACGTGGGCGCGCTGCTGCCCCTGCACGCCTCCTCCCTCGGCAAGGTGCTCCTGGCCTACGGGACCGCCGTGGTCGAGCCGGACCGCGAGCCGGGGCTGGAGGCGTACACCCGGCACACGCTGGTGGACCCCGAGCGGCTCACCCGGGCGCTCGCCGCGGTCAGGGAGGTCGGCTGGGCCGCCGAGGTCCAGGAGATGAGCATGGGCGAGGCCGGGCTCGCCGCGCCGATCCGCGGGCACGGCGGTCTCGTCGTGGGCGCGATCGGACTGTCCGGGCCGGTCGAGCGGATCTGCGACGGCCAGGGTCACCCCCGCCCCGCGCTGATCAGCCTGATCCGTGAGGCCGCGCGGGCGGTCTCCAGAGACCTGGGAGCCGCGCGCTGGTAGGCCAGGACAGCCGCCCCTCGATCCGTCGGAAGGCAGACCCGATCATGGCCGAACGGTATGTGATGTCCGTCGATCAGGGCACCAACTCGACCCGGTGCATCCTGTTCGACCACCGGGGGCGGCTGGTCTCGGTCGCGCAGCGGGAGCACCAGCAGCACTTCCCCCGGCCCGGATGGGTGGAGCACGACGCCGTCGAGATCTGGCAGAACCTGCGCCGGGTCGTACCCGAGGCCCTGTCCGCCGCCGGTGTCGACCAGGGGCAGGTCGTCGCGATCGGGCTGGCCAACCAGCGCGAGACGACGGTGCTCTGGGACCGGCGGACCGGCGCCCCGGTGGGCCGGGCGATCGTCTGGCAGGACACCCGTACCGCACCCCTGGTCGACGACCTCAGGCAGCGCCCCGGGGAGGCGTTCTTCCTCCAGCGGTGCGGCCTGCCGCCCTCGACGTACTTCTCGGCGCTGCGGATCAGGTGGCTGTTCGACAACGTCAAGGGGGTCGAACAGCGCGCCGAGGAGGGTGAGGTGCTGTTCGGCACGATGGAGAGCTGGCTGGTGTGGAACCTCACCGGGGGCGCCGGCCGGGGTCTGCACATCACCGACGCCACCAACGCCAGCCGCACGATGCTGATGAACATCCACACGCTCACCTGGGACGAGGAACTGCTGGACTTCTTCGGCGTGCCCCGCGCGATGCTGCCCGAGATCCGCTCGTCCGCGGAGCGGTACGGCGAGGCCCGCGCGCTGCTGCCGGAGGTGTCCATCACGGCCGCCCTCGGCGACCAGCAGGCCGCCCTCTTCGGCCAGACCTGCTTCTCGCCGGGCGAGGCCAAGTGCACCTACGGGACGGGCAGCTTCCTGCTGCTGAACACCGGCGGCGACGTCGTGCGCTCCCGGCACGGACTGCTGACCACCGTCGCCTACAGGATCGGCGAGCAGCCGCCGGTGTACGCGCTGGAGGGGTCGATCGCGGTCACCGGCTCGCTGGTGCAGTGGTTCCGTGACCGCCTGGGCCTGATCAGCAGCGCCCCGGAGATCGAGACCCTGGCGCGGACGGTGGAGGACAACGGCGGCTGCTACATCGTCCCCGCCTTCTCGGGCCTGTTCGCGCCCCGCTGGCGCAGTGACGCGCGGGGGGTCATCGTCGGTCTCACCTCGTACATCACCAAGGGCCACCTGGCGCGGGCCGTGCTGGAGGCCACGGGGTGGCAGACCCGGGAGGTCGTCGACGCCATGAACTCCGACTCCTCGGTCGCCCTCCGGGAACTCAAGGTCGACGGGGGCATGACCTCGGACAACCTGCTCATGCAGTTCGTGGCGGACGTGCTCGACGTGCCGGTGGTACGGCCGATGGTCGCCGAGACGGTCTCCCTGGGCGCCGCCTACGCGGCCGGGCTCGCCGCCGGCTACTGGCCGGACCTGGAGGTGCTGCGGCGCAACTGGCACCGGGCCGCCCAGTGGCTGCCCGCCATGGACCCCGCGCGGCGGGCGGCGGAGTACGAGGACTGGCAGCGGGCCGTCGAACGGTCCCTGGGGTGGGTCAGGCCGCCCCGGTCCCCCTGACCGGCCCGGCGGCGCCGCGCCCGCGCCCCGTACGCCGCCCGCGCGCCGTCGCGTGGCCGGCCGGTCAGCGGCCGGTGCCGACCGGGGCCAGCCACAGGCCGACGATCGCGTCGGCGAGCCCCGTGGCGGCCTCGCTCCAGGTGGCGCGCGGGGTCGGGGTGCCTTCGGCGAGGGCCCGCTCCCGCTCGGCGCAGGTGTGCAGGATCAGCAGCCGGACCATCTGGCCGCGCTCGGCTCGGACCTCGGGCGGCAGCTCCGGAAGGGTGCGGTTCAGGCCCCGGACCGCCTCGCGCAGCGCAGGCGAGGCGAGGGACTCCTCGACCATGATCTCGTGCAGCGCCGGGTCGGTCATCGCCTGGGCGCAGAAGCGGGCGTACCAGGTGGGACTGCCCAGCCCGGCCAGGTGCTCGGTGACCGGGCGGACCAGGCAGCGGACCCAGTCGCGCACGTCGGACGAGTCGCCGGCCGCCTCCAGGGCGCGCTCCCTGAGCCTCTCGATGTGCTCGGCGTGCCGTCGGGCGACCGCGCGGACCAGGTCGGCCTTGGTCCCGAAGTGGTAGCCGACGGCGGCGTTGTTGCCCTGGCCGGCCGCCTCGCTGACCTGGCGGTTGGAGACGGCGTACACGCCGTGCTCGGCGAACAGCCGTTCGGCCGCGGTCAGGATCGCCTCCCGCGTCGCGCTCACCTGCTCGGCCCGCGCCGTCCTGCGCGCCATGCTCACCACCGCTCCGGGACGCGCACCACCCCCGGGGGCGGGCCGTCCCGCACTCCGCCCCGGGTCCTCGGCCGGAGCGGCGAGGTCCAGCGGGGGCAAGCCTACGGGGCGTTCCCGCCCTCCCCCGCACGGACCCGCTCCCGGCTCGCTACAGTAAGTCAAGCAGTTGACTTAAACATGCGCTCCCCGGAAGGTTCCCTCCATGCCCGACGCCCCCGTCCGGCCCACCGCGGCCGGCAGTTCCGCATCCGTACGGCCCGGTGCCGTGGTCGCGGTGCTGGCCCTGGCCGGTATCACCGTGTCGCTGATGCAGACCCTGGTGATCCCGATCGTTCCCGAGCTGCCCGTCTACCTGCACGCCTCGGCGTCCGACGCCGCCTGGGCGGTCACCGCCACCCTGCTGGCCGCCGCCGTCGCCACGCCCGTGGCCGGCCGGCTCGGCGACATGTTCGGCAAGCGGCGGATGCTGCTGGTCAGCCTGGTGCTGCTGGTGGCCGGCTCGGCGGTGTGCGCGCTCAGCGACGGGCTGGTCCCGATGATCGTCGGCCGCGCGCTGCAAGGTCTCGCCGCCGCCGTGGTCCCGCTGGGCATCAGCATCATGCGCGACGAGCTGCCGCCGGAGAAGCTGGCCGGCTCCACCGCGCTGATGAGCGCCTCGCTCGGTGTCGGCGGCGCCCTCGGGCTGCCCGCCGCGGCGTTCCTCGCCGACCACTACGACTGGCACGTGCTGTTCTGGACCTCTGCGAGCCTGGGCGTCGTCGCGTTCGCGCTGGTGCTGGGCCTGGTGCCGGAATCCGCCGTGCGCACCGGCGGCCGGTTCGACCTGGCCGGCGCGCTCGGCATGGCCGTCGGGCTGGTCTCGCTGCTGCTCGCCGTCTCCAAGGGCGCCGACTGGGGCTGGGGCAGCGGCAGCACCCTCGGCCTGTTCGCGCTCGCCGTCGTGGCCCTCGTGGCCTGGGGCTTCTTCGAGCTGCGGACGGCGCAGCCGCTGGTGGACCTGCGCACCACAGCCCGCCGCCAGGTGCTGTTCACCAACCTGGCCTCGATCGCGTTCGGCTTCGCGATGTTCGCGATGTCCCTCGTGCTGCCGCAGCTCCTCCAGCTGCCCACGCAGACCGGCTACGGCCTCGGCAGGTCCATGCTCACCGTGGGTCTGGTGATGGCTCCGCAGGGCCTGGTGATGATGGCCATGGCACCGGTCTCCGCCATGATCACCAAGTCCCGGGGCCCGAAGGTCACGCTCATGACCGGAGCGGTGATCGTCGCCGTCGGGTACGGCCTCGACATCGTGCTGATGAGCGAGGTCTGGCACCTGATCCTGGTCTCCTGTGTGATCGGCGCGGGCGTCGGCTTCGCCTACGGCGCCATGCCCGCCCTGATCATGGGCGCGGTCCCGGCCTCGGAGACGGCCGCCGCGAACAGCCTCAACACGCTGATGCGGTCGATCGGCACCTCGGTGGCCAGCGCCGTGGCGGGCGTGCTCCTGGCCCAGATGACGGTCAGCCTCGGCGGTCACGCGCTGCCCTCCGAGAACGGCTTCAAGGCCGTCCTGGCGTGCGGCGCGGGCGCGGCGGTCCTCGCCTTCCTGCTCGCCTCGTTCCTCCCCCGGCACCGCCCGGCCGGCCTCGCGCCCGTTCCGGCGGCCACCGGGGCGCCGGCCGAGCGGGTCGGCTGACAGCGGTCCCGTCCCGGGCCGGCGCGGCGGGGCCCGTTCAGGGGAACCGGGCGGGAAAGGCGCGTGAGCGCGCGGGGGCCGGTCGAGAACTTCTGCCGTGACCGCCCCGCCCCTGCCGCTCATCGCGCCGATGCTCGCCACCCCCGGCCGTCTGCCGTCCGCCGCCCAGGACCGGCGGTGGGCGTACGAGACCAAACAGGACGGCCAGCGGGTGATGGTCTACCTGCCCGGCGACGGCCGGGTGCTGCTGCGCGCCCGCTCCGGCGAGGACATCACCGCGGCCTACCCCGAACTCCGGCCACTGGGCTCGGTCCTCGGCTCCACGCCCGCCGTGCTGGACGGCGAGGTACTGGCCCTGGACGAGCGGGGCCGGGCCGACTTCCAGCTGCTCCAGAGCCGGATGGGCCTCGCGCACGCCCCCGCGCGGGCGGCGCGCCAGGCCGCCCGGGTGCCCGTGCACCTGGTCCTGTTCGACGTGCCGTACCTGGCGGAGCCACTGGTGCGGCTGTCCTACGTCCGGCGGCGGGCCCGGCTGGAGGGGCTCGGCCTGGCCGGGCCGCACTGGTCGACGCCGGGCGCCGTGACCGGGCACGGCGCCGAGGCGCTGCGCGCCACCCAGGAGCACGGCCTGGAAGGGCTGGTGTGCAAGCGACTGGACTCGGTGTACGAGCCCGGGGTCCGCTCCCGCGCCTGGATCAAGATCCGCAACATGCGCGCCGAGGACGTGATCGTCGGCGGCTGGCTGCCCGGCAAGGGCCGGCTGACCGGCCTGCCGGGCGCGGTCCTGGTCGGCCAGCGCGACGCGGACGGCCGGCTGCGCCACGTCGGCGGGGTCGGCACCGGCTGGAGCGAGGCGGAACGCGTCCGGCTGGCGGAACTGCTGCGGGACGCGGCGAGCGACCGGTGCCCCTTCGCTCCGGCGCCACGCGTCACCGGGGCGCGCTGGGTGGTGCCCCGGCTGGTGGGCGAGGTCCGCTACAGCACCCGGACCCGGAACGGGATGCTGCGCCAGCCGTCCTGGCTGCGGCTGCGCCCGGACCTCACGCCGGAGGAGTCGGCGGCGGACCTGCCGGCCGAACCGGGCCCGGGGGGCTGACCCGCGGTGCGGAAGGGGCGGAAGCGGCTGCCGGTACGCCAGGTCCGGCCAGGTCCAGCAGGGGCGGCAGGTCCGCCCGGTCCCCCTGGTCCCCCTGGTCCGCCTCGTCCGCCTCGTCCGCCAAGTCCCCCAGGACGGGCCAGGTCCGCCTGGTCCGCCCGGTCCGCCCGGTCCGCCAGGTCCCCCTGGTCCGCCAGGGCCGCCTCGTCCGCCAGGTCCCCCTGGTCCGCCAGGGCCGCCTCGTCCGCCAGGTCCCCCTGGTCCGCCAGGGCCGCCAGGTCCCCCTGGTCCGCCAGGGCCGCCAGGGCCGCCAGGGCCCCCTGGGGTGAACGCGCCTTGCGGTAGGCCCGGTTCACGCGCCCAGGGTCCGCGGGGCCCGTTCCCGCCCCAGGGTCTATGGTGTCCTGCATGTCTGCACCGGAACTGATCCGCATCGTCTCCCGTGACTCGCCCATGGCCCTGGCCCAGGTCGAGCGGGTCCGGGCCGAGCTGACCGCGCTGCACCCGGGCCTGCGAACCGAGGTGGTCCCGGTGAAGACGACCGGCGACAAGTGGCTGGGCGACCTGTCCCAGGTCGAGGGCAAGGGCGCCTTCACCAAGGAGGTGGACGCGGCCCTGCTGGCCGGGGAGGCGGATCTCGCGGTGCACTGCGTCAAGGACGTGCCCGCCGACCGGCCGCTGCCCGCCGGCACGGTGTTCGCCGCGTTCCTGAAGCGGGACGACATCCGGGACGCGCTGGTGCACCCGGACGGGCTGACCCTGGACGAGCTGCCGGCCGGAACCCGGATCGGCACCTCCGCGGTGCGCCGGATCGCCCAGCTGGCCGCCACCCACCCGCAGCTGGAGTGCGTGCCGTTCCGCGGCAACGCCAACCGCCGGCTGGAGAAGCTGGCCGCGGGCGAGGCGGACGCGCTGCTGCTGGCGGTGTCCGGCCTGGAGCGGATCGGCCGGAGCGACGTGATCAGCCAGGTGCTGTCGACGGAGGAGATGATGCCGCCGATCGGCGCGGGCATCCTCGCGCTCCAGTGCCGGGAGGACGACACCGCGGTGATCGACGCGGTCAGCGGGCTCGGCGACCCGGACACCCACCGGGAGGCGACGGCCGAGCGGATGTTCCTGCACGTGCTCCAGGGCCACTGCAACAGCCCGATCGCCGGGTACGCGCGCGTGGACCGCGGCGGAGAGCTCTCGCTGCGCGCCTGCGTGTTCACCCCGGACGGCAAGACGCGGCTGAACGCCCACGAGTGGGCGGGCCGGCTCGACCCGGCCACGCTCGGCACCTCGGTCGCGGTGGCGCTGCTGCGGCAGGGCGCGCGCGAGATCATCGACGGCATCCCGCACTGAGCGCCGTACGGCGTGCGCCGCCCCGGGCGTCCGGGCGGCGCGGCCGTGCGGGTCAGGCGGAGCCCGGCTCCGCCTGGTCCTTCAGGAAGACGGAGACCTGGTGGGCCAGGCCGCCCTGCCCGGTGCCCGCGGGAGCGGCCGCGGCCGTCGGCTCCGTCACCCCGATGCCGCCCGCCCACAGCCGGCGGTCGGCCCACTCGTCGTCCACCCGCAGCTGCACCTGTACGTCCACGTGGGTGAGGGCGGCCTCGGGCGCGGCGGCGTAGACCACGGCGGTGGCCCGGCGCAGCGGGTGGACGTCGAAGCCCTCGATGAACTGGGAGTTGCGCCAGTCGATGAAGGCGCCCTCGCCGTCCGGGCCGACGCGGACGTCGATCTGCCCGTCCTCCAGGTGGATGCCGCGGTGCCGCGCGCCCCGGTTCTCGACGGTCACCCGGACACTGAAATACGTCAGCCCGGCGGCGGCGTCGTCCCGTCCGCGCGGTGGCTCGGCGGCCTCCAGGCGGTGGACGCGGACCCGCAGACCGGCATGCTCCTCGTACTCCTGCCAGTCACCGACCACGTTCGGCTCGTACACAGTGCCCCTCTCGACCTGGGAGAGCCGCTGTCTATCTGTGCGCTCAGCGCACTGTCAAATGAGCCGAATGCGCCCTTGCCGGGTGCTTCACCCGCTCCGATCGGTGATCAAGCGCTGCCCAGGAGGAATCGTTCCCGGGCACTTTCGGCCGGGTACACGCGCGTGCCGCACATCACGTCCGCGGCGAGATCGGCGGGCCGGGCGGGCGGGCGGCGCGGAGGCCGGGGCCGGGGTGGATGCCGACCGGGAACCAAGGCGGATCCTGACCGC
The DNA here is from genome assembly GCF_000718775.1 of Streptomyces sp. NRRL S-31. Lineage (GTDB taxonomy): Bacteria > Actinomycetota > Actinomycetes > Streptomycetales > Streptomycetaceae > Streptomyces. Next base: position 29,010 of record NZ_JOCB01000090.1, read on the forward strand.
GAACAAAGAGGTCTGTTTGTACTGATTTGTTTTGAGATGCCCAATAGAGGGAATCAGGACAGCAGTGCTTCGGACAGGAGGCACGTCCGTGGGAACCGGCCGTCGCCGGGTGCCCCGATGTCCTTCTTGTGGTCCGAGCGCACCTCCCACGGTGTCTGTCCATCCAGCACCTGCCGAAAGAGGTGCGCGCGATGCGTGTCACTGGCAGCACCAAGCCCCATCCCCACGACGACGCCCCGGACACGAGCGCGTCCTTCGAACGCCTCGCCGAGCTGCCCGACGGCCCCGAGCGCCAGGCGCTCCGGGACGAACTGGTCCGGCTGTGGCTGCCCATGGCCGAGCGGATCGCGGTGCGGTTCCGCGGCCGTGGCGAAGCCCTGGAGGACCTGTACCAGGTGGCCGCGCTGGGTCTGGTCAAGGCCGTCGACCACTACGACCCCGAGCGCGGGCGCGCCTTCGAGGCGTACGCGGTGCCCACCATCACCGGGGAGATCAAGCGCCACTTCCGGGACCACATGTGGACGCTGCACGTGCCCCGCCGGGTTCAGGACCTGCGCAACCGGGTCAGGTCCGCCGTGAAGGAGCTGGCGCAGACCACGGCGGGCCGGGCGCCGACCGTCGCCGAGATCGCCGCGTACACACGCCTCAGCGAGGACGAGGTGCGCACCGGGATGGAGGCGCTGGAGTGCTTCTCCGCGCTGTCCCTGGACGCCGAGGTGGCCGGCACCGACGGCTACGCCCTCGGGGACTCCCTGGGCGAACCGGACCCGGGATTCGACCTGGTCGTGGACCGGGCGGCGGTCAGGCCGTGCCTGGAGGCGCTGCCCGAGCGCGAGCGCACCATCCTCTACCTGCGGTTCTTCCGCGGCATGACGCAGAGCCGGATCGCCGACCAGCTGGGGATCTCGCAGATGCACGTCTCGCGGCTGCTCAGCGGCTGCTTCGACCGGCTGCGCGAGGAACTCCTCGCGGAGGCCCGCTGACCTATTCCCCCTCCGTGCCGGGGACCTGCACGGGGCCGTAGCGGTCCAGGGCCGCCTCCAGCTCGGAGCGGATGTCGGGCGGGATGTCGCCGCGCCGGCCCCAGATCAGGATCAGCTCCGAGACATGGCGCAGCTTGATGTTGGTGTGCTGGGAGACCTCCCGCAGCACCTGCCAGCCCTGGTCCGGAGTGACGCGGCCGAGGGCCACCACCATCCCGATCGCCTGGTCCACGACCGCGTGCGAGGTCATGGCCTCCTTCAGCTGGTCGACCTCCGCCTGCAAGGCGGCGATCCGGTCCGGCTCGCTCTCTCCCATCCCTCCATCGTGCGCGGGAGCCTTGCACCCCTGCCACCCGGGGTACTCGACAGGCCATTCCACCCCGTTCGGACGGACACTGGTGCCAGACCGGTGGCCGCCCGGCCCCGAGAGCAGGACGCGACTGCCATGACCCACGACAGCCCCGCCGGCCACGGACCGCGCAGGAAAGAAGTCGTCTCCACCCACGCCGTCTTCGGCGCGCCCTGCTGGGTGAGCCTGACCAGCAGGGACCTGCGAGCCACCCAGGACTTCTACACCGCCGTCCTGGGCTGGCGCTGGCGTGGCGCCAAGCTCGGCGAGCACTTCCGGATCGCCCTGGCGGACGGGGTCCCGGTCGCCGGGATCGCCGCCGTCGCCTCCATGTGGCAGATGGCGGTGGCCTGGACCCCGTACTTCGCCGTGCCGGACGCGGACGTCGCGGTCTCCCGGGTGCGGGAGCGCGGCGGCACGGCGGCGGTCGGGCCGCTGTCCTTCCCGCCCGGCCGGGCGGCGCTGCTCGCCGACCGGGACGGCGCCACGTTCGGGATCTGGCAGGGGGAACTGGTCACCAACTGGGAGGCGTGGCGGCACGCGGCGCCCACCTTCGTGCGGCTGCACACCCGTGACGCCTTCGACGCCGCCATCTTCTACGGCGAGGTCCTGGACTGGGCGACCGGGCGGCCGGGCGCTTGCGAGGTGGAGTACGACGGCGGCGAGGTGCTGCTGCGCAGCGAGGGTGACGTGGTGGCGCGCATCGACTCCGGCGCGGTGGAGGCCGCCCCGGACCCCTCCGTCCGCCCCCACTGGCAGGTCCATTTCACGGTCGCCGATGTGCCGGGGTGCGCGCGCACGGCGGAGAAGCACGGCGGCAGCGTGCTGAGGGAGAGCGAGCGGGAGGCGATCCTGCGGGACGCCGACGGGGCGCAGTTCACGGTGACGGCGCACGGCGCCCTCTGATCTCCGGGCGCCGCGGCCCGGTCACTTCTTCGCCCCGGTCACTTCTTCGCGGCGCGCGACGGACGGGACACCGCCCGGACACTTCGCGCGGCGCGCGACGGACGGGACAGCAGCACCAGGCCGCGTGCCTCCACGCGGAGCCGCGTGCCGGCCTTGTGCTCGCGTTCGTCGGGGACGCCGTCGGGCTCGGCGGTGTCGACCAGCGTGGTCCAGCGCTCGCCGAACGAGGCGTCGGGCAGCCGGAAGCCGACCGGTTCCCAGTAGCCGTTGACCAGCAGCAGGAAGGAGTCGTCCACCATGCGGCGGCCCTGCGGATCGCGTTCGGCGATGGCGTCGCCGTTGAGGAACACGCCGACCGAGTGCGCGTCGCCGCGCTGCCAGTCCCGGCCGGTCATCTCGCGGGCGTCGGGCCTGAGCCACACCAGGTCGGGCAGCGGCTGTCTGGCGTTGGTCACGGTCTCGCCGCGGAAGAACCGGCGGCGGCGCAGCACCGGGTGCGCGGCGCGCAGGCCGATCAGACGCCGGGTGAAGTCGGTGAGCGCGCGCTGCTCGTCGGTGAGGTCCCAGTCCACCCAGGAGGTCTCGTTGTCCTGGCAGTAGGCGTTGTTGTTGCCCCGCTGGGTGCGGCCGAGTTCGTCGCCGTGGCAGAGCATCGGGATGCCCTGCGAGAGCAGCAGCGTGGCCAGCAGGTTGCGCTGCTGGCGGGCGCGGAGTTCCAGCACGGCCGGGTCGTCGGTGTCGCCCTCCGCCCCGCAGTTCCAGGACCGGTTGTGGCTCTCGCCGTCCCGGTTGTCCTCGCCGTTGGCCTCGTTGTGCTTGTCGTTGTACGACACCAGGTCGCGCAGCGTGAATCCGTCGTGCGCGGTGACGAAGTTGACGCTCGCGCGCGGCCGGCGCCGGTTGTGCTGGTACAGGTCGGCGGAGCCGGTGAGCCGGGAGGCGAACTCGCCGAGCGAGCCGGGCTCGGCCCGCCAGAAGTCCCGTACGGCGTCCCGGTACCTGCCGTTCCACTCCGACCACAGCGGCGGGAAGTTGCCCACCTGGTAGCCGCCCTCGCCCACGTCCCACGGCTCCGCGATCAGCTTGACCCGGCTGATCACCGGGTCCTGCTGGATCAGGTCGAAGAACGCCGAGAGCCGGTCGACCTCGTGGAACTGCCGGGCCAGGGTGGCGGCGAGGTCGAAACGGAAGCCGTCGACGTGCATCTCGGTGACCCAGTACCGCAGCGAGTCCATGATCAGCTGAAGCACGTAGGGGTGGCGCATCAGCAGGCTGTTGCCGGTGCCGGTGGTGTCGTAGTAGTGCGCCCAGTCGCCGTCGACCAGGCGGTAGTAGGAGGCGTTGTCGATGCCCCGGAAGGACAGCGTGGGGCCGCGTTCGTTGCCCTCGGCGGTGTGGTTGTAGACCACGTCGAGGATGACCTCCAGGCCGGCCGCGTGCAGCGCCTTCACCATCGCCTTGAACTCGTCGACCTGCTGGCCGCGGGTGCCGAGGGCGGCGTAGGCGTTGTGCGGGGCGAAGAAGCCGATGGTGTTGTAGCCCCAGTAGTTGGACAGGCCGCGGTCCTGGAGCACGCCGTCCTGGACGAACTGGTGCACCGGCATCAGCTCCACCGCGGTGACGCCGAGCGAGGTCAGGTGCTCGATCACGGCGGGGTGCGCGAGCCCGGCGTAGGTGCCGCGCAGCCGGTCGGGGACCTCGGGGTGGGTGCGGGTGAGGCCGCGGACGTGGGCCTCGTAGATCACCGAGTCCGCGTACGGCGTCCGGGGCGGGCGGTCGTCGCCCCAGTCGAAGGACGGGTCGGTGACCACGCCCAGCATCGAGTGCCCGGCACTGTCGGCCGGGGCGGGTCCGTCCGGGGCGCGCTCGTAGAGCGAGGCGTGGTTGTCGATCTGGCCGTCCACGGCCCGGGCGTACGGGTCGAGGAGCAGCTTCACCGGGTTGCACCGGTTGCCGAGCGCGGGCTGCCACGGTCCGTGCACCCGGTAGCCGTAGCGCTGTCCCGGGCCGGTGCCGGGCAGGTAGGCGTGCCACACGAAGCCGTCGACCTCGTGCAGCGGCACGGATGTCCGGCGGCCGGCGTCGTCGACGAGGATCAGCTCCACGCCCTCGGCGACCTCGCTGAAGAGCGCGAAGTTGGTGCCCTGCCCGTCGTACGAGGCACCCAGCGGGTAGGGGTGCCCGCTCCACACGGGCACCCCCGCGCGGGGCCGGCGGCGGCTCACCGGCTGCCCTCCAGGGCGTCGTCACCGGCGGGCGCCCGCGCGGCCAGCACGGCCACCGGCTCCTCGCGGGGGACCTTCAGATCCGTGCGCAGCGTGGGCGCGGGGGCGACGGGCACCAGCGGGACGCGCTCGCCGGCGCGAGCGCGCTGCGAGAACCAGATGATCTTGCTGCCGGTGTCCGAGGCGCAGCAGCCCCAGCCGTCGCTCATGGCGGCGATGTCCGCGAGGCAGGCGCGCAGGTCCTGATCGGGGCGCAGGTCCGGGTCGTCGTCGCCGAAGGCGGTGATGAGGTGCTGGCGGTTCCACCACATCTCGATCGAGGTGTGCTTGTCCGTCGCGTGCGCGTCGATCGCCCGCAACAGCAGTTCGGCGCCGCGGCAGACGGGGTCGACGAGGTTGTCGAGGTCCCAGTGGCGGAGATGGGCGGCCAGGATGCGGCTGACCTGTCCGACCCGTTCGGGGCTGACTTCCACGTCGAGGTGGTAGTAGCAGGGCACTGCGGTCTTCATCGTCGCTTGCTCCTCACCGGCGAAGCTCTCGCTCCCCTCGCCCGTCCGGAACGGTTCCGGACACACAGCGTGAGCGGTTCTCGCTTCTGAGTCACCTCCACGGTGCGGGCACTACGCCATTCGTGCAACACGAGCCCCGACACCCCCATCTGATTGAAGATCCAACAAGACGCTGCGTCGTCGCGCGTGCACCATAAGTGAAAGCCTCGATCGCCGTAACGGTGCCGTGCCCCTCCGTGCCCGGACACCACCCGACCGTCGGGAACGCGCCCAGTCGAGAGCGTGGAGGGTGAAGAGGGCCATGCTGCTACCCGCCAAGGCCGAGGTGGCCCGGCAGTTGCGGCGTTACCGGGCGTGGGAGCGCGTGATGCTCGCCTCGCCGCACGACCGCACGGTCAGGGCCACCTTCGAGGACTCGGGTTACACGCTGTGCGTGCTGATGGGCAAGCGCTGCGCCCGCGAGGCCGCGGACGCGGCCGAGCGCTATCTCCGCACGAATCCGGTCACGTACCTGCGCGAGCAGGACGGACGGCCGCAGCCGCGTCGGGCGGCCGGAAGCGCGCCGCCTTCGGAGCGGCGTTCCACGGCGCCAAGCCCCTGACCTGGCACCGTACAAGGCGTTCCCATCGGGCCGGCGCAGGCCGGCCCGGCTATCGGATCGCGGAGCCGGGCCGGGCGCCCGGCTTCGCGCACGGCGGAGGTGACACACATGCGCAGGACCCCGGCCATCGGCCGTGTACCGGTACGCGACGTCCGGCCGGCCGTCGAGTGCGGCAGACGCCCGGCGAAAGCGGTGGCCGGGGAGACCTTCGAGGTCACGGCCACCGTGTTCCGCGAAGGGCACGACGCCGTGGGCGCCAACGTGGTCCTGCGCGATCCGACGGGCCGGCGCGGCCCCTGGACCCCGATGCGGGAACTCGCCCCGGGCACCGACCGCTGGGGCGCCGAGGTCACCCCGGACACGACGGGGCGCTGGACCTTCCGGGTGGAGGCGTGGAGCCATCCGCTGGCGACCTGGCGGCACACCGCGTCGGTGAAGGTGCCGGCCGGGATCGACACCGGCCTGGTCCTGGAGGAGGGCGCCGAGCTGTACGGGCGGGCCGCCGCGGGAGTGCCCAAGGGGCCCGGGCGCGACCTGGTCCTGGCCGCCGCGCGCGCCCTCGGCGACGACCGCCGGTCGGTCCACCACCGGCTGAAGGCGGCGCTGGCGCCTCAGGTGGAGGCGGTGCTCGCCCGGCACCCGCTGCGGGAACTGGTGACCGCCTCCGACCCGATGCCGCTGCTGGTGGAACGCGAACGCGCCCTGTACGGCTCCTGGTACGAGTTCTTCCCCCGCTCCGAGGGCACCCCC
>NZ_JOCB01000091.1 GCF_000718775.1 Streptomyces sp. NRRL S-31
GCCCCCCGCCCCCCCGGGGCCCGCCCCCGCCGCGTCCGCGACTGCCCCCGGCAAGGCCGCGGGCAGTCGCGGCGGGCGCGGGCGGGCCGCCCGCAGCATCACGCGCAGCAGTCCGGCAGCCGGCGCCCGCCGGGCTGCCGACACCGGCCCCGGCCGCCGCGGACGTGCCCGCACCAGCCCGGCCCGTGCGGAGAAGGACCAGGTCAACCGGGAGGTGATCGGAAGACGCGCGATCCGTCTGCCGGGCGCCTGCCCTACCGGGCCGGGTCCTACTCGTCCCAGGCCTGGATGATCAGCTGATCGGCGATCTTGCCGTCCCGCAGGGTGACCATCGACTCGGCCAGGACCCGGGTGCCGTCCCCGTACTCGCACGCCTCGCTGAAGGCGGCGTGGTCGCCCTGGATGACGCACTGCTCCAGCTTGTGCGTCATGTCGCGGCTGTAGACGTCGTCCAGCAACTCGGCGATCTGGATCCGGCCGCGCAGGACCGTGGGGTGACTCGGCTGGTTGTTGCGGTCGACGATGCGGATCTGCGCGTCGTCCGTGTAGAGCGACAGCAGGTTGTTGCCGGTGTTCCCCTCGATGCCCCGGCGCAGTGTCTCGGTGTCGAATGCGGACCCCGTCGCGGTACCCATGGTGACCTCCTTCAGGCACCCGCGGCCCGTCCGGGAGCGGGCCGTCGGGTCCCTCTGACGAGGCTCCTCCGCCCCGGCGGCCCCGGCAAGCGCAGCCGCCGGCTCCGCCTCACGGGTGAGCCCGCCCCGCCGCCCGTGTCCGGCCGGGGACCCCGGCCGTTGCTGAGGGCATGATCTCAACACGACGCATCGTCGCCGCCCTCGGCCTCGCCGCCGGCATCACCGGTCTCGCCGTGCCGACGGCGAGCGCGGCCGGCGCCCCGGACACCGGGCAGATCAGCCCCATGGCCGCACTGGACTCGCTCACCGCCGGCGACATCCCTGCGCCGTACCGGAAGAGCGTCCCGCGCGTCTCCGAGCAGACGCACGCCCTGAACCGGCTGAACGAGCTGAACCGGCTGGGCGAACTGTGGCAGGTGGCCGCCCCGGTGGCGCCCGTGACGGGCCTGCTGCCCGCCGTCCAGACCTGACCCGCGCCCGGACCCGAGGGCCGCCCCGTGCCGGGGCGGCCCTCACCGCTGTGCCGGACCCGGCCGCCGGGCGGCCCGCTCCGCGCGGGGACCGCGCGGGAGGCCGCCGGAGCGGTGCCGGAAAGATCCGCGGCCACCGCCGTGGCCGGTGCGGCCACCGATCGGACGCGCGTAGGGTCGGCGGCGAAGGTAGTCGAAGAAAGGACCAGACCATGGCGCAGGAAGTACGCGGCGTGATCGCACCGGGCAGGAACGAGGCCGTACGGGTCGAGACGATCGTGGTGCCGGACCCGGGCCCCGGCGAAGCCGTCGTACGCGTCCAGGCCTGCGGGGTCTGCCACACCGATCTCCACTACAAGCAGGGCGGCATCTCCGACGACTTCCCCTTCCTGCTCGGCCACGAGGCCGCCGGTGTCGTGGAGTCGGTCGGCGAGGGCGTCACCGACGTCGCCCCCGGTGACTTCGTCGTCCTCAACTGGCGCGCGGTGTGCGGCCAGTGCCGGGCCTGTCTGCGCGGCCGACCCTGGTACTGCTTCAACACCCACAACGCCCGGCAGAAGATGACGCTCGCCGCCACCGGCCGGGAACTCTCCCCGGCCCTCGGCATCGGCGCGTTCGCCGAGAAGACGCTGGTTGCGGCCGGCCAGTGCACCAAGGTCGACCCGGCCGTCTCCCCGGCGGTCGCCGGCCTCCTCGGCTGCGGCGTGATGGCCGGCATCGGAGCCGCGATCAACACCGGCAACGTCGGCCGGGGCGACTCGGTCGCCGTCATCGGCTGCGGCGGCGTCGGCGACGCGGCCATCGCCGGGTCGAACCTCGCCGGTGCGGCGAAGGTCATCGCGGTGGACATCGACGACCGCAAGCTGGAGAAGGCCCGCACCCTGGGCGCCACCCACACCGTCAACTCCAAGGACACCGACCCGGTCGAGGCGATCCGCGAGCTGACCGGCGGCTTCGGCGCCGACGTCGTCATCGAGGCCGTCGGCCGCCCCGAGACCTACCGCCAGGCCTTCTACGCCCGCGACCTCGCCGGCACCGTCGTCCTCGTCGGCGTCCCCACCCCCGAGATGAAGCTCGAACTGCCCCTGCTCGACGTCTTCGGCCGCGGCGGCGCCCTGAAGTCCTCCTGGTACGGCGACTGCCTGCCCAGCCGTGACTTCCCCATGCTGATCGACCTGCACCTCCAGGGCCGCCTGCCGCTCGACGCGTTCGTCACCGAGACCATCCGACTGGACGAGGTGGAGAAGGCGTTCGACCGGATGCACCAGGGCGACGTGCTGCGCTCGGTGGTGGTGTTCTGATGACCGTCCGCATCGAACGCCTCGTCACCTCCGGCCGGTTCACCCTGGACGGCGGCACCTGGGACGTGGAGAACAACGTGTGGATCGTCGGCGACGAGCGGGAGGTGATCGTCATCGACGCCGCCCACGACGCCGAGGCCATCGCCCGCGCCGTCGAGGGCCGGCGGCTCACCGCCATCGTCTGCACGCACGCCCACAACGACCACGTCAACGCCGCACCGGCCCTCGCCGACCTGACCGGCGCCCCCATCTGGCTGCACCCCGACGACCTGCCGCTGTGGAAGCAGACCCACCCCCACCGCGACCCCGACCGGCACCTCGTGGACGGCCAGGTCATCGAGGCGGCCGGCACCGACCTCACCGTCCTGCACACCCCCGGGCACGCCCCGGGCGCCGTCTGCCTGTACGACCCCGGGCTCGGCACGGTGTTCACCGGCGACACCCTCTTCCAGGGCGGGCCGGGCGCCACCGGACGCTCCTACTCGCACTTCCCGACGATCATCGACTCCATCCGCGACCGCCTCCTCACCCTGCCGCCGGACACCAAGGTCCTCACCGGCCACGGGGACGCCACGACCATCGGCGCCGAGGCACCCCATCTGGAGGAGTGGATCGCCCGCGGCTACTGAAAGGTGAGCGCCGGCACACCGTGCCGGCGCGGAATACCGACAGGAGATGTCCTGCTTCCCGGCGACAGTGGTGCACCTCGACACGTCGCACCACGCGGCGCGTCGCACCGTCACGGCACGTCGCACCACACCGGAGGCAGGACATGGCAGGACCGTCGGCAGGCAAGGTGGCGCTGGTCGCCGGGGCGACCCGGGGCGCCGGGCGGGGCATCGCCGTGGAACTCGGCGCGGCCGGCGCCACCGTCTACGTCACCGGCCGCACCACCCGCGCCCGCCGCTCCGAGTACGACCGCCCCGAGACCATCGAGGACACCGCCGACCTCGTCACCGCGGCCGGCGGCCGGGGCATCGCCGTGCCGGTCGACCACCTGGACCACGGTGCCGTACGGGACCTGGTGCGGCGGATCGCGGACGAGCAGGGCCGCCTCGACGTCCTCGTCAACGACATCTGGGGCGGGGAGAAGCTGTTCCAGTGGGACACCCCCGTCTGGGAGCACGACCTGGACAACGGGCTCCGGCTGCTCCGCCTCGCGGTGGAGACCCACGCCGTCACCAGCCACCACGCCCTGCCGCTCCTGCTGCGGCACCCCGGCGGCCTGGTCGTGGAAGTCACCGACGGCACCGCCGACTACAACCGCGACACCTACCGCGTGAACCTCTTCTACGACCTCGCCAAGATGTCCGTCCTGCGCATGGCCTTCGCCCTCGGCCATGAACTCGGGCCGCGCGGTGCCACGGCCGTGGCACTGACCCCCGGCTGGATGCGCTCGGAGATCATGCTCGACGCGTTCGGCGTCCGCGAGGACAACTGGCGCGACGCGCTGGCGGAGGTCCCGCACTTCGCCATCTCCGAGTCCCCGCGCTTCACCGGCCGCGCCGTCGCCGCCCTGGCCGCCGACCCGGACGTGGCCCGGTTCAACGGACTATCGCTCTCCAGCGGCGGCCTCGCCCGCGAGTACGGCTTCACCGACCTCGACGGCAGCCGGCCGGACGCCTGGCGGTACCTGACCGAGGTGCAGGACGCGGGCCGGCCGGCGGACGTCACCGGCTACCGGTGAAATCCCGTGCGGGACCGGTGAAAGGGCGCCCGCGGAGCCGTACCGTCGGCCCATGACCGACGCACACCGCTTCGCAGGACACGCAGTTCTCGTCACCGGCGCCGCCCGCGGTATCGGCGCCGCCGTCGCCCGGCGGCTCGCCGAGGAGGGCGGCCGGGTCCTGGTCACCGACCGGGACCTGCCCGAGGCCGAGCGGACCGCGGCCGCCCTGCGCCTGGACGGCCTGGCCGCCGAGGCGTTCGCCTGCGACGTGGCCGACCGCGCCGCCGTCGAGGCGGCGGTCGCCCGGGCCGTCGCCGCGTTCGGCGCGCTGGACGTGCTGGTGAACTGCGCCGCCCACTGCACCCCGGACGTCCCGCTCTTCGAGGACGACCCCGACGAGGCGTGGGCACGCGACCTGGACGTCACCCTCACCGGCGCCCACCGCTGCTACCGGGCCGCCCTGCCGCACCTCGCCGCCTCCGGACGCGGGGCGATCGTCGGCATCGGCTCGGTCAACGGGCTCCAGGACTACGGCAACCACGCCTACAGCGCCGCCAAGGCCGGCCTCGGCTCCCTCACCCGGACCCTCGCCGGACACGCGGCGGCCCGGGGCGTCCGCGTCAACCTGGTGGTGCCGGGCACGGTCCGCACCTCGGCGTGGGAGGGGCGGGAGGACGACCTCGACGCCGTGCGCGCCGTGTACCCGCTCGGCCGTGTCGGCGAACCGGAGGACATCGCCGCCGCGGTCGCCTTCCTCGCCTCGCGCGACGCCGCCTGGATCACCGGGACCGCCCTGGTGGTCGACGGCGGTCTCACCACCGTCAACACCGGCTTCCGCGCGGCCCTGCGGGGCCCCTCCTGACCGTCGCCCCGAGGCCACCGCCGATGCCCGCGGCACCCGTCCGGCGCCGGCGGTGGCCGCGGGGCGCGACCCGGACACCCCGCCGCACCCCGTCGGCGTCACGTACGCCGCCCCGGACGCGGCGACCGCCCGGCAGGACCCGCGATCCCCGGCGGGGCCCGCCCCGGCACTCGATCGACCGACGTCTCCGCGAGAACCGGGTGAGGGCCTGGTCCGGGTGCCGTGGCGCGGTCGCCGACAGCCGTCGGGCCTGGTCCACTCGGCGGCGAGTGGACCGGTGGAACCGGTCGGGCGAAGCCGGCGGCCGGTGCGCCCCGTCGCGGGCTGCCCGGCGGGTGGCGGGGCCGGGGCCGGGCACGGTGGTGGCCGTTGGGTCTGGCGCCTCCCGGGCGGCGCCGTCACGGGCGGGCCCGGGGCTGCTCGGGGAGCCGGGCGGGGGCGTGGTCCCGGGTCCCGACGGGCGGGCGGTGACGGCCGGCGCCGGTCCGGTCCACTCGGCGGCGAGTGGACCGGTGAAACTGGTCGGGTGGAGAGTGGATTCGTCGCCGCGCTCGGGGACTGGCGCAGCCGCCCCGGGCCCCTCGGCCGCGCCCTGGCCGCCGCGGTGCGGGAGGCCGTGGTGGACGGCCGGCTCCCGGCCGGCACCCGGCTGCCCCCGGAACGCGAACTGGCCCGCACCCTGCGCCTCAGCCGCGGCACGGTGGTCGCCGCGCTCAGCCTGCTGCGCGCCGACGGCTGGCTGAGCACCCGGCACGGCAGCGGCAGCGCCGTACGGCTGCCCGCCCGCCTCACCGAGCGCACCACCCCCTGGTCGCTGGACCGGGGTGGCGCCCCCGGTGCCCCGCTGGACCTCACCCTCGCGGTGACCGCCGCGCCCCACGACGCCTATCGCGCCGCCCTCGCCCGCGCCGTCGAACTCAGCGCGCCGCTGCTCGTGGACTCCGGTGCCGCCACCGCCGGTCTGCCCCGGCTGCGCGCGCTGCTCGCCGACCGGTACACCCGGGCCGGTCTCGCCACCCGTCCCGAGCAGATCCTCGTCACCGCCGGCGCCCGGGCCGCCCTCACCCTGCTCCTGGACCACCTGCACACCGACCGCACGGCACCCGTGCTGGTGGAGAACCCCGCCTACCCCGGCGCCCTCGCCCTGCTGCGCGCCCGCCGGACCCGCCTGCTGCCGGTACCCGTCTCGGCCGCGGACGGCTGGGACACCGCGCACCTCACCGCCGCCGTGCGCCGGCACCATCCCCGACTCGCCTACCTGGTCCCCGACTTCCACCATCCGACCGGTGCCGCCATGGACGGCGCCGCCCGCCGGACCGTGGCCGCCCTCGCCGACCGCCACGACCTGACCGTCCTCGCCGACGAGACCCTGCGCGAGCTGGACCTGAGAACACCGCCCGGTGCCGAGCCGCACCTCGCCGGGGCACGCGTGATCCAGATCGGCTCCGCGAGCAAGACCCTGTGGAGCGGCCTGCGGGTCGGCTGGATCCGGGGCACCGCGGACCTCGTACGACACCTGCTGCTCAGCCCGCTCCAGGCCCGGCTCGCGCCGCCGCCGCTGGAACAGCTCATCGCCGCCGAACTCCTCGGCGCGCCCTTTCCGGCGCTGCTCGCCGACCGCCGGGCCCGGCTGCGCGAGCAGCGCGACCACCTCGCCGCGCTGCTCGCCGGCACCGGCTGGACGTACACCGTCCCGGCGGGCGGGCTCTCCCTGTGGCTGCGCCTGGGCGACGGTGACCCGAGCGCCACGGAGTTCGCGGCCCGGGCCGCCGCCCGCGGTCTCGCGGTCACCCCGGGCCCGCACTTCGCCACCGACCGCGCCACCCTCGGCCGCCACCTGCGCCTGCCGTTCACGGCGACGGCCGGCACCCTGACCCGGGCGGTGGAGCTGCTGAGGGAGTGCGGTACGGTCTGAACTTCACCGTTTCGTCACAGCCTGACCGGAACCACAACCATGCCCTCGCCGGCCAGGTCTACCAGTCCGAGACCGCGGGAACCGCGCTGGGAGGACCCCGGGCGCGAAGGCCCGGGCGAACGACCGGAATCGGACAACAGGAAGAGGCCACCATGGGGGGCATACGCAGACGAGGCGCGGTCACGCTGGGTGTCACGGGACTGGTGGCGCCGCTCGCGCTCGCCTTCACCGCGACACCGGCTCAGGCCGCGAGCTGCACCACGACGACGGGACCGCACCAGAAGCAGGTGGAGAAGTTCCTGGGCCGGCCGGTCGACGGCAGGCAGTCCGCCGCCGACTGCAAGGCGATCCAGGCGTTCCAGACCAAGCACGGCATCACGCCCGACATCGGCTACGCCGGTTCCGTGACGTGGGGCGTGATGGACCTGATGAACAAGCAGAAGGCCGTCGGCAGCAAGCCGAACAAGGACGGCAAGTGCCCGGTGAACAAGGGCCGGATCGCCTGTGTGAACCTCTCGCTCCAGCTCAGCTGGATCCAGGACGGCAGCCGGCTGGTCTACGGCCCCGTGCCGGTGCGCACCGGACGCGACGGCTTCGAGACCCGCACCGGCCTGAAGAAGGTCTACTGGCGGGACATCGACCACGTCTCGAACCTCTACGACGTGTCGATGCCCTACAGCCAGTTCTTCGACGGCGGCCAGGCCTTCCACTCGGTGGGCCTGAGCATGTGGAACCCGCCGGGTTCGCACGGCTGCGTCAACATGACCACGAAGGACGCCAAGAAGTACTGGTCGCTGCTGAGGAACGGCGACGACGTCTTCGTGTACGGCCGCAAGCCCGGCACCTGAGCCGTGGCGGGGCCCCGCCAGGACTCGGGGTGTCCCCGAGTCCTGGGTCACCGGCCGAACGGGCACTGAACACCCGCTTCCGGTTGACACATTGACGTGATGAGTAACACGGTCCGAAATGCCCGTATTGCGAATACTTAATCACAGCGCCTTCACCTCCGGCGGCATATGCTTCACACCATGTCCACCACTGTTGAAACCGCCTCCGAGCGATCGGCCGCGGAGGTCAACGAGGAGATCCGGGCCCTGTGGCGCCGGTCGGGCGGGACACTGACCACCGAGCAGCGCGCGGAGTACCAGCGCCTCGTGATGGAGTGGGCCGCCGCGGCCCCGCGGTCGCACCGGGCGGCCTGAGCGACCCCGCGCGCACCGCGCCGTACCACCGAGGGCACCCGTGAGCGCACGGGTGCCCTTCTCGTCGGACCCCGGGCGTCTCCCCCTCAGCCCCAGGTCGCCGAGTAGTGCCGCCGGTACGCCGTGCGGTCCCGCTCGGCCCGGATGTACCGGGTCGCGACCAGCGCGAGCAGACTGCCCGCGACGACCAGCAGGCCGGGCCCCACCGTGCGGGTGTCCGTCAGCCGCGCGAGCAAAGTGCCACCCCGCGCCCCCGTGACCGGTGCCGAGGAGCCCGGGGAGGCCGCGCCGGGCGCACTCGCGCCGGAGGCCCCGGCCGACGGCGCGGGGGAGGAGGAACCGCCCCCGGGGTCGCCCGCGTTCCGCGCCGGGGCGGCCAGTCGCACACCGAGCGCCGACAGCGCCCTGGTCACCGGCTCGAAGAACGTCGTGCCGCCGGTCGCGCAGTCGCCACTGCCGCCCGAGGTCACACCGAGCGCTACGCCCTCGGAGAACAGGGGACCGCCGCTGTCGCCCGGCTCCGCGCACACCGTGGTCTCGACGAGCCCGGTGACCGTCCCCTCCGGGTAGTTGACGGTCGCGTCCAGCGCGGTGACCCGGCCTTCGTGCAGCCCGCTGGTGCTGCCGCTGCGGAACACCCGCTGCCCGACCGCCGGATCGGCGGCCCCGTTGATCCGCACCCCCTTGCCGCCGCCCACCGCCACGATGTCGGCGCCCGCCCCCGCCGTGCCGCCGGCGTACCGCACGAGCGAGAAGTCGTCGCCGGGGAAGGCGCTGTCGACCGTGGTGCCGAGCCGCCGCCCGCCCTGCCCATCCGCGAACCAGACCGACCCGGCGGGCCCGCAGTGGCCGGCCGTGAGGATGAAGTCGGAGCGCCCGTCGGTGACGTTGAACCCCGCCGAGCAGCGCCCGCCGGCCGACCCGATCGACAGGGCGCCGTTCAGCCGGGTGGTGAACGTGCCCCTCATCCGCTCCATGCGCACGACACCGCCGCTCCGCTCGGCGACCCCGGTCAGCCGGGACCAGTCACCGGCGGACAGCGTGCGGTCCGCCCGCACCACGACCCGGTTGGCCCGGTAGTCCACCGCCCACGCCGTGCCGGGCACCCGCGGCGCCGCACGCAGCGCCGCCGTCGCCGACCGCAGCTCGTTCATGCTGTGCGCGACGGGCCTCGCCTCGGCACCGGCCCGCCGCACCTCCCGCGCCGCCGCGCCGTCGGTGACCGCCACCACCGCACGCCCGTCCGCGCCGATCCAGTCGCCCGCCGTACGGGCGGTGCCGAGCCGCGCCACCAGCGCGGCGCCGGTGCTCCCGGTGCCACCGGCGGAACCGGGCGCCGCGGCGGAGACCGGCGGGGTACCGCTCGCCATGGCCGCCTGGGTGACCATGGCGCCTCCCAGGAGGAGTCCGCCGATCGCCGCCAGCCGTGTCACTCGCCGGACGACCCGTCGTCGTGCGTGCCGCATGCCTGGCTCCCGAAGCCGAACCCGAACGCGCGACACCCCGATCGGCACCGCGGGGCACCGGATCACCGGGGGGCCCGTCCCTCCATACGGCGCCCGGGACGGCGGTGTTCAGCCGCGGCCCGGCTCAGCCCTTGCGGGCCACCCCGCCGAACATGGCGACCTCCTCCGGCTCGGCCCCGTGGTCGTGTTCCGGCCGCCAGCGCGAGCAGGACACCACACCCGGTTCCAGCAGCTCCAGACCGTCGAAGAACCGGACCACGTCCGCGGGCGTGCGCTGCGTCAGCCTCGGCGTGCCGTGCTCGTTCCAGAACTTCACCGCCTCGTCCACGTCCGGCATCGTCGGGCTGGTGACGGTGTGCGACAGCACCAGGTGGCTGCCGGACGGCAGCCGGTCCGTCAACTGCCGCACCAGGCCGTACGGGTCCTCGTCGTCGCCGACGAAGATGACCACGCCGAGCAGTATCAGGGCCACCGGCTCGCTGAAGTCCAGTGTCCGCGCGGCGTGTTCCAGGATGGCGTCGACGTTGCGCAGATCCTCGTCCAGGTAGTCGGTACGGCCCTCGGGCGTGCTGGTCAGCAGGGCGCGCGCGTGTGCCAGGACGAGCGGGTCGTTGTCGACGTACACGATCCGGGACTCCGGCGCGATCCGCTGCGCCACCTCGTGCGTGTTGTCGGCCGTGGGCAGACCGGTGCCGATGTCCAGGAACTGCCGGATGCCCGCCTCCTCGACCAGGTGGCGCACCGCGCGGCCGAGGAAGAGCCGGTCGGCGCGGGCGTACTCCCCGATGCCCGGGTGCAGTTGGCGGATCCGGTCGCCGGCCGCGCGGTCGACCTCGTAGTTGTCCTTGCCGCCGAGCCAGTAGTTCCAGATCCGGGCGGTGTGCGGCCGGCCGGTGTCGATGCGGGCGCGCAGCGACACGGCCACGTCGTTGGTGGCTGCCGGGTTGTCGGTCACGGGGGTCAGCTCCTGGTGCCTGTGGGTGCCTGTGGGTGCCTGGGGGGTGCCTGACGGGATGTCCGGCGGGGTGTCCGACGGGAAGGACACCGTGCACGACGCAATCTAGACGCCCGAGTTGATCCGTGCGGCCCACCTGGCGATTTCCGGTTCCACCCCCCGGTGCCGCCCCTCCCCGGCCCGCCGGCCGCCTCCTAGACTTGCGGACATGGACGACACGCGGCTCGACCGGCTCGGCTCCGGCAAGTACCTGCTGGTGACCAGCTACCGCAAGAACGGCACCCCGGTCGCCACCCCGGTGTGGGTGGTCCGCGACGGCGCCGCCCTCGGCGTGTGGACCGTCGCCGACAGCTGGAAGGTCAAGCGGATCCGGCGCCGCCCCGACGTCCTCGTCGGCCCCTGTGACGTGCGCGGCAACCCCACCGGCGACCAGCGGCCCGGCACCGCCGAGATCGTCGACCGGGCCACCACCGCCCGCTACCGCCGGCTGATCGCCCGCAAGTACGGCCTGCTCGGCCGCCTCACCCTGCTGGGCAGCCGGCTCCGGCGCGGCCCGGACGGCACGGTCGGCATCCGGGTGACCCTCGGGGAGTGAGGGCCACCCGGACGCGGTGGCTCACGGCGCGTCCGGCACCGACCCCGGGCCGGGGTGCCGGCGCGGGTCCGGCGCAGCGCGACGGCGTGCCGGCCGGACTCGCGGTCGGTCTCCCAGCGCGCGAAGTGCGGCGAGGAGCCCATGGCGTTCCGGCCCAGGCAGGTCCTGGCCGGGTCGGGGTCCACGGCGGCGCGGAGCGTGCCGCCGGTCACCGACACCCCGCCGTCCGGCAGGAAGCCGCCGCGGCGGCGGCCACCCGTATGGGCCGGGCACGGACCACTGTTCCGCCTCGGACTCCGCCTCGGACGACCGGGCGTCCCGGGCGTCCCTCGCTCCCGAAGGACGGGGAGCGCGGGCTGTGGGTTGCCCGTGCGGAGGAAGTGGTGGATCACCGCGCGGACACCGCCCGGCCGGGTGGCCGGACCAACGGCGGCCGGCGGACGCCCCGTTCGGCGGCGTGGTGCCCGTAGGCGCGACCGGTCCGGTGTCCGGGGGCGGTGGTCAGCTCCAGGCCCGGTACGGCTCCTCCAGGAGCTGGAAGACCGGTTCCCCGCGCACCGGGTCCTTGGCGGTGGACAGCTGCACCCGGTCGCCGCTGTGGATCCCGATCGGCGGGCCCATGACCCGGCCGCGGACGACGAACCCCTCGGCCAGCTCTATCAGCGACACATTGCGCGCCGCGGGTGTGTTGCGGTGCACCACGGTGGAGTGCCGGACCGTGCCGACGCCCTCGCTGCGTTCCGTGCGCAGCTCGCTGCCCTGGCACACCGGACAGAGCAGCCGGTGGTACATCGCGGTGCCGCACCAGGTGCAGCGCTGGAAGTGGATGGCGTCCTGGGAGTCCGCGGCGGGTTCGAGCACACCCGTCACGGAACCGGCCGCCGGCCGCGAGGTGCTTGCTGAGTGGTGGTACACGCTGGTCAACTCCCTGCGCTGGGCCGGAATCCGGCGTGCGCGGGGCGGGCCGCGCACACGTGTGCCCGGTCGCGGTGCCACCGTGCACGCCGACAGGGTATGGCACTCAGTGTCACGCGTAAAGGCACTGCGTACCCCTAACTTCGCGCCACCGCATAGGGGGGTCGGTCAGGGGCGGTCGAGCACCGTCTCCAGTTCCCGCACCATCCGCCACAGCGGGGCGTCCCGCCGGCAGACCAGCACCACCACGTCGTCGGCCCGCTCCCCGCCGGTGCCGGGCGGGCCGGTCCAGACGGGCGCCGCGGGGGCGTCCGCCGGCCGCGCGTACGTCCGTTGCACGTATCCCAGCGCGTGGTCCACGGCCGCGCCCGCGTCGCCCTCGCCGTCCGACCGCAGCCAGGAGCGCAGCGCGTTGTTGTGCGCGGCTACCACGGCCGCCGCGATCACGTCGGCGCGCAGCGTCCCGTCGGGCCGTCCCGCGAACCGTCCGCGCAGGTACTCGGCCAGCGCCCGCTCGTAACGCCACACCACCGACAGCTCGTAGGCGCGCAGCCCCGGCACCCGGCGGGTCAGGCGGTAACGCTGCACGGAGAAGGCCGGGTTCTCGGTGTACATCCGCAGCACCAGCCGGGCCGCGTCGCACACCCGCCGCACCGGCTCGTGCTCCGGGCCGCCCGCCGCGAGGAAGGCGGTCATGTCGGCCAGGCAGCCCTCGTGGTCGGGGAAGACCACGTCCTCCTTGGAGGGGAAGTACCGGAAGAACGAGCGCCGGCCGACCCCGGCCAGGGCCACGATGTCGTCCACGGTGGTCTGCTCGTACCCGCGTTCCAGGAAGAGCCGGAAGGCCGCCGTCACCAGGGCGTCCCTGATCGGCGGTCTCGTGGCCGGCACCACGCTGCTGGAGCTCATGGACGGGAACGTAGCACCCGGACCGGTTTGCTGACACTCAGTGCAGTGTGAGTCCCCTTCCGGGGGAACTGAGTGCTGCTGAGGCTCCCGCGTGCGATAGGTTTCGGCCATCCGTCCCGATCATTCGACGGCACGGTCCCGGCGCGGATCGTGTGCGCACCCACCCGGAGGAGCCCGATGTCCGCCGCCCGCCCCCGTCTGCTCTACGTCACCGACCTGGCGTACCAGGCCGGCGGGCGCCGCTACTGCGACGAGGACATCCGCCTGACCTCCCGGCTGCGCTCCCACTTCGACCTGGCCCTGTGCCACCCGCGCGACGCGGCGGCCCTGATGGACGGCTTCGACGCCGTCGTCGTCCGCAACAGCGGGCCCGTCCTCGGCTACCGGCGGGAGTACGACGCCTTCCGCGCCCGCGCGCTCGCCACCAAGGCCCGCGTGTACAACCCGCTCACCGGCAAGGCCGACATGGCCGGCAAGCAGTACCTGCTCGACCTCACCGCCGCCGGCTTCCCCGTGATACCGACCGTCGACCGCGCCGAGGACCTCCACCTGCTGCCGTCCGCCGCGCGCTACGTGGTCAAGCCGAAGCTCGGCGCGGACTCCCTCGGCCTGCGCGTCGTCCCCGCCGGCCGGCTCGACGGGCTCACCACCGGCGACCTCCTCATCCAGCCCCGCGTCGACTTCGCCTACGAGGTGTCCTTCTACTTCGTCGACGACGACTTCCAGTACGCCCTGTACGCCCCCGACCCCCGTCACCGCTGGGAACTGCGGCCCTACGCGGCCACCGCCGCCGACCTGGAGTTCGCCCGTCGGTTCGTCGACTGGAACGGCCTCGGCCACGGCATCCAGCGCGTCGACGCCTGCCGCGCCCCCGACGGCGGTCTGCTGCTGGTCGAGCTGGAGGACCTCAACCCCTACCTCTCCCTGGACGCGCTGCCGGAGGAGGCCCGGGACGCCTTCGTCGCCGCGTTCACCGCGTCCCTGAGCCGGTTCGCGCGCCGGACACCCGGCCCAGCCTGACCGTCACCCCCTGCTGCGCGTTCGTCACCAGCGGAGCGTGTCGGTTGCCCGGCCGGGACGATTCACGACGGGCGGACAGGGCACACCGGAACTGGACGACACACGCGCACCGCACCGGCAGGCACCGGCCGGGGGCGGGCGGCGGACGGGAGGGGACCGAGTGACGGACGAGGACGGCCCGTGGAACGCGGACGGCAGGGCGGACGGCGACCGGCGGGCCGGCACGGCGGTCGCGGTGGACGGGGCGAACGCGGTGGACGAAGTGGACGCGGACGGCTTCTTCGACCGGCTGGACCCGGACATGTGCGTGGTCACCGCCGTGGCGGGCGGCGAGCGGGCCGGCTGCCTGGTCGGCTTCGCCTCGCAGTGCTCCATGCGGCCGCCCCGGTTCGTGGTCTGGCTGTCCAAGGCCAACCGCACCTACCGGGTCGCCCGGGCCGCGCGGTACCTCGCCGTCCACCTGGTCACCCCGGACCGGCGGGACCTCGCGAAACTCTTCGGTGGCGAGACCGGCGACGATGCCGACAAGTTCGCGCGGACCGGCTGGCGGGAGGGGCCCGCCGGCACCGCCCTGCTGGACGGCGCGGCGGCCTGGTTCGTCGGCGCCGTCCTGCACCGCGTCGACGGCGGCGACCACGTCGGTCATGTGCTCGCCCCGGTCGGGTGGGGCGAGGGGCGGCCCGGCCGGCTGCTGCGCCTCTCCGACGCCGTCGACATCGAGGCGGGCCACCCCGTGGACTGAGCCCGACCCCCGCACGCGCACCCCGGAGGGCCGGCCCTGGCCCTAACCGTTCGCTTCCCGCCCGGCGTCCGTCGCGTCCTCCGGCGGCATCCGGATGTCCAGCACGCACACGTCGTCCCGGCGCTCGTCCGCGAGCATCGTCGCGAGCACGGCGTCCAGCGAACCGGAGTCGCCGGCGCCATGGCCGCGCACCGCCTCGGCCAGCCGGGCGAAGCCCGCGTCGAGACCCTCGCCCGGGCGCTCCACCAGACCGTCCGTGTAGAGCAGCAGCCGGTCGCCGGGTTCCAGCCGCAGCTCCAGCGCCTCGTAGACGGGGGCGCCCGTCGCGCCGAGCAGCATGCCGAGGGGACGGTCGAGGAAGCGCGCCTCGCCCCGGCGCACCAGCAGCGGCGGCGGGTGCCCGGCCTGCGCCCAGGCCAGGACGCGCCGGGCGGGGTCGTAGCGGGCCAGGACCATGGTGGCGGTGATCAGGCCGTCCCGGGAGTGCAGCAGCAGCTGGTTCAGCCGCGCCAGCGCCCCGGTCAGCGAGGAACCGGTGCTGACCATGCCCTTCGCGGTGAACCGGAGCTGGGCCATCGTGGCCACGGCGTCGATGCCGTGCCCCGCCACGTCGCCGACCACGAACAGCGCGTCGCAGTCGGGCAGTTCGATGGCGCTGAACCAGTCGCCGCCGACGTGGATGCCGGCCTGCGCGGGCAGGTAGGCGACCTCGATGCGCAGCCCGGCCAGCTGCCGGGGCTTGTCCGGCAGCGGCAGCAGGGCGTGCTGCAACCGGGCGGCCAGGGCCCGCTCCGCCTGGAGGATGCCGCGCTGGAGCAGCATCGCCCGCTCGCTCTCCACCAGCGCCAGCTCGGCGCTGCGCTGCGCGGTGAGGTCCTGGACGAACCCGTGCACCTCGACCGGGGTGCCGTCGGAGGCCATGACCGCCTCCGCGACCATCCGCAGATGCCGGACACCCCCGGACGTCTCGGTCCGGAACGGCACGTCGAAGGCGCGCCCGTGCGAGAGGAGTTCGGCGATCGCGTGGGCGAGCGGACCCTTGTCCTCCGGCAGGGCCAGGTCGGGCAGCCGCTCCAGCCGGACCGGCCGCTCCCGGAGGTGCCGGCCGAGCACGGCGTACGTCTGCGCGGACCAGGAGATCTCCTGGGTGATCAGGTTCCAGTTGGCCCAGCCGAGGTTGCCGAGCCGCTGCACGTCGGCCAGGCGCTGCTCCTGGCGCTCCACCGGGTCGTGGCGCAGCCAGGAGACGACCAGGCCCTCGCCCAGCCGGGCCGCCCGCACCGTGTAGGTGACGGTCACGGGCACCTCGCCGATCACGTCCTGGTAGGCGAACGGCTCGCCCTCGAACGGCTCCCCGGTCTCCAGCGCCCTCAGGTAGCCCTGCCACAGCGGTTCGCCCGCGACCGACGGGTAGCTCTCCAGGACGTGCTTGCCGACCATGTCCCGGCCGGTCCGGCCGAACACGTCGACCGCCTCCGGGGTGGCGGCGACGATGCGGTAGTCCTCCACCTCGCCGGTGGCGGCACGCAGCGGGGACAGCATGATCACCGCGCCCGGCAGCGCGTCGAACACCGCCTGCGCGGTCTGCGGGAGACCGCCGGCCGTGCCGGTGTGCGGGGCGTCGAAGGCCCACAGCCGGCCCGCGCACAGCCGGGCCACGGCCCGCAGCAGCTCCCGCTCCAGCGGTGTGAAGCGCTCACCGGACCGGCGCAGCACCCCGAGGGCGACGTGCGCGGCGTCACCGGCCGGCACCGGCAGCCAGGCCCGGGTGGGCCACCGGTCCGGAGGGGTCCCGATGAGCACGTAGCGCGCGTGGTCCTCGTCGGGGCACTCCAGCCAGCGCGGCTCCCCGTCCTGGAGGGTCTCCAGCGCGGGCACGCCGGTCACCGGCGGGATCTGGCGCCACTGGGCGGCGAGGGTCGGGTCGACGCCGGCGTACCCGATCAGTCCGAGTCCGCCCTCGGGCAGCCGCTCGTACAGCAGCACCGCGTCGGCGTCCACCTCGTGCGCCAGGTGGTCGAGCAGGCAGTCGGCCAGTTCGTGTGGCGAGCCGACCCCGACCAGGTCGCGGCCGAGGCGTCCCAGCAGGTCCCCGAGGTCGCGGGGGCCGGCGGGCACGCTCGCCCAGGAGGCGGCGGCGGAGGGCGCGCCGGGCGGCGGTGCCGCCTGGGGGGCGGGGTGTTCCCTGGGGGGCAGCGCGCCCAGGGTGAGCCAGCACTGTTCGAGGAGGGTGCGGTTGCCGTCCTTGGCGCGCTGGAGCAGCTCCTGGTGCGCGGAGTCCGGGGTGCAGCCGGTGACGGCCATCAGTACGCCCTTGGCCCGTTCCAGGACCGCCGAGGTCGCCGTCAGGTCCCGCAGCCGTTCCATCTCGGCGCGCTGCCGGGCCACGACCTTGGCCAGCGCCGCCAGCTCGGCGCTGGTGTCCCGGTCGACCGGGGGCAGGGGCTCGCTCGTCACGCGACGAGCATTGCACACCTCGGCCCGCTCGATCACTCGTCTGCCGGGTACCGAGCGCCCCTGCCCCGGTACGGGCGCGTCAGGCGCGGACAAGGGGCCGGGCGGGAAGGGACCGGCCGGTTCCGGGGCGGCGGCGCGCACGGCGGCGGGGCCGGCCGGGGGATACGGGACCGGGGGCGGCGGGCGGTGGGGTCAACGGACGCCGCCGCGGCCGGCCAGGGCCTCGCTGACCGCGCGGACGCTGCGCGCGATGTGCTGCAACTGGAGGACCTCGGCCGCGTACAGCTTGATCGTGTGTTCGATCACAGATTCGGGCAGTCCGAGCACCGGCAGTTCCGCCCGCGCCGTCTGGAGGGCGGTCCGGGCCACCCGCACCTCCTGCTGCACCTGGAGCTGAGCGTGCCGGGCGAGCAGGACGGGGTGCCGGATGAGCGCCGGATAGCTGGCGTACCGCGCGGGGATCAGCTCGCGCAGCCACTTGGCCGCCGAGCGCTCCCAGTCGTAGCTGCCCGGCGTCTTGACCTGACAGGGCCAGTCGGGGCTGATGCGCGTGCTGGTCAAGGGCATGATCATCGCTTCCGGTGGGCGGCGTCGTAAGGGCGGTCGACGGGTTCGGAGGCGGTCCCGGCCGCGCCCGAGCAGTATTTATATATACCGATCGCTTTTCAAGGAGTATGAAAACATTCAGTAGGGATATGTGGGGAATGATCCCTGTTCAGGGGGGTGGGTGACCGCAAGATCTTCACGGATGGGCGGCCCGTCCGGAAGGATCCGCCGCCACGACGGCGCCGGTGCGGGCACGCCTCAGTCCCGCAGGAAGAACTGGTGCTGCTCCGAGAGCTGTTCGTACTTCTCCAGCCGGGCCTGGGTGCGCTCCGGGTCGGCGTCGGTCATGGCCTGGAGCAGCGCCGCGGCCAGCACCCCGGGCGCCGCGTAGGAGTCGAACACCAGCCGGGAACCGGTGCCGGTGGCGAAGGTGACGTCGGCCTCGTCGGCCAGCGGACCCAGCGCCAGGTCGGTGACGAGGGCCACCTTCAGCCCCGCGCCGCGCGCCACCCGGACGGCGTTCAGGGTCTCCTGCGAGTGCCGGGGCATGGCGAAGGCCAGCACCCAGCTGCCGCCGGCCTCGCGGGCCTGCGACAGCGCGTCGTAGGCCACGCTGCCGCCCCGGGTCACCAGCCGCACGTCCGGGTGGATACGGCGGGCGGCGTAGCCGAAGTACTCCGCGAGCGAGACCGAGATGCGCAGCCCCAGCACGGTCAGCGGGGTGGAGCGGGACAGTGCGCGGCCGACGTCGATCACCCGGTCGGGGTCGGCGAGGTCGCGCCGCAGGTTCTCCAGGTTCTCGATCTCCGCGTCGACGGCGGCCTGGAGCTCGTTGGCCCGGTTCTCCTCACCGGGCCCGCCGGCCAGACCGCTCAGCGCGATCGCCTGGAGCCGCTCCCTGAGCGCGGGGTAGCCGCTGAAACCGACGGCGGCGGCGAACCGGGTGACGGAGGGCTGACTCACCCCGACCCGGTCGGCCAGCTCGGTGATGGACAGGAACGCGGCCTCGGTGATGTGCTCGATCAGGTACTGCGCGATGCGCCGCTGCCCCGGCGACAGACGGGGGCCGTCGAAGAGTTCCCTGAGCCGGGAGGTCGGGGCGGCTTCGGCGTCGGGCACGGTCTTGCCCGAGGTGATCGCTGATGCCTGTGCGCGGGCCTGCTGCGGCGAGGGCACCGGTCGGCCTCCTTTGTCTGCCACGAGCACTCAACATAGCTCACCGACCGTTGTGACCAGGGGGGTCGGGACGGCCGGCACAGGCGGCCGGAACGCCCCCGCCGGCCTCGCACGCACCTCGCCTCCGGCGGAGTCCGCCCCCCCGGCGGCGGCTCGCGCACCCACACCACCCGCGCGCCCGCCCGGCCGCAGCGCGTCCGTGATCGGCCGGCTGCCGCGACCGGCGCGCTGCCGTAACGGGCGACCGCGGGCGAACGAACCGGCGCCCCGACGGCCGACGGTCGCCCTTCGCGGGCACCCTTGCGACCGACGGTCACCCTCCGGCGAACACCCCGGCGGCCGGGGGCCCCTCGGCGAACGCCCCTGCGGCCGGCGGTCACCCCGCCTGGGGCCGCCTCGGCAGCCGGTGGTCACCCCGCCTGGGGCCGCCTCGGCAGTCGGTGGCCGCCCCGCCTGGGGCCGCCCCGGCGGCCGGTGGGGAGCCCCCGCAACCCCCGTGTGCGCCCCGCGAACGCCCCCGCGAATGCCCACCCGAATGCCCGCGCGGGCGCTCCCGCAGCCCCCGTCAGCCCCCCGAGGACAGCACGGCCCCCGGCACCAGCAGGTCCGCTCGTGGTCGTGTCGACGCGACCAGGTCGGCGTTGCGCTGGTCCGGGCCCCGTACCCAGGCCACGGCCGCCGCGTGGTCCTTGCCGAACTCCTCGTGCCGGGCGACCAGCCGGCGGACGCGCTCCTCCTCGGGTATCTCGCAGAACCACACCTCGTCCAGGCAGGGCCGCACCCGCGCCCAGGGTCCCTCCGTCAGCAGCAGGTAGTTGCCCTCGGTCACGACCAGCCGGGCTCCGGGCGGCACCGGGATCGCGCCCGCGAGCGGCTGCTCCAGCACCCGTTCGAAGCCCGGCGCGTACACCACCTCGTCGGTCTCCTCGCGCAACCGCCGCAGCAGCGCCGCGTACCCGGCCGCGTCGAACGTGTCCGGCGCGCCCTTGCGGTCCCCGCGGCCCAGCCGCTCCAGCTCGGCGTCGGCTAGGTGGAAACCGTCCATGGGCACGTGCGCGGCCCACGGCGGGCCGTCGCCGTTCAGGGCGGCCACCAGCCGCTCGGCCAGCGTCGTCTTGCCCGAGCCGGGGCCGCCCGCGATGCCGAGCAGGGCGCGCCGGCCGCCGTGGGACAGGGCGCGGGCGCGGAGGACGAGGTCGTCGAAGGTCAGGGGCACAAGGACAGAGTGTGCCACCGCTCGTTTCCGACGCGTGTGGCGTGCGCCACCCACTGGAGCGCTCCGGATGGGGAAGAGTGCTGAGTATGACTCAGCTCGGTCTGCCCGACACCATCCAGGCATGTCTCTTCGACCTCGACGGGGTCGTCACCAAGACCGCCGTCGTGCACGCGGCGGCCTGGAAGGAGATGTTCGACGCGTTCCTGCGGGACTACGAGGGAGAGCAGGGGCGGCCGTTCGACGCCGCCGCCGAATACGACGAGTACGTCGACGGCCGCCCCCGCGCCGACGGCGTGCGGGCCTTCCTCGACTCGCGCGGTATCAGCCTCCCCGAGGGCGGCCCCGACGACCCGCCGGACGCCCGAACCGTGCACGGCCTCGGCAACCGCAAGAACGAACTGCTGCTGAAGAAGATCCGCACCGGGGGAGTCGAGGCGTACGAGGGCACCCTGCGCTACCTGGAGGCGGTCCGCGCCCGCGGACTGCGCACCGCGATCGTCTCCTCCAGCGCCAACTGCCGGGACGTGCTGCGGGCCGTCGGCGCCGAGCACTTCTTCGACGTGCGGATCGACGGCGTGGTGGCCGCCGAGCGGAAGCTGCCGGGCAAGCCGCACCCCGACACCTTCCTCGCCGCCGCCCGCGACCTGGGCGTCGAGGCGTCCCGCGCGGCCGTCTTCGAGGACGCGCTGGCCGGCATGGACGCGGGCCGCGAGGGCGGCTTCGGATACGTCGTCGGCGTGGACCGGGTGGGACAGACCGACGCCCTGTACGCGCACGGCGCCAGCGTCGTCGTGCGGGACCTGGCCGAGCTGGGAGGCGAGCAGTGATCACCGAGCGGTCGTACGCCGTGGAGCCGTGGACCGTCCGGGAGACCGCCCTCGACCTCGATGTCCTCGCCCAGAGCGAGTCGGTGTTCGCCCTGTCCAACGGGCACGTCGGCTGGCGCGGCAACCTCGACGAGGGCGAGCCGCACGGCCTCCCCGGCAGCTACCTCAACGGCGTGCACGAGGTGCACCCGCTGCCGTACGCGGAGGCCGGCTACGGCTATCCGGAGTCCGGGCAGACGGTCATCAACGTCACCAACGGCAAGGTGCTGCGGCTGCTGGTGGACGACGAGCCGTTCGACCTGCGCTACGGCCGCCTCGTGACCCACGAGCGCGTCCTGGACCTGCGCCGCGGGGTGCTGGAGCGGACCTGCGAGTGGACCTCCCCGGCCGGTTCCACGGTCCGGGTGCGCTCCACCCGGCTGGTGTCGCTGACCCAGCGGGCGGTCGCCGCCGTGGCGTACGAGGTGGAGGCCGTCGGCAGCACCAGCCGGGTGGTGATCCAGTCCGAGCTGGTCGCCAACGAGAGCCTGCCGGAATCCGACGGCGACCCGCGCGCCGCCAAGGCGCTGAAGTCGCCGCTGGAGCAGGAGGACGGCTTCGCCTCCGGTGAGCGGCTGCGGCTGGTCCACCGCACCCGGCGCAGCGGCCTCAGGGTCGCCGTGGCCGCCGACCACGTCGTCACCGGCCCCGAGCGCACCACCAGCCGCAGCGAGAGCGGCATCGACGTGGCCCGGCTGACCGTCACCTCCGTGCTGGAACCCGGGCAGACGCTGCGGGTGGAGAAACTGGTCGCGCACGGCTGGTCCGGCACCCGGTCGCTGCCCGCGATGGCCGACCAGGTCGACGCCGCCCTCGCCGCCGCCGCGCACGACGGCTGGGAGGGCCTGCTCGCCGGCCAGCGGGCCCGCCTGGACGACTTCTGGTCCCGCGCCGACGTCGAGGTGGAGGGCGACGAGGAGATCCAGCAGGCCGTCCGGTTCGCGCTGTTCCACGTCCTCCAGGCCGGCGCCCGCGCCGAACGGCGCGCCATCCCGGCGAAGGGGCTGACCGGCTCCGGCTACGACGGACACGCCTTCTGGGACACCGAGATGTTCGTCCTGCCCGTGCTCACCCACACCGCGCCCCAGGCCGTCGCCGAGGCGCTGCGCTGGCGCCACGGCACGCTGGACGAGGCCCGTGAACGCGCGGCCCAGCTGGGGCTCGCCGGAGCCGCGTTCCCCTGGCGGACCATCGCCGGCCCCGAGGGCTCGGCCTACTGGCCGGCCGGCACCGCCGCCTTCCACGTGAACGCCGGCATAGCCGACGCCGTCGTCCGGTACGTCGAGGCCACCGGCGACACCGGCTTCGAGCGGGAGGCCGGCGTGGAGCTGCTGGTGGAGACCGCCCGGCTGTGGCGGTCGCTCGGCCACCACGACAGCCACGGCGTCTTCCACCTCGACGGCGTCACCGGCCCCGACGAGTACAGCGCCGTCGCCGACGACAACACGTACACCAACCTGATGGCCCGGCAGAACCTGCGCGCGGCGGCCGACGCCGCCGAACGCCACCCCGGCGAGGCGCGGCGGCTCGGCGTCGACGAGGAGGAGAGCGCCGCCTGGCGGGACGCCGCCGACGCCATGCACATCCCCTACAACACCGAACTCGGCGTCCACGAACAGCACGCCGGCTTCACCCGCTACCAGCGGTGGGACTTCGCCGGCACCCGCGCCGACCAGTACCCGCTGCTGCTCCACTTCCCCTACTTCGACCTGTACCGCAAACAGGTCGTCAAACAGGCCGACCTGGTGCTCGCCATGTACACCTGCGGCGACTACTTCGAGCGCGAGCACGACGAGGAGCAGATCGCCCGGAACTTCGCCTACTACGAGCCGCTGACCGTCCGCGACTCCTCCCTGTCCGCCTGCTGCCAGGCCGTCATCGCCGCCCAGACCGGCCATCTGGACCTCGCCTACGCCTACACCTCCGAGGCCGCGCTGATGGACCTGCACGACCTGGAGCACAACACGCGGGACGGGCTGCACATCGCCTCGCTCGCCGGCACCTGGATGGCGCTGGTCGCGGGCTTCGGCGGCATGCGCCGCGACGACGACCGGCTCCGGTTCGCGCCCCGGCTGCCCGAACGGCTGCGCCGGCTCGCCTTCCACCTCCAGTTCCGCGGGCGCCGGCTGCGCGTGGACATCGGCGCGGACAAGGTGACGTACGCGCTGCTGGACGGCGAGCCGCTGACGCTCCGCCACCACGGCGAGCCGCTGACCGTCAGCACCGACGAGCCGGCCGTCCGGGCCGTACCGCCGACGACCCGTCGACCCGCCCCCGGACAGCCGCCGCACCGCGCGCCGAACGCCGGCTGAACCGCCCGGGAGCACGCGCCGTCGCCGGTCGCGGACACGTCCGTGACCGGCCGCGCGGTGCGCCGCACACCGCGCCCCCACGGCGGCCGTCTCAGACGTCGCCCTCGGCGAGCGGTGCGCGCGGCGCCCGCTCCTCCTCGCCGCTCGGTCCGGTCACGGACAGCCGGAGGGCGCCGATCGGGTATCGGGTCCGGCCCCCGGCCCAGGGGGCCTCGCGCATCGCCTGGGCCGTCGGCTCGGCCGCGTTCCTGACCGGCCGGCACGCACCGCGCCGCCCGTCGGCGTCCCGCGGCACCAGCCCTTTGTCGTACGTATGTTCGAGAATCGTGTGGACCGTGTCGTACGCCGGCCCGCCACCGATCTCCTGCCGGATCCGCGCCGGGTCAGCGGCCGCTCCGTGGCCCGGAGGACGGCCGGCACCTCGCCCTCCGGCTTCCCCGCCCCGCGCCGCTCCGCGCCACGGGGCCCTGTGCCGGCCATGACCCGACCTCACAGCGCGTAGTGCCGTCGGCCGGATGGCCCCGTCAGCCGGGTACGGCCGGGTGATCCGGGCCGGCCCGGCCGTGTCGTCCCGCGCCGGCACCCCGGACCCGGAGGCCGCGGGGTGACAGTGGACCCCACGACCTGTGTGGGGACCGAGGGGTGGTCATGGCCGGCAGCAGCCACGCGACACTCGACGCGGTGAGCCGCGGGCGCCCGCGCCGCCGGTCCGCCGGGGCCGTCCGCGCCGCATGGCCTCTCGCGGCCGTCGCCGCGGCCTTCACCCTCGCCCAACTGCTGCTCGTACGGCCCGGCATGGGGCTCGGCTGGGACGAGACGGTCTACGTCAGCCAGGTCGGCCGGCACGCCCCGGCGTCCTTCTTCAGCGCCCCCCGCGCACGGGGCGTGTCCCTGCTGGTCGCACCGGTCGCCTCCTGGTCGTCCTCGACGCCGCTGCTCCGCGTCTACCTCGCCCTCCTGTCCGGCCTCGCCCTGTTCCTGGCGCTGCGCGCCTGGCGGGGCCTCTTCCCGATCCCCGTACTCGCCCTGGCCGGCGGCCTGTTCGCCTCCCTGTGGACGACCCTGTTCTACGGCCCCCAGGCCATGCCGAACCTCTGGGTCGCCGTCGGCGCCCTGGCCGCCGTCGCCTGCTTCCTGCGGACCGGCGCCGACCGGGCCGACCGGGCCGCCCCGTGGGGCCTGGCGGCGAGCACGGCGCTGATGGCGTGCATGCGGCCGGTGGACGCGGTCTGGGTGTGCCTGCCCCTGCTCGTCCCGGGGCTGCGGCGCGGCCGGCGCCGGGCGCTGCTCGTCCTGCTCGCCGGACTCGCCGTGGGCGCCGCCGAGTGGGTGATCGAGGCGTACACCGGCTACGGCGGCCTGGCCCGCCGGCTGGCCGACGGCTCGGCGATCCAGGGCGGCCTCGGCTGGCATCTCGCCGTCGTGGACCAACTGCGCGCGCTGGGCGGCCGGACGCTGTGCCGGCCGTGCGCCGGCGCCCTGCCGCACCCGTTGCTGACCCTCTGGTGGTTCGCGCTGCTCCCGCTCGCCGGGCTCGCCCTGGCGGTCGCCGTCCGCGCCCGGCGCACGACGGCCACGGCGCTGCCGCTCGCCTGCGCGGCCACCGCCGCCTTCCCCTACCTCTTCCTGATCGGCTACGCGGCCCCCCGCTTCCTGCTGCCCGCCTACGCCCTGCTCGCGATCCCGGTCGCCGACGCCCTCGCAGCCGCGCTGACCACCCGTCACCCGGTCATCCGCCCGGCCTCGCGGACCGCGTGGTACGCCACCCGGAGCCGGGGAGCGGGTCCGGCGCCGGACCCGGCCGGGCGGACGGCCAGGTTCCGGGCGCCTGGCCCGGCGCGGAGCCGACTCTCGTGGCCGACCCGGGGGGCGCCTCCGGCTTCGGGTGGGAGCGGGTCTCCCGACGCTGTGCCGGATGTGCCTCCGGCTCCGGACCGGAGCGGGGCTCCCGGCGCGGCGCGGGGTGTGCTTCCGGCCTCGGACCGGAGCGGGGCTCCCGGAGCCGCGCCGGATGTGCCCCCGGCTCCGGGCAGGAACGGGGCCCCCTGCGCCGCGCCGGGTGCGGTTCGGCGCCGGAGCCGGCAACCGGGACCGGCCCGGCGCACTGCCGTGCGCCCAGGCGTCCTGGTGCTGGTCTGCGCCGGCCTGGCCGTACATCTCGGTGCGCAGCTCGGTGTCCTCGGACGGGTCGTCACCGGAGCCACCGGCGCGCACCGGGCCTGGGCCCGGACCGCGACCGAACTGAACCGCCGAGGGGTCCGCCCGCCCTGTCTGGTCGCCGGCCACGAGGCCCTTCCGGTGGCGTACGCCGCCGGCTGCGCCTCGGCCGCGACGTCCGGCCCCAACGCCGACTCCACACCGGAGGGCATCGCCCGGGCCGCCCGCCGGATGCCGGTCGCCACGCTGGTGCCGGCCGGGTCCGCGCCGCCCGGTTACGCCCGCGACTGGCCCTCCACGGCCGTCGGCGCGGTGCGGCTGTACTACGTCGTACCGGGCGCCGGCGCATGACGTCCCCGGCCGGCCTCACCGCCTCCCTCGGCCGCCGGCGCCTTCGCTGGCACGCCGCCGGCTGCCTCGCCGTACTGCTCGGCGCGCTCTACCTGGCCCACCGGTACCGGCCCGCGGTATGGCACGCGGCCGAGCGGCTCGCCGCCGCCGACCAGGGCTGGCTGCTGGCCGGCGCGGCGGCGGCCCTCACCACCTGGGCGGCCTCCGCACTCGCCCAGCAGGGCGCCGTCGTACGGCGACTGCCCGGCGCCCGGCTGCTCGCCGCCCAGTTCGCCGCCTCCGCCGTCAACCACCTGCTGCCCGCGGGACTCGGCGCGGGCGCCGTGAACGTGCGCTTCCTGATGTGCTGCGGGCTGCCGGCCGGGCGCGCGGCCGGCGCGCTGGCGGTCAAGACCACCGCGGGCGCCGCCGTCCGCCTGGCACTGATCGCGCTGCTCGCCCCGGCCTGCCCGGGCCTGCTGCGCCTCCCGCACCTCTCCCCGGTGGCCGTCGCCGCCCTCCTCGGCGCGGTGGCGGCGGCGGTCCTGCTGGTCACCTCCCTGTGGTCGCGGTGCCGGCGGGCGCTCGCCGCCGTACTGGCCGACATCCGCACCCTGCACGCCCGCCCGTCGCGCGCGGCGGCCCTGTGGGGCGGTTCCCTGGCCTTCGCCGCACTGCACGCGCTGGTCCTCGTCGCCGTCACCCGGGCCGTCGGCGTACCGCTCGCCCCGCTCCAGGTCGCGCTGCTCTACCTCGCGGCGAGCAGCGCCGCCGCCCTGCTGCCCACCCCGGGCGGTCTCGGCTCGCTGGACGCCGCGCTGGCCCTCGCCCTCACCGCCGCCGGCGCCCCCGGTGGCGCCGCCGCGTCCGCCGTGCTCGGCTACCGGCTGCTGACCGTCTGGCTGCCGCTGCTCCCCGGCCTGCTGGTGCTCGTGGTGCTGGTACGGCGCAAGTTCCTCTGAGCGCCGGGGAGTTTCCCGGCCGTCCACTTCAGGTAGGAGACGGGTACTGCCGGGAGCACCAGGAGGGGAAGCCATGCCGGGGAACGACAGCGGGGGCCTGCCGGACGACGCCTTCTTCACACCGGGGACGTCGTCCTTCACCGACTTCCTGGCCGCCTACCGCCCAGGGCTGCTGCCCACCGCACCTCCCTTGCCGACGGGCGCCCGGGTGGCACCCGACCGGTTCCCGCACGGCACCACCGTGCTCGCCCTGACCTACCGCGACGGCGTGCTGATCGCGGGCGACCGCCGGGCCACCATGGGCAACCTCATAGCCCAGCGCGACCTGGAGAAGGTGCACCCGGCCGACGACCACACCGCCGTCGCCTTCGCCGGCACCGTCGGTCTCGCCCTCGACATGGTGCGGCTCTACCAGGTGGAGCTGGCCCACTTCGAGAAGATCGAGGGCATCCCGATGACCCTGGGCGCCAAGGCGGCCCGCCTCGCCGCCATGATCCGGCAGAACCTCGCCCAGGCCATGCAGGGCCTCGTCGTCGTCCCCCTGCTCGTCGGCTACGACCTGGCCGCGCCGGACGGCGGACGCGGCCGGATCTTCAGCTTCGACGCGGCCGGCGGGCTGTACGAGAAACGCGGCTTCCACGCCGAGGGCAGCGGCTCCCCGTACGCTCGGGGCGCCCTGAAGAAGCTGTACCGGCCGGACCTGACCCGCGGGGAAGCGGCCCTCGCCGCCGTCCAGGCGCTGTACGACGCGGCGGACGACGACTCGGCCACCGGCGGCCCCGACCTCAACCGCCGTATCTTCCCCATCGTCTCGGTCATCACCGAGGACGGCTTCGAGCGGCTGCCGGAGACGGAGACCCGGGAACTCAGCCACGAGACGGTCCGGCAGCGCGCCACCCGCCCGGACGGACCCCAGGCCGTGCTCTGAACCGGGCGGACCTCGCGCCGCGCGCTGACCCGGACGGACCCCAGGCCGCGCTCTGACCCGGGCGGCCATGGCGGCGGGCGCCCCCGGGACCGGCGGACCGGGCCCGGGGGCGCCGCTTACCCCGCAGGTCATCGCTTCCGGCGCGCCCGGCTGCCACGATCGGGGCGTACCGAGCCCGCCGCAGCCGATCGGAGGACACCGTGCCCGCCTACGCCATCGCGCACCTGAGGGAAGCCGCCCCGCACCCGGAGATCGCCGAGTACATCGAGCGGATCACCGCCACCTTCGAGCCGTACGGCGGCCGCTTCCTGGTGCACGGCGCACGGCACGAGGTCAAGGAGGGCGGCTGGCCCGGACACGTGGTGGTGATCGGCTTCCCCGGCATCGCCGAGGCCCGCGCCTGGTGGGACTCGCCCGCCTACCAGGAGATCGCACCGCTGCGCTCGCGGCACATCGACGGCGACATCGTCCTCGTCCCGGGCGTCCCCGAGGACTACGACCCGGCCGGCACCGCGCGGGCGCTGCGGGAGGCCCTGCCCACCGGATGACCCCCGCCCGGCGCCGCGGACCGGCGGACCGGCGGATCGGCGGACGGGCGGATCGGCGGACGGGCGGATCGGCGGACGGGCGGATCGGTCCGGGGGCCTGCCCACCCGTCCCGGGGGCTTTCCCTCCCCATGGGAAAGGTCTGCCGCGCCCTTTACTGCACATCGGTTGCAGCAGCGGGCGGATGGCACAAGGCTGGGAGCGCGACCGGGACCGCGCCAACCGGAGGGGAGCCCCCGCGACGGCCGCCCTGATCCCGCTCCGCCCTCCCCGCCCGGTCCGGCACCGCGCCCGGCCCGGCACCGCGTCCTCGGCTCCTGTGACGCGGCGGGAGCGGATCAGGGCCGGCCCGCCGGCCGTGCCGCCGCCGGCCGTACCGTCGCGCCTCAGCGCCGGCGCCGAGCCCTCCCGGCGCGCGCCTCGACCAGGCCCCGCCGGCCGTGCCGGCGGGATTAATGATCCGCCCACGGGAAACGCGGACCGGGACCGACCGCGCATCCCGAAGGAGGCGACCATGAGCGACCAGCCGTCCGAGCAGACCCCCATGGCGGACGACGCCTACCAGCCCACCGGTTCCAACGAGGAGCAGGAGGACGCCGGACCCCTGGACCTCCAGGACGCGGTCGGCGAGCGCACCTACGACGACATCCTCGACGAGGGCTACTCCCCGCCCGAGCGTCCGCTGGGCGTCACCCGGCACGGCGTCACCGCCGCCGAGCAGCACGAGGGGGAGTCCCTGGACGAACGGCTCGGCCAGGAGGTCCCGGACGTGACCCCGCCGGCCGGCGACGAGATCGGCGACCTGCCCGGCGGCGAGGGCGAGCCGGTCGACCCGGAGGCGGGCGGAGCCCGCGCGGGCCGCCTGGTCGCCCCGGACGAGGGTGTCCACGCCGACACCACCAAGGAGGAGGTCGCGCGGGACGTGGGCATCGACGGGGGAGCGGCGGGAGCCGAGGAGGCCGCGGTACACCTGGTGCCGGACGAGACCGACCTGCCGGAGTGACCCCGGGCCACCGCACCCTCGCGTACGGCACGCGACACGCGGCACATGGCGCCCCCGAACCCCCGCGGACCGGTCCGGCGGGACGGGTTCGGTGCCCGTCCCGCCGGACCGGTCTGTTCGCCTATGAACCCCGGCCCGCCCTAGGGCAGCAGCTTCTCGATGGCCGCCGGACCCTCCGACTCCAGCTTGCGACGCGCCCAGTCGAGGGTCTTCGGTGTGACGTCCCTGCCCGCCGCCATGACCAGGTCCTCAGGGGTGATGTCGCTGGCGGGCGCGGAATGGAGCAGGGCGTCCGGGGTGCGGACGTCGTCCGACGAACGGGACTCTTCGGGTGTGGGTGCCGACATGATGCCTCCTCCTCGGTCCGGATGACCGCATCCGTGCCGGTGCCCTTGGACGGGGCACACTCTCACCATTGCCCTCCCCGGCGCACCCTGCATCCGGAAGGCTCCGGCAGCGGATGGGGAGCGCGTTCCCACGCCACGCGAAACCACTCGCTCTTAAGCTGGAGAACACCCCGCGGACCGGAGACCTCCCGCACACCGGGAAACACCTCCGCAGGCGGGGAGGACGCACCGCACCGCTCACCGGGAGGCCGCCGATGGCCGCGACGCCGTTCGCCGAGGACGCCCCCAGCCCCCGCTACCTGCCGATCGCCGACCACGGCCTCATCGGAGACCTGCGCAGCGTGGCCCTGGTCGGCACCAACGGCACGATCGACTGGTACTGCTCCCCCTCCTTCGACTCCCCGAGCGTCTTCGCGGCGATCCTCGACGCCGAGCGCGGCGGGCGCTTCGAGCTGGCCGCCGCCGTACCGGCGCGCACCAAACAGTTCTACTTCCCCGACACCAACGTGCTGATCACCCGCTTCTTCACCGAGGAGGGCGTCGGCGAGGTGCAGGACTTCATGCCCGTCTGCTGCGACGAGTCCCGCGAGGTGCGCCGGCACCGGCTCATCCGGCGCCTGGTCTGCGTGCGCGGCACCGTGCCGTTCCGCGCCCTGATCGCCCCGCGCTTCAACTACGGCGCCGACCCGCACACCCAGCGCGCGGTGGACGGCATGGTCTTCTTCGAGTCCCCCGAGCTGTCCCTGGCGCTCACCTCGACCGTCACGGTGGAGACCGACGGCCGGGACGCGTGGGCTGAGTTCAAGCTGGCCGAGGGCGAGACCGCGGTGTTCGCCCTCGACCGGCTCGGCGAGCGCGTGATGCCCCGCGGCTGCGCCCACGCCGAGGCGGAGCAAGAGTTCAACGCCACCGTCGCCTACTGGCGCAAATGGCTGCACCAGTCCCGCTACCGGGGCCGCTGGCGCGAGATGGTGCACCGCTCCGCCCTCACCCTGAAACTGCTCACCTACGCCCCCACCGGCGCCATCGTCGCCGCGCCCACCACCAGCCTGCCCGAGCAACTCGGCGGCGAACGCAACTGGGACTACCGCTACGTCTGGGTCCGCGACGCCGCCTTCGCCGTCTACGCGCTGCTCAGACTCGGCTTCAGCGGCGAGGCCGCGGCCTTCATGAAGTTCCTGACCACGCACATCAGCCCCGGCGACGGCGCCGCCTCCGGACCGCTCCAGATCATGTACGGCATCGACGGCCGCGCCGACCTGCCGGAACGCGAGCTGCGCCACCTGGAGGGACACCTGGGCTCCGCGCCGGTCCGGGTCGGCAACGCCGCCGCCGACCAGCTCCAGCTGGACATCTACGGCGCCCTGATCGACTCGGTCTACCTCTACGACAAGTGGGCGGAACCCATCTCCAGCGGGCAGTGGGACGACCTGTGCAAGCTGGTCGACTGGGTGTGCGACCACTGGGACCAGCCCGACGAGGGCGTCTGGGAGACCCGCGGCGGACGCAAGAACTTCCTGTACTCGCGGCTGATGTGCTGGGTCGCCATCGAACGGGCCATCCGCCTCGCCAACCACCGCGGGCTGCCCGCCGACCACCGCCGCTGGCGCCAGGCCCGGGACAGGGTCTACCGGCGGATCATGGACCGCGGCTGGTCCGAGCGCCGGGGCGCGTTCGTGCAGTACGAGGACGCCGACGTCCTCGACGCCGCGGTGCTGATGATGCCGCTCGCCAAGTTCATCGCCCCCACCGACCCCAAGTGGCTCTCCACCCTGGACGCCCTCACCGAGGACCTCGTCTCCGACTCCCTCGTCTACCGCTACGACCCGCAGGCCAGCCCCGACGGCCTCCGCGGCGACGAGGGCACCTTCTCGATCTGCTCGTTCTGGTACGTCGAGGCGCTCGTCCGGGCCGGCCGGGTCGACGAGGCGCGGCTGGCCTTCGAGAAGATGCTCACCTACGCCAACCACCTGGGCCTGTACGCCGAGGAGATCGGCCGCACCGGCGAGCAACAGGGCAACTTCCCGCAGGCATTCACCCACC
The DNA here is from genome assembly GCF_000718775.1 of Streptomyces sp. NRRL S-31. Classification (GTDB taxonomy): domain Bacteria; phylum Actinomycetota; class Actinomycetes; order Streptomycetales; family Streptomycetaceae; genus Streptomyces. The sequence goes on from NZ_JOCB01000091.1 coordinate 31,546, forward strand.
TGTCCCTGATCAGCGCCGCGTTCAACCTGGACCGCGCCCTCGGCTGAGGGCGGTGTGTCCGTGGGCCGGCCACGGGTACCCGGGGTGTCCCCCAGCGGAATCGACACAGGGTCGACAGAAGGAGGAGACCCCGGATGACCAGTACCAGCGAGACCGGCGACGTCACCGGCACCCGCGACAAGGACTACAACCTCATCTGGTACGTCGAGGCGTGCCTCAGCAACGCCCTGCGCCTGGAGCAGTACATCCAGGACGCCGAGCGCGACAAGGACGACGAGGTCGTGGACCTCTTCCGCAAGGCCCAGTCCGACAGCCGCAAGGGCGCCGAGCTGGGCAAGCAACTGCTGCGCTCGCGGCTGGGCGGCGGCTGACCCCCGCCCGCCCGGACGGCGGGACGCTCCCGGGACGGGCCCGGTCCGCCGCCCGTCCCGGAACCCCGCCGGTCCACCGCCGTCTTCGGCCCCGCGCGGAAGCCGCTCACGGCAGCGGCTGCTCCGCCCAGATCACCTTGCCGTGCCGGACGTACCGGGTGCCCCAGCGGTCGGCGAGCTGCGCCACCAGGAACAGGCCCCGGCCGCCCTCGTCGGTGCTCGCCGCGTACCGCAGGTGCGGCGAGGTCGTACTGCCGTCGGAGACCTCGCAGATCAGCGTGCGGTCACGCAGCAGCCGCACCCCGATCGGACCCCGCCCGTAGCGGATGGCGTTGGTGACCAGTTCGCTCAGGATCAGCTCCGTCGTGAACGCCAGCTCCTCCAGGCCCCACTCGGACAGCTTCCGGGTCACCGACGTCCGCACTTCGGACACCGCGGCCGGGTCGGACGGCACGTCCCACCGCGCGACCCGGTCCGGCCCCAGCACCCGGGTACGGGCGACGATCAGCGCCACGTCGTCGCTCGGCCGGGCCGGAAGCCGGTCCAGCACGGTACGGCAGGTCTCCTCCGGGGAGGCACCCGGCGCCCGCCGCAGGGCGTCGCCCAGCAGAGCGAGCCCCTCGTCGATGTCCCGCTCCCGGTCCTCCACCAGACCGTCGGTGTACAGCACCAGCCGGCTGCCCTCCGCCAGCTCCAGCTCCGCCGTCTCGAACGGCAGGCCGCCCAGCCCCAGCGGCGGGCCCGCGGGCACGTCCGCGAACTCCACGCCGCCGTCCGGGCGCACCAGCGCGGGCGGCGGATGACCGGCCCGGGCCATCGTGCACCGCCGCGACACCGGGTCGTAGATGGCGTACAGGCAGGTCGCGCCCGTCACCACGGCCGAGCCGTCCGCCGGCGTCTCGTCCTGGTCGATCCGCCCGACCAACTCGTCCAGCAGGCCCAGCAGCTCGTCCGGCGGCAGGTCGAGCGACGAGAAGTTGTGCACCGCCGTCCGCAGCCGGCCCATCGTCGCCGCCGCGTGCAGCCCGTGCCCCACGACATCCCCGACGACGAGGGCCACCCGGGCACCCGACAGCGGCAGCACGTCGAACCAGTCGCCGCCCACCCCGGACTGGGCCGGCAGATAGCGGTAGGCGAGGTCCAGGGCGCCCTGCTCCGGCAGCGAACGCGGCAGCAGGCTGCGCTGGAGCGTGACCGCCATGCTGTGCTCGCGGGTGTACCGACGGGCGTTGTCGATGGACACCGCCGCCCGCGCCACCAGCTCCTCCGCCAGCGCCGCCTCCTCGGAGTCGAACGGCTGCGGCTTCCGAGCCCGCCAGAAGTTCGCCAGGCCGAGCACCAGACTGCCCGCCCGCAGCGGCACGGTGATCAGCGAGTGGATGCCGTCCTCCAGAATCCGCTCGGTGCGCTCCGGGTCCTGCGCCCGCCAGCCGGCGTCCTCGCCCAGCCGCGCCACCACGACCGACTGCCCGGTCGCCAGCGCGCGGGCCTGCGGCGCGGTGGACACCCAACGGATGCGCTCGCCGACCGTGTACAGCGGCGACTCCTTCCGGACGCCCGCGCAGGCCGTGCGCCGCAGGACCGTCCCCGGCCGGGGCTCCTCCCCGCTGAGCACCGCGTCGAACAGGTCCACCGTGGCGAAGTCCGCGAACCGGGGCACCGCCAGGCCGGCCAGCTCCTCCGCGGTGCGGGCCACGTCCAGACTGGTGCCGATCCCCACCCCGGCGTCGTACAGCATGTTCAGCCGCTCCCGGGCCTCCTCCGCACGGCCCGACAGAGCGCGCAGCTCGGTGGAGTCGCGCAGCGTGGTGACGCTGCCGGGCGGGCCGCCGCGCAGGTCCGTGGGCCGCTGGTTGATCGCCAGCAGCCGGTCCTTGACCAGGTGCACCTCGTCCGTGGCGACCCGCCCCGACGCCAGCAGCGCCGCCGTGCCGTCGTCCAGGCCCAGCTCCCGCACCTGCCGCCGCTCGGCGTCCGCGGGCAGGTCCAGCAGCCGGTGCGCCTCGTCGTTGGCGAGCAGCAGCCGGCCGTCACCGCCGACGATCAGCACTCCCTCGCGGACCGCGTGCAGCACCGCGTCGTGATGCTCGTACATCCGCGTCATCTCGTACGGTCCGAGGCCGTGCGTCTGGCGCAGCAGCCGTCTGCTGACCAGCGCCGTGCCCGCGGTGGCCAGCGCGAGCGCGGCGCCCGCCGCGGCCAGCAGCAGCGGCAACTGCCGGTCGGCGGTCCCGCCCACGTGCGCGGTGGTGATGCCCGCCGACACCAGCCCCACCACCCGGCCGGCCGGGTCCCGCACCGGCACCACGACCTGCACCAGCGGGCCGATGGTGCCGTTGACGTGCTCGGTGACCGTCCGGCCGGCCACGGCCGGGGCGATGTCGCCGACGAACCTCTTGCCGATGCGGTCGGCCCGGGGGTGCGTGTAACGGATGCCGTCGGTGTCCATCACGACGATGAAGTCCACACCGGTCGCCGCGCGGGCCGCCTCCGCGCGCGGTTGCAGCACCGCCGAGGGATCGGGGGAGCGCAGGGCCGCCGCCGTGCCCGGCGCGTTGGCGAACGTCTGGGCCACGGCGAGGGAACGGTTGGCCGCCTCCACGTCGCTGTCGTGCCGCACCTGGAGCACCTGGGCCACCACCGCCGCGACGACCAGCAGCAGCACGATCGCCACTTGCAGCAGGAACACCTGACCGGCCACGCTGCGCCCGGTCACCGCCGACCGGAGCCGGCCCGGCCGGCGGCCGCCCGCACCGCCTTCCGCGCGCGGCGGGCCCTGCGGTGCGCGTGGCTGCCCGATCGCTCGGGGCGGCCGGGTCGCGGACCGGCCGGGCAGTCGCACCATGTGCCCATGTCTACACTGCCCGGCCGCGTCAGGCGAGACCGTCGCCCGAGCCGCCGGCCGCGGAC
>NZ_JOCB01000092.1 GCF_000718775.1 Streptomyces sp. NRRL S-31
ACTCTATCAGATCTTTTCTCGATCCGATTTCCTCGGTGCTTTCCAGGTCTTCGCTTTCGCGTTTCCCTTTCCGGCGGTTCCGACTTTATCAGAAGTTCTGAGCCGGTTTTCCCACCCGCTCCGGGCGACCTTGTCCAGCACGCGAAGTGCTGGGGTTCCCGGTTGGGCGGAGCCGTAAACGTACTGGAGCGGGGCGCCGCGATGCAAATCGAGGCGCCCCGCTCCCGTCGCACGGTGGTGGGTCGTCAGACCTCCACGACCACCGGCAGGATCATCGGCCTGCGGCGATACGTGTCGGAGACCCACTTGCCGAGGGTCCGCCGGATCAGCTGCTGGAGCTGGTGGGGCTCCACGACGCCGTCCTGGGCGGACCGCTCCAGGGTTTCCGTGATCTTCGGGAGCACGTCGGCGAAGGCCGAGTCCTCGATGCCGGAACCGCGGGCCTGGACGTGCGGCCCACCGGTGATCTTGCCGGTGGAGGCGTCCACGACCACGAAGACCGAGATGATGCCCTCGTCCCCGAGGATCTTGCGGTCCTTCAGGGCCGGCTCGCCCACGTCGCCGACGGAGAGGCCGTCGACGTAGACGTATCCCGCCTGGACCTTGCCGGAGATCCTGGCCTTGCCCTGGACGAGGTCGACCACCACGCCGTCCTCGGCGATGACGATCCGGTCGTGCGGCACGCCCGTGAGCGCGCCCAGCTCGGCGTTGGCGCGCAGGTGGCGCCATTCACCGTGGACCGGCATCAGGTTCTTCGGGCGGCAGATGTTGTAGAAGTACAGCAGCTCGCCCGCGGACGCGTGGCCGGAGACGTGCACCTTGGCGTTGCCCTTGTGGACGACGTTGGCGCCCCAGCGGGTCAGGCCGTTGATCACGCGGTAGACCGCGTTCTCGTTCCCGGGGATCAGCGAGGAGGCGAGGATGACCGTGTCGCCGTCGACGATGCGGATCTGGTGGTCGCGGTTGGCCATCCGGGACAGGGCCGCCATCGGTTCGCCCTGGGAGCCGGTGCAGACCAGGACCACCTCGTGGTCGGGCAGGTCGTCCAGCGTCTTGACGTCGACGACCAGGCCCGGCGGCACCTTCAGGTAGCCGAGGTCGCGGGCGATGCCCATGTTGCGGACCATGGAGCGGCCGACGAAGGCGACCCGGCGGCCGTACTCGTGCGCGGCGTCCAGGATCTGCTGGATGCGGTGGACGTGGCTGGCGAAGCTCGCCACGATGATCCGCTTGCGGGCGCCGCCGAAGACCTGCCGCAGGACGTTGGAGATGTCGCGCTCGTGCGGGGTGAACCCCGGGACCTCGGCGTTCGTGGAGTCGCTGAGGAGGAGGTCGATGCCCTCCTCGCTCAGCCGCGCGAAGGCGTGCAGGTCGGTGAGGCGGTTGTCCAGCGGGAGCTGGTCCATCTTGAAGTCGCCGGTGTGCACCACCATGCCCGCGGGGGTGCGGATGGCGACGGCCAGGGCGTCCGGGATGGAGTGGTTGACGGCGACGAACTCGCAGTCGAAGGGGCCGATGCGCTCGCGGTTCCCCTCCGCCACCTCCAGGGTGTACGGCCGGATGCGGTGCTCCTGGAGCTTGGCCTCGATCAGGGCGAGCGTGAGCTTGGAGCCGATCAGCGGGATGTCCGGCTTCTCGCGGAGCAGGAAGGGGACGCCGCCGATGTGGTCCTCGTGACCATGGGTGAGGACGATGCCCTCGATGTCGTCCAGGCGGTCCCGGATGGACGAGAAGTCCGGCAGGATCAGGTCGATCCCGGGCTGCTCCTCCTCGGGGAAGAGCACTCCGCAGTCGACGATCAGCAGACGGCCGTCGTACTCGAAGACCGTCATGTTGCGGCCGATCTCGCCGAGGCCGCCGAGCGGGGTGACCCGCAGGCCGCCCTTGGGGAGCGGCGGCGGCGGGCCGAGTTCGGGATGCGGATGACTCAAAAGACCCTCCTCAACCACGCGCGCCACGTACCGGTCGGGCACGTGGCGCGCATGACGTTCGTGCAGAAGCAGTTGTCGTTATGGGTGCAGGCACCGGTGGCCTGCTGTGCGGTTGTCCGATTCAGTTGTGAAGCCCGTGTGGTGCCAAGTCTGTTGTCAGAGCTGTACCCCGCCCGCAGCAAGATCGATCTTGAGCTGGGCGATCTCCTCGGGCGAGCACTCGACCATGGGCGAGCGCAGCGGTCCGGCCGGCAGGCCCTGGAGCGCGAGCGCGGCCTTGGCGGTCATCACGCCCTGGGTCCGGAACATGCCGGTGTAGACCGGGAGCAGCTTCTGGTGGATCTCGGTGGCCTTGACGACGTCACCGGAGGTGTACGCGTCCACCAGGGCGCGCAGGTCGGGAGTGACCAGGTGGCCGACGACCGAGACGAAGCCGACCGCGCCCACGGAGAGCAGCGGGAGGTTCAGCATGTCGTCGCCGGAGTACCAGGCGAGGCCGGAGCGGGCGATGGCCCAGCCGGCCCGGCCGAGGTCGCCCTTGGCGTCCTTGTTGGCGACGATGCGGGGGTGCTCGGCGAGCCGGACGAGGGTCTCCGTGCTGATCGGGACGCCGCTGCGGCCGGGGATGTCGTAGAGCATGACCGGCAGGCCGGTGGCGTCGGCGACGGCCGTGAAGTGCCGGTACAAGCCCTCCTGCGGCGGCTTGTTGTAGTACGGCGTGACGACCAGGAGGCCGTGGGCGCCGAGGCGCTCGGCCTCGCGGGCCAGCTCGACGCTGTGGTGGGTGTCGTTGGTTCCGACGCCGGCGACGACGTGCGCGCGGTCGCCGACGGCCTCCAGGACGGCTCGAACGAGGTCCGCTTTCTCCGCATCGCTGGTGGTGGGGGACTCGCCGGTGGTGCCGTTGACGACCAGGCCGTCGTTGCCTGCGTCCACCAGGTGGGCGGCGAGCCGCTGCGCGCCGTCGAGGTCGAGTGCGCCGTCCGCCGTGAAGGGCGTGACCATGGCGGTGAGGACCCGCCCGAAGGGGGTCTGCGGAGTCGAGGTCGGAGCCATGGGTAACACGCTACTCGGTGCTCGATGCCCGGTGCGCCCGCGGGGTGCCGGGAAAGTCAGGACAAAGATGGAGCCCGGCACTGCCTGCTCGGGGGTTCAAGCAGTGCCGGGTCCGTTTGATCAGGCTAGATGAACTTCTCTTAATGCCGCAATACGGACACTTCGCGCGGCTGATCCGTACGCCCGTTCCCGGGGGGCCCAGGGCTTCGCTACGGGGCCACACGCCCGTTCGCGTTGAAGGCGGCGTACGTCAGCGGCATGAGCCTCGCCCACTCCGCCTCCATCTTCTCGCCCACCATCTCGATCTCCCGCTGCGGGAAGGAGGGCACCTTGGCCAGCTCGTGCTGGGTGCGCAGACCGAGGAAGTGCATCAGGGAGCGCGCGTTGCAGGTGGCGTACATCGAGGAGTACAGGCCGACGGGGAGGACCGAGCGGGCGACCTCCCGGGCCACGCCCTGGGCGAGCATTTGCCGGTAGGTCGCGTACGCCTGGCGGTACGACTCCTCCATGGCGTGCCCGACCAGCTCGTGCTGCTCCTTGGTGCCCTCCACGAAGACGTACTTGCCCGGGCGTCCCTGCTGCACCAGCTTGCGGGACTCGTCGGGGACGTAGAAGACCGGCTGGAGCTCGCGGTAGCGGCCCGACTCCTCGTTGTACGACCAGCCCACCCGGTGCCGCATGAACTCGCGGAAGACGAAGATCGGGGCGCTGATGAAGAAGGTCATCGAGTTGTGCTCGAACGGGCTGCCGTGCCGGTCGCGCATCAGGAAGTTGATCAGACCCTTGGAGCGCTCCGGGTCCTTGTCCAGCTCGTCCAGGGACTGCTCCCCGAGGGTCGACACACGGGCGGCGAAGAGCACGTCGGAGTCGGTCGCGCTGTGCTTGACCAGTTCGACGGTGACATCACCGCGCAGATCGATCTTGAACTCGTCGTCCGGGGTGCTGGTCACGAGGGTCCTTCCATCACTTCTGGGATTCGCGCCCACTGTATCGGGGCACCCGCCGCGGACCCGAACCGTGACCTCGCCGCACGAGTTTTCCCGACATGGGCACCTTTTGTGCCCCTAGAGCGTCTGTATCGGTGAGGACCACACATTCGACCCCGAGAGGAGAGGTGCTTCCTCCATGTTCCGTCGGCGTGAGCCCGTGCCCTTCGCCTTCCTGGCCGAGGCGGACCGGTTCCGCAGCAATGTCACTCCCCCGCCCCGCCCGCGGGCGTCCTTCGGCGAGCTGGCCGGACGCTGGCTGCTGGGTCTGACCCTGGTCGCCGGGCTGGTGGGAGCCCTGATCGTCGGCACACCGGCGCTCTCCTCGCCGGCCACCTCGCCGGCCCAGCAGTCCCAGGCGTCCCAGGGGCGCTGAGCGGGGGCCGTCGCGCGGGGGGCTTACTCTTCCGGACGCTCACGGCTGGTGAGCGGTATCACGGCCGGATAGCCTCACCGGCACAGCCCACGCGAGGACCGAGTGAGGTACCAGCCGTGCCCCTGCCCTTCCTGACGGCCGAACGCGACCACGCCTTCGAGACGGTGGCGCGGAGCGCGCTGCCGTACGACGATCCGGAGCACTGGCGGCGGCCCTACCGGCCCGGGCCCTGGCGTGTGGGCACGGCCGCGCTGTGGCTGCTGCTCGCCTCGTTCGTCCTGTTCGCCGCGGTGCTCATCGCGCTGACCGGCTCGGTGTCCACCGCGGCGGTGGTCCTCGTCCTGGGTCTGGCGATCGTCGTGGGCGCGCTGCGGCTGCTGCGCATGGGGGTCTGGGTGAGCGGGCGCGGGTTGCGCCGGACCGGCTTCCTGCTGACGCGGACGGTGCCGTGGGCCCGGGTCGTCTCGGTGCGGACGGTGCAGCAGCCGGTGCGCTGGCTGGGGCTGCCGCGCACGGTGCAGGGTCAGGCACTGGTGCTCGTCCGCGAGGACCGGTCCGCCGATGACACCCCGCCGCTGCTGACCACGCACGGTCTGGACTTCCTGGGCCGGCCGGTGGCCTTCGACCGGGCGGCGGACGCGGTGGAGGCGTGGGCGGCGGAGCAGCGGCACGGCTGACCCCCGGATGCACCGGGCTGCTCCGGCCGGCCCGGGGTACGGCGAAGGGGCCGGACCGCGTTCGTGCGGTCCGGCCCCTTCGTCGTACCCCCGCTCATGACCGTCCGGTGCGGCGGTCCGGGCGAACGGGCGCCGTGGGCCGCCCTTGCCGGCCGGCCCGTCACACGCCCAGCGGCCTGCCGTCGTGCAGGGCGATGGCGCGTTGCATCGCCTTGCGGGCACGGGGGGTGTCGCGGGCGTCGTGGTAGGCGACGGCGAGGCGGAACCAGCAGCGCCAGTCGTCGGGGGACTCCTCCGTCTCGGCCTTGCGCCGGGCGAAGACCTCGTCGGCGGAGTCGCGGTCGATCCGGCCGCTGGGCAGGCGTCTCAGCTCGTCGGCCGGCAGGCCGCCCTCGGTGTCGAGTTCGGCGGCGAGCTGGTTGGCCTTGCGGACGAACTGGGTGTTCTTCCACAGGAACCACACGCCGATGACCGGCAGGACGAGCACCGCCACGCCGAAGGTGACGGTGAGGAGCGTGCCGGACTGGATGAGCATGACGCCGCGGCTGCCGACCAGGACGAAGTAGAAGACCAGGACGGCGGCCGTGACGAGGTAGGTGATCTTCGCGCGCATGACGTCTCGGGGATCAGCTCAGGTCCAGGAAGTGCTCCAGGCCGAACGTCAGGCCCGGAGTGGTCACCACGCGGCGGGCGCCGAGCAGGATGCCCGGCATGAAGCTGCTGTGGTGCAGGGAGTCGTGCCGGACGGTGAGGGTCTCGCCCTCGCCGCCGAGCAGCACCTCCTGGTGGGCCAGGAGGCCGCGCAGCCGGACGGCGTGGACGGGGACGCCGTCGACGCTGGCGCCCCGGGCGCCGTCCAGGGCGGTGACGGTCGCGTCCGGCGCGGGCGCCGTACCGGCCGCCCGGCGGGCCTCGGCGATGAGCTGGGCGGTGCGGGTGGCCGTACCGCTCGGGGCGTCCACCTTGTTCGGATGGTGCAGTTCGACCACCTCGACCGACTCGAAGTACGGCGCGGCGATCTGCGCGAACTTCATGGTCAGTACGGCGCCGATGGAGAAGTTCGGCGCGATGAGCACGCCGGTCCGAGGGGACTGGGCGAGCCAGCCCTCAAGCTGCGCGAGGCGCTCGTCGGTCCAGCCCGTCGTCCCGACCACGGCGTGGATGCCGTGGCGCACGCAGAAGTCGAGGTTGCCCATGACCGAGGCGGGGGTGGTCAGCTCCACGGCGACCTGGGCGCCGGACTCCGCCAGGGTCTCCAGCTTGTCGCCCCGGCCGAGGGCGGCGACCAGTTCCATGTCCTCCGCGGCCTCGACCGCCTTGACCGCCTCGGATCCGATCCGGCCCTTGGCACCGAGGACCGCCACGCGCAGCTTGCTCATGTTCCTGCTTCCTAACCGGTGGTGTTTCAGGCGACCGCGTCGTGCAGCCGGCCGGCCTGCTTGTCCTTGAGCGGGCCGATGACCGACAGCGACGGACGCTGTCCCAGGATGTCGCGGGCGACGAGGCGGACCTCGTCCGGGGTGACCGCGGCTATCTTCGCCAGCATCTCGTCCACCGACATCTGCTCGCCCCAGCACAGCTCGCTCTTGCCGATACGGTTCATCAGCGCGCCGGTGTCCTCGAGCCCCAGGACCGTGGAGCCCCTCAGCTGGCCGATCGCGCGGGCGATCTCGTCGTCGCCGAGACCGTTCTGCGCGACGTGGTCGAGTTCGTCCCGGCAGATCCTGAGCACGTCGTGCACCTGGCTGGGCCGGCAGCCGGCGTAGACGCCGAACAGGCCGCAGTCGGCGAAGCCGGAGGTGTACGAGTACACGCTGTAGGCGAGGCCGCGCTTCTCCCGGACCTCCTGGAAGAGGCGGGAGGACATGCCGCCGCCGAGGGCGGTGTTCAGTACGCCCATGGCCCAGCGGCGGTCGTCGGTGCGGGCGAGGCCGGGCATGCCGAGGACGACGTGCGCCTGCTCGGTCTTGCGGCCGAGCAGTTCGACCTTGCCGGAGGCGCGGATCGTACGGCGGCCGTCGCGCGGGCCGATGGGCTCCGCCCGCGGCGTGCGGAAGGCTCCCGCCTTCTCGAAGGCCGCGCGGACCTGGCGTACGACCTTGGCGTGGTCGATGTTGCCGGCGCAGGCGACCACGAGGTGGGTCGGGTCGTAGTGCTTGCGGTAGAAGCGGCGGATGCGGTCGGCGGTGAGGGCGTTGACCGTGTCGACCGTGCCGAGGACCGGGCGGCCGAGGGCGTTGTCGCCGAACATCGTGTGCGCGAACAGGTCGTGCACGCAGTCGCCCGGGTCGTCCTCGGTCATGGCGATCTCTTCGAGGATCGCGCCGCGCTCGACGTCGACGTCCTCCTCGCGGATCAGCGAGCCGGTCAGCATGTCGCAGACGACGTCGATGGCGAGGGGCAGGTCGGTGTCGAGCACGCGCGCGTAGTAGCACGTGTACTCCTTGGCCGTGAACGCGTTCATCTCGCCGCCGACGGCGTCGAGCGCGGCGGAGATGTCGAGGGCGCTGCGGCGGTCGGTGCCCTTGAAGAGCAGGTGCTCCAGGTAGTGCGTGGCGCCGTTCAGGGACGGGGTCTCGTCGCGGGAGCCGACGTGTGCCCAGATACCGAAGGTCGCGGAGCGGACCGAGGGCAGCGTCTCGGTGACGATGCGCAGGCCGCCCGGGAGGGTGGTCTTGCGGACCGTGCCGATGCCGCCGGTGCCCTGGATGAGGGTTTGGGTACGGGCGACGGCCCGCGCCTCCGAAGAGGGGCGGGCCGTCGCCTTGGAGCTACGGGAGGTCACTGCTCGGCGTCGTCCTTCGCCTCGTCAGAGCCTTCTTCGCCCTCGATCACCGGAATGAGGGACAGCTTGCCGCGGGAGTCGATCTCGGCGATCTCGACCTGGACCTTCTGGCCCACGCCGAGGACGTCCTCGACGTTCTCCACGCGCTTGCCGCCGGCGAGCTTGCGGATCTGCGAGATGTGCAGCAGACCGTCCTTGCCGGGCAGCAGGGAGACGAACGCGCCGAAGGTGGTCGTCTTGACGACCGTGCCCAGGTAGCGCTCGCCGACCTCGGGCATCGTCGGGTTGGCGATGCCGTTGATCGTGGCGCGGGCGGCCTCGGCGGCCGGGCCGTCGGAGGCGCCGATGTAGATCGTGCCGTCGTCCTCGATCGTGATCTCGGCGCCGGTGTCCTCCTGGATCTGGTTGATCATCTTGCCCTTGGGGCCGATGACCTCACCGATCTTGTCGACCGGGATCTTGACGGTGATGATCCGCGGAGCGTTCGGGGACATCTCGTCCGGACGGTCGATGGCCTCCATCATCACGTCGAGGATGTGCAGGCGGGCGTCGCGGGCCTGCTTGAGGGCCGCGGCCAGGACGGAGGCCGGGATGCCGTCCAGCTTGGTGTCGAGCTGGAGGGCGGTCACGAAGTCCTTGGTGCCGGCGACCTTGAAGTCCATGTCGCCGAAGGCGTCCTCGGCACCGAGGATGTCGGTGAGGGTGACGTAGTGCGTCTCGCCGTCGATCTCCTGGGAGATCAGGCCCATGGCGATACCGGCGACCGGGGCCTTCAGCGGCACACCGGCGTTCAGCAGCGACATGGTGGAGGCGCAGACCGAGCCCATGGACGTCGAGCCGTTGGAGCCGAGGGCCTCGGACACCTGGCGGATCGCGTAGGGGAACTCCTCGCGCGTCGGCAGCACCGGCACCAGGGCGCGCTCGGCGAGGGCGCCGTGGCCGATCTCGCGGCGCTTCGGGGAGCCGACGCGGCCGGTCTCACCGGTGGAGTACGGCGGGAAGTTGTAGTTGTGCATGTAGCGCTTGCGGGTCACCGGGGAGAGGGTGTCCAGCTGCTGCTCCATGCGGAGCATGTTGAGGGTGGTGACGCCCAGGATCTGGGTCTCGCCACGCTCGAACAGCGCGGAGCCGTGCACCCGCGGGATGGCCTCGACCTCGGCGGCGAGCGTACGGATGTCCGTCACGCCACGGCCGTCGATGCGCTTCTTCTCCTTGATGACGCGCTCGCGGACCAGGGCCTTGGTCAGCGAGCGGTACGCGGCGGAGATCTCCTTCTCGCGGCCCTCGAACTGCGGCAGGAGCTTCTCGGCGGCCAGACCCTTGACGCGGTCCAGCTCGGCCTCGCGCTCCTGCTTGCCGGCGATGGTGAGCGCCTGGGCCAGCTCGGGCTTGACCGCGGCGGCCAGGGCCTCGAGGACGTCGTCCTGGTGGTCCAGGAAGATCGGGAACTCGGCGGTCGGCTTGGCGGCCTTGGCGGCGAGGTCGGCCTGGGCGCGGCACAGCACCTTGATGAAGGGCTTCGCGGCGTCGAGACCGGCGGCGACGACCTCCTCGGTCGGCGCGTCGGCGCCGCCCTCGATCAGCTTGATGGTGCCCTCGGTGGCCTCCGCCTCGACCATCATGATCGCGACGTCGCCGTCCTCCAGCACACGGCCGGCGACGACCATGTCGAAGACGGCGTCCTCCAGCTCGGTGTGGGTCGGGAAGGCGACCCACTGGCCGCGGATCAGCGCGACGCGGACGCCGCCGATCGGGCCGGAGAAGGGCAGGCCGGCCAGCTGCGTGGACGCGGACGCGGCGTTGATCGCCACGACGTCGTACAGGTGGTCGGGGTTGAGCGCCATCACGGTGGCGACGACCTGGATCTCGTTGCGCAGGCCCTTCTTGAAGGACGGGCGCAGCGGGCGGTCGATCAGGCGGCAGGTGAGGATGGCGTCCTCGGAGGGACGGCCCTCACGGCGGAAGAAGCTGCCGGGGATCTTGCCGGCGGCGTACATCCGCTCCTCGACGTCCACCGTCAGGGGGAAGAAGTCGAGCTGGTCCTTGGGGTTCTTGGAGGCGGTGGTGGCCGACAGCACCATGGTGTCGTCGTCCAGGTACGCCACGGCGGAGCCGGCGGCCTGCTTGGCCAGGCGGCCCGTCTCGAAGCGGATCGTGCGGGTGCCGAAGGTGCCGTTGTCGATCACGGCTTCGGCGTAGTGGGTCTCGTTCTCCACTAGCGTTTTCTCCTCGTCTTCGTCCCGTCGCTGCCCGTGTGGCAGGGGGACGGTGGTGGAGAGGCGCTCCGCGCGGTGCGGGCCGGTCTTCGATCGAAGCACCCGGGGCTCGCTTCCCCCCGGGGGCCACTACCGAGGACCGGCGGCGGCTGCGTGCGCTCCTCCTCGTTCTGTGTCGTGCGTATTGCGTTCTGCTACCACACTACAAAGCGTGCGTGACAGTCCGCACGTTTCCGCCCGTACGGCCTCGTACGGCGGAGGTCACCGTGTGCGCGGGCGAGCCCCGCATACGGCAAAGGGAGCGGCCCCGGCATCTTCCGGGAACCGCTCCCCTCACGGCGTCCTACTTGGCGCCCGCCGCACCGCGGCGGATGCCGAGGCGGTCGACCAGCGCACGGAAGCGCTGGATGTCCTTCTTCGCCAGGTACTGGAGAAGGCGGCGGCGCTGACCGACGAGGATCAGCAGGCCACGGCGGGAGTGGTGGTCGTGCTTGTGGGTCTTGAGGTGCTCCGTCAGGTCGGAGATCCGACGGGAGAGCAGAGCGACCTGGACCTCGGGGGAGCCGGTGTCGCCCTCCTTGGTACCGAACTCGGAGATGATCTGCTTCTTCGTAACGGCGTCGAGCGACACGCGTACTCCTCAACAATCTGTGACTGGCCACCGAGTGCCCCCGGTCTGCGTCTCGGGGGAGCTTCCGTTACTCGGGAGGCGGGGATCCGCCGGGCGCGGCCTCCGGAACACCGAACGAGAACAACGAACGGTTCCGGGGGTGCGTACACGAACGGCCGTCACTCAGGGTACCAGGCGATGGCGGGGACCTTGCGCCCGGTCGGCGAAGCGGCCTGGTGGGGCGGCGCCCGCCACTAGGGTGAGCGCCTGACCGTACCTACCTCGGGAAGGGGTCGCTGCACATGGCGGAGTCGGAAGCGGAGATCAGGGCGCGCAAGGAGCGGGAGCGGGACGAGCTGTACGCGCTCGACATCTCCGGCGTCGAGTGGACCTGCGCTCCGGGCACGGAGCAGCACGAGGAGCGGGTGGAGATCGCGTACCTGCCCGGCGGCGCGGTGGCCATGCGGTCCTCCCTCGAGCCGGAGACCGTGCTGCGCTACACCGAGGCGGAGTGGCGCGCGTTCGTGCTGGGGGCGCGCGACGGGGAGTTCGACCTGAAGCCGATGGCGCACAACGGGGGCCTCGACGCGCAGTGAGCGGCACGCGGGCGGCGCGCGGGCGGTGTGCCGGCCGTCGCCCGGTGAACGCGAGGGGGCGGCACGCGCGCGCGTGCCGCCCCTTCCTGTTCGCGGTCCCGTCCGGGGTGCGGGCCGCCTAGGGGGTTTCGTTTGGATCAGGTCGGATCAGGCCGCGGCGTCCGGTGCGGTGCATCGCAAGGCGGAGGATCACCCGCGTACTGGGCGTACTCCACGAAGCCCTCGCAGATCTCCAGGAAGCGGCCCCAGAACGGGGTCAGTCCGCCGCGCGGCAGGATCAGCCCCAGGGCCGTCACCAGGGCGGCGGCCAGGGCGATGACCGCGATCAGCCAGACGGTGCGGATCTCGAGGTCGGTACGGTCGCCGGCCAGCGCCGCGCGCATGATGTGCTGCGGCGGGTTGAGGGCGAGGCCGAGGCCGAGCAGGACCAGACTGGTGAGGCCGGCGGCCAGCACGGGGGCGACCTGGGCGGTGTAGCGGAAGAGGCCCGCGCGCATGAGCATGGCGACGCCGGTGGCGAAGGCGAGCAGCTGGGCCCAGACGTCGTCGGAGAATCCCAGCACCGCCGACGCGCCGACCGCGAGCAGCGCACAGCCGCCGACCAGGCCGACCAGGAGTTCGTGGCCGCGCCGCGCCTGCGCCTCGACGCGCTCGGCGTCCACCGGCTCCTGCGGGGCGGACTCGGTGCCGTAGGCGGAGCGGGGGGCGCCGCCGCTGGGGTTCTCGAAGCCGATCGGCAGCCGCGCGAAGCGCATGGACATGCCGGGCAGGAAGGCGAGCGCGCCGACGGCGACCGGTGCGCACAGGGCGGCCGTCTCCCTGGGCGCCCAGTCGGTGAGGGTGGCGACGAAGACGGCGACCAGGGCGACCGTCGAGGCGAACACGAAGGCGACGAAGGGGCCGTCGCCGTGGGGTGAGCAGAGGGTGAGGACCAGGGCGGCGACGAGGACGGCCGCGCACGCCAGCAGGAACTGGAGCCTGCCGATGCCCTCGCCGGCGCCGAGCGGCAGCAGTCCGCTGCCGGCGACGCCGATGTTGGGCAGCGCGCCGAGGCCGAGGGCGACGGCCGAGCCGCGGTCGTCGTAGACGCGGGCGCGGACCGCGGAGAGCACGACCAGCAGGATGCCGGTGACGGCGGCGAGGATGCCGGCCAGGCCGTGCATGTCGTGGCGCGGGTCGGCGGTCCAGGCGACGAACGCGAGCAGCGCGGGCAGCACGCCGCCGCCGACCAGGCCGGCGGCCCGGGTCAGGTCGCCGCTCCACAGCTTGTGCTGCTTGCCGACGGAGGAGGCCACGGCCTCGGCGACGTCGTCGAAGACGGCCGGCGGCAGGGACTCCGCGAAGGGGCGCAGGGTGAGCAGTTCGCCGTCGAGGATGCGCTGGGCGGCGAAGGAGCGGGCGCTGTCCAGCACGGTGCCGTCGGTGCGGACGAGGTGGTAGCCGACCGGGGCGCCGGCCGCGGGGCTCTGCTGGGAGAGCCGGAGGATCTCCGGGTAGAGGTCGGCGACCGGGACGTCGTCGGGCAGTGCCACGTCGATACGGCTGTCCGGCGCGACGATGGTGACCCGGCAGAAGCCGAGTCCGTTGCCGGATCCGGAAGGGGCTCCCGTCCCGGGTCCGCCGGTGGCGGCGGCCGTCATGCTCACCTGCTGCTCCCCCTCAGTGGTGGTGGTGCGTCTATGTCGTGAAGGTCCCGTGCCGGTTCGCCCGGTGTGCGGGGATCCGGGTGCCGCACGGCGGGTTTCCGGCGTCCTCCCACCCCTGTGTCGAGGTGTTCGTCCCGGTATGACCGGCCGACTCGGCGTGTGCTCACGCGAACTTCCGGCACCCTACCGCTCACCCGTGCCGCGTGAACTCAGTAGGATCACGCGGCGGCCTGCGCTCGCCGGACACGGGGTGGCGGGCGGAACGCCTGGGTCGGGCAAGGGAATTGGTGAGCGGTGAGCCAGATTGTCGTGAAGCGCCCCCCTAGGGCGCTACCGTCCGAAGTGCCCACGGAAGAGGTCGTTGTCCAGCCACCGCCCGAATTGCCGCGGGGGCACCAGGAGAGCGTGCTGATGCAGCTCCTGCCCACCCTGGGCATGGGCGGTTCGGTGGTCTTCTTCTTCACGAACGGCCAGCCGTTCATGAAGATCATGGGCATGATCATGATCGCCTCCACGGTGGCGATGTCCGTGGCGATGGTGGTCCGCTTCCGCCGCGGCTCCCAGGGCCAGCTGGCCGACATGCGCCGCGACTACCTCAGCTATCTGTCGCAGACGCGCAAGTCCGCCGTGGCCGCGGCCGGCCGGCAGCGGGACGCGCAGTACTACCTGCACCCCTCCCCCGAGCAGCTGTGGGCCCTCGTCGCCGAGGGCAGCCGGGTGTGGGAGCGGCGGCCCGGCGACGAGGACTTCGCGCACGTGCGCATCGGGCTCGGTCCGCAGCCGCTGGCCACTCCCCTCGTCGCCCCGGAGACGGGCCCCGTCGAGCAGCTGGAGCCGCTGACCGCGGGCGCGATGCAGCGGTTCCTCGCCGCGCACAGCACCGTCGGCGACCTGCCGATGGCGGTGTCGCTGCGCGCCTTCTACCACGTCACGGTCAGCGGCGAACCGCACTCCGTCCGGGCCTCGGCGCGCGCCCTGGTCGGCTCGCTGGCCTCGCTGCACTCCCCGCAGGACCTGGTCATCGCGGTGGCCGCAGGCCGTGAGGCGCTGCCGCACTGGGACTGGGCGAAGTGGCTGCCGCACGTGCAGGCGCCCGGCGCGGTGGACGGCGCGGGCTCGCGCCGGCTGATCGGCACCGACCCGCGCGAACTGGAGGACCTGCTGGCCACCCGGCTCGGCGGCCGGCCGCGCTTCCACCCCGGCGCCGCGGCGCTGCTGGACGAGCCGCACATCGTGCTCGTCCTGGACGACCTGTCCCTGCTGCCGGACTCGGTGCTCGCCAATCCGGAGGGGCTCCAGGGCGTCACGCTGCTGGAGGTCGTCCCCGGCGACCTCACGACCGCGGGCGGCGACCTGTCCATCGTCGTCCAGCCCGGCCTGCTGCGCCTGGAGTCCGGGCACGGCGAGGTGTACGAGGGCAGCCCGGACGCCCTGTCCTACGAGTCCGCCGAGGCGCTGGCCCGGCAGCTGGCGCCGCTGCGCGTGGTGTCGGGCGGCGACGACGACGAGCCGCTCCTGGCCAACCTGGAGTTCACCGACCTGCTGGGGCTGGGGGACGCGGCGTCCGTCGACACCAAGCGGACCTGGCGCCCGCGCGCCCTCGCGGAACGCCTGCGGGTGCCGATCGGTCTCGGCGAGGACGGCCGGCCCGTGATGCTCGACCTGAAGGAGGCCGCGCAGGAGGGCATGGGCCCGCACGGCCTGTGCGTCGGCGCGACCGGTTCCGGCAAGTCGGAGCTGCTGCGCACGCTGGTGCTGGGCCTCGCGGTCACCCACTCCTCGGAGACCCTGAACTTCGTCCTCGCGGACTTCAAGGGCGGCGCCACCTTCGCCGGCATGGCGCAGATGCCGCACGTGGCGGCCGTCATCACCAACCTGGCGGACGACCTCACGCTGGTCGACCGGATGGGCGACTCGATCCGCGGCGAGCTGAACCGCCGCCAGGAGCTGCTGCGCGACGCGGGCAACTACGCCAACATCCACGACTACGAGAAGGCGCGCGCGGCGGGTGCCCCGCTCCAGCCGATCCCCTCGCTCGTCCTGGTGATCGACGAGTTCAGCGAGCTGCTGACCGCCAAGCCGGACTTCATCGAGATGTTCGTGCAGATCGGCCGGATCGGCCGGTCGCTCGGCGTGCACCTGCTGCTGGCCTCGCAGCGGCTGGAGGAGGGCCGGCTGCGCGGTCTGGAGACCTACCTGTCGTACCGGATCGGTCTGCGCACGTTCTCGGCGGCCGAGTCCCGCGCCGCGCTCGGCGTCCCCGACGCCTACGAACTGCCGAACGTCCCCGGTTCCGGCTTCCTGAAGTTCGGCACCGACGAGATGGTCCGGTTCAAGGCCGCGTACGTCTCGGGCGTGTACCGCTCGGGCGGCCGGCGCACGGACCTGACCGGCGGTCAGCTCCCCGTGGACCGCAGGCCGGTGCTGTTCACCGCCACCGAGGTGCCGGTGCGGTACACCGCGATCCCGCAGCAGCGCACACCGTCCGGGCCCGAGGTG
Source organism: Streptomyces sp. NRRL S-31 (assembly GCF_000718775.1). Classification (GTDB taxonomy): domain Bacteria; phylum Actinomycetota; class Actinomycetes; order Streptomycetales; family Streptomycetaceae; genus Streptomyces. The sequence continues at coordinate 15,379 of NZ_JOCB01000092.1, forward strand.
GACGAGGCGCTCGCCGACACCGTCCTCGACGTGATCGTGCGCCGGCTGGAGGCGCAGGGCCCCGCGGCGCACCAGGTGTGGCTGCCGCCGCTGGAGAGCCCGCCGTCGCTGGACTCGCTGCTGCCGGGGCTGGCGGCGGTGCAGGGCCGCGGTCTGACCCAGCCGAACTACGAGGGCGCGGGCCGGCTGATCGTCCCGGCCGGTCTGGTCGACAAGCCGTACGAGCAGCGCCGCGACCGCCTCATGCTCGACTTCTCCGGCGCGGCGGGCCACATGCAGGTCATCGGCGGGCCCCAGTCCGGCAAGTCCACCTTCCTGCGCACGCTGATCTGCTCCTTCGCGCTGACGCACACCCCGTACGAGGTGCAGTTCTACGGCCTCGACTTCGGTGGCGGCGGCATGGCGGCGGTGGACGGCCTGCCGCACGTCGGCGGCATCGCCTCCCGTCTGGACCCGGAGCGGGTGCGCCGTACGGTCTCCGAGGTGTACGGCGTCCTGACCCGCCGCGAGGAGTACTTCCGCACGGCCGGCATCGCCTCGATCGCCGACTTCCGCGCCCGGCGCGCCCGCGGCGACATCCCGGTCACGGACCAGCCCTGGGGCGACGTGTTCCTGGTCATCGACGGCTGGGGCAACTTCCGCTCGGACTACGAGGCCCTGGAGTCCGCCGTCCTGGACATCGCCGCGCGCGGCCTCGGCTACGGCGTCCACGTCGTCATCACGGCGTCCCGCTCGATGGAGGTCCGGGCGAACCTCAAGGACCACCTGATGAACCGCCTGGAGCTGCGCCTGGGCGACGTGATGGACTCGGAGATCGACCGCAAGGTGGCCGCGAACGTGCCCGCCGGCGTGCCGGGCCGCGGTCTGTCCCCGCAGAAGACGCACTTCATGGCGGCGGTGCCGCGGATCGACGGGCTCACCTCCGACACGGACCTGGCCGAGGCCACGGCCGCGCTCACCACCGAGGTCGGACGCCACTGGCAGGCGCCGGGCGCGCCCAAGGTACGGCTGCTGCCGCGCCGGCTGGAGGCGGTCCGGCTGCCGCCGGGCGACCGTTTCCCGCAGCGGGGCGTCGCCTTCGCGCTGGACGAGGAGAACCTGGAGCCGGCCTTCGTCGACTTCGAACAGGACCCGTTCTTCCTCGTCTTCGGCGAGAGCGAGTCCGGCAAGTCCAACCTGCTGCGGCTGCTGCTCACGCAGCTGTCGCTGCGGTACGGCGGTGACGAGGCGAAGTTCTTCGTGGTGGACAACCGCCGCTCGCTGCTGGACGTCACGCCCGCGTCGCACCTCGCGGAGTACATCCCGATGTCCAGCCAGATGGACCACCACATGGCGGCGCTGGCCGACCTCATGCAGCGCCGCACCCCGACGGCCGACGTCACGCCGCAGCAGCTGCGGGACCGGAGCTGGTGGCGGGGCCCGCAGGTCTTCGTCGTCATCGACGACTACGACCTGGTCTCCACCTCCAGCGGCAACCCGCTCAGCGGTCTGACGGAGATGCTGCCCTTCGCCCGTGACGTCGGCGTCCGGTTCATCATCGCCCGCTCCTCCGCCGGCGCGGGCCGGGCCTCCTACGAGCCGTTCATGCAGCGCATGAAGGAACTCGGCGCCCAGGGCCTGGTGCTGGCCGGCGACCCGGCCGAGGGCGACATCCTCGGCGGGGTCCGCCCCCGGCCGATGCCCGCGGGCCGCGGCGTCTTCGTCTCCCGCAAGCGGGGCAAGCCGCTGGTGCAGACCGGGCTGGTGGACGTGGAGTACTGAGGCACCGGCTCGCCGGTACCCCGACGCCGTTCCGTCGCGGACACGGCCGTCGGGTACCGGGGAGGAACCGGCACGGCACCGGGTCCGGGGCGCTTGGGACGGCGATCAGCTCGGTCAGTTGGGGGCGGGCTCCGGGATCACGGGTGAGGCACCGGCCGAGCACGGTACGCAGGGCCGCCACCAGTTCCTCCCGCTCCGGAGTGGTGTGGCCCGTGGCCCGTGGCGGCGTACGCGAGCGTCGCGCCGAGGGCGTACACGTCCCCCATGGGCCGCGGGCGCCCGCCGGACGCCTGCTCCGGCGGCGGACTGCCCGCTTCCAGGCCCGGCAGCCCGGAGCGGGGCGTACCGTCCGGGGCGGCGGCGCGTACGGCGCCGTAGCAGGACAGGCGCGGCCCGTCGGCGGTGAGCAGAACGGCCGCCGGGGAGACGCCCGCGAAGGTCAGGCCCTGCCCGTGCAGGACCGCCAGGGTCTCGGCCAGGGCCACGCCGAGCGCGCGTACCGTCCGCTCCGGCAGCGGGCCGCCGTGTACCGCGAGGGCGGTCGGCAGCGGGAGGGCGGGCAGGTAGGGGCGGGCGTACCAGGCGGTCTCGCGGGGGCGGTCCCGCCGGGGGTCGCGAGGGCCGTGGCCGGTGCGGCGCAGGGGCCGAGGAGGTAGCGGGAGCCCTCGGCCTCGGCGAGGAAGCGCCGGGGATCGGCGCCGGGGTGCGGGAGGGAGAGCAGGACGGTGTGCCGGCCGTCGGCGCTGCGGGCGATGTACCGCCGCTCGGGGACCGGGATCCTGGTGCGGGGGTCGTCCAGCGCGGTGATCAGGGTGTACGGGCCCACCCACCATCGTGCCGTGGCGGGCCTGCCCGTTCCTCCCCCGGGTGCCGCGCCCGCGGCGCCCTCAGTGACGTGCATTCCCTGTCCTGGTCCCGTTCGTTCCTCCGCGGCGGCCGTCCGGCACGACAGGGGGTGGGCACCTCCCGTGCGTGCCCACCCCGCTGCCTTGACGTGCCGGTCGGCCCGGCCCGCCTCGGATTGCCTACATGAAGTAGCTGGCGGCCTTCCGGTCGCCGCCCTGGTAGTCGCCGCCGGCCGCGTGCACGACCTTGCCGATCTGCTTCAGGGCCTCGTGGATGCCCTGGGCCTCGCGGTCCCAGGCGGTCTGCTGCTCGGCGTAGGCGTTGTGGGCCTCGCCCTCCCACATGCTGGCGACGCCGGCGACCTTCCGCTTGATGGCCTCGAGGCTCTCTTCGAGCCGCTGCGCGTGGTTGGCGAGCTGGGTGGCGGTCTCGTCGAGGCTGCCGTACGAGACTTCGAGTTCGCCGCTGTTGTTGACGCCCATGATTGCTCCGTTGCTGAGAAGTGGTGACCTGGCGGGGATCAGTAGCTGGACAGCGCCGAGTGGGCGCCACCGAGCTCGACGTCGATGCTCTGGACCTGCGAGCGGACCTCGTCCTCCGTGCCGTCCTTGATCTTCCGGGTCGTGCTCATGGCCTCGATGAACTTGGCGAGGATGTTGCCGATCTTGACCATGCGCTCGTTGATCTCGGTCTGCTTGCTGTTGAAGGCGCCGGCGCCGATGCCCTTCCAGTTGCCCTCGAGGCTGTCGATGATGGCCTGGAGCTCCTTGAGCTGGCCCTTGATGCCCTCGAAACGGTGCAGAAGCTCCTTTTCGAGGACGATGATGTCCTTGTCACTTACCTTCTGGCGCTGCGTCGCCATTTCCATGCCCTTCTTTCGGGAACTGACCTTGCCGGGCGCTGAGTCATCAGTCAGGCGTCAGCACTGTTGGCAAGCGGACTTCTGCCCACTCGGCGAGTGAGCAGGTATGCGGGAGACGGTTCAGGCGTTGCGGCGTGCGCGCAGCACGGCGAAGCCGGCGCCTCCGATGACCAGTACGGCGGCTACGGCGCCGACGATCACCCAGGTCCGGGTGCCGCTGCCGGAGTCGGTGTCCTTCGCGGCGGCGGAGGTGGGACCGCTCGCGGAGCCTGCCTCCCCGGTGGGCTCGGCCGATGCCCCGGAGGAGGGCGCGGAGGAGGACGAGGGCGCGGCCGACGAGTCCTTGGTCGCCGTGATGTCCTCGTCCGGGTCCGCCCCGTTCTCGGCGGCGAGGGGGTCACGGTTGGCCGGCCCCGGGTTGATGTCCTTGTCGATCAGCACACGGCGGGGACGGATGATGCCGTAGCCGAGGTATTTGCTGGGCTTGTCCTTGGCCCAGGTGCGACCGGCCGTGTCGATGAAGGAGCGGAGGACCTGGTTGGCCGTCCAGTCGGGGTGCGCGGACCAGACCAGGGCTGCGGAGGCTGAGGCTATGGCGGAGGCGGGGCTGGTTCCGAATTGGGAGCAGTATTTCGTGAACGTGTTGTCGCACCAGCCTTGAATGTCGAGGCCGGGCGCCGAAAGGTCCACGTCATTCCCGTACGTGGAGAACTTGCCCACCGTGCCGGACTTGTCGATGGCGGCTACGCCGACAGCATACGGATCACCGGCCGGGTAACTGCGCTTGTTTGCCGCGTTTCCGTCGTTACCGACAGAGGCGAACAAGAGCTTGCCTTTGGAGGCCGCGTACTTGAGAGCCTCCTCCTCCTCGGATTCGTAGTACACGCTTCCGAAGGACATGTTGATGATCTTGGCGTCACTGTCGGCGGCGGCCCTGATGGCCTCGGCCGAATCGAGAGACTTCGCCCGCTCATCCTGGTCTTTCAGCTGATCAAGCCCCACACGAATAGGGATGATCTTCGCTCCGGGAGCGAGTCCCTTGATACCGCCGCCGGCCCCCGTACCCGCGATGATCTCGGCCATCGAAGTTCCATGGCCGTCATAATCCTGAGTGACGTGGTACGTCGCGTTTTTCGGCACCTCGTCGACCAGCACCTGGCCCTTGAGTGAAGGCGTCTCCGGGTTGACCCCGGTGTCAATGACCGCGACCTTCACCCCCTTGCCGGTGCTGTGCTTCCAAATCTCGTCGGCGCCCATGGCGTCCAGATACCACTGCTTCGACTGGACGTCATCCGACGCCACGGCTCCGGGAGCCAGTCCTGCCGACGCGATGACCAGCGTGCCCAGTACCGAGCACACGGCAGACAGCCGTCTCGCGTTGCGCCTCGTCAGGAGGACAGTCTTCAAGCCGCGTCGGTCGGTCCCTGGCTTCATGCCTGTGTACGTCCTCGCTCGTCTTCAGTCGCTCTTCTGGGGCACATCACGCCGCTGCTGCGACGAGCGGTGCTGTTCCGTCTGCGCGGACCCACCGGCCGGGACCTGCCGACCGCCCACCGCACCGCGGCCGAGCCCCGTGGCGCCGGTCTGGGAGCCCTTGTTCTGTGATCCGCCGGCGTTGCGCGACGCGCCGATGACGCCTTCGGGGTTGCTCGCCGAACGCAGTACGGCCTGGCTCGAACCGGGTTCCGTCTTCGCCTTGGGAGCGCCGACGACTCCGCGCTGACCGACGGCGCCCTTCGGCGGCGTGGAGGAAGCCGGCTCCTCGGCGCCGACGACCATACCGCGCGGCACCCGGGGGCTGGCCGTCCCTCCGGACGTACGGCCCGTGACGGGCTTGCCGCCCACGACACCGTTGCGCGCCGGACCGGTGGGGCCGGTCGTTCCGGTACGTCCACCAGGCGTGCCGGTGGTCTTCGGGGTCCCGCCGGTGACGGCGCGGCCCATCGGGGAGCGCCCGGTCTGAGTGGGGCCCCGCCCGCCGGGCTGCCCCGCCGGTGTCGCGCGGCCCATGGCACGGGCGGCCTGTCCCGTCGGCCCCTGGGTTGCCCGGCTACCGGGAAGGGAGCGCCCTGTCTGACCCGTGGGGCCCTGCGGGGTACGGCCGCCGGAGACGGTACGCCCGGGCTGGCCCGCCGGTCCCTGCGGCACACGGCCGCTTCCGTAAGGTCCGGTGCGTCCCTGCGCGGTCACCGGCGGCCGGCCACCCGGCCCGTAGCCGGGGGTGCGGCCGGAAGTCGGTGTGACGGGGGGCGCCATCGGCCCCGGAGGCAGCTGGCTGCCGCCCGTGGTCGTCGGCAGTGTGGGCGTGGGGGAAGCAGGCGGTGCGGTGGGTGTCTGGGGAGGCAGGGTGGTCGTGGTGTTGATCTCCGTGCCGACGTCATGGCCGGAGGGCGCGCCGGATTCGTGGACCTCCTTGACGGGCGATGCATGCCTGTCAGTCACGGTTCCACTCGCAGAGGCCGTGCCGTGGTGACGTTCCGCCGCGATCCCGTGGCTTCCTCCGACCAGCCCCGCACTCCTGCCGGGGGTGGAGGACCCGTCCGAACCGGCACCGCCCTTATAGCGGCCGCTCGGCCTCGGCACCCCCACATCCGGAATAGGCGTATAAGGCTTCGGATCCGTCTGCAAAGCCATGCCCAGTGCCATCGCGGACACCGAGTAGAACGACGCCAACCGGTTCACCTGGTTGATCGCCTCTTGCCGGTTCTTCTCGACCTTCAGCGCGGCGGCGTAGTCCGGGTCGTCCTCGACCTGCTTGGCCTTGGGCAGTTCATGGGGGCGCTTCTGGTCCGCCACGGGCCGGGGGTCGCGCTCCGGCATGGAGTTGCGCACGGACGCCAGTCCCGTGGCGGCCGCGGAGATCTCCGTGGCGGCGACGTCGGCGAAGGTCGCGAGCCCCTTCGTCCATTCGATGAGGCCGTCGGTCCAGGAGTGGAACTGCTCCGCGCCCCGGCCCTCCCAGTCGACGCCCTTGAGGTTCGTCTCCAGGTCCGTGGCCGCGTCGTGGATGGCCGTACGGGCATCCCACAGGGCCTTGCTGGCCGTCTCCAGGTGCTCCGGATTGGCGTGGTGGACCAGGTCGATCATCGCGTTGAGATCGTGGTTCTCGAAGTTGGTCCGGCCCGCGGACAGGGCCGCCCCGATCGGCGTGCCCCGGAACCCGTTCTGCACCCGGCTTATCGCGTTGACCAGGCCGACCTGGCGGTTGGCCTGGGCGACGTCGGTCTTGTACTCGGGCTGCTGCTGCCAGTTGTCAGTCAATGGAACCCGCCCCCGCGGACTTGTCGTCGCCGCTGTGCTCAGCGGTCTTGGCAGGCTTCTGCCCGGCGTGCCCGTCCTTCGGCTGCGTAGCCTCGTGGTGCTCCTGGTCGAGGTGCGAACGGATCGCCCAGAAGCGGCGGTGCACCTCGTCGTCCGTACCGTCGTACGTGACGTCGGCCGCGTGGGCCGCGAGCGTCAGCGCCTCGATCTGCAAGCCGAGGTTCTTCGACAGCGAGGTGAGGCGCTCGTGCACCTGCTCGTACTTGCCGTGCAGCTCGGTCGCCTCGTGGAAGGCAATGTTGGAACCGCTGAACGAGCCTGCGCTCAACGTGTGCGCCGCGAGCCTGGACGGACCGCCGGGAGCGCCTTCGAAGGCCTTCAGCGCGTCGTCCACCTTCTTCTTGAACTTGCCCAGCGCGTCGATGCCGCGCCGCATGCCCGAGCCGCCACCGTCGGCCACTGCGACCCCTTCCCCGTTTCCCCGTTTGTACAGCTGGACAGACCGGCCGGCACGCAGCCGCCCCCCGATCTATCGCCGACTACTGTAGTCACTGTGCAAAAGGCGGCCAACTGAACTTCACGACGGTTCAGTTGCGATGCCGTCCCGAAGTGACCGGCTCGCGGCTGCCGAAGACCGGCAACAGGGTCAATGGCGACAGATGGGGCGTGCCATCTCCGCAGAAGCTTCACATGCGGGACGGCGCCAGGGCCGTCGGAGCGGTCCGGGGCGGAACAGCGCGGCCTCATGACCCCGCCGGGACAGTCCGTAGGCGAACCACCGAAACCGCCTCCGCCGAATTTTCACGCTCGATACATCGCTTATGGCGGATATGGCGTGCATTCTCCTCGGGGGCGGTTGCTAGTTTGGCCCCACAGCGGACTCATCACGGGGGAAGGGGCCTTCCATGGCTTGGGACGAATGGGAGCAGCTCAAGGCGGAGGCTGCTCAGGGGCAGTCGACGCAGATGCGGATCAACCACCTCCCCGATCCGGGCAGTGGCGGCTCCTACGCCCTGCCGGGCAAGACCGGTGACCTCAAGGTCGGCCACAAGGACCTGGAGAAGATCGGCGGGGCCGCGCACCACCTCTACGACCAGCTCTGGGACAAGGCCCGCGTGGCGACCCCGAGCAGCGACTCCGCGGCCGGCGACCTCTCCAAGCAGGGCTTCGCCCTCGGCGCCGGGCTCCAGCACGTCTCGAACCGCTGGGATGAGCAGTTGAAGTCCCTCATGGACGCCTGCGCCCAGATCTCGAACCACATGCAGACCACCAAGGCCGTGCACGCGAACGACGAGCACTACATCCAGCGGCAGATGAGCAGCATCGACACGCTGGACGCCGGGTTCGACGAGCGGGTCGGGGCACCTGGCGGCAAGAACGACTACGGGGTCGACAAGAAGGGCCAGGGCAAGAAGAAGGAGTAGCGGCGTCGGGTCGCTGACGACACGACACGGACGATCACACCATCGGCACCGCTACCCCGGGACGAGCACCCATGGACTTCAACGCCCTTTACCACGCCAACTTCAAGCTGCTCGACGACGCCGTCAGCGACTGGTCGACGCTCGTCGACCACCTCGTGGACCTGAAGAAGGACGCCGAGGACGGCCTGCACAAGGCCGCCCTCAACGCCGACTGGGTCGGAGTCAACGCCCAGGTCTCCAAGCAGTTCATAGGCAAGACGGCCGGTGAGTTCGGCGACGCCCACACCCAGGCCACCACCATCCGCAACATCCTGCGCGACACCCGGGACGAGCTGAAGGCGTTCCACCAGCAGCTGACGGGCGCCGTCGCGCGCGGAGAGCAGAAGAACCTGACCGTCATCAACTCCGGCGACGGCAAGTTCACGGTGATGAGCAGCACACGGCCCGACTGGAGCTCGGATCCGAGCGGCAAGACGGGCGGGGCCGACCAGAAGGACGTCGACGCCCTCCGCGACGAGATCCAGGGCATCCTCAGCCGGGCCACCGAGAGCGACAACTCGGCCAAGACCGTCCTCATGGCGCTGGTCGACCAGGCCCGGATGGGCTTCTCCGACGCCCGGTACGAGGACCGGGACGCCGCGGCGACGGCCGTCAAGGAGGCCGACGAGATGGCCGCGCTCGCCAAGAAGGACCCGGACGACCTGTCGGTGAAGGACTTCGACCGGCTCAACGCGGGGCTGAAGAAGTACCACGACGACCCGTTGTTCTCGGAGCGGTTCGCGAAGGACCTCGGGCCGGAGAAGACGTTGTCCTTCTGGGCCAACGTCAGTGACTCCCAGGTCTCCCCCGAGATCAACCGGGAGCGGCGCGAGCAGCTGGGGGACCTGCAGAAGAACCTGAGTCTCACCCTCGCCTCCGCCAGCCGGAGCGACACGGCCGACATGACCGAGTGGAAGCGCCACATGGTCGACATCAGCGGCCAGGACGTCGGCGGCAAGCGGGGCGGCATCTTCGGCTACCAGGTCATGAGCAACCTGATGCGCGTGGGGGACTACGACGACGACTTCATGAAGCAGTACGGCAAGAGCCTCATGGAGAAGGAACGTCAGTTGACGCATGACGGTGATCACACGGCCTGGCAGCGGATGGGGTTCAGCCCTTACCTCAACCGCATGAAGGGCGGCGACTCCGGCTTCGACCCCCTGTCGGGCTACCTCCAGGGGCTCTCCCACAACCCCGGTGCCGCGACCGACTTCTTCAACGACGACTTCATCCCGAAGGACGGCGACCACAAGAAGGCCGTCTCCAACTTCAAGTACCTCTTCGAAGACCGCGATTGGCCGCACGAGAGCAACAACGACCTGAGCCGCGGCGAGAGCGACGACGGTCGCAACAACCTGGCGGCGGCGCTGGAGGCCGCCACGACGGGGCACCCCGCGGGGGAGCTGCCCACCTATGACACCCCCGCGCACACCCCCGGGCAGGCCAAGCTGTTCGAGAACATCGTGTCCTCGATCTCGGACGACAACGGCCGCCTCACGGACCACAGCTTCATGTCGGACAGCATGGGTCAGATCGCCTCCGAGTACCTTCCGGACATCGACCGTGCCACCACCGATGTGGACCGTCACCCCGGCAAGAACGACGCGGCCGGGCAGGCCGCGTGGGAGCGCCTCCAGAAGCTGTATCCCGTCCAGGGCGCGGCTGCCGAGGTGAACCACAGCGATGTCTCGCGGTTCCTGTTCGCGGTCGGCCAGGACCCACAAGGCTATGCCGCCGTCGAGGTGGGCCAGAAGAAGTACATGGCCAATCTCCTGGAGTACCACCTGAATCCGGATCTGCCGGAGAACCAACGGCCCGATCACGACATGGAGCTCACGGTCCGGGACATCGCGCGCCACTCCGGCCAGGTGTCGGGAACCCTGGCGATGGGACGCAACGAAGCGGTGGCGGGGCCGGCCGATCAGAAGGACAAGGACTTCGACCACTCGGTAGCCCAGTGGAAGAACCTCCTGAGCGGAACCGTCGGGACCGGCGTAGGCGTCGGAACGTCCTTCATCGCCTCTCCGGCGGTGGGTGCCGGAGTCGGTGGCGCCGCCGGGACCGCCACCAGCATGATGCTGGAGGAACTCTTCAAGGATGCCGAGGGTAGCGCCAAGGATGACGCGGGCCCGCGGATCGGCAAAGACTGGGAGAACGGCAACCAGGCCAACATGAAGTACACCAGTGCGGCCGCCTTCAACGCGGCCAAGCAGTACCACCTGAACGGTGACGTGGCCACATGGGCGGAGCAGTCCTCTTCCCAGGGTTTCCTGGAAGGCGGCGGTTACATGGAGCGGGTCGGCGCCGAGCTCGTCACGGACATCTGATGTCGGGATCGGGCTGGCCGGGAGAGGCAGGGGACGGGATGGCGCGACGAATGGTGGCAGCCACGGGGGTGATTGCCGCCTTGGTCATGACCGCCGGTTGCTCGGAGTCCAATGCCAAGCGGGAGTACGACGTGCCCAAGGCGTTGTGCGGTGTTCCGTTGGATCCCGGCCTGGTCTCCCCGCTCCTTCCCGCGGGCAAGGAGATCAAGGTCAGGAAGGCACGTCCGGTGCCCTCCAGGGAGAACTGCCGTGTGGACGTCGACGGCCACTGGGCGATGACGCTGAACCTCGAATGGTGGGAGGAGGACGTGGCCAGCGCTCTGGTCGCGTCCGGAAATCCACAGCTGGAGAAAACCCAGCTGTCCTCCGACGGCAACTACTACAGCGGGACAGGCGCCGTCGAACTGGTGAAGGGCTGTACGAATCCCGGTCACGCCGGGCAGCTGCTGTACACCTCCTTGCAGATCAGCGACCCAGATCTCGGTGACACCACCGCCATGAAGAAGTTGGCCACCGCGTTCACCGAGACCATCGGGCGGTCCGATGAGTGTCCGTAGGGCAGCTCTGTCCGATACGGTCTGGTTCGTGCAGCGGCATCCCGCGAGGTCGGGTGACACGGTGGGCCGGTGAGCGGTCATCCGAAGAAGTCCGGCCGCTCAGCACTCATCCTCGTGGCTCGTCGCCGTGAAGGTGTACGCGCGTTGGGGCCATGTTTTGCCGGCTATGCCCGGTGCCTCGTAGTCGCTGCTCTTGTCCCGTCTGATGGTGACGTGCAGGCAGAACGCCGTGGCGGCGCCGTCGGCGGTGATGGTGTAGTACGCCTCGTCGGACGCGTCCGGGCCGGTCAGGGCGGCGTCCACGCCCCAGTCGGGAGCGTCGGCGCCGCCGTGGGCGACCACCTCGTCCCGGATTCTCAGGGCGTACTCGCCGTCGAAGTCCACGGGTGCGTTCTCGTGCGGGTCGGCGTAGGCGGTCACGCCGTCCAGGGCGTCCGTGGCGCCGCTGACCGCGCTGGTCAGTTCACCGTCGCTCCACGCCGTGCTGTCGGCGAGGGAGATGCTCTGGAAGCCGTAGTAAATCCCGAACGCGGCCATGACGAGGAAGGTGACCCGGGCCGCTGTGAACGCAGAGTCGGGTACCTCCGGGGCCGTGGGGTTGACGGCTTCCCGCCAGGAACGCACACGGTCCGCCCGGACGCAGGTCATGGCGATGAGAACGGCGGACATGACGAACAGGATGACCGTAATGGACGTCACGTTCGGCTCTCCAGGGCTCGGCGCCTGCGGCGGGCGTCGCGTAGGGCCACCGCTCCGCCGCTCAGCGCCGCCACCAGGACCGCCACGCCGACGGCGACGTACGTCGCGATGCGGGCGGTGCGTTCCCGCGGGGTCTCGCCGAGGGTGAGTTCGGCGGGGGTGGGCGCCTCCGCGTGGGTGAGGCCCGCGTCGGGGCGCGGCGACTCGATCCGGTGGTCGTCCTCCGTGAGGGCGCGGACCGGGTCCACGACGCCCCAGCCGACCAGCCGGTCGCTGCCCGGGATGGAGCGTTCCGCGGTCTGTTCGATCTGGGCCACCACCTCCCGGGGGGTCCAGTCGCCGTGCTTGGCCTTGATCAGCGCGGCCACGCCGGCCACGTACGGGGCGGAGAAGCTGGTGCCGTTGTCCGAGCAGTGGCCGCCCTGGGGGACCGTGGAGACCATGTCGACGCCGGGGGCGGCGACGCCGACGAAGTCGCCCGACTGGGAGAAGGCGGCGCGTTCGTTGTTGCGGTCGGAGGCGCCCACGGCGAGGACACCGGGGTAGGACGCGGGGTACGTCTTCTTGGAGTCGCCGCCCAGGCCGTCGTTGCCCGCGGAGGCCACCACGACGATGCCGGCCGCCAGCGCCTCGTCGACCGCCTGGTGCAGGACCGGGTCCGGCACGGCGGCGTCGGCCGTGTCCTGGGAGATGTTGATGACCCCGGCCTTCTGCCTGATCGCGAACCGGATGGCCTCGGCGAGGGTGCCGGCCGTGCCGTGGCCCTCCTCGTCGTTCTGCTTGATCGGGATGATGGTGGCCTCGGGAGCGAGGCCGACGAAGCCCGTGCCCTTGAGGGGGCGGGCCGCGATGATGCCCGCGACGCGCGTGCCGTGGCCGACCGTGTCGGTCGTGCCCTTGGCGTTGCCGCGGTCGATGGGCTGGCCCTTCTTGTCCTTGGCCGGCAGGAGGTTGGTGCCGAGGGAGGCGTCGACGGCCTTGGTGAGCTGCGGGTTGGCCGTGTCGACACCCGTGTCGATGACGGCGACCCGGACGCCCTTGCCCTTCGACTCGCTCCACAGCTCGTCCAGGTTGACCCGCTGGAGCGCCCACGGGGTGCCCGTGTACTTGTGGTTGGTCTTGGTGAACGTGCACTGGCCGGGGCCGGCGTCGGCCGCGGCCGTCGGCGCCGCGAGCAGGGTGGCGGCCAGAGCCAGGGCCGTCGCCGCCGTGGTCGCCGTCGTCGCCGTGGTCGTGCGGGCGCGGAGCGCGGGCGCGGTTGTCATCGTCGTATCCCTCAGGAGCATCGTCGTACCCCTCTAGGAGCCCTGCGGCTGGCGGGCCGCCGCGGTCGACAGACGGGGGCCGGTGGGCAGGAACTTCGACCAGGGCGCGGGGATCGGGGCGGGGTCGAGGCCGGCGTAGCCCAGGCGGGTCTGCGCCAGCTTCGCCTCCTGCTGGAGCTGTTTGCGCTGCTTGGCCGACATGCCGATGCCCTTGTCGGCGGTGACGCTGTCGTCGTTGGACTGGAGGGCGTAGCGCAGGCCGGTGTCGGTGACCAGGAACACCCCGCCGACCTTGGTCTCCGTGCCCTGGAACTGGCGGAAGAGCTGGCCAGAGCCGGCGGTGACGTAGGCGCTGGAGGAACCGGTGGGCAGGACCGCCGGGAAGTCGGTGCCCGCCCAGGTGGTCAGGGTCGTGTCGCCGTTGTCGGGGTCGACGTGGCCGAGGACGTTGCAGACGGTGTTGCGGCTGCCGTCGGCGGTGGAGGGGGTGTTGACCGCGCTGGGCTTCTCGGTGGGCCAGGTGTGGTCGGCGGCGAAGGGTTCACCGCGGGTGATGGCGCCCGCGCTGACCTCCTGGGCGTGGCCCGCCTGGCCGAGCTTCACCAGGTCCCTGCTGACCAGGAGGAGTTGGGCGACGAAGTCGGAGACGGGGGCGACCCGGCCGGGCAGGACGACGAAGTACTGTTCCTGGCCGTTGACGGGCGCCTTGAGCACCATGCCGACGCGGTTGGCGTCCGCGTCCAGCTGGCCGGGGGCGTTCGCGGCGGTGCCGGGGACACCGGTGACCGGCGGGAAGCTGATCCGGTCGCCCGGGTGCAGGGTGTCGATCCACTCCTTGGTCACCTGCTGGGGGTTGCGGTCCGCGCCCACGATGGTCTGGAGCAGCAGGCTGTCGGTGGCGTCCACCGGGTACGCGCGGCCCCGCGCGTCGACGACGTACCGCTTCTCGTCCGGGGTGGCGACGTAGAGGAGTTCGCCGCCGTGCAGCTTCTGCCGCCCCTTGAGCTTCGTCCGGTCCCGTTCGGCCAGGACGAACGCGGCCTTCTGGATCGAGCTGCCGCTGCCGCTCGGGCGCTCGCAGACGGCCCACTCCTTGGCCGCGCCGGCCTCCTTGCCGGAGGGCAGCCGGTCGGGGGCGTAGGGGATGCCGATGGTGACGCCGTGCGGGATCGTGCCGTTGTCGAGGACCGACTCGTCGACGGTGACGACGTCGACGTCGCTCTGGGTGTTGAGGACGAGCTTGGCCGACGCCATGTTGAGGACCGGGTGGAGCTGGACCTTGCCCTCGGTCTTCAGCACCACGTACCGGGTGGTGGACTTGCTGGCGATGATCACCTTCTGCCCGGGATCGTTCCAGCCCTGCGGGGCGGTCGGTTTGAACATGCCCCAGGCACCGAAGGCCGCCAGCACGACCACGCCGACGATGGCGCCGGGCAGGATCGCGCGCAGCGGCCGGGGCGCCCCCTCGTCGGAGGCATCCGGTGACGACTGCACGAACGACGCGAGCATGCGGCGCTTCGCGAAGGTGTAGGCGTTGAGTTGGTCCCGCCGAGATGCCATCTGTGCCTGTTTCTCCCCGTGTCTCACGCGGAGCGCGCCCGGGGACCACGCTCCCCCGCCCTCCGTTGTCGGACCCGGCCCCTACTATGCCTGTACGGAGCGGACCTCGTGGAGCGGGTAGGGTACCTGGGCCCTCAAGGGCCTTGTTCAGTGGCCTGGTTCCAGCGAGTTGTGAGCAAATCGGGGGGATGGAGTGATGGCTTCCGGAACGCGGACGCGAGGACGCGGCCGGTCGGCGGCACGGGGTCGTGCGGCCGGGTCCGGGGCGCCGCCGCGCGGGACGTCCGCCCAGCGCGGCGCGCAGATCACGCCCGGCCTCGGACAGCGTCCGGGCCAGGCCGGCTCGTTCCGTTTGCAACGGCTCGTGCTGGTGGAGCTGGCGGCGGCCGTGCTGGTCGTCGGCTGGGCCGTCGGCATGGCGGCGCTGGTGCCGGCCGCGGTGGTCGCGCTGCTGCTGGTCCTGCTGGCCTTCGTACGGCGGCGGGGCCGGACCCTGCCGGAGTGGCTGGCCACGGCGCGGGAACTGCGGGCGCGGCAGAGGCGGGCGGCGACCACCCCGATACCGCCGGGCACGGAGCCCGGACTGGTCCCGGCGGTGGAGTGCGAGCCGGCCCTGCGCACGTACTCGTACGGCGCGCGGGACCGGCGGCCGGTCGGCGTCGTCGGGGACGGCACCTTCGTCACCGCCGTGCTCCAGGTGGAGGCGGACGCGACCGCGCTGCGCGCCGAGCGGACCCGCCAGCCGCTGCCGCTGGGGCTGGTCCGGGACGCGCTCGAGGTGGACGGCATCCGCCTGGAGTCGGCCCAGATCGTGCTGCACACGCAGCCGGCGCCCGCGCTGCACCTGCCCCAGCAGTCCGTGGCCGTCGCCAACTACCTGCCGTTGCAGGAACAGACCGGTGCCCCGGCCGTGCGCATCACCTGGATCGCGCTGAAGCTGGACCCCGAGCTGTGCGCCGAGGCCGTGGCCGCGCGCGGCGGCGGGCTGACGGGGGCGCAGAAGTGCCTCGTACGGGCCGCGGACCACCTGGCGAGCCGGCTGACCGGCGCCGGGTTCCGGGCGCGGGTGCTGGACGAGGAGGAGGTGGTCGCCGCCCTCGCCACCTCGGCCTGCGCCAATCCGCTGGTCACCGCGGAGGCCGGGCGCAGCGAGACCCGGGAGCGGCGCACGGAGGAGTCGGGGCGCAGCTGGCGCTGCGACAACCGCCGGCACACGACGTACTGGGTGCGGCGCTGGCCGCCGCTGGGCGGCGACCGGGCCGAGTCCCTGCCCCAGTTCGTCGCCCGGGTCACGGCGGTGCCGGCCCTCGCGACCACCTTCAGTCTGACCCTCGCGCACGGGGAGCGGCAGGATGTGTCGCTGTGCGGGCACCTGCGGGTGACCGGGCGCAGTGACGACGAACTCGTGTCGGCGCGGCGCGCGTTGGAGGACGCGGCCCGGCAGTCCGGGGCGGGTCTGGCCCGGCTCGACCGCGAGCAGCTGCCCGGCATGCTGGCCACTCTGCCGCTCGGAGGTGCGCGGTGACGACGATTCCGACGACTTCCCCCGTCCCGGGTACGGCCGCAGCGGGGACCCGGGAGCCGTCCGGGCCGCGGCGGGCGGTCGAGCTGCTGCGGCACGGGCTGGGTCTGATCGGGCCCCGGCACGGCCGGCACGGGCTCACCGCACAGCAACTGGACGCGCTCGCCCTGCCCATCGGGGACGACGGGGTGGTGGCCGGTGTCGACGCCGAGGGGCAGCCGGCCGTCCTGGGCATCAACCGGCCCACGCCGTACGACGTCGTCCTGATCGGCGGCCTGTGGACGGCGCAGGTGCTGGCGCTGCGCTCGGCGGCCACCGGTGCCCGGGTCGCCGTGGAGACCGGCCGGCCGCAGGCGTGGATGCAGATGGTGCACGCCATGGGCGGCGGGCAGAACGGGCTCTCCGTGTACGAGGTCGGGCGGGTGCCGCCGCAGGGCGCCTCGGCCGGTACACCGGTGCTGGTGGTGCGGGACTGCGGTATGCGGCCCCCGCGCGGCCGGGTGGTGTCCGGGCCCTGGCAGTCGGTGCTGACCCTGCTGCCGTACCTCAGCCCCGTCGCGCCCCGGCTGCTGCGGCAGGCGCGGCTCGCCGGCATACAGCGGGTATCGCCGGACGAGGCGGCCGAACTGGGGCGCACGATGGGGCTCACCCGGACCGAGGTGGAGTCGCTGCCGGGGCTGCCCGACGGCGTCACCCTGTGGTGCACCGACCGTGACCGGCAGTACGTGCTGACGCAACCCACCGACGCCGAGATCGGATTGTTGGGCACACCGCGCCGGATGGACTGAACTGCCCTCACTGTCCATTTTGTTCGTGCCGTCGTGGGCGGCCCGCGCGTTCCGTCTTCGTCACATGTCTGCCGTTTGGTCCCCGTTCCCCGCGGCAAGGAACCTGCCGGGCCCGGGATGTGCGGGCGGTCGGTGACCCGGTGGGGTGTTCACCGAGAAGTGGGCGGGCCTGCCGGGGGGTGGCTCGCGGTGATTAGGCTGGGAGCGGGCGCGATGGCAGGACCCATGGGCCGGACGTCGGTGTCCCGGGGCAGGTCCGCTGGACCGGACCGCCCCGAACGACTACGGACGACTCGGTACGACACGAATGGTCGCCCCGGCACGGCATGAGGGTGCTCGACCACACCAGGAGGAACTGTGAGCAGCGATCGGGACGGGATGCGCGGGGGCTGGGACACACCCGGCGATGACCAGCCCGACGCGGAGGCCGTCGAGACCACCGGCGAGTTCACCATCGACTACGCTCCTCCCGCCTGGTATACGCAGAACGCGTCCGGTACGTCGGGCGGTTCCGCGGGCGGGGGCGGTTTCGCCGCCGGGGCGGGCGGGGCCGGCGGCTCCGGCACCGCCGGTGACCCGGGCGCTCCGGCCGCCCCCGGTGTGCCGTCGTTCCCGACGGGCTCGCCGGCGCCGGGCGCGACACCGCCCGCCGCCCCGGCGGGCACTCCCCCGCAGGGCACCGCGTTCCCTCCGCCGCAGGGCGCGCCCTTCACGCCGCCGCAGGGCACTCCGTTCGGTCCGCCGCAGGACGCTCCGTTCGCTCCGGCGCCGGGAGCCGCCTACCCGCCGCCGCCTCCCGCGCGGGGGGCCGCGTCCACCGCGCCGCAGGGAACGCCGTACGGTGCGCCCCCGGCGGGCGGGGCCGCACCGTACGCCCCGGCCGCCCAGCCCCCGGTACCGGCCGGTGATCCGGTCCCGGTGCCGCGGCTGCCCGAGGGCTTCGAGCCACAGCAACCGCAGCAGCCGCAGGCGGCGCCGGCGGTCGAGCCGGAGACGGACAACGGGGACCTGGAGAGCGGGGCGACCCTTCGGTTCAACGCCGTCACCCTGAAGCGCCAGATGGCCGAGATCGCCGAACGTGCCGGGGTCACCGGGTACTCCCTCGAGTCCACGGACGAGGACTCCGCGGCGGGTTCCGCGGGCGACCGAGGCGACGAGGCCGCCGCCCCGGAGGACACCGCGTCCGACGGGGACGAGGAGCAGGGCGGGAGCGACCGGACGGACACCGACGGGGACTCGGCCGAGGGATCGGCAGACGACTCGGTGGAGGGCTCGGCGGAGCCGGGGACCCCGGAACCGGCCGCCTCGGAGGACGCTGCCGCGCTGGAGCGTGCCGCGGCTGAGGAGGGTTCCGCCAGCTCCGCGCGGACGGGCACGTCCGAGCCGTCGGACAACGAGCCGTCAGACACCGTGACGGCGGGCGCCACGGCCCAGGACGACACGCCTCGGCACAGCGGCCCGGAGGACAGCGCGCCGCAGGACAAGGTTCCGGGCGAGGGTGCCCCCGGCGGCGGCACCGCCGGTGACAGTACGGCTGCCGGTGCCGGTGCCCCGGACGGCAGCGCCCCGCAGGCCGCCGCGCCCTCCGGGGACGCGCACCCCGCCGGTACCGCACAGCCCGGCGCACCCCTGCCCGGCGCCGCCCAGCCCATCCCCGGCCAGCCCATCCCCGGCCAGCCCGGAGGGTACGGCTTCCCGCTGCCCGCCGCCGCTCCGCCCACAGCAGCCCAGCCCGGCGGATACGGCTTCCCCCAGCCCGGCGCCGCCCAGCCGGTTCCCGGCCACCCCGGCGGATACGGCTTCCCGCCCCCCGGCACCCAGCAGCCCGGCGCACCCCTGCCCAATGCCGCCCAGCCCGGCGCACCCCTGCCCGCCGCCCAGCCCGGCGCGGCTCAGCCGGGTCCCGGCCAGCCCGGTGGGCCCCAGGGCGGGCCCGCCGTGCCGCCCGCTCCCCCGGCCCCCCAGGGCGCGCAGCCCGGCTGGAATCCGCCGCCCGCGCCGCAGAACGGGCTGCCTCCGCTGCCGCCCTCGTACCAGCCCGCCGCCCCGGTACCCGCGGCCCAGTGGCCGCACCAGGCCGCCCCGCAGCAGCCCGGGCCGATGCCCGGTCAGCAGCCGCAGCCGGCGGACGGCCAGGGACCGGCGGGCGCACCCGGTCAGCAGCCGCCCTTCCAGCCGCAGGCCCCGCAGCCCGCGCCCGCCGCGTGGCACCAGCAGAACCAGCCCCACCAGCCGAACCAGCCCGGCGCGCCGGCGGCCGGTCCGCAGCCGGTTCCCAACGGGCCCACCGCGCCTGGCGGTTACGGATTCCCGCCGCCCGGAGCGCCCAACCCGCAGGGCCGGCCCGGAGGGTACGGCTTCCCGCAGAACCCGGCGGCCCAGCCGGTCCCGAACGGCCCCACCCCGCCGAGCGGTTACGGATTCCCGCCGCCGGGCGCCCCCAACCCGTCGGCCCAGCTGGGTGGTTACGGCTTCCCGCAGACGCCGCAACCCCCGCACACCCCGCAGGCCCCGGACGCCGCCGCCGGCCCCGTCCCCGGGGCGCCGCAGGCCCCGGTCGACCCGCGGTCCGGTGCCGCGTGGCCGCAGCCCCTCCAGCACGACCAGCGGCAGCCGACCAACCCCGGTGCCGCGCCGCTCGGTTACACCGCCGCCGTGGAGCTGTCCTCGGACCGGCTGCTCAACAACAAGAGGCAGAAGGCGAAGAGCGGCCGGCCCGCCGCGGCGGGCGGCCGGTTCAAGCTCGGCGGCAAGAAGGAGGAGGCCGAGCGGCAGCGCAGGCTGGAGCTGATCCGCACGCCGGTGCTGTCCTGCTACCGGATCGCGGTCATCAGCCTCAAGGGCGGTGTGGGCAAGACCACGACGACCACCGCGCTCGGCTCCACCCTCGCCACCGAGCGGCAGGACAAGATCCTCGCCATCGACGCCAACCCGGACGCCGGAACGCTCGGCCGACGGGTGCGCCGGGAGACCGGGGCCACCATCCGTGACCTGGTCCAGGCGATCCCGTACCTCAACTCGTACATGGACATCCGGCGGTTCACGTCCCAGGCGCCCTCCGGTCTGGAGATCATCGCAAACGACGTGGACCCGGCCGTCTCGACCACGTTCAACGACGAGGACTACCGGCGGGCGATCGATGTCCTCGGCCGCCAGTACCCGGTCATCCTGACCGACTCGGGCACCGGTCTGCTGTACAGCGCCATGCGCGGGGTGCTCGACCTCGCCGACCAGCTGATCATCATCTCCACGCCGTCGGTGGACGGCGCGAGCAGCGCCAGCACGACGCTGGACTGGCTGTCCGCGCACGGGTACGCCGATCTGGTGTCCCGGGCCCTGACCGTGATCTCCGGGGTCCGGGAGACCGGCAAGATGATCAAGGTCGAAGACATCGTGTCGCACTTCGAGACCCGGACCCGCGGCGTCGTGGTGGTGCCCTTCGACGAGCATCTGGCCGCCGGTGCCGAGGTCGACCTCGACATGATGCGGCCGCGGACGCGCGAGGCGTACTTCAACCTCGCCACGCTGGTCGCCGAGGACTTCGTACGGCACCAGCAGTCGCACGGGCTGTGGACGTCCGACGGCAACCCGCCGCCGGTGGCCGCCCCGCCGATGCCGGGACAGGCGATGCCGGGACAGCCGTACGGCGCCGGTCAGCCCTATCCGGACGCCCCGGGGCAGCCGTACCCGCAGGCACCGGCGCCCGGTCAGCCGTACGCCCCGCCGCCCCAGCCGTACGCCCCGCCGCCGCAGGGGCAGCCGCAGCCGTATCCGGCACAGCCCGGCTATCCGCAGCCCGGGCAGCCCCAGCCGGGTCAGCAGCCTCCGCAGGCTCCGCCCCGGCAGTAGGGGGGCGCGGAAAAGGGCGGCCGGTGCTCACCGCACCGGCCGCCCTTCGCGCTGTACCTCACTGCCGCCGGGCGGGGTTCACCGCTCCGCGGCCACGATCTCCCGGCACCGCTTCACGTCCGCGGCCATCTGCTCCAGCAGGGCCTCCAGCGAATCGAACTTCGCCTGTCCGCGCACATAGGCGAGGAAGTCGACGGCGACGTGCAGGCCGTACAGATCGAGACCGACGCGGTCGATGGCGTACGCCTCCACCGTGCGCTCCGTGCCCTCGAACTGCGGGTTCGTGCCGACCGAGATCGCGGCCGGCATGGCCTCGCCGTGGACGTGCAGGTAACCGGCGTAGACGCCGTCGGCGGGGATGGCGGTGTGCGGGAGCGTCTCGACGTTGGCCGTCGGAAAGCCCAGTTCCCGGCCGCGCTGTGCGCCGCGGACGACGACGCCCTCCACCCGGTGCGGGCGGCCCAGGATCTCGCGGGCGCCCGCGACATCGCCCTCGGCGACCAGACGGCGGGTCAGGGTCGAGGAGAACGGCTCGCCGCCGCCCGCCTCGCCGGTGACGTACAGGTCGACGACCTCGACCTCGAAGTCGTAGACCTTGCCCTGCTCGACGAGGAACTCGACGTTGCCGGCCGCCTTGTGGCCGAAGCGGAAGTTGGGACCCTCCACGACCGCCTTGGCGTGCAACTTGTCGACCAGCACCTTCACCACGAAATCGGCGGGCGAGAGCTTACAGAACTCGGTGGTGAAGGGGAGGATGAGGAGCGCGTCGACACCCAGCTCGGCCATCAGCTCGGCCCGGCGGTGGTGCGGGGCGAGCAGCGGCGGGTGGCTGCCGGGGCGGACCACCTCGCTGGGGTGCGGGTCGAAGGTGACCACGACGGCCGGTACGCCCAGTTCGCGGGCGCGCTCGACGGCGTGCCGGATGATCAGCTGGTGGCCGCGGTGGACGCCGTCGTAGGAACCGATGGTGACGACGCTGCGCCCCCAGTCCTGGGGGATGTCCTCCAAGCCACGCCAGCGCTGCACTGTGACCGCTCCTCGAACCTGTGTCCGTGTCTACCTTGACCTCGTGGTGCAGGTCTAAGGGTGCCATGCCGGGTGGCGTGAGCCACCATCGGCATGGTGGCTGTGACCTGGCGCACGTCACGCGTCCCTCCTCGGACCACCTCCGCGCCCCCGGCCACCGCCTCGGGCTGCCGTCTCCGGCCGCCTCCTCAAGCCGGTACCCGGGCGTCCGCCAGGTTCTCGATCGTGCGGCGGGTGCCGGGGCCGACCACGGCGGCCCAGTCGTCCGGGGCGTCGGCCAGCCAGCGGGCCATGCGGGCGGCGAAGCCGGGCACGTGCCGGCCGAGGTCGACCAGGCCCCGGTCGAGGCGGGCGGCGCCCTCGGGCGTGCGGACCAGCAGCAGGCCGACGCGGCGGACGAGCCCCCGGACCTCGTCCGCGCAGCCGTGACCGGGGCCCGCCGCCGCGTGCAGGACGGCGTCCAGGACGGACGGGTCCCGCTCCTCGGCGAGCAGGTGTTCCAGCAGCTCGCGGCGGAGCGGGCGGGAGGCGGGCGGGCCGGCGGCGGCCAGCACGGTGGCGAGGGCCGCCCGGAGCTGTTCCGGGCCGCCGTCGAGCAGGCCGGTGACGAGGGGCAGCAGCACCGGGCGGGCGGTGGGGCCGTGGGCGAGCCGGTCGCCGACCTGGGCGGCGATGTGTCCGGCGGTGTCCGGCCGCCGCCGTACCGCCTGCCGGACCAGGGCGGCGACCCGGCCGGCCAGGGCCGGGGTGGTGGCCCCGGCGAGGCCGCGCAGGGTCGCTCCGGCCTCCGCGCCGCCGGCGTCCGGGGCGCGCAGCCGGGCGCGGACGGCCTCCAGGACCGGTTCCGGGTGCGTGGCCAGGGCCGGGGCCAGGCCGGTCGGCGGGAACCGCGGATCGCCGTCGGCGAAGTGGCGCAGGGCCGCGGGCAGGTGCTGGTCGCGGGTGTGCGGGTCGTGGACCAGTACGGCCAGGGCGCCGCCGTGCAGGGTGTGGTCGGCGGGGCGGGCCAGCAGCGTGCGGGCGGTGTGGCGCAGCAGCTCGCGGTCGGCGTCCGAGCGGGCGTGGGGGGCCGCGCGCAGGGCCCACGCCACGGCCGCCGCCCGGCGGGCGGGCCGCTCGTCGTGCGCCCAGCGGTCGACTGCCCGGCAGACGGCCGACGGCTCCTCCTCGGCGAGGACGCCCAGCAATTCGTCGGCGCGCCGGTGGGCACAGGCCACCAGCGCCTCGGTCAGGTCGTCCAGGGCGCCGTGCCGATGGGTGTGCAGCAGGGCCTGTGCGGCCGTGGCCACGGTGGCGTGCGGGGTCGCGGGCAGTGGCCGCTCGTCGGCGAACCAGGCGGTGAGCAGCGGCTGCACGGTGCCCGGGGCGGCGGCGAGCAGCCCGGCGACGGCGTCCAGGTGGCGGTCGCCCGCCGCGGGCGGTGCCGGGTCCGCCAGCACGAGCCGGCGCAGCAGGTCGAGGCGCTCGGCGCCGGGGAGGGGCAGCGCGGTCCAGAAGGCGGGGCCGAACTCCGCCGGCACCGGGCGCCGGGCGCGCCGCCAGGCGACGATACGGTCGGCGAGCAGGCGCAGCACCTCCGCGTACGGCAGCGCGTCCGGCACCCGGAGCAGGGTCCGGGCGAGCAGCCGGGCGGCCCACCAGGAGCCGGTGTCGTGGTCCAGCGCCTCGGTCAACTCCTGGAGACGCACGCCCAGTTGTCGGGTTCCGTGTCGGCGGGGCAGGAGCAGCAATGCCTGTACGACGGGGCCGATGCGGTGGTGCGGCACCGGGACGGGGCCCGGGGTGACGCGCCGCTCGACGGGACGGTGCACCAGGGCGCGGAGGGCCTCGTCGAGGTCGAGGTGCAGGCCCTGGATCCAGTCGGCGAGGTCCTCGTGGGCGAAGCGGTAGCCGTCGCCGGCGGGCACGAGGAGGCCCTCGGCGAGGACGGCGTGGGCCCAGCCGGTGCGGCCGCCGAGCCGGGCGGGGGCGGGTCCCCGGGGGAACAGCGCCTCGAACGACTCCCGGTCCAGTGCGCCCTGTCCGGGTCCGAGGCTGCGCCGGGCGGCCTCGTGCACCTGCCCGGCCACCCGCACGGCGAGCCGTCGTACGGCCGTGCCGTGCGGGCCGTCGGCGGCGGCGAGACGGACCGCGACGCGCAGGCACGTCAGGTCGAGGTGGGCGGCGAAGACGTCGTACCGGTCGAGGGGGCCGGCGGCCGGGGCGGCGGGGGCGGCGGCCCGGACCTCGGCCAGCAGCCGGAGCGTGAGCGGGTGCCGGGCGTCGGGCTCGACGAGCGCGCCGTCCGGAATCCCGTACCGCTGCCGGGCCCGCCGCGCCTCTTCCGCGGTGAGGTCGCCGACCCGCAGACAGGGCGGTGGCTGATCACCCGGACCGGCCGTCCCGCCGCCCTGGCCGTCCCTGCCGTCCTGGCCGTCCCCGCCGACCGGCATCCCGGCGCCGATCGGCATCCCGGCGCCATCCGGGTCCGCCGCCGAGGGCCCCGCACCGGCCGCCCCGCTTCCCGCCCCGCTCTCCGCCCCGCCCGGCTCCGCCGGAACCCCGGAGGCGGCGCGCCCGCCCACCGCGCCGCCATCCCCCACCGGCGTCCCGGGGCCGGCGGGTGCGGGGAGGAGCGCGGGGGTGTGGAGGAGCCCGTCGGGGAATGCCCTTCCCGCGTGTTCCCAGAGTTCCTCCCGGCAGGACACCACCAGGCGGCAGCCGGTCAGGCGGAGCCAGTCCGCCGTGGCCCGGGTCCAGTCGGCGAGGCGGTGGGCGAGGGCGGCCGGCATCTCCTCGGGGCCGTCGAGGAGGAGCAGCAGCGGGCGGCCGGCGCGGGCGGCGAAACCGGCCAGGCGGTCGGGGGTGATGTCGCCCAGGTCCTCGGGCCGGACGGCGCGGGACGCGGCGACGGTCCGCGCGGCCCGCGCCAGGGCGCGGCGGGCGGCGTCGGCCACCGAGTCGTCGGCGTCCGCCAGGTCGGCGCCGCGCAGCCACAGCGTGGGGGCGGGTCTGTCGCCCCGGGCGCGCCGGGCGGCGAGCGCCGCGAGTTCCGTCGTACGACCGCTGCCCGGTGCGCCGACCAGGCCGAGCACGGGTCGGTCGCCGTCGGCGAAGGCGGCCAGTTCGCGGGCGATGCCGGTGCGCTCGACCGGTTCGACGGCGCTCTCATGGCCCTGCCGGCCCGCCGTGGCGGCGGTCAGCCTGAGGACGCCGGCGAGGTTGAGGTCGGCGCCGTAGGCCGGCACGGTGGCCGCGTTGCGGGCGAGCAGCACGGTGAGGGCGCCGTCGGCGGGCCGCAGCGGGACGGCGAAGCCCGTGTCCCGCTGCTCGGTGTGCAGGGCGGTGCCCAGGACGCCGACGACCGCGCCGGTGTCGGCGTCGAGCACCGGTCCGCCGGCCGCGCCGCCACCGGTCCTGAGCGCGTCCCGGCCCGCCGTGCCGATGGCCAGTTCCAGGGCGTCGGCCAGACGGTGGGAGCGGTCCGCGGCGGTGTACGTCACCTGGGTGGCGGCCAGTACCCGCGCCTCGCGCCAGCACCCGGCGGCGATCCGGACGTAGCTGCCGGCGTCGATCCGCTCCCGCGCGGTCAGCGGCAGCGGCCGTACGCCGAGGCCCTCCGTGCGCACCAGGGCGAGGTTCAGGTGGGGCAGCGGGGTGACGGCGTCGGCGGTGACGACGCGGGTGTGGTCGCCGGTGGTGTGCAACACCAGCCGGGGCAGGCCGTCGACGGCCTCGTGGCTGGTGAGCAGGGTGCCCTCGTGGTCGGCGAGGAAGCCGAGGCCGCGCGGGCGGCCGGTCAGGTCCCGGATGTGTACGAGGGCCGGGTCGACGCCGCTGCCGGCGGGCGGGGCGGCGGCGGGCGCCGCCGTCGCCGTGCCCGGTCCGCCGTACGGCCCCTCCCCGTACGCGCTCTCTCCGTACGGGCGCTGCCCGCGCCCGGGGCGCGCGTGAGCGCGGTCCCCGTGCCCACGGCCCCCGTCCGCCTGTTCCTCCCGCTCGCGGCGCCCGTCGCCGGTGCGCGGGCCCCGTCCCGCCATGGCCGTACCTCCCCGCCCGTCCCCGTCCCTGCCCTGTCTTCCGACGGTAGGGCGTGGTGATCGGCGGGAAAGATCGCGCGGCGAACGCGCCCCCTTCCACTCCCCCGGTTCACTCCGAGCGCCTGCCCGGTCGGGTGAATGGAGGGGCGAAGGCAGCGGCTCAGGCGAAGACGGCCAGGCTCTTCGCCTTGCCGCGCTGCTCCTCGACGAGCGCGAGGAAACGGCCCTCGGGGTCGAAGACGGCCACCGGACCGGCGCCCGTGTACTCCTCGGGCATCTCCAGCCGGACGCCGTTCAGCAGCAGCCGGGACCGCTTGGCGTCGACCTGCCAGCGCGGGAACGCGGCGGACGCGGCCTCGGCGATCGGCATCACGGTCAGCTCCTGCTGGAGCTGGTCCAGCGTCTTGGCCCCGTCCAGCTTGTACGGCCCGACGCGGGTGCGGCGCAGGGCGGTGAGGTGACCGCCGACGCCGAGGCCGGCGCCCAGGTCACGGGCGAGGGCCCGGATGTAGGTGCCGGAGGAGCAGACCACCGAGACCACCAGGTCGAGCACGGGCGTGCCGTTCTCGGCGACCGCCTCCCGGACGTCGTACACGGCGAAGGAGGAGATGGTCACCGGCCGGGCGGGGATCTCGAACTCCTCGCCCTCGCGGGCCCGCTTGTACGACCGTACGCCGTCGATCTTGATGGCGCTGACCTTGGACGGCACCTGCATGATGTCGCCGGTGAGCTTGGCGACGCCGGAGTCGATGGCCTTCCGGGTGATCCCGGAGGCGTCGGCGGACGAGGTGATCTCGCCCTCGGCGTCGTCGGTGAGGGTGTTCTGGCCCAGGCGGATGGTGCCCAGGTACTCCTTCTCGGTGAGCGCGAGGTGCCCGAGGAGCTTGGTGGCGCGTTCGACACCGAGGACCAGGACGCCGGTCGCCATCGGGTCGAGGGTGCCGGCGTGGCCGACGCGGCGGGTCCTCGCGATCCCGCGCATCTTGGCGACCACGTCGTGCGAAGTGAAGCCCGACGGCTTGTCGACGATGACGAGGCCGTCGGGCGTGGTGTGCTTCTGGGTCATTCCGCGGCGTCGCCGTCCGTGTCGGTGTCGTCGTCGGCCGGCTTCTTGTAGGGGTCGGCGCCGCCGGCGTACGTGGCGCCGGTGGCCGCCTCGCGCACCTTCTCGTCGGACTGCCGGGCCTTGTCGAGGAGGTCCTCGATGGTCCGGGCGGTGTCCGGCAGGGCGTCCGCGACGAAGGTCAGGGTGGGCGTGAACTTCACCCCGGCCGCGCGCCCCACCTCGGAGCGCAGGATGCCCTTGGCGCTCTCCAGGCCGGCGGCCGCGGCCGTCCGCTCCTCCTCGTCGCCGTAGACCGTGTAGAAGACGGTCGCCTCCCGCAGGTCACCCGTGACCCGGGTGTCCGTGATGGTGACGTGCGAGCCGAGCCGCGGGTCCTTGATCCCGCGTTGCAGCTTCTGGGCCACCACCTCCCGGATGAGGTCCGCCAGCCTTTTCGCCCGCGCGTTGTCGGCCACTGGTCCGTCTCCCGTTCTTTCTCTTGCTCGTGTTCTGTGGTCTGGTCGCCGTCAGTCGTCTTCGCCGTGCAAGCGGCGTCGGACCGACAGCAGCTCCACCTCGGGGCGGGCGGCGACCAGCCGTTCGCACCGGTCCAGCACATCGCTGAGGTGCGCCGTGTCGCCGGAGACCATGGCGAGGCCGATGACCGCCCGCCGGTGGAGGTTCATGTGGTCCACCTCGGCCGCGCTCACCGGGTACTTGCGCTGGAGCTCGGCGACGATCGGGCGGACGACGGAACGCTTCTCCTTCAGCGAGTGGACGTCGCCGAGGAGGAGGTCGAAGGACAGAGTCCCCACGTACATGTATGTGACCGGTTCACCCGCCGGTACGGGATCGGTGGCCCCTGGGCCGTGTGGCCGGGGACATCAAGAACCGTACCGCGTACCCGCCGGTGGCTCGACAGGGTTTCCGCGGCGCCGCCGGCTGCGGTGCCGCCCGGGGCCGGGCCCCGGATGTCCTTGCCCGGGGCCCGGCCCCGGTTCCCTTCCCCCGCCGTCCGCCCGTCCCGGCCGGGTGCGGCCGGGACGGGCGGTCGGGAAAAGGCACGCTGGCCGACGGAACCGAAGTCCCGCCGGCCAGCTGGGGAGCCGTGGGCCGTTACGCCCGCGGCTTCTCGCGCATCTCGTACGTCGCGATGACGTCGTCGACCTTGATGTCGTTGAAGTTTCCGAGGTTGATACCACCCTCGTAGCCTTCGCGGATCTCGGTCACGTCGTCCTTGAAGCGACGCAGGCCCTCGATGTTGAGGTTCTCCGCGACCACCTTGCCGTCGCGGATGAGGCGCGCCTTGGTGTTGCGCTTGACCTCGCCCGAGCGGATGAGCACACCGGCGATGTTGCCCAGCTTGGACGACTTGAAGACCTCGCGGATCTCCGCCGTGCCCAGCTCGACCTCTTCGTACTCCGGCTTGAGCATGCCCTTGAGGGCCGCCTCGATCTCCTCGATCGCCTGGTAGATGACCGAGTAGTACCGGACGTCCACACCCTCGCGCTCGGCCATCTGCGCCGCGCGGCCGGCCGCGCGGACGTTGAAGCCGATCACGATGGCGTCGGAGCCCATCGCCAGGTCGATGTCGGACTCCGTGACCGCACCGACACCGCGGTGCAGGACGCGGATGTCGACCTCTTCGCCGACGTCCAGCTGGAGCAGCGAGGACTCGAGGGCCTCGACGGAACCGGAAGCGTCACCCTTGATGATCAGGTTCAGCTGCTGGATTTCGCCGGCCTTGAGCACCTTGTCCAGGTCCTCCAGCGACACGCGGCGCGTGCGCTTGGCGAACGCGGCGTTGCGCTCACGAGCGGCGCGCTTCTCGGCGATCTGACGGGCCGTACGGTCCTCGTCCACCACCAGGAAGTTGTCGCCCGCACCCGGGACGTTGGTCAGGCCCAGGACCTGGACCGGCGTCGACGGGCCGGCCTCGGCGACGTTGTTGCCGTTGTCGTCGAGCATGGCGCGGACGCGGCCGTAGGCGTCGCCCACCACCATCGTGTCGCCGACCCGCAGCGTGCCTCGCTGGACGAGGACCGTCGCCACGGCACCGCGGCCGCGGTCGAGACGGGACTCGATGGAGATGCCCTGCGCGTCCTGGTTCGGGTTGGCCCGCAGGTCGAGCGAGGCGTCGGCCGTGAGGACCACGGCCTCCAGCAGCGAGTCGATGTGCAGACCCTGCTTGGCGGAGATGTCGACGAACATGGTGTCGCCGCCGTACTCCTCGGCCACCAGGCCGTACTCGGTCAGCTGACCGCGCACCTTGGTCGGGTCGGCACCCTCGACGTCGATCTTGTTGACCGCGACCACGATCGGCACGTCGGCCGCCTTGGCGTGGTTCAGGGCCTCGACCGTCTGCGGCATGACACCGTCGTTGGCCGCCACCACGAGGATCGCGATGTCGGTCGACTTCGCACCACGGGCACGCATGGCGGTGAACGCCTCGTGACCCGGGGTGTCGATGAAGGTGATCTTGCGCTCTTCGTCGTTGACCTCGGTCGCGACCTGGTAGGCACCGATGTGCTGGGTGATGCCGCCGGCCTCGCCCGCGATGACGTTCGTCTTGCGGATCGCGTCGAGCAGTCGGGTCTTGCCGTGGTCGACGTGACCCATGACGGTCACCACCGGCGGACGGACGACCAGGTCCTCCTCGGAGCCCTCGTCCTCGCCGAACTCGATGTCGAAGGACTCGAGCAGCTCGCGGTCCTCCTCCTCCGGGCTGACGATCTGAACCGTGTAGTTCATCTCGTCGGCGAGGAGCTGGAGGGTCTCGTCGGAGACGGACTGGGTCGCGGTGACCATCTCGCCGAGGTTCATCATGACCGCGACGAGGGACGCCGGGTTGGCGTTGATCTTCTCCGCGAAGTCGGT
Source organism: Streptomyces sp. NRRL S-31 (assembly GCF_000718775.1). Lineage (GTDB taxonomy): Bacteria > Actinomycetota > Actinomycetes > Streptomycetales > Streptomycetaceae > Streptomyces. Next base: position 45,109 of record NZ_JOCB01000092.1, read on the forward strand.
GAGCGACGCGCCGCGGGAGAGACGGATGGTCTCACCGTTGCCGCGCGGCAGCATCACGCCGCCGACGCTCGGGGCCTGCATGGCCTCGTACTCCTGGCGACGCTGCCGCTTCGACTTGCGACCGCGACGCGCCGGACCGCCGGGACGGCCGAAGGCGCCCTGCGTGCCACCACGGCCACCGGGGCCGCCGGGACGACCACCGAAGCCGGGACGGCCACCGCCGCCACCGGGACCACCGGGACGGCCGGCGAAACCGCCACCGCCGCCGCCGGGACCGGCCGGACGACCGGCGAAACCGCCACCGCCACCCGGACGACCGGCGAAGCCGCCGCCGCCCGGACGACCGCCGCCGCCACCGGGACGGCCGCCGCCACCGGGACCACGGCCACCGGGGCCACCGCCACCGGGACGCGGGCCCGCGGCGGGACGCTGCGGCATCATGCCCGGGTTCGGACGCGGGCCGGCGGGACCGCCGCCGGGACGCGGACCGCCCTGCGGGCGGGGCATGCCGGCCGGGGACGGCCGGGGACCGCCGGGAGCCTGCGGACGCGGACCGCCGCCCTGGGCGCCGGGCGCCTGGGGACGGGGAGCGCCACCGGGAGCACCGGGGCCGCCGGGACGCGGGCCGCCCTGCGGGCGCGGGGCCTGCGGACGGGCCATGCCGGTGGAGCCACCGGAGGTGAAGGGGTTGTTGCCCGGACGGGGACCGGCCGGACGCCCACCGGGACGCGGGGCCTGGCCACCGGCACGCGGACCACCCTGGCCCGGACGGGCCTGGCCCTGACCGGGAGCCGGACGGCCACCGGGCTTCGGGGCACCCGGACGGGCGCCGGGACGCGGACCCTGGGCGGCCGGAGCCTGCGGGGTCTGCGCGGCCGGGGGCGCCGGCGGAGCGGTGAACTCCGGGGCGGCCGGGGCCGGACGCGGCGCGGGCTTCGGACCCGGCACCGGGCGCGGGCCCGGGGCGGGCGCGGACGC
>NZ_JOCB01000093.1 GCF_000718775.1 Streptomyces sp. NRRL S-31
CCCCCCCCGCACCCGCCCCGCCCCCGGCACCGACCAGTCCTCCACCCGGCCGGTGCGTCGCCGCGGCACTCACGGCGGACCGCTTCGCGCCTGCGCGCCACCCCACGCGCCCCCCGCGCGCCACCCCGCTCCTGTGCACGCTGCGTGTTCATCCGCGCCCACCGGACCCGACGAGCCGACACGGCGGCACAGGCGGCACAGGCGGCCCGAGGAGGCGGCCCGCGCGGCGCCCGGTCCTCGCCCGCCCGCCGCCACCGCGACATGACCGGTGCGCTCCGACACGCCGAACGGCCGGCCCGCGCCATCCGCCGGACCCCTTGGCGCGACGGGCTCGTGAATCCCTGAAAATCCTTGTGAGCAGGGCTTTTTGGCGGCGGTGAAGGCGATCGGACAGGAGGTCGCGAGGGGTAGCCTGTGGCCTTCCTCTCGACCCCTTCGCGGAGGTGCGCACCCGTGTCAAGGTCCTTCGTCCACCTGCACAACCACACCGAGTACTCGATGCTCGACGGTGCCCAGAAGCTCAGGCCGATGTTCGCTGAGGTCGCGAAGCAGGGCATGCCGGCCGTCGCGATGAGTGACCACGGCAACATGTTCGGCGCGTATGAGTTCCACCAGGTCGCCAAGGACTTCCAGAACGTCAGGCCGATCATCGGGATTGAGGCGTACGTGGCACCGTCGTCGCGACGCGACCGCAGACGGGAGTTCTGGGGTCCGGGCGGGCAGCGCGCCGTGTCGGACGACGGCGAGGGCTCCAAGGACGTCTCCGGCGGCGGCCGTTTCACTCACATGACCATGTGGGCGACGGGCGCGCGGGGCCTGCGCAACCTCTTCCACCTCTCCACGGAGGCCAGCTACACGGGCCAGTTCCCGGCGGGCAAGCCCCGCATGGACCTGGAGCTGATCAGCGAGCACGCCGAGGGCGTCATCGCGACGACCGGGTGCCCGTCCGGCGCCGTCCAGACCCGGCTGCGGCTGCACCAGTACGACGAGGCCCGCGAGGTCGCCGCCGCCTACCGGGACGTCTTCGGCGAGGAGAACTACTTCCTGGAGCTGATGGACCACGGACTGCCCATCGAGCGGGAGGTCCGGGACGGGCTGCTGCGCCTGGCCAAGGAGCTGCACCTCCCGCTCCTGGCCACGAACGACGCGCACTACGTCCACGAGGACCAGGCCGACGCGCACGACAACCTGCTGTGCATCGGGGTCGGCAAGAACAAGGCCGACGAGAAGCGGTTCCGGTTCCAGGGCAGTGGCTACTACCTGAAGTCCGCGCGGGAGATGCGGTCCCTGTTCGCCGAGTTGCCGGCGGCCTGTGACAACACGCTGCTGATCGCCGAGCGGATCGGCTCCTACGACGAGGTCTTCGACCACGTCGACGAGATGCCCCGGTTCCCCGACGTGCCGGAAGGGGAGACGCAGGAGTCGTGGCTGCGCAAGGACGTCCTCAAGGGGCTCGCCATGCGCTACGGCGACCCGGTCCCCGCCGAAGTGCTGGAGCGTTTCGAGACCGAGATGTCGGTCATCGGCCCCATGGGCTTCTCCTCCTATTTCCTCGTGGTCGCCGACATCTGCAAGTACGCCCGCGACAACGGTGTCCCCGTCGGACCGGGCCGCGGCTCGGCCACCGGATCGATCGTCGCCTATGCGACGCGGATCACCGAACTGTGCCCCCTGGAACACGGTCTGCTGTTCGAGCGGTTCCTCAACCCCGAGCGGATCAACCCGCCGGACGTCGACCTCGACTTCGACGACCGCCGGCGCGACAGGATGGTGCGTTACGTCACCGAGAAGTACGGCGACGCGTACACCGCCATGGTGAACACGTTCGGCAGGATCAAGGCCAAGAACGCGATCAAGGACTCCTCCCGGATCCTCGGCTACCCCTTCTCCCACGGCGAGCGCATCACCAAGGCGCTGCCGCCCGACATCATGGGCAAGTCGATCCCGCTCGACGGCATCTTCGACCCGGAGCACCCGCGTTACGGCGAGGCCGTCGAGATCCGGCAGATGTACGAGAACGAGCCGGACGTGCGGGCGGTCATCGACACCGCCAGGGGCGTCGAGGGCCTGACCCGGGGCACCGGCGTCCACGCGGCCGCGGTCATCCTGTCCAAGACCCGGCTGACGGAGCGCATCCCGCTGCACATGCGGGCCTCCGACGGTGTGAAGATCACCGGTTTCGACTATCCGTCGTGCGAGGCCATGGGCCTGGTCAAGATGGACTTCCTGGGGCTGCGGAACCTGGGCGTCATCGATCAGGCGCTGGAGAACATCCGGGAGAACCGGGGCGTCAGGCTCGCCACCGTCGACCCGATGAACGGCGACCAGGACACCGTCGTCATCCCGCTGGACGACCGGAGGACCTTCGAACTGCTGGGCCGGGGCGACACCCTGGGCGTGTTCCAGCTCGACGGCGGCGGCATGCGCGCGCTGCTGAAGCTGATGGAGCCGACCCGGTTCGAGGACATCGCGGCCGCGCTGGCGCTGTACCGGCCCGGCCCGATGGCCGCCAACGCGCACACCAACTACGCGCTGCGGCAGAACGGCAGGCAGGACCCCGACCCCATCCACCCGGAACTGGGGGACGCGCTCGCCCCGATCCTCGGGAGCACCCACCACCTGCTCGTCTACCAGGAGCAGATCATGGCCGTCGCCCGGACCCTCGCCGGGTACACCCTCGGCGGCGCCGACATGCTGCGCCGCGCGATGGGCAAGAAGAAACCCGAGGTCCTGGCCGCGGAGTGGAAGAACTTCCACGCCGGTATGACCGGCAACGGCTACTCGGAAGAAGCCACCAAGGCGATCTGGGACGTCATGCTCCCGTTCTCCGGCTACGCCTTCAACAAGTCCCACACCGCCGGATACGGGCTCGTCTCCTACTGGACGGCGTACCTGAAGGCCAACTACCCGGCCGAGTACATGGCCGCGCTGCTCACCTCCGTCGGGGACGACAAGGACAAGGCCGGCGTCTACCTGGCCGACGCCCGCAAGCTCGGCGTCACGGTCCTCCCGCCCGACGTCAACGCATCCCTGGCCGAGTTCGCGGCCGTCGGCGACGACGTCCGCTTCGGCCTGCTCTCGGTGCGCAACGTCGGCGAGAACGTGATCGAGTCGATCATCACGGCGCGCAAGTCCAAGGGCGGGTTCACCTCGTTCCAGGACTTCCTCGACAAGGCCGGCCTGCCCGCGCTGAACAAGCGGGCCATCGACTCGCTGATCAAGGCCGGCGCGTTCGACTCGCTCGGGCACAGCCGCAAGGGGCTGGCCGCCGTGCACGAGACGGCGGTCGACGCGGTCGTGCCGCTGAAGAAGGCCGCCGCGTACGGGCAGGACGACCTGTTCGCCGGTGTGGGCGGCGGCCACGGTGCCGGCGCGGACTCCGGGTTCGGCCTCGACATGAGGATCGGTACGGAGGAGTGGCCGCGCCGCCAACTGCTCTCCACCGAGCGCGAGATGCTCGGCATGTACGTCTCCGCCCATCCGCTGGACGGCACCGAGCACATCCTCGCCGCCCACCGCGACACCACGATCGTCGACCTGCTGTCCTCCGGCCGAACGGAGGGGATGCTGTGCCTGTCCGGTCTGATCACCGGCGTCCAGCCGAAGATGACCAAGCAGGGCAACAGCTGGGCGATCGTCGACCTCGCCGACCGGGACGGCACGATCGAGGTCCTCTTCTTCCCCGCCGCGTACCAGCTCGTCGCGGCCGCCCTGGTCGAAGACAGCGTGGTGTCCGTCCGGGGCCGCGTCAACGAACGCGACGGTGCGATCAGCGTCTTCGGACAGGAAGTGCGGGTGCTCGACGTCGCCTCGGCGGAGCGCACCGGGGCGGCGCCCGTGGTGCTCGTGTTGCCGTACCACCGCGTCAGCGCGCCCGCGGTCAGGGAACTCGGGCGGATCGTCGGGGCCCACCCCGGCGAGCACCCGGTCCACCTCTCGGTCCGCGGACCGCGCAAGACGATCGTCTACCGGCTGCGGGCCACCGTGAACGCCATGACGATCGCCTCCGACATCAAGGGGTCGTTCGGACCCGACGCCTGGCACGGGGCCGGGTGAACCCTCGTCCGCCACGGCGCTGTCAGTGCCACCCCGTACGCTCGCGCTCCTACCGGTGGAACGCTTCGAAGGGAGACGGCGATGGGCGGCAACGGATGGTGGCAGACAGGTCCTTACCAGCGGGACCTGGCCGCCGCGTTCCGGCAGGAGCAGGAGCGCGAGCTGGCCCTGGACGACCACGGCTTCGGGCAGCGGTCCGTGGCGGACCTGTGGCGGGACCCGCGGTGGCACGAGTACATCTTCACGGGTGGCACGGGCTCGGTGCTGGACTTCCCCGAGATGATCGACCCGGAGGACAGGGACGAGGGCCCGTTCATACGGCCGTTGACCGACGACGAGGTGCGCGCCTGGGCCCCCGACGGCCGGCCCACCGAAGCGGAGTGGGAGGACGCCCTCGACTCCGAGCGCCTGCCGTATCCGGGACGCGGCCGCGGCAACTGCACGGTGCTCTACCGTGACGGCCGGCCGGCGGGGATCGGCTACTGGGGGGTCACCAGCGACTAGGGGCGCCCGGGGCGGCGGCCGGGTCCCCGTCCAGCCGTGCCCCCGCGTCCGTGCCGGCCGGGTACTCCCCGCCGCACGGCGCGTGCACGACGGTGTCCGCGCGGCTCGCGCCGCTCCGTGCCAGGTGCAGGGTGAGCAGGGCCTCGACCAGGGCCGCGGCGGAGGTCTCGTCCAGCGGGGCGAGGAAGTCGCGTTCGACGCGCTCGCGGGCCTCTTCCGCCTCCTCCAGGCACGTCCGGCCGGCCGGTGTGAGCGTCACCACGTTGCGGCGCCGGTCCCGGTCGCTGCGGTGCCGCTCCACGTACCCCTTGCTCTCCAGCGAGTCGACGACGCCGACCATCGTGGTGCGGTCGAGGCCGATCCGGGCGGCGATCTCCAGCTGGGACGGCTGCTCCGGCGAGGCGGCGATCACCGCCAGCACACCGAGTTCCCGCGGGATGAGGCGGAAGGGGGCGAGCGCCGTGTCCAGTTCGGCGGCCAGCCCCAGGTAGGCGTGCTTCAGGAGATATCCCAGCCGACGGGAAAGTACATCAGGGGGACCCTCATCCTTCATATGGGCAGCGTACACTTCACTGACCATCAGCCATACTGACGATCTGCTTCAATGACCGATCATCGGTCCGTTCGGGCCACCGGTGAACGGGACACCCGCACCCCCGTCAGCTCCGCGGAGCGCCCGCGGTACCGGGTTCTCAGGGGCGGGGCGCCCCAGCGACGCGGCGCCCCCACCGCCCCGCAGCCACGCGGACCACGCAAGCCACACGCACGCCACCATCACGAGCAAGGAAGTGACGTTCACGTCATGAGCGACTCGCCCCCGGCCGAGGCCATACGCACGGCTTCGGCCCCCACCGCGCACGGCACCGCCGACGCCCCCGACCCCCGCCGCTGGTGGGGCCTGGTGGTCATCGCCCTGGCGCAGTTGATGGTGGTCCTCGACGCGACCATCGTGAACATCGCGCTGCCGTCCGCGCAGAAGGCCCTCGGCATGTCCGACGGCAACCGCCAGTGGGTCATCACGGCCTACACCCTCGCCTTCGGCGGCCTGCTGCTGCTCGGCGGTCGCATCGCCGACCTGGTCGGCCGCAAGCGCACCTTCATCATCGGCCTCATCGGCTTCGCCGTGGCCTCCGCGGTCGGCGGCGCGGCCGGCAGCCCCGGCATGCTCTTCGCGGCCCGCGCGCTCCAGGGCGTGTTCGGCGCCGTCCTCGCGCCGTCCGCGCTCTCCCTGATGACGACCACGTTCACCGATCCCCGGGAGCGCGGGAAGGCGTTCGGCATCTACGGCGCCATCGCCGGCGCGGGCGGCGCGCTCGGCCTGCTGCTGGGCGGCATCCTCACCTCGTACGCGAACTGGCGCTGGTGCCTGTACGTGAACATCCCGATCGCCGCCGTCGCGGTGATCGGCGCCCTCATGCTGCTGCACGACCGCCCGGGCCACCGCGAGGCCCGGCTGGACATCCCCGGCGTGATCCTCGGCTGCGGCGGCCTGGTCGCCGTCGTCTACGGCTTCTCGGAGGCCGAGTCGCGCGGCTGGAGCGACGGCCTGGTGGTCAGCCTGCTGATCGGCGGCGTGGCCCTGCTGGCGGCGTTCGTCTTCTGGCAGAGCAAGACCGAGCACCCGCTGCTGCCGCTGCGCATCCTCGCCGACCGCAACCGTGCGGGCTGCTTCCTGACCATGGGGCTCGCCACGATCGGCATGTTCGGTCTGTTCCTGTTCATGACCTACTACTTCCAGGGCATCCTCGAGTACTCCCCGGTCAGGAGCGGTCTGGCGTTCCTGCCGATGTCCGCGATGATCATCCTGGGCTCCACCCAGGTCTCCGCCCGGCTGCTGCCCCGTACGCCCCCGCGCCTGCTGATGGTGCCCGGCATGCTCCTGGCCGCGTCCGGCCTCGCGGTGCTCACCCGGCTCGGCGTGGACTCCGCGTACGCCACCCACGTCCTGCCCGCCGAGCTGCTGCTCGGTCTCGGCATGGGCCTGACCTTCATGCCGGTCTTCTCCACCGCCACCAACGGGGTGCGGCCGCAGGACGCCGGTGTGACCTCGGCGATGGTCAACACCTCGCAGCAGGTGGGTGGTTCGCTCGGTACGGCGCTGCTCAACACCATCGCCACCTCGGCGACGAGCACCTACGTCGGCCGCCACCTGACCAACCCCACGCAGAAGGCCCAGGTGCTGCGCGAGGGCATCGTGCACGGCTACACGCAGGCCATCTGGTGGGGCGTGGCCGCGATGCTGATCGCCGCGGTGGCCGCCGGCGTCCTGGTCGTCGCCCGGCCGACCGGCCGGGGCGGCGCGCCGGCGGGTGCCGCCGCCGCGCACTGAAAGCCCGACCGCCGTTCACCCCCGCGCCCGGCCCCGGCACCACCGCCGGGGCGGGGCGCGGGTACGCGGAGCGCGCAGAGTGATCATTGCGCGACAGATAGTGAAGATGGCCGGAAAGTGGCTGGTTGCCGCCCTCGACATCACCGAAAATCGGGACATAGCGGCTTACCGTTCACGGGAGGACGACCGATGAGGCTCAGCATTGCCCCACGCGTTGAGCAGGGCGACGACGGAGACAGCCACCCCGGCACGCCGTGGACCCCACCGGAAGAGCCCCCGAGCCCCGACGGTTCGAGCCCGGAGGGCGACGGGAAGCACCGCAAGTGACCTCCGCCGCCCCGCGTGCGGACCGGCCCGGCCGCGCGGAGTTGGGGCGGGTCCTCATGGCCTCCGGCGCGCTGTCGTCGGACTGGATGCCGTCGTTCTCGGCCGTCGACCGGGCCGCGTTCCTCCCGGATGTCATCTGGCCCTACGACATGGCGACCCGCTCGAGCGTCCACGTCGACAAGCGGGCCGACCCGGATGCCTGGTACGCGGCGGCGGACAGCGACATCCCGATCGTCACCCAGTGGGACGACGGCGCGCACCTCGGCCCCGGTCCGGGGAAGCTCTCCACCAGTTCCTCGTCCATGCCCTCGACGGTCTACTCGCTGCTCCAGGACCTGGACGTGGCGGCGGGCATGCGTGTGCTGGACGTGGGCACGGGCACGGGCGAGACGGCCGCCCTGCTGAGCCACCGGCTCGGACCGCGGCACGTGACCACCGTCGAAGTGGACGGAGCGGTGTCCGCGACGGCTCGGGACCGTCTGCACAAGCAGGGATTCCACCCCCGGGTGGTCGTGGGTGACGGCTTCGAGGGGTATTCCGGCACGGCCCCCTACGACCGGGTCCTGGCCACCGTCGGCATCCGCCGACTGCCCATGGAGTGGATCAGGCAGACCCGGCGCGGCGGCGTGATCCTCGCTCCCTGGGGCACCTCCTACGGGAACGCCGACGCCATGGTCCGCCTGGAGGTGGCGGGCGGGACGGCCACGGGGCCCTTCACCAGGCTGGTGGAGTTCATGAAACTCCGCGCGCAGCGGGGTCCCGCCGTCCGCCCCGCCGACTACCTTTCCGCGGGCCCCCTCCAGAACGCCGACCGGAGCACGGCGGTGCTCGCCGAGGACGAGTTCCCGACGGGCCCGTTCACGGACCTGCCGTTCGTCCTCGGCCTCCGGGTGCCGCGGTGCCGCCAGGCAGTGGCGGACAAGCGGGACGGTGCCCGGCCCGTCTGGTTCTACAGCCTCCTCGACACCTCGTGGGCCTGTGTGATGTTCCGCGACGGCCGGCGGCACGCCTCCGTGTGGCAGTCCGGCCCCCGGCGCCTCTGGGACGAAGTCCGTGAGGCGCACGACTGGTGGAGGGAGCGCGGATGCCCGGGGGTGACGCGGTTCGGTCTCACCGTCGACGCGTCCGGCCGGCACGTCTGGCTGGACGATCCGGCGAACGAGTCCTGGCCCCTGCCGAGTTGAGCCGCGGGCGTCAGGGCCGGGGCTTGTGCGCGAATACCCAGCGGTTGCCCTCCAGCGCGTCGTTCGGCTCGGGGAGGGGGCCGCGTCCGTGGCGGAGGCTGAATTCGAAGGGGGTGTGTACCGAGGTGGACCAGCCCTTGGCCGTCAGGTCGCCCGCGGAGTCGGGTCGGGGCCCCCTGTCGAAGAGGCGGAGCAGGTCGATGCCGATCTGTTCCCGCGTCGCCGTGTAGATCGCGCTGTCGCGGTACGCCAGCAGGTCCTTCTCCAGCTTGGCCTCGAAGGCCAGTGCGCTGCCCGCGGTGGTCAGCCGGTCCACCGTGTCGACGAGGTACGTCTCGGCGGGGCCCGGCAGGTAGAAGAGCAGCCCCTCGGCCAGCCAGACGCTCGGCGCGGCCGGGTCGAAGCCGGCGGTGGTGAGCGCGGTGACCCAGTCGCCGCGCAGGTCGACCGGCACGGGGACGCGCTTCGCCTTCGGGGTGGCCGACAGGTCGGTGAGCACCCGGTGCTTGAACGCCAGCACGCCCGCCCTGTCGATCTCGAAGACCATGCAGCCGGACGGCCAGTCCAGCCGGAATGCGCGGGTGTCTAACCCCGCGCCCAGCAGCACGACTTGGCGGGCGCCCGGACGGACGGACCGGAGGAGGAAGTCGTCGAGGACCCTGGTCCGCAGGCCGAAGTAACGGGCGAACCGCCCCCACAGCGGGTCGGCGTCCCCGTCCGGCACCTCCTCGATGCGGACCGGCCAGTCCGCGCACGCCGGGGCGGCGCGCACGAAGTGCTCCGCGTGGACGTCCCGGGCCAGGCTGTCGTGGCGGTGGGTCTCGATCGCCCGTGCCGCGGCGACCAGGAGGGCGGTCAGACCCACGCCCGCGTCCACGCCTTCGACGTCGGGGTGGTGCGGCGCCGTGCCGGTCATGTTTCCTCCATCGGCGGGAGTGGGGACGGGGGGATGCCTGTCGGCCGGGTGCGGTGAGTCCGTGGTGCGGAGTGCCTCGCTCATCGGCTTCCGCCCCCCCGGGAGCAGGACGGGTTTGACCACGCGGCCGGCGTCGCAGTCGCGTTCGGCCTCGTTGATGTCGGCCAGCGGGTAGGTGCGGATCAGCTCGTCGAACGGGAAGCGTCCGGCCCGCCACAGCCCCAGCAGCCGGGGTATCAGCAGTGCGGGCACGGCGTCCCCTTCGCAGATGTGGCGGATGCCGCGGCCCCGGTCCAGCGTGCCCGGTTCGAGCGGCAGCGCGGTGTGCAGCCGTGCCACCAGGCCGAGGCTGCCGGTGGGGCGCAGGGCCCGGAGCGCGTCGTTGATGAGCGGCGGTGAGGCCGTGGTGTCCAGCGCGTACCGCGCTCCGCCGTCGGTCAGCCGCCGTATCCGCTCGGGCAGTCCGGCCGTACCGGCGGGCAGCGGGACCGCGCCGTACCGTTCCGCCAGGGCCAGCCGTCCGGGATGCCGGTCGACGGCCACGGTCGACGCGCCGGCGGCGGTGGCCGCCATCACCGCGGCCAGGCCCACCGCCCCCGCGCCGAGGACCACGAGGGTGTCACCGGGGCCGGCGGCGAAGGCGTTCAGCACGGCTCCGGCGCCGGTGAGGAAGCCGCAGCCGAGCGGCCCGAGCAGTTCGACAGGCAGGGCGGGGTCGACCCGGACGGCGTTGCGGGCCGGGACGAGCGCGTACTCGGCGAACGAGGACTGGCCGAACCACCGCGGGGCCAGCGCCTCCCCGGTCGCGTCGGTCAGCCGCGGCGCCTTCTCCGCGCGTCCTCCGAAGAGGTTGAGGGAGGCGAAGGAGTCGCAGTAGGCGGGGGCCGCGCCGCGGCAGTTCCGGCAGTGCCCGCAGGAGTCGAAGCTCAGTACGACGCGGTCACCGACGCCGATCGCGGTGTCCGGGCCGCCGCCCGTGGCCACCACGACCCCGGCCCCCTCGTGGCCGAGCACCGCCGGCAGCGGGCTGCGGCCGGCCGATCGCCGGACCGTGAGATCGGTCCGGCACATCCCGCAGCCCGCGATCTCCACCAGCAGCTCGCCGACGGCGGGTTCCGTGCGCAGGCTCACCTCCTCGACCGCGAACGGGTCCTCGTACGAGCGCAGTACGGCCGCCCGGAACCTCGTCGTCATGCCTCCCCCTCCGGGCGGTGGACGACGAACGGCCGGAGGTTGCCGTAGAGCCCCCACGGTCCGCCCGCGACCCCGACACCGCTGTTCTTGACGCCCGCGAAGGGCTGGGCCAGGGACAGTTCGGCATGGTGGTTGATCCAGGCCGTGCCGCATTCCAGCCGGTCGGCCACCTCCTCGGCCCGGTCGAGATCGGTGCCCCAGACGGAGCCGCCCAGCCCGAAACCGGTGCCGTTGGCCGCGTCGACGGCTTCACCGAGGCTCCGGTACGGCAGGACCGGCAGGACCGGCCCGAACTGCTCCTCGGTCACCACCGGGCTGTCGGGCGGGACATCGGTGAGGATCGTGGGAGCGAAGAAGTAGCCCGGCCGGTCCAGCCGCCGTCCGCCCGCCGCCGCCCGGGCGCCGTCCGCCAGGGCCCGCTCGGTGACCAGCTCGACCCGGGCCAGCTGGGGGGCGTTGTTGACCGGGCCCAGCCGGGTGTCCGGGTCCAGACCCGCTCCGACCGCGACGGTCCTCGCGCGCTGGGCGAGGGCTTCGACGACCTGGGCGTGGAGCCGGGCCGGGGCGTAGACGCGTTTGACCGCCATGCAGACCTGCCCGCAGTTGCGGAACGCGGCCCAGAACAACCGGTCCGCGATCCGGTCCACCTCGACGTCCTCCAGCAGGACGGCGGCGTCGTTGCCGCCCAGTTCCAGGGTGACCCGGGCGAGCGAGGCCGCCGCCGCCTCGGCGACGGCCCGCCCGGTGGGCACCGAGCCGGTGAAGGTGACGTGGCGGATGCCCGGGTGGCGGGCGAGGCGGGCACCGAGCGGTTCGCGGCCGGTGACGACGGTCAGCACGTCCTCGGGCAGGGCGGTGGCGAGGACGGAGCCGAGCAGCCGGGTGGCGAGGGGGGTGAACGGGGACGGTTTGAGGACCAGGGTGTTGCCCGCCGCGAGCGCCGGCGCGAACTTCGCCGCCGCGAGCTGGAGGGGGAAGTTCCACGGCACGATCGCGGCGACGGGGCCGAGGGGCCGCCAGCGGACCTCGCTGCGCACGGGCCGGCCGTCGATGATCCGCCGGGTCCTCGGGGCCAGATCGGCGAAGTAGCGCAGACGGGCCGCCGTACGGGCGATCTCCGCGTACGACTCGGCCAGGGGCTTGCCCTGTTCCCGGGTGAGCAGCCGGGCGAGGTCGTCGCCGGCCTTCTCCACGGCGTCGGCCGCCGCGCGCAACGCGGTGGTGCGGGCGGCGGGGTCGGCACGCCAGCCGTGCCAGGCCCGGTGGGCCCGGTCGACCACGGCGTCCAACTCGTCCGGCTGCTGGTCGGGGGCCTCGTCGAAGGTCTCCCCGGTGGCCGGGTCGACGACGGCGAAACGGGCGGCCCGGCGTCCGGGGACGCGGTCGGGCTCAGGGGTCGGCATGCCGGCGGTCAGCCCACGGCGGGGACGGCGGGGGCGGCGGCCGCGTGCTCGCGGGCCTGCCGGTCCATCTCCGACCGGAAGGCGGCCACCAGCTGTGGCCGGATCCTGCCGGCATTGCGGTCGCCGCCCTCGCAGACCGCTCCGCGCACGCCCACGATGTCCGTGCCGATCCGGGTCAGCGCGCCCAGGTCCGCCTGCCGGACGCTGCCCGCGAGGGCGGCGAGCAGACCGGTCGCGTGGGCCCGCCGGACGAACTCGGCGCAGACGTCCGGCGGGACGTGGTCGAACAGCCGCGTCCCGTCCTTGACGGCGGTGTCGAGCATGGCCGCGTCGGCGCCGGAGCGGGCGGCGATGTCGGGCACGGCGAGCGGATTGACGCAGCCGATCCGGTGGGCGTCGGCGTAGCCCGAGGCGACGACGAGCGCTTCGGGGCGGTGGTCCTTCACCGCCCGGACGACCGCGCGCATGACGTCGATGCCCTGATCGGGCGTCGTACATCCGTAGAGGCCGACCTTGATGTACGTGGCTCCGGAGACGACGGCGCCGAGCGCGGCCTGAGCCACCGTGCCGGGCTTGTACGGGACGTCCCCCACCGTGGCGGACACCGGTTTGTCCGCCGGGACCGCGTCGCGGATCTCCCGGATGACCCAGGGGAAGTTCGCGCCGAGCGAGCCCTCGTCGGGCTTCTTGACGTCGACGATGTCGAGGTGCTCCGCCGCCTTCGCGCAGTCGAGGGCCTCCTCGACGCCGTCCGGGGAGATGAGAAGCAACACCATGGGCTCCTTCCGCCGCATGTCCGCCTGACCGAGGGACAGGGGTGCGGATCACCTGGTTCCTGTGCGGTGTGCTCATCATTTCTGTCGCCCGTGGGCGCCGGTAGAGCGTGCGGAGTGCCCACGGGGCGCTCGCCGCCACGCGCAACGCGCCGCGCACACCGGCGTGAACCGGTCCCGCCCGGGCGCCCGTGCCCCTCAGGTATCCGGCGTCGCCGTGTCGCCGGCACGGCCCCCGCCCACCGCTCGACCGGTCCGGCACCGCCCCCTCCCGCCGGTACGCCAGACTGGGCCGCGGGACCGGGTCCGTCGCCCCCGGCCCGTCCTCGGGAGGAAACCGTGACGAGCCCTGTCGGCAAGCCGAGCCTGATCGTCGTGAGCGGTGGTCCCGGAACGGGGAAGACCACCCTCGCGCACGAACTGGCCCGCGTCCTCGGATGCCCCGCGATCATCCGCGACGAGATCAAACAGGGCATGGTCATGTCCCACCCGGGCTACCGGGGCGGCGGCGGCGACCCCCTCAATGCGCCGACCCTCCACGCCTTCTTCGGCGTGCTGAAGGTGCTCCTGGAGGCCGGGGTGACGCTCGTCGCCGAGGCCGCCTACCAGGACCGGCTGTGGCGGCCGAACCTCGCGCCGCTCACCGGCCTGGCGCACCTGCGCGTCATCCGCTGCGCCGCCGGGGCCGACGTCGCACACGACCGGATCGTCCGGCGCGCCGAGGAGGACGCGCACCGGGCCGCCCACGGCGACCGGGACCTGCTGCGAGCCATCGCCGCCGGGGAGCACTCCCTGGAGTCCTTCGTGCCGATCTCCCTGGACGCGCCCACCCTGACCGTGGACACGTCGAACGGATACCGGCCCGGCCTCCGGCACATCGCCGGCTTCGCCCGGGCGTCCGCGGACGGCGGGTCGTCGTCCGAACGGTCGCCTCAGACGGCTCCGAACGCGGGGGAGTCGCGCCATTCGACGGGGGAGACGCCGTAGGTGGCCCGGAACACCCGGCTGAAGTGCGAGGCGCTGATGAAGCCCCAGCGGTGGGCGATCGCCGCGATCGTCAGCCCCGCCGCGTGCCGGCGGGCCAGGTCGCGCCGGCACTGCACCAGGTCCACCACGTTGCGGGCGATCGACTCGCCGGTGCGCTGCGGATAGGTCGACGCGGTGTCGACCAGCCGGGACAGGAACGGTGTCAGCAGCGCCCCGAGCCCGGACTCGGAGCCGAGTGGCGCGGCCGTGATCCGCTGGAGGTCGGACTCGCTCAGGCCGAGGACCTCGCGCGGCAGCACCAGGGACTTCGTCCGGAACCGCTCGGGGAGGGTCAGCTGGAGGGGCCGTGCCATGTCGTAGACGAAGAGCTGCCCCGGCTCCAGGACCGCGTCCCGGCCGTCCTGCTCGATCCGGCCGACGCCCCTGCTCAGCAGCTTCACGACCACGTAGTCGTCGTTGTCGCCGGCCGCGATCAGCCGCCGGGTCCGCGCCGCCCGCAGCGGTTCCCCGTCCACCGTGACGACCTGCATCGGGCCGAGCAGCGACGTCTGGATCGTGCCGCGGTCGACCTCGTCGGGTACGCGCATGTCCACGGCCCCGAACGTCTGGGACAGCGCCTCGCGCCAGTAGGCCCGTCTGCGCTGGACGGGCACCGAGTCCGTGGTGTGGAGGCTGTCCGGGAGTGCTGGGTCGAGAGTTGTTGAGTGCGACGACATGTGCTCTCCGCCCTTTGCCAGTCCTTTTTCAGACACACTCTGCCAGGCCGGATCCGGTCGTGACATCACGCGAATCCGTGAGACCGAGGGACAGGGCCGGGACAGGGCCCCCTTGCGGGGGCACGGGCAAGGGCGAGGACACCGGCACGGTGACCGTCCACATGATCACCGTCGCCCCCGTCGGCCGTCCGCCGAGGAGGGCGGTCTCCTCGGCGGCAAGTGGATTTTCGGCATCATTCGAGCGGAGGACCGGGGGCGGCCGGCCGAAGGGGGTGACCTATTCGACGAAGCGGCTCACTAGGCAGACGCTGCGCTTCCCCGGGTATTCGCTCAGGTTCCACAGCGCGTCGTACCGGCCGTCGTAGCTCAGGTCCTCGCACCCCGTCGCGAGCGGCCTGACCTTCTTCGGGACAGGGTTGCCCCGGGGGAAGGCGAGCAAGGAGCCGGGCCGGCCACCGGCGCTGCGCGAGAGGTAGTACGTGCCGCCGACCAGTACGGCGCCCTGCGCGTTCCAGCCGCCGGGGACGGGGAAGAACTCGTTCGCGGCCTTGGACTCGATCCACTCCGTGCCTGGCTTGAGCCGCCAGCGCACCACTCGTGGCGTGCGGTCACCGTTGCTCCGGGGGTCCGGTACGTCCTCGCCCTTCCCGTCCTCGCGGTGGAACTCGTTGACGACCAGCGAGATCTCGCTCTCACCGTGCGTGCGGTCCAGGGATACCGCCGAGTACGCGAGCCCCGTACCGTCGTTGTCGTAGGCCGCGCTCTGCGGCAGCAGGTAGGTCGTCGACCGGCCACCGTTCCAGGTCTGGCGCATGAGGTGGTCCATGGCGAACACCCGCAGGCCGTGCTTGGTGTCGGGGACGTAGAGCCGGTTGCGGTACCAGGCGAGCCCACCCGTGTGGAAGGCGACGGGCCGGTACACCGTCCGGCCGGCGCGCTGGTACGGCTCCACCAGCTTGACGTGCCGGTAGCGGATGTTCCGCATGTCCGTGATGTCGACGAACGTGACCCGGGCGTCTCGGGCCGGCTTGCCCAGGTACCAGGAGACCAGGAGCCATGTGCGTCCGAAACCTTCAGGATCCGCGCCGCGGTGGTCCGCACCGTAGGCGTCGTAGCTGGTGGTGACGCCCTGCGGCATCCAGCTGCGGCCGTCCCGGTCCGCCCGCGTGCCCCAGGCGAAGCCGTCGAGGATCTTCTCGGGGGCGCCGCTCTGGCCGCCCTTGATCCGCCGGGCCCGGGACGGGCCGTGTTCGAGCAGGGCCGACCGCTTGACGAACCTGAGGCCGCGAAGAGCGACCAGGTCCTTGATGAGGTCCGTGTACGTCGGCCCGCTCTTTGTCGGCCCCAGGCGCGGCTCCACGGAGAAGGCGTCCGGGGCCGGGGTGGTGTCCGCCGCCGCGGGGAGGGCCTGGGCCGCGTTCGCGGTTTCCGGTGCCCACAAGCTCCCGGCCGCCGCCACCACCGGTGCCGCGGCCAGCATGCGTAACGTCGCTCTGCGTGAGGTGTCCATGACCTGGGAGAGTAGGAACGGACGGTGGGGTTCGGTATGCCCTAACCCTGTCCGGACCGTCCCCCCATGTCCCACCAGGCACGATCCCCTTGTCCCGGACGGCGCCGCCGCCTTTTCCGGACAGGGCGGCGGTCCCTGTGCCGAGCCCGCGCACGGCCCGGCACACGGGCGAGGGCGGTGACGCGGTCGTGCGCCGCCGGGCCGGGGCGGCGGCGGAGGTCAGCCGGCGTCGCGGGCGCGGTGGTCCTGGACCGCGGCGCGGCTCGTGGCCAGGTGGTGCAGGACCAGGGACTCGACGCGGGAGACGTCGCGGTCGGCGATGGCCTGGTAGAGGGTCTCGTGCTCCTCGGCGATGCCGAGGAGGTCGTCGTGCCGGCCGAGCAGCCAGCGCACCCTGCTGCGCATGACGCGTTCCAGCTCGCTCAGCAGCTCGTTGGCGGCGAGCTGGATCACCGTCTGGTGGAAGTCGGCCGCGGCACGGCGGGCGCCCACGGCGTCGCCGGCCCCGGCCGCGCGCAGTTCCCGGTCGAGGTCGGCGCGCAGCCGACGCAGCCCCTCGCGGGTGTGCCGCTGCGCGGCGAGCCGGAAGGCCAGGGGCTCCAGTACGCCGCGCACCTCGTCCAGGTCGGCCAGGTCGGACGGGGTGAACTCGCGGACCACCGCCCAGCTGCGCGGGCGGGGCGTGACCAGGCCCTCGGCGACGAGCGTCTTCAGGGCGTCGCGGACGGGCAGCCGGCTCACACCCAGGGACTCGGCGAGTTCACGCTCGACCAGCCGGCTGCCCGGCCGCCGTACCCCGTCGAGGATCTCGTCCCGCAGCTGCCCGGTCACGCGCTCCGACTCGGGCGTGAACCCCTCTGACCCCGTCATGGTCGTCCTTCTCTCGTCACGTCCCCGGCGGTGCACCGGCGCTGTGCGGGCGCCGGTGTGCCGTGGGGACCAGGCCACAGTGACCTTAGCCGGTGACGAGGACGGGACAGGCCCGGGTCAGCGGCCCCCGGGAGGCCAGTTGGCGATCAGCTTGGGCCGCGGAGGGGCGTACGTGCGCACCTTCGACGTGGTCAGACCCTGGCGGACCAGCGACTCGGCGATGCCGACGGCCGCCGCCACCCCGTCGACGACGGGGACCCCGGTGCGCTCCACGACGCGCTCGGCGAGGCCGGCCATCCCGCCGCAGCCGAGGCAGATCACCTCCGCCCTGTCGTGCTCGACGGCGCGGGCTGCCTGCTCGACGATGGCGTCCACGGCCGCCTCCTCGTCCTCCTCCAGCTCCAGCACGGCGAGCCCGCTGGCGCGCACGGAGGCACACCGCGCGCTCAGCCCGGCCACGTGCAGCCGCTCCTCGATGAGCGGGACCGTGCGGTCGAGCGTGGTGACGACGGAGTAGCTGCGGCCGAGGAACCGCGCGGTGCTCGCTGCCGCCTCCGTGATGTCGACGACGGGTACGTCGAGCAGTTCTTGCAGCCCCTCGCGGCCGTGCTCGCCGTACCCGGCCTGGATGACGGCGTCGTAGTCCCCCCGGTAGGCGCGCACGGTCTCCATCACGGCGACGGCGGCGAGGTAGCTCTCGTAGTTGCCCTCGACCGACTCCGCGCCGAACGCCGGGGTCAGCGGGATGATCTCGGTGCCCGGTGAGGCCGCGGCGGCGGCCGTCCGGCCGATGACGTCGGTGATGGACCGGGTGGTGTTGACGTTGACGACGAGGATGCGCATGGGTCGACTCCCTTGGAGGCGCGGGGGACGCGGACCGGGCCGGCTCACTCGGCGGCGACGGCGATGGCCTCGCCGTCGACGTCCCGGGCGCCCGCCGACCGGTCGGCGATGACGGCGTACACGGCGGCGGCGATCAGCGCGCCGATGAACCACGAGAACCCGGCCGCGGCGTGGAAGAGGGGGACCAGGGCCACGGTGACCGCGATCGCGGCGCTCGGCAGGAAGGCGGCGATGGCGCGCGGGTTGTAGCCGCGCCGGTAGTGGTAGTCGCCGCCGGCGTCCTCGGTGTACAGGTGGGGCACGTTCACGCGGGAGCGGCGCAGCAGCCAGTAGTCGGCCATGACGACGCCGAAGAGGGGGCCGAGGAGCGCACCGAGGCCGCCGAGGAAGTAGGTGACGACGACCGGGCTGTTGTAGAGGTTCCAGGGGGTGATGACCAGGCCGAGCACCGCGCTGACCAGGCCGGCCTTGCGGAAGTCCAGGCTGCGCGGGAAGAGGTTGACCAGGGCGTAGATCGGGGCGACGAAGTTGGCCAGCAGGTTGACGGCCACGGTCAGGGCGATCAGCGCGAGGGAGGCGACGGCCAGCAGGGCCATGTTCGGGATGGTCCGCACGATGTCCGTGGGGCTGGTGATGATGTGCCCGTCGAGCTTGAACTGGGCGCCGCTGAGGAGGGAGACGATCGCGGCGAAGAAGAGCATGTTCACCGGGATGCCGATGACGTTGCCGCGCACGATGGCCGCGCGGCTGCGGGCGGAGCGGGTGAAGTCGCAGAAGTTCAGCACGAACGTGCCGTAGATGACCACCCACAGCGCGGCGGCCTGGAGGACCTGGAGCCACATCGCGCCGCCGGTGAGCGGGTCGCCGTCGGAGAGGGAGATCGATCCGCCGGCGCGGAAGAACATCCAGGCGGCCAGCGCGCACATGGTGATCAATGTGGTGGGGGCCGCGAACGCCATGTAGCGGCGGATCATCTGCATGCCGTAGCTGACGATGAGGACCTGAAGGCCCCACAGCGCCAGGAAGGTGATCCAGCCGAGGCCGGACTGGCCGAGCAGCGAGTCGTCGTCGAACCGGCCGAGGCCGGGGAACAGGGCGACGAGCAGGGTGCTCAGCACGGAGGAGGCGAGGTAGGTCTGGATGCCGAACCAGGCGATGGCGACCAGGCCGCGCACGCCCGCCGGGATCTTCGCGCCGTGGACGCCGAAGGCGATGCGGCTCATGACCGGGAACGGCACACCCGTCTTGTGTCCCATGAAGCCGGACAGGGTGAGCAGCAGGAACAGCAGGAGGGAGGCGAGCGCGAAGGCGGCCAGGATGCCCCACACGTTCAGGCCGAGCGCGAACAGCCCGAGCGCGAAGGCGTAGTTGCCGAGGCTGTGCACGTCGTTGGCCCACAGGGTGAACACGTTGTAGGCGCCCCAGCGGCGCCCTTCCTTCTTCGTGGGGGCGAGATCGTACGTGTAGAGACCAGGGCTGGGAGTGCTGCTGGTCTCCACGGACGACCGGTTGTCCAGCGCGGTCATACGGGACTCCGGGAGGGGGAGGGCGGGAACGTCCAGAGATTTCCACCAGGTGGAAGCTAACTTCCGCGCGACTGAACGTAGTTTTCGCCGGAGAACACCGTCAAGAGGTGGGACGGAAGTCGGGCAACGGCTTCTTACCCGCTGAAAAAGGGCAGCGCGAACCGCCCCGGGTGGTCGGGTCCACACGGGACGATCCACGCTGCTTCAGGGGTGCGTGACCTCCCCGCGCGCCGTCAGGTCAGCCGTCCGTTCCGGGCGACGACCCGGCCGCCGTGCACGACGGTCTCCCGGGGCGGCAGATCGACCAGGACCTGCGGCGGGCACTCGCCGTCGACCAGGACGAAGTCGGCCGGGGCGCCCGGGGAGAGGTCCGCGCGCGGCAGCCCCAGCACGTCGGACCCGCCGTGCGTGGCGGTGTCCAGGCACGCCGTCAGCTCCTCGTCGAGGCGTCCGCCGGTGACCCAGCCGAGCAGGTGCGCGCGGTGCAGCATGTCGGCGTTGCCGAACGGGCTCCAGGAGTCCCGCACCCCGTCCGAACCGAGCCCGACCCGCACCCCGTGCGCCCGCAGCCGGGCGACCGGCAGGACCAGGTCGCGGCTCGGCGCCACCGTCGTCAACGCGATGTCCAGCTCGCCGAGTTCGCTCGCCACGGCGGCGAACCGGGCCTCGGGCAGGAAGGGCAGGCAGAAGACGTGGCTGACGGTGACCCGGCCGTTCAGGCCCAGCGCGCGGGTGCGCTCGGCGACGGCGCGCAGGACGGCCACCCCTCGCTCGTCCCGGTCGTGCAGATGGAGGTCGATGCCGGTGCCGTAGCGGTCGGCGAGGGAGAAGAGCAGGTCGAGCTGCTCGTCGGGGGCGCCGTCGAAACCGATCGGGTCGATGCCGCCGACGATGTCCACGGCCTTGCTGCGGGCGGCCTCGGTGAGCAGCTCGGCGGTGCCGGGCGCACGGACGACGCCGTGCTGCGGGAAGGCGACGATCTGGACGTCCAGGGCGTGCCGGAGCCGGTCACGGGCCTGCGCGATGCCCTCCACACCGGCCAGTCCGTAGGCGGGGGCCACGTCGGCGTGCGCCCGCATGGCACGGGTGCCCCGGGTGACGGCGTGCGCCATGAGCGCGTACGCCCGCTCGGCGACCGGCCGCTCCTGGGCGCGGAACAACTCGGCGTCCTGCGCGGCGAATTCGGCGATGGCCCCGGCCGGCCGGCGCGACACCCAGGGGCCGCCCCAGGTCGTCTTGTCGGGGTGGATGTGCGCGTCCACCAGGCCGGGCAGCGCGATACGGCCGCCGCCGTCGACGACCACCGCACCCGGTGGCGCGGGATCACCGCTGATCAGCCCGTCGACGACGACCAGCTCCCCGGGCGGACCGGCACCGGCACCGGCACCCGGGAGGCGCACGTCACGGAAGACGACGGGCGGGGGTGCGGAGGCCGATGGGGATGGTGACGGGGGCGGCGATGGCATGGGTGCTCTCCTTCGGCGTGGGGGCGCGGGCGAGTGAAGGGGCGTCAGATGGAGTCGGCCTCCCGGCGGTGTGCGGGGCCGGGCGGGACGGTGCGGGACGGTCCCGCCCGGGCCGTTCGCCTGGGCGGCGTACGGCGGTCGCGGCGACCGGGCCCGGCCCGCGCGCAGGACGGGATGCGGGGGAGCGCCGTACGATCCGGCCCGCGCGGCGGCGTCAGACGAGCCGGCCCGCGCGGACGACGTGGGTCGGCCGGGTCAGCACGGAGGGGTCGGCCAGCGGGTCGCCGGCCAGCAGGACGGCATCGCCCGCGAAACGGGGGGCGAGCCGGCCGACGGCATCCTCGAGCCCCAGCAGCCGCGCCGCGTTCGTCGTCGCCGTGCGGATCGCGTCCAGGGGCGGGAGGCCGGCGCTGTGCATCAGGACGACCTCGCCGCCGACCGGCTTGACGACGCCACCGGAGGAGTCGGTGCCGGCGGCCAGCGGGACACCGAGCGCGTGCGCGGTCCGCACGGCCTCCTTCAGCACGGGCAGGAACGTGCGCCCCCGCTCGTCCAGCACCGGGTTCGGGTCGCCCACCATGCCCGCGATGGCGGTCAGGGTGGGCGTGAAGTACGTCCCGCGGCGCGCCATGTCGTGCAGGGTGCGCTCGGCGACGAAGACCCCGTGCTCCAGCGAGCGGATACCGGCGCGGACCGCGTCGTCGCAGCCCCGGGCGCTGTAGCTGTGGCACAGCACCCCCTTGCCGCCGCGCCGCGCGGCCGCGACCACCTCGGCGAGCTGCTCGTGGGAGTAGACCTGGGTGAGCGGGTCCTGGTCCGGCAGCCCGGCGCGCTCGTTGACCCGGGTCTTGATCACGTCGGCGCCACGGGCGAGGTTGACCTCGACCACGCGCCGCAGCGCCTCGGCGGACCGCACACCGTTCTTCAGCGCGGACAGGGGAGCCAGCTCCGGGTCGGCGAGCACCGTGTCGCCGAGGTCGGGCGTGACGAACACACCCGCGGCGGTGAGCCGCGGCGCCCGGGTGGGCAGCCGGCGGGCGAGTTCCCGGACGGCGATGTCCTGGAAGAAGGTGGTGGAGCCACTGCGGGCGCTGGTCACGCCCCGCGTCAGCGCGGCGCGCGCCTCGGTGACGGTGCTGAGGTGGATGTGGGCGTCGACCAGGCCCGGAAGCACCCACCGGCCGTGGGCGTCGAGCCGCGGGAGACCGGCGGGGACGGCCACCTCGCCGCGCCGCCCGGCCCGGCGCACCGTGCCGCCGCGGATCACGACGACCGCGTCCTCGGTGACCTCGCCGGTGGCCGGGTCGAGCAGCGTGCCGCCCTCGATCACCAGGTCACCGGCGGCGTCGGCCTCCGGTCGGCCGGCCGGTCGCCCGGCTGGGCGGGCAGCCGCCTCGGGTGCCGTACCGGCGAGGACGCCGGCCGTCCCGGCGAGTGCCGCGGCACCCGCGAGGACACCTCGTCGGGTGAGGCGGCTGGGCGGCGGGGGGACGGACTCCAGACACATGGACGCTCCTGAGACCTGGGTGGGCGTGCAACAGGTCCCCGTTTTGTATACCAAAAATTTACTGCATCACAAGGGTTTCAGTCATGTTGGCCGGGTGTAGTCGCCATTTGGTATCCAATCTTGGGCCGTGGTCGCGCCCCGTCCGGCGCCGTCGTCCCGCTCCGCCACACCACCGGCGCACGGTTCGCCCACTGCCCGGTGCCGGGTCCGCGCGGTGTCGGGTCCGCGCGGCGCCGGGTCCGCGCGGCGCCGGGGCCCGCGCACCGGGGCGCGGGCTCCCAAAACCCTTCGCGCCCGTTCGCCTCGCCCGCTACGGTCTCGATCGTGTTCCCGCGCGAGGAGCCCGGAGGCTCCGCGCGCGACCGCCCGGCAGTTCCCGCGCTGAGAGCAGGTTTCGTCCATGGCATGTCGCATCAGTGAACTCGTGCTCGGCTGCCGCGACCCCGAGGTGCTGGCGCGGTTCTGGTGCGAGGTCCTGGACTTCGTGGTGCTCGGCCGCGAAGAGGACGGCACCCTCGAGATCGGGCCGCGCGAAGGGTTCGGCGGCCCGCAGCCGACGATCATCCTCAGCCGCAGGGACGAGCCGGAGCCGGGGAAGTCCCGGCTGCACATCGACGTCAACGCCACCGACCGCGATCAGGACGCCGAGCTGGAACGCCTGCTGAAGCTCGGGGCGCGCCCGGCCGACATCGGCCAGACCGGCGAGGAGCAGTGGCACGTTCTCGCCGACCCCGAGGGCAATGAGTTCTGCCTGCTCAAGGCCCGCCTCAACCCGCTCTGAGGACGCTGTGTCCCGCCGCGCCCGCGGCGGCCCCTCCGCTGGGGAGGGCGGGCCCGTTCCGGCGGGCCTGTTCCGGCGGGTCCGCCGGTCACCCGCCGCGCCGGGGCCCGGCGGCCGGCAGCAGGACGACCGCCAGTGCCTGGACGGCGACGACCACCGTGACGAGCACGGGGATCGAATAGCCGTACAGCCCGCCGATCAGCGCGCCGCCGGCCAGGCTCGCCACACCGACCACACCGGCGAACAGCCCGTAGGCGGTGGCCCGCCGCCCGCTGGGCACCAGGTCCGCGACCGTGGCGCGCAGGGTGGACTCCTGAATGCCCATGGCCGCGCCCCACACCAGCGACCCGGCCACGGCGATCGGGACGGTGTCATGGAACCCCAGCACCGCGACGGCCGCGGTCAGCACCGGCAGAGCCACCAGCACGCGCGGGCCGATCCGGTCGTACAGCCACCCGGTGGCCAGCGCCGCGACCGCGTCCACGGCCATCGCCGCCGCGTACAGCACGGGCACCCACGCGGCGGACAGCAGATGCTGCCGCACCAGGTGGTAGGAGAGCAGGCCGAAGGTGGCGAACCCGGTCGTGGTGGCCGCCGTGAAGGCCGCGTACGTCCAGAACGACTTCGGCAGCCCCCTGTCCGCCGCGTCCGGCGGAACGGGCCGTTCCGCCGCCGCCTCGCGCTCGTAGGCGGCCGGGTCCGGCATGCGCGCGCGCAACCGGAACAGCAGCAGCAGTACGGCGACGCCGGGAACGGCGAGGACACCGAGCGCGGGGCCGTAGCGGTTCCCCGTCAGCGCGAGCACACCGGCGACCAGCAGCGGGCCGGTGATGGCGCCGACCTGGTCCAGCGCCTCATGGACGGCGAAGCCGCGGCCCCGCCCGGTGGCGGCGGTGGCGTGCGAGAGCAGCGTGTCCTTCGCCGGTGAGCGCACCGCCTTGCCCACGCGTTCGGCGATCACCAGGACGCAGGCCGCCCACAGCACCCCGGCCACCCCCAGCAGCGGCACCGAGACGACCGTGAGCGCGTACCCGGCGATCGTCAGCGTCCAGAACCGGCGAGTGCGGTCCGCCAGCGGGCCGGAGACCAGCCGCAGCCCCAGCGCCGCCGCCTCCCCGGCCCCCGTGACCACCCCGACGACCAGGGCGGACGCGCCCAGCGAGGCCAGCAGGGGGCCGGTGATCGAGCGGGCGCCCTCGTATACCACGTCCGCGAGCAGACTGACCGTGCCGAACCAGACGACGAACCGCCACGGACTCATGCGGTTCGGCCGGTCCCGCCGGTCCCGCCGGGCGGGCCGCCCCGCCCCGGATCCCGGCGGGTTCATGCCCACAGCGCGTTCGCGAGCGACACCCCGGCGAACGCCGCCGCCGGGCCGGCCGGCAGACCGGCGACGACGTCGGCGGCGGCGAAGGACCTCGCTCCGTTTTTTGCCGGCCGCGACGTCTCGTACGGGAACGCCGAGTACGTCGTCAGCGCCCCGCAGAACCCGGTGCCCGGCAGCAGCCGGAGGCGCGACGAGGCGGCCCCGGCCGCCGCGGCGCCGGAGAGCGGCCCCGGGGTCAGGCTGCCGACCACGTTCACGGCGCCTTCCGCTCCCTGCCCGCGTACCGGATGACCTCGCACTCGTCGAGGACCACCAGCCCCTGCTCCACCAGCTCGTCCAGCTGGGGCAGGAAGGCCCGCACCCGGTCCTCGGTGTCCACGATGACGACCGCCACCGGCAGGTCCTCGCTCAGCGACAGTATCCGCGTGGTGTGGATCAGGGAGGAGGCGCCGAAGCCCTCGACTCCCCGGAACACCGACGCGCCGGCCAGACCGGCCTTGTGGGCACGGTGCACGATCTCGCAGTAGAGCGGCTTGTGGTGCCAGCAGTCGTTCTCCCCGATGAAGACCGTCAACCGCAGGGCCTTGCCCGTCAGCCGCGTCACCGCTGCCTCCCCGCCACCAGGCGGCGCGTCGCCGTCACCGCGAGCCGGGCCGTGGTCCAAGGGGAAGCCGCCCGCCGCGCCCGGCCACGCCGGCGACGCGCCGTACCGGGCCGGGGCCCCGATCGCCCCGCCGTAAGCGGGGACTGTGCGCGGCACCGATGCCGCGGTTCGAGTACGGCGATCCCCGCCGCCGTGCCGTGACCGGAAGCCATAGCCACTGACCAGACTAACGCCGCACGGCGGCGGCGCACGAGCGAGGACGGCCGGCTGTCACCAGAGCATCCGCATCCCGCACGCCATGATGAAGAAGCAGAATGCCCAGAGAATGATCGGCCCCGCGGCACCCCGGAAGCGCACGATGCCGAAGAACTCCATCTCGATCCGGTCGTAACGGGTTTCGAGCAGGACGACGAGGAGGAAGGAGAGGAGCGCGCAGGCCGGCAGTCCGACGACGGCCGCGAAGTGGTCCTCGTACTGCTTCATGAGCCACGGCTCCTGCCGCCAGACAGCCAGCGCGATCGGGAGGCCGACGGTCGCGGCAGCGCCGAGCACGGACAGGATGGCGATGCCGCCGACCAGGTCACGCACCAGTCTCCTGGTCCGCGGCGCGTCCTGGAGGAACCGGCGGCGCCCCTCCGCCGCGCTGTCGCGCCCAGTGCGCTCCCCGCGCTGTTCGGTCATGCGGCTCGGTCCTTCCGTAGGGTCCGCGGCTCGGAGCGCGGGGCGAACTGCACCGGCCGGCCCCGGGAGGAGGGCACCGGGCCGGACGCCCGGAAGACGCGGCACGCTGCGCCGGAGGCCGGGCCGGCGGGTGTCCGGACAGCGCATACCGTGCCTTCTCCAGGGCTCCGCTCGTACGCAACTCAGCGTATGGGGCGGCGGCTTGGGTTTCGTTAGCATGGAGTGCACACCCGGTTGGCAACGCGTCCACTCGGCGATGCGCCGATGCGGCAGGCCAGGGTCACTTGGGGCGGCGAGGAGGCGGCCATGCTGAGCGAGACCGTGTTCCGGAGCGAGGACCTGCCGACGGCGGACCGGTTCGACCGCTGGCGTGACCTGATCGGCCGTACCCACGCGACGCTGGAGCTGCGCAGCGACCACCAGGCGGATTTCCGCGCCTCCCAGCGGGTGTTGGACCTCGGCGCCGTGTCGGTGTGGCCGACCCATTTCCAGCCGGTGTGCTTCCGGCGCACTCCGAGGCTGATCAGACAGTCCGACCCCGAAGGACTGCACCTCTCACTGCCCTTGAGCGGAGCGCTCCGCACCGTCCGGGGCGAGGAGGAGGCCGTGCACCGTCCGGGCAGCCTGTGCGTCGTCGACACCTCGCGGCCCGTCGACGTCTACGGGGGCGACGACGCGAGGCCGCACACCGGCATCGGGCTTGAGGTCCCGAAGGCGATGCTGGCCCTGCCCCGGAACAAGGTCGACCGTGCGGCCCGGCTGAGCCTGTCCGCGCAAGACGGGTTCGGCGCCCTGCTGGCCCAGTTGCTCACCCAGTTGGCCCACGGCACCGGTTCCTACCAGCCGTCCGACGGACCGCGGCTCGGAGCGGTGGTGATCGACCTGCTGACCGGGCTCTTCGCCCACGTCGCGGAAGCCGGGAACGCGCTCGGCCCGGAAACCCGCCGCAGGACCCTGGTCCTGCGCATCCGTGCCTACGTCCACAGCCGTCTGCACGACCCGCGGCTGACCCCGCGCGACATCGCCGCCGCCCACCACATCTCCGTCAGCTACCTGCACCGCCTCTTCCAGGACGAACAGGAGACGGTCGCGGCCTGGATCCGCCATCAGCGCCTGGAGCGGGCCCGCCGCGACCTCGCCGACCCGGCCCTGCGCGCCACCCCCGTCCACGCGGTCGCCGCCCGCTGGGGATTCCCCCGCGCCGCCGACTTCACCCGCGCCTTCCGCACGGCCTACGGCATGTCGCCCAGCGAGTACCGGGCGAACGCCTCGCCCCGGACGGACGCGTGATTCCGGCGGGTCCGAGCCGGGCCGGCGGCTGCCCGGAACAACTCGCACGCATTTTGTGGGCGGATGATCGTATGAGGAGGCTCTGGTCGGGGTAGAACGGACGCCGGGCGTCTTTCCACAGCGGAAGACTCCCGTTACTCACTCCGGCCGGCACCCCCGGCAAGATCGAAGGACGCAGTATGGCCAGCGGCACCGTGAAGTGGTTCAACTCCGAGAAGGGCTTCGGTTTCATCGCCCAGGACGGCGGCGGACCGGATGTCTTCGCCCACTACTCCAACATCTCCGGCAACGGGTACCGCGAGCTGGTGGAGGGCGAGCCGGTCACGTTCGACGTCACCCAGGGCCAGAAGGGCCCCCAGGCCGAGAACATCGTCCGCGGCTGACGTCCTTCTCCGACCTCTGAAAACCCGTGTAGAGTGGCATCACCGACGCGGGGTGGAGCAGCTCGGTAGCTCGCTGGGCTCATAACCCAGAGGTCGCAGGTTCAAATCCTGTCCCCGCTACGAAGGGTGTTCCACGCGAACACTCGATGCAGCGTTCACACAGCTCCCAGCACGGATCCGTCCGGGCTGGGAGCTGTGACGTATGCGGGCCACCGGGACCGCCAGGGCCACCCGGGGCCGCCGCCGGAGGCGGGGGACAGCCCGGAGGGCCTGGCCCAGGTGATGCGGCCGGTCTGGGGCGGGGCGGCTGTCCCGCCCGGCGACCGGATCTTCCCGGGCGATTGCCTCCGCCGGCCTCGCGGTTCGCTTCCGCCGCGGACCGGATGTCGTCGTGGTCCGCCATGATCAGACGGAGTACGGCCTCCTCGTCGTGGTTGGCCTTGATGTTGTACTCCGCCCTGCCGTCCAGTGCCCGCAGCCGCTCGAGGAAGTCCTCCGCGCGCTCGGCGAGCACCGTGATCACCGTCTCGTCGTCCGGGGAGGCGCTGCCGAACCGCATCGGCAGCACCACGCCGCCCGCTCCGGCCTCGTCCAGTACACGCTGGTGGGCGAGCAGGTCGCGGCGCTTGGGCCGGAGTCCCTCGGGGGCGTCACTGACGAGCGCGGCCAGCTCGCCCCGGCGCAGTACGCGTACCGGCCGCGCCGGGTCCCCGATGCCGTCCAGGTCCCGACCGAGGGGAGGGTGCGTGGCCCGGATGATGCCGTAGACGTACGTGCTCATCTCATTCCCCTCTCCTGCGGGCACGGTCGCCCTGACGCTCCCGGCCCTCCTCGCGTGCCTGCTGGAAGGCGTCGGAAATGGTCTCCGCGGCGCCGGACAGGGCTCCCTTGGTCTTGCCGCGGGCACCGGACTCCGTGAGCTTTCCGGTGAGCTCCGTGAGCCCGGCCGGCTTGCGCGGCCCCGCTTCCAGATCGAGGCGGTTGCACGCCTCGGCGAAGCGCAGATAGGTGTCCACGCTGGCGACCACGACCCGTACGTCGATCTTGAGGATCTCGATCCCGACAAGGGAGACGCGCACGAACGCGTCGATCACCAGACCGCGGTCGAGAACGAGTTCCAGAACGTCGTACAGGCCACTGGAACCACCGCCGCCGCCCTGCTGCGTCACCATGGTCATAGGGACCAACCCCTTGCCGTGAAATTACTGTGTGGTCCGCTGCCTTTCGCCACAACGAAGGCTCTGATGCGGGTAGCCCCGCCGTCGGCGGCCAAACGCCGGTACGCGACCGGCCGGCCGTCACGTAACGCAACGGACGCTGTCCCTGTGTGGCCGCCGCGAGCGGACGGAAGGAGTCGCCGCGGCTCGTACGGGCCGCGTTCCCGCGTTTGCGGGCCCATGGGCCCGGCGCCAGACTGGAAGGGGCCACTGGAATCTCGCGGCTCGCAGTCCACTTCCCGAACCGGCCTGAATCGCGGCTGAGTTCCTGCGCCCGTCGGCCGGCAGAGCCGCGGAACGGCGCGAAAGCGGGGTAACGGAAATGGTGGACGTCATCGGCGCGATCAACGACAAGTGGCGCGCTTTGAACGCGGAGAACGGAGTTCTCGGGAGCCCTCTCGACATTGAGCGGCCGACGTTCGACGGCATCGGCAGGGCCCAGGATTTCCAGGGCGGGATCATCTCCTGGCATCCGAATACCGGAGCCTTCGCGACATGGGGGGACATCCGGCAGAAATGGCTGAGTCTCGGAAGGGAACAGTACGGCTATCCGCTGACCGACGAGACCGGATGCCCGGACGGACTGGGCCGCTTCAACCATTTCCGGGCGTTGGGGCAATCGCCGGACAAGTCGATCTACTGGACTCCCCGGATCGGCCCCCATGCGGTGTACGGCGCGATTCGGGTCTTCTGGGCCGAGCACGGCTGGGAACTCGGTGAAGCCGGATATCCGATCACCGACGAGCGGAACGAGAACGGGGGGCCGAGGCGCATTCAGCAGTTCCAGCGGGGTGCGATCGTATGGGATCCCGTCACTCGGAGAATATTTTTCAGCGCCTCCCACCCCATCGATGAACTTCATGGCGTCGGCGAGATGTAGGAGGCAGAAGGTCCGCTCCGCCTCCTGGCGTCGGCTTTGTGCCTGATCGGGCGGACAAGTCCCAGGTCGTAGCGCGTGTCGCGCGATCCATGTGTCGGCGGGTGACCGCGGTGTGCGGGGTGGGGGGCGCTTCCACCCCGCACCCGCGGTCAATCGTGTTGATCATCACGATGTCGCGGAGTGATCATTTGATCTATCTTTATGATCATGATTGACTCTCAACTTCCGTACTCTTCACAAATATCGGCCGACTTCGTTCGCATCCTGTTCGGTCCGGAAGCGGAGCGGATCCATGAACCCTGGCGGCGCCTCTTCGACGGGCCTCGGTTCGCCTTTGAGGAGGGCCTGAGCCGGCAGGAGCGGACCGCGCTTTCGTACGAGCGATTGCGAGTCGTCAACGCGGCTTTAAGGAATCCCGTCGGCCTGGCGTCGGACATCGAGTCGCTCACCGCGATGCACGAGTGGGCCGGAGTCGTGGACGCCGGTATGGCGACGATCGCGAGTATCCACTGGAATCTGCACATCGGCAGCCTGCTCGACCACGACCCCGGTGGGCTGGACTTGTACCCATATACCCGTATGGACAGGGTCGGTACCTTCCTCTGCACCGAGTTGGACCACGGCAACGACGCCGCATCACTTGAGACGACCGCCACATTCGATCCCGAGACAAGCGGGTTCATTCTCGACACTCCGACCCCCGGCGCCTGCAAGTGGATGCCGAACACATCCGGTACCGGCGGTGCCAAGAACGCCGTCGTGGCGGCCCGCCTGCTGGTGGACGGCACCGACCACGGCGTCTTCCTCTTCCTCACCCCGCTCACCGACGGCGACGGCCGGCATTACCCCGGCGTCGAGGTGCGTCCGCTCCCGCAGACCGCCGGCGCGCCCGTCGACCACTGCGCCACGTCCTTCCGCGGCGTCCGGCTCCCTTACGAAGCCATGCTCCAGGCGGAACACGGACGTCTGTCGCGGGACGGCACGTTCACCAGCACGCTGGGCAACCCGCGCAAGCGCTTCCTCAGGTCGGTCAGGCGCGTCCACGCCGGCAAGCTGTGCATGAGCGCCTACAGCCTCGGCGTGACGCGGCACGCCCTGGCCGTCGCCATGCGGTACTCCCACCGGCGGCTCACCTCGGGAATGACGACCGGCCGCAAGGTCTCCCTCATCGAGCACCGCAGCCACCACGCCCCGCTCCTCTCCGCGGTCGCCACCACCTACGCCGCGACGCTGTTGCACCGCGAGGTGGTGCGCCGGTGGACGAACGACGTGGAGGGCGAGCAGGAGGAGACCGAGCGTCTGGCGGCCGTCACCAAAGCCTGGATCACCTGGCAGGCCAGGACGGTCATGACGGAATGCCGTGAGCGCTGCGGGGCACAGGGGCTCCTGCTGTCGAACGGCATCGCCTACCAACTGGCCGCGAACGAGGGCACCGTGACCGCCGAGGGCGACAACCGCGTCATCTGGGTGAAGGCGGCCGGCGAGATGCTGACCGGCGGGTTCACCCCGACGCCCGCTTCCGACCTGCCCGCCACCGGCCGCTCACTGGACGACTCACGGTACCTGCAGGAGCTGCTCACCGACATCGAGCGCGTCTGGCACGGCAGGGCCCGCAGCCGACTGCGCACCGGACGCCGCGGCGACCCCCTCGCCCGCTGGAACGGAACCGTCACGCCGGCCCTGCAACTCGTCGAAGCCCATGTGCACCGCCTCGCCGCCCAGGCACTGCTGGACGCCGCCGGCCAGGCGTCCGACCCCGGGGCACGGACCGTCCTTGAGCGGCTGCACCGTCTGTTCGCACTGCGCCAGGTGAAGGCGCACAGCGGCGACCTGCTGGCCGCGGGCCACATCACCGCGGACCACGTCCACCGGCTGCCCGACGCCGAAGAGGCCCTGATCGAAACCCTCGTGCCGTACGCCGCGCAGCTCACCGACGGCTTCGCCGTGCTGGAGGGCGTCATGGGCGAGCACCCGATGCTGCGCGCCCCGGCGCCCGTCGCCGAGATGGTGCCCGCGTAGGGGGTTTCGTTTGGACCAGCCCGGGTCCGCGACGCCCGGCACGGCA
The DNA here is from genome assembly GCF_000718775.1 of Streptomyces sp. NRRL S-31. Taxonomy (GTDB): domain Bacteria; phylum Actinomycetota; class Actinomycetes; order Streptomycetales; family Streptomycetaceae; genus Streptomyces. The sequence goes on from NZ_JOCB01000093.1 coordinate 31,340, forward strand.
AACGAACCCCCCTAGCCGAGCGGTCGTGACAGCCGCTCACCGGCGCTGCCGCCCGCCCGCGGCAGCGCCCCGCCGGCACCACTGGTACAGCGCACGGTGCGGGGGGCGGGCGAAGCCCAATGCAGTTGCTTTACTGACTTCGGCTCGTCAGGGTGAACGGTCTCGAAGCTTCTGAACCACCCGGTGCGGTGGCTGTATCTCGTGCGGTGTGAGGTAAGCGGATGGCGGCGGGCTGACCGCTGCGGGACGACGACGCCGGGAGACGGTGCGGATGCAGGTGGCCGAACTGTTCGAGCAGGACATGAAGCCGCTGGAGGTGGTACGGCGCCTGCGGGTGAGCCGGAAGTCGGCTTGCCGGTGGCGTCAGCTATGGCGTGACGGCGGTGCTCAGGCTCTGGGCTCACGCGGTGCGAGTGGCTCGCGATGCCGTTCGTCCCCGCGTTGCCTGGAGAGGCTTGCCGCGTATCTGGAGCAGGGGCCGGCGGCACATGGCTGGGTGGAGGACCAGGTGTGGACCGCTGCGAGGGTGGCCACGCTGATCGGCAGGAAGTTCCACGTCTCCTACAGCGTCTCGGGTGCCACGAGGCTGATGCTCCGGCTCGGCTTCAGCCCACAAGTCCCCGCACGGCGGGTTGCCGAGCGTGACGAGCAGGCCGTGACCATGTGGAAGGAGGCGACCTCGGCGGAGGTAAAAGGGCCCGGGCGGCCTGCGGGGGATACATCTGCTTCTAGGACGAGGCAGGCTTCACCCGAAAGCCGCCCCGAGGACGTACCTGGGGCCGACGCGGCCGTACCCCGGTCGTGACGGTCAGCGGCCGACGCTCGGGACGCCTGTCGGTAGCCGGGCTGATCGCGATGCGGCCCGGCTCCCGGACCCGGCCGTGCCACCGCCTGCGCACCCACCCCTCGGCAAGAGCGGGCGCCGCAGCATGGGCGAGCGGGACTTTATCGCCCTGATCGACGGCACCCATCAGCTCGTCAAGACGCCGATCGTGCTGGTCTGGGACCGCCTGAACACCCACGTCTCCCACGCCATACGTGAGTTGATCGCCGAGCGTGCATGGCTGACGGTGTTCCTATGGCCCGCCTACTCACCCGACCTCAACCCCGTCGAGTGGGTATGGGCACACGTCAAACGCAGCCTGGCCAACCTCGCCGTCGTCACCCTCGACCGACTCGAAACCCTCGTACGCAACCGGCTCAGACGCCTTCAGTACCGACCCGGCACTCTCGACGGCTTCATAGCAGGCACCGCGCTGACCCTCGACGATCCACCGTCGTCCTGAGCAGCCGAAGTCAGTAAAGACCAAGCTCAGCCCTGGCTAGGGTGCCCGCGATGAGGGTTGTCAGCATCTCGCGCAGGGTGGTGGTGAAGTCCATGCGCAGGGCGGCGAGTGAGGAATCAGCTTCATAGGCGGTGAGCATGGCGGCGGACGGCCGGGCATGGGTCCATACCGCGCCGCTGACCATGAAGGCATGGGCGCAGAACTGGTCGGCGTGGCTGCCGAGTTCGGGGAGGTACCGGCGGGCGAGTGCGGCCAGAGCGGCGACGTTGTCGATGGCTGCTCGTTTGTAGCGGGCGGCCACGTCCGCGGAGACGTTGTGCTCCAGGACGCCTGCCTGGGCGCTGAGCAGGTCGCACAGTACCCGGTGCTGTTCGAGGGAGTGTGCCAGGACGGCGGCGAACTCCTGGCCGCGCTGGATCGGTGGGGCGTCGGGGGTGATCGAGGCGGCGAGCTGTTCGGGGAGGGTGGAGGTCCACTGCTTCCAGTCGTGGTCCAGCAGTTCCAGCAGGATGGCTTCGCGTGATTCGAAGTAGCGCAGCACGTTGGACTTCGCCAGGCCCACGTGCCGGCTCAGTTCGTTCAGGGTGAGCGCGGCCGCGGGCATCTCGTCGAGCATCGCCGCGGCGGTGTCGAGGATCGCCCGCCGCCGGATCTCGCGCTGTTCCTCGCTGCGTGCTCGTTGGAAGGTTGTCATGCCCCCATCTTACAGACCGACGGTCTTTTGACATCAGGCCGACGGTCTCTTAACGTGGAGACCACAAGAGACCGCCGGTCTGATCGGGATCGTCGGCTGTGGTTACTTGCATGTGAAAGAGGTCCATCGTCATGAGCGTTTCCAGCGTCGCCCTGGTCACCGGAGCCACCGCCGGCATCGGCAAGGAAACCAGCCTTGCTCTGGCCCGCGAGGGCTACGCCGTCGTCGTCTCCGGCCGCCGCAAGGAAGCGGGCGAAGCCGTCGTCCGCGAGATCCGCGACAACGGCGGGGAAGCCGTTTTCATCGCCGTCGACGTCGACTCCGAAGAGTCCGTCGCCGCCCTGGTCGCCAGCACCGTCGAGCGCTACGGCCGGCTCGATGTCGCGGTCAACAACGCCGGGGTCTCCCTCGACGCCGGCCGCATGGCCGACGAGCCCACCAGCCGCTTCCAGCAGATGCTCACCACGAACGTGCTCGGTGTCTTCTGGAGCATGAAGTACCAGATCCAGCAGATGCTGGCCCAGGACACCCCCGGCGGCTCCATCATCAACCTGGCCTCGATCGCGGGCCTCGGCGGCATGCGCCACGCGGCCAACTACTCCGCCACCAAGCACGCCGTGGTCGGCCTGACCAAGTCCGCCGCGCTGGAGTACGCCACCGACGGCATCCGCATCAACGGGGTCGCCCCCGCCGCGATCAAGACCGACATCCTCAACGCCGCCATTGAGGCCGGCACCTGGGACGAGGCCTCTATCGCCGCCCTCCAGCCGGTCAACCGGATGGGCCGCCCTACCGAGGTCGCCGAAGCCATCACCTGGCTCGCCTCGTCGGCCGCGTCCTTCGTCACCGGAACCATCCTCAACGTCGACGGCGGCTACAAGGCCCAGTAAAGGTCCTTCGGCATCGCAGGCCCGAAAGCCGTCCTGACAAGCGCCTGTGTCATGCAGGCTCTGCCAGAGCGGTATGCGTATGCCCAGTGGCGAGAAGAGGAACTGCGGCAGATGCTTGGCGATGTCAGCACTTTGCGTGACCGCCGCGGCGCTGGCCGTCGGCCTCTGCCCCTGAACCGCCTTACTGAGCAATGGACGTGATCGATAGGAACGGTGCTCCAGGCGATCGCCCTGGGCGCCGTTCTGCGGGCTGGATGACTCGGTCTGACTCAGTTTGCGAGCGGGGCGAGGGGGCCGTCACCGGACCATGGGTCTTCCTTGGCCACAAGGGTGGCGAGGAAGGCGTCGACCCGGTCCAATACGGCGGCTCGCTACCGTCGCCCGGCGCCGTCGTCCCGCAGCGGTCAGCCCGCCGCCATCCGCTTACCTCACACCGCACGAGATACAGCCACCGCACCGGTTAGTTCAGGAGCTTCGAGACCGTTCACCCTGACGAGCCGAAGTCAGTAAGCACCCGCCCACTTCACAGGGCTCCTCTGCGCTTCGGCCTCGCCGCCATCACCCGCAGCTGCCAGGCCCCGGGATACACTGCCCCGCCCCACCCCGACCGGAGGTCATCTCAGTGTTCCCCGCACGGGTATTCGCCGTTGCCCCGCTGGCTCTGGTGATTCTCGCCCTGTCCGGCTGCTCTTCCTGGGGCTGCACCGACACGATGGCGGAGCGCGGTAAGGCGGATGTCAGGGTGCAGGTCGTGGACACGGATGGGCAGCCTCTCGGCGTCACCGCTGCGGTCGTTGACTGGAGCCTTGGGCCTCACCCGCAGGTGCCCTCCGAAGGTGACCGGGTCCACTTCCACTTCCGCTTCGACGGCGCCGATGGATACTCCGACCCCGCAGTGGACGCCTGCGCGGTCGACAGGGAGCGTGTGGCGTTGGGGTGTCAGACGGTGTCATCCTCCCAGGCGTTCGGGCCGGCCGACGATCCCCTCACGGGCGACGACTGGCTCGCCGTCGAGCACCCTGAGCAGGTTGCCGGAGTGTTGCTGATCTCCAATGACCAGTCCTACGACCGACGCACCTGTGAAGTGGACATCAAGGACGGTGGCGGGACGCATCCTCCGGAACCACCCAGCAGGGGGGACCATCTGTAGGGAGGTCAAGGCGGTTGAGCGCGAGGCACGGGTCTGCCGGCGCCCCGGTGTTTGCGCTGCTTGGTGGTCTGGTTGTGTGCCCATCGCCCCGGTGCGACCTTGCTGCGGCCGCTCCGGGTTCTCAGGATCGGCCACCGTATCGGCTTCCTGATCGCTCGGGGCCAGTCCCGGCCGGGCCGGGGCGGCAGCAGACGGGACCGCGCTTCCTGGATGGCCTTCCTCCAGGCGTTGGCCAACGTGCGCCTGGAGGTGCCGTGCTGGGACGGGACGCTGCGCCGGGCGATCGATCCGGACGCAGCGGAGGTAGGAGAGCCGGTCGGCATTCCAGGACCGGGCCACTTGCTGCGGCATCGTGCGCGAACCGGCGAACGGCCTGGTGAACCGCGAGCAGGGCCCACAGCTCCTGCCGCACGGCTTCAGGGGTGCGCGATCGGAGCGGTCCGCCGGGTCCGAGGTGGTTCTTGATCTCGTCGAAGGCCAGCTCGATCTCCCAGCGCTGCCGGTAGGAGGCGACCAGCTCGTCCGCCGGGTACTCCTCGGTGTCCGGCAGGGACGTGCCCAGGTGCACGACCTTGTCGTTCTTGGTGAAGGTGATGACGCGGTAGGTCGTCTCCTTCGGCAGGACCCGGCCTTCGCGGACTGCCCGGAGGCGGACATCCTTGCCGGGGCGCATCAGGGACAGCCGGGAACTGTCAGGCAACTCCGCCTGAGTGGCGCCGAGGTGGTTGGACTGGAGCCTGGCCAGCAGATGGGCGCCAGACGTGGTGAAGGCGTGGACGAATTCGACCGACCAGAACCCGCGGTCGGCGATGCCGAGATCCCCGGGGTCTGTCGAGCTGGCCAGCGGGTAGGCCAGGCGCCGTTCGCCGTCCCGGTAGCCGCCCAGTCCGGCGTCGAGGATGGCGTGGGTGCCGATCTCCGCAAGCACGGCGGCTCGCACCTGCGGAAAGCCGAACGGCGTCCCGCCCGTGGAGGGGCCGTCGAAGGTATCGCCGTCACCCGCCGAGTCCGGCACGTCGAACTGGGTGCCGTCCAGCGCCAGGAGGCGCAGACCACGCCGCCACGCGCCCGGCGTCTCCGGGACCGCCAGCGGGCCGGCTGCCTGCCGGAATGCCGTTTCCAGCACCTCTTCACCGAGCCGGACCCGCGCCCGGCACAGCGACGATCGGTTGACCCGGGCCAGGGCTCGGCTGCCGGGTATGCCGCCGGCGTGAACACCTTGGTCAAGATCCCTATACGCGACCGGCACCCCGGCCCCCATGCCTCCACGAGCAGGTCAACGGACCAGCCAGCTCAAAAGCAACTGCATTGGCGGGCGAAGCCCCCCGCACCGCCGTGTCCCCCGCCGACCGCGGCGACGGCTCAGCCGATCTTCCACTTCTGGTTGGTGCCGCGCGAGCAGGCCCCTGTCTGCACCCGCGTGCCGCTGCCCGCGTCGGCGTCCGTGACCTCGAGGCACTTGTTCGTCTGCCGGTTGACGATTTCGCGGGCTCCGGTGAGCGTCCACTTCTGGTCGGAGCCGCGGGTGCAGTCCAGGAGTTGGACGGCCGTGCCGTCGTCCATGACGTCCAGGCACTTGCCGGCCGCGCGGATCGTGCCGTCCGTGCCGATGGTCCACGCCTGCGCCTTGGTGCCGTTGCAGTCGTAGAGCTGGACCGGGGCGCCGTTCGCGAGCTTCGGGTCGGCCACGTCCACGCACTTGCCCGCGAGGTTCCGGATCGGCGCGTCCTTGACACTGGGCCTCGTGCCGCCGGTGCTGCCGCCGGTCGCGCCGGGGCTGGGAGCACCGGTCGGGGTGGTGGTGGGAGTACCGGCCGGGGTGGTGGTGGGAGTGGCCGCCATGGTGGTGGCCCTCCCGGTCGGGGTGGCGGTCGCACCGGTGGTGGGAGTGCTCGCCATGATGGTGGCCCGGCCGGTCGGGGTGGCGACCCTGTTGTTCGGGGTGGCGGACGTGTCGGCGACGGTGCCGGTCGTGCCGGCCGTGGCGGTGGGGCTGCCGCCCGTCGTCACCGACACCGAGTCCACCACCAGCTGCTGCGGGAACTGGGTGGAGCCGTCCGGCTCGCCGGGCCAGTCGCCGCCGACCGCGAGGTTCAGGATCAGGAAGAACGGCGCGTTGAACACCCAGTTCTTCCCGCCCAGGTCGTCGGGGGTGCGGCGCTGGTAGACCTTGCCGTCCACCGACCAGCTGATCGAGTCGGGCGCCCAGTCGATGGCGTAGGTGTGGAACGCGTCCGCGAACGCTCCCCCGCCGGGCAGGGAGTAGCTGTCGCCGATGCCGCCCGAGCCGGAGTAGCCGGGCCCGTGGATGGTGCCGTACACGGCGGAGGGATTTTTGCCGACGTTCTCCATCACGTCGACCTCGCCCGAGTCCGGCCAGCCTCCTCCCGAGGTGCCGAGCATCCAGAACGCCGGCCACATGCCCTGCCCGCGCGGGATCTTCATCCGCGCCTCCACATGGCCGTACTTGGCGCTGAACTTCCCGGCGGTGTTCAGCCGGGCCGAGGTGTACTCGCAACTGCCGTACCAGCACTGGTATCCGGACGGGTTCTCCTTGCGGGCCGTGATCACCAGATGGCCCTGGCCGTCCAGGGCCGCGTTCTTCGCGCCCGAGGTGTAGTACTGCCGCTCGTGGTTGTTGACGTTGTCACCCGTCTCCAGCGTCCACTTCGAACTGTCCACCGCCGAGCCCGCGGGCCCGTCGAAGGTGTCGGAGAAGGTGGCGGTGGCCTCTTCCCCCGGGTCGGCGGAGGGTTCGGCCCGCGCGGGGCCGAGGACGGCCGAGGCGACCAGCGCGGCGGGCAGGGCGGCGAGGAGGTATCTGCGGAGCGGGCGTCCGGAGGCCATGGCTTTCCTGTTTCTCGTTGGGGGAGACATGTCGCCCCTTGACTTAAGAAGCGAGCTAGCGCGGTCAAGACATCGTGTGGCCCCGCTGTTGACGGTCGTCAGGCCGCGGCCCCGTCACGCGCCGGTTGTACTCGCGCCGGGCCATCGCCCCAGCAGCTGCCAACTCGGCAGCGTACCGACCGCGCTGGACGGCGTCATGGAGGTCGAGGGCCCGACGATCATGCGGGCACGAGTGCTGCCCCAAGGCACAGCCCGGCCGTCCGCGGGGCACCGGGACGGCCATCGACCGGGCCGGCCGTGCCGTCCGACTCGAACCGCGTCGCCCGTGACGGGTGTCGTCGGCCGCCCCGGCCGAGGGGCGCACGCGGCGAGAGCCGGTATGCCGCTCTGCTCCCCGCGCTGCGCCTTTCCTCCGTGGCGGCCGGAGCCGATGCTGGCCTTCAGGGCCGGTCGACCGAGGCGAACTCCCATGACCACAGACAGCAGCGACGACGACTCCACCGACTCCACCGACTCCACCGACTCCACCACGACAAGGGACCCCTCACCGCGGCGGGCCGCGCGAAGGTGGCTCAGCGGCCCGGCGGCGCTGGCGTACGCGGTAGCCGTCGTCGGCGCGGTGGTGGCCGCCGTGGCGACCCCGCTCGGCGACCGTCTGATGACGTCGTTCTTCGACGAGCCGACCTGCCCGGGCACAGCGTGCGACGGCAAGAACCCGCAGAACCAGGGGTGCGGCGAGGACGCCCGTACCTTCAAACCCGCGGTGGACAACCCGGCCCTCCTCCAGATCCGCTACAGCGAGGACTGCGAGGCGGTGTGGGCGAGGATCGAGCACGGCCGCCCCGGGGACGAGGTCACGGTGAAGGTGGCCGGCGGTGCCATGCGAGGGGCCGAAGTCGAGTACGACAGCGACAAGTTCACCAACATGGTCACTGTCGCGGACGGCGATTTCCAGGTCACGGCCTGCGTGATCCCCAAGCCGGGCGGGGGCAGCACCTTCGAGCGGTACTGCATCGAGGCGACCGAGGCCACCGCCTGGCGGTGACGGCCGGTGACGGCCGGTGCCGGCCGGGGTCCCGCAGCCCCGGGTGTCCGCGTCCGTGGACACCCGGGTGCCGGGTCACTCCTTGCGGAGGACCTCCCGTGTGGTGGGGCACAGCACGGGGTCGTTGCGCAGTCGCAGGAAGGTCATGGTCAGGGTCAGTACCTGGAGCAGGGCGCACGCCCACATGAGGGTGCTCAGCCGGGACGCCGGGGTCACGGCGAGCAGGACGCCCGCGAGGGGGAAGGGCAGCATCAGCAGCAGGACGCTCACGGAGAGGGTGGTGCCGAAGGCCGTCGGCGGGATGACCAGCGACCGCAGGGTGCGCAGCACGAGCGTGAGTCCGCCGTCGGCCGCCATGAACAGCGCGACGAAGGCCGCGTAGCCGGCGTAGGAGGACGTGTGCGCCACGGCGAGGCCGGCGGTGGCCACGAGGGTGGCGCTGATCACGCCCGCGCCCCACAGGCCGAGCCGGTTCAGGGCGAACTGCCAGCAGACGACGGCGACCAGCGTGGCCGCCGCGGCGATGGACCACAGTGTGCCGACCGCGGCCACGGAGTGACCGAAGCGCTCCGTCACCAGGACGGGGCTGGCCGATTGCAGAACGCCGAGCATCAGGTTGGAACAGGCCATCCCCATCACGAGCCGGCCCAGCACGGGCAGGGAGCGCAGGGTCCGCCATCCCTCGCGCAGGCCCCCGCCGGGCCCCGGCCCGCCGTGGCGCGCGGCGCGCAGGGGAGTGGGCGGGGTGCGCAGGGCGAGCGCGGCGGACACGAAGGACAGCGCGCTCAGACACACCAGCATGAGCGTCGGCCCGGTGAGCAGCAGCAGACCGCCCGCGGCGGGACCGACGAGGGTGGCTGTCTGGTCGATACCGATCGACACCGACTGCACCGTGTGGATCCGGCGTCCGCCGTGGCGGCCGGCGACCGCGCCGACCGCCTCGTTGGCGATGAAACCGAACTGCGTCAGGGTCCCGGTCACGGCCGTGAGCGCCAGGACCGTGAGGGTCTCGGCCGTACCCGGCGGCAGGACGTACAACGCGACCGCGGCGCCCGCTACCAGCAGAGCGCGGGCCAGCGCGGCCAGGAACCACACGATCGCCGCGCCGCTGCGGTCGACCAGGGCGCCGGCCAGGGTGAACGCGGCCACGCGGGGTGTCCACTCCAGCGCGAAGGCCAGGCCCGTCAGGGACGCCGAACCGGTGGTGGCCAGCACGACGAGCGGCATGGCATACGTGGTCATGGAATAGGCGAGTGCCTCGAAGGCACGCGGCGCGTAGACCCGACTGAACAGGCCGCCGGTGGCACCTGCCGCATGCCGACCGGCAGGCTGGGCGTCGATCAAGGAAACGGTCACTAAGGGGCTTTCGCTGAGCGGGAGGAGGTACGGGCGTTCGAGGCGGTGTCGGCCGCCTGTGCGGGGCGGAGCGCCCCAGGTTCACACGTCATGATCATCGCTTAGTGCCGGGTCGTGCGCACTCCGCTCCGAAGCCGCGAGCGGGGTGCGGAGGCGGGGCCGTTGTGGCCGAGAAGGGCCTGTGCCTGCCTGGTGCCGCCCGCGAATCCCGCTGGGAGAGCAGACGGCGCGATCCCGCCCGTGGTCACTTATCTCAGCGCGGGCCGGAAAGGATGCGTCACCGGTGGTGGCAGATCCTTTCAGGATCAACACATCCATGGAGAGGACGTTCACTCGTCACGCATGTGGCGCACCAGGTCTTCACGTGTCCGGGTCCCGCCTCTCCGCGGCCGGTCTAGCGCCCCACGCCCCTCCGCACCGAGGCGGGGGGCCATGCCCCGTCCGGCCCTGCCGCGCGCGGCCCCCGGCGCGGGAGACGCAGCCACTGCCCTGGCCGCCGACGCCCGCGGCGGGAGGAACCCGCCTGCGAGCGGGACGTCACCGACGGCACCCGGTCCCGCGGCGGCCGGCCCCGAACGGTCCGCACCACCGCCTGCCGTGGGATGCCCCGGCATCCGCGCCGGGCGGCCCGATATTCACAGTGCTCCACAGGTGCAACGGCACTCCGGTCCGGGTATCCCCATCGAACTCGGTGTTCGGGTCAGGCGGGTAACGGGGGCGGGTACATGGGGAGACGGGTGTGGACCGGCAGTGCCGGGGTGGAGGCCGCCGACGCGGTCTTCGCGCTCATGGGGCGGCTCATCGACGGTTTCCGGGCGAACCCCCCGGTGACCCCGCTGGTGGTGCTACAAGCCACCGAGGAGGACGCCACCGGCGTCCTCGACCGGCGGGTCGCCCAGGTGGTGGAGTTCGTCCGCCAGAGCCAGCAGCCCCGGGGGCTGATCGCCAAGCGGCTCGACGGCGGGGGCGGTCCGGACGCGTACTCCTCAGCCGTCGACATGGTGCGCCAGCTGTGCGAGCACTCCTGGGACAACGCACGGCAGTCGCAGTACAAGCCCTTCGTCTTCCCCCGCTCCCGCCTGCTGCGGGCGATCGAGCAGGCGGCGCCCGAGGTCGGCACCGAGCTGGCGACGGTGTGGACGGCGGCGGAGCGCCGTGAGCGGCTGATGCGCAGACTGGCCGAGTTACGCTGGCGGCCCGGCGGCGGTCCCGACGGCGACGGGGGCCGGCGCCGCGCTCCGGTGCTGGCGGAGACCGTCGGTGCCGTGGTCAACCCGTCCGGGTTCGTGGGGGCGATGTTCATCGCCAGCCTCAGCGTGCTGCTGGGCGAGGGTGGTTGGCAGACGGCGGTGTGGGGCGGCGCCCTGGCGCTGACGGTGTTCGGCCTGCTCCACCTGCTCGCGCGCAGCGCGCCGCCGCTGCTGTGGCTGCGCAGGGCCAGCCGCTGGTTCGCGACCACCACCTTCCTGACCCCGCTCAGCGACCGGCCGGCGGCCGCCGACTGGTCGCGCTGGCGGCCCGTGAAGTCCTGGGAGACGATCCGCGGGCGGGCCTTCGGCGTCGCCCAGCAGGTGGTCGCCGCACAGGCGGGCGATGCGACGGCACGTCAGTTCCACCTCGAACTGCGGGTGCTGGCGCTGCTGGAGGACCTGCGCGAGAACTTCCGCCCGCGGACGCTGGACCTGCGCCGCAGCAAACGCACCGTGCCGCCCGTGGTGTACCTGCCCCGGGCCACCGAGGAGGACGGCGGTCTGCTGCTGCTGCGCACCCTCAGCAACGTGCGCAGCCGGCGCAGCGAGGTCGACCCGCTGCTCGTGCTGGCCGCGGTCCCGGCGGCCGAGCACCTGCGTCCGCCGAGCCACGAGCCGGACCCCGGACCGGACCGCCCCGAGGACGGGGCCGCCGAGGACGGGGAGGACGCGTTCGGAGCGGACGCCAGGTACCAGCGGTGGGTGACCGACCTCAACGCCGGCCAGTCCCCGGGCCGGGCAGCCGCGCTGCCGTGGATCCTGCACATACCGATGCCCGCCGAAGAACTGCGCCACCGGCACTCCACACAGCACTCCACCGACAGGATCCGCCGGACAGCGGCCTGGCTCCTGTGGTCCCGGCCCTGCCTCTCCGTGCTCCTCGCCCTCGGTCTGGCGGCGGGCTTCCTCGGCAACCAGTACCTGGCCGGGCGGTACTGCGACGGCCGGCTGCTCGGCTCCAACACCGACTCCGTGCTGCACGACGGCCAGTGCATCGGCGTGGCCACCGGGAACGTACGGCTCGCGGAGGGCAACGGGCTGAGCCTGTCCGGTGCCGGCAAGGGCGTCACCTTCGACGCGGTGGAGCAGGCGATCAGGGCCGAGAACGCGGCCATCGGACCGCGGGACGCCCATGTGACGATCGTCTACGCCGGCCCGGTCACCGCCGCCGAGCAGACCGGCACCCGCAAGGGGCTGGAGGAGATCACGGGGGTGTACCTCTACCAGCACTACACCAACGTCAGCACCGACAAGCCGACCAAGATCAAGATCCTGCTCGCCAACGCGGGCGAGAACATGTTGCAGGTGGACTCCATGGCCCGGCACGTCGCCGACCTGGCGCGGCGCGACCGCTCCGTCGTCGGCGTCGTGGGCATGGGACGCGACACCACGGATACTGAGGACGCCGCGCGGATCCTCAAGGGGGCCGGCCTGCCCGTGGTGAGCACCACCAACTCCGGGAGCTATCTGGCGCGCAATCTGTCGAACTGGTTCGGGCTGGCCGCCACCGACGAGGAGGAGGCGAACGCCCTGTCGGTGCTCGCCCGCCAGCTGTCCGCCCGCGAGGACGGCGCCTCGGCCGTCGTGCTGTCCCGGTCGGTCGGCAGCGAGAAGGACCTCTACACCACCGAACAGGCCAGGGTGGGCAAACACATGCTGGCCGAGGCCCACTTCACCCTGGCGCCCTCCCGGACGTACCGGCTCAGCGCCGAGGGCGAACCCGAACTGACCGCCCCCATCGGCCGGATCTGCGGGAGCCGGCCCGTGCCGAGGGCCCTCTACTTCGCGGGCCGGGTCGAGGACGTGCCCAACCTGATGTCCCAGCTCGGCTCGACCCCCGGCTGCGCGGGGCGCGGCATCACCGTGTTCACCGGTGACGACCTCACCAAGAGCAACTACGAGGAGGGCGAGAGCCTGCGCATCCCCGACGAGGTCACCCTCTACCACATAGCCCTCGCTCCGATGGACCTCGCCGCGAAGACGGGTCAGTCGGCGACGACGGGTTTCTACGGCGAAGCGTACGAAGCCCTCATGCGTCTGCTGCCGCACGGCGCACGGCGGACGGCGCTCGCCGATCCCGCGCGGCCCTGGACCGACGCGCTGTTCTCGAGCGGTCAGACAGTGCTGTCGTACAGCGCCACGGCCGTGCTGTACCGGGCCGCGCGGAACGGGGACGACCCGCAGACCGCCGCGGAGACCTGGGCCGACCTGCGCCTGCCCAGCAACAGCAACACCAACCTGCCGGTCGGCACGGTCGGGTTCGCGGACAGCCGGCCCCGCACCGATCAGCGCGGCCACGGTTACGAGATCGTGCGGGTGAGCTACGACAGCGGCCGGGTGCGGTCGGTGAACGTGTGCGGCCGGCCCGCGGGCAGCGGGGCACCGCTCACCCCGCCACCCGGCCCCGAGGGAGCCGATCCGGACACGGTCTGCCGGCTGGGCTGAGTGACCGCCCGGGGACGGGGGTCCGGGTGAACTCCCGTCCCCGGCAGTCGCCTTGCCGCAGCCGACCCCCTACCGCGATGCCGGAACGCCCCGGGCGGGACCCCGTCGCGCCGGACGGATGACGGCTGAGTGCATGGTCCTGTTCCGGTGCTGCACGATGCGGCGACGGGGGATGTGGTCACGGTGCCCGTGGCTCTTCACTGAGAGCACGTCAGGAACGAGAAAGGTTCACTCATGTCCACGTTGACCGTGTGGAAGTTCGAGTCGCCCGAGAGCGCCCAGCAGGTGGAGGAGGCGTTGCTCGGGTTGCAGAAGCAGGAGCTGATCACCGTGCTCGACGCCGCTACCGTCAGCTGGCCGGCGGAGGCCAAGAAGCCCAAGACGAGGCAGCTCACGGACCTGGTGGGGGAAGGGGCCCTGTCGGGCAGCTTCTGGGGTCTGCTCTTCGGCCTGATCTTCCTCATGCCGCTTCTGGGGGCCGCGCTCGGAGCGGCGGCCGGTGCCCTGGGGGGCAAGCTGGCGGACGTCGGCATCGATGACGACTTCATCGACTCGGTCAAGGCACAGGTGACCCCCGGCACCTCGGCGCTCTTCCTGCTGTCCCAGGACGAGGTGCTCGACCGGGTGAAGGAGGCGTTCCCCACGCAGCACGCGGAGCTGATCCGGTCGAACCTCGACCGGGAGCAGGAGGCGCGGCTGCGCGAGGTCTTCGCCTGATCGGGACGGCCTCGCCGAGAGCCCGGCCGAACAGGCCGGGTGAGGCGGGGCGTTTCCCCGCCTCACCCGCCGCCGGTCCGCTCAGCCGCAGCTGAGCAGGCCGGCGGCGGCCTTTGCCGCGAGCACCCGGTGCACGCTGTCGGTGACGGTGGCGCGGAACGCGGCGTCGGTCTTCATCCGGGCACCGACCGCCTTGGTCATCGCCGGCAGGATGGACGGCTTCACGGTCAGGAGCAGGTTGCCGCCCGCCGACAGGAAGTCGACCGCCCGCTGGGCCGGGGTGAAGGACTTCACCGCGACGGCCTGTCCGAGGTCGTCGGAGATGACCACGCCCTTGAAGCCGAGCTGGGTCCGCAGCAGTTTGCGGATGACCGTGGGAGAGAAGGCCGCGATGTGGTGGGCGTCGATCTTGCTGTACGTGGCCGAGGAGACCATGACGAACGGCGCACCGGCCTTGATCCCCGACTTGAACGGCGTGAGGTAGGAACTGGTCGCGGTCGTCACCGAGTCGACGACGTTCGCCGTGGTGTCGGTGTTGCCGGTCACCCGGCCCAGCCCGGGGAAGTGCTTGAGCGTGGTCATCACGTGGGCCTGCTTGAACCCGGCGGCGAACGCCCCGCTGTGCGAGGCGACGGTGTCGGGAGTGTGGCCGTACTCGCGGTAGTAGCGCCCGATGGGCCCGTTGCGCGTGCCGAGGCTCGCCGGCACCACGTCCGCGACGGGGGCCAGGTTCAGGTCCACCCCGGCGGACTTCAGCTGGCCCGCCCAGCCCGCGGCCCGGCTGCGCAGGGTCGACGTAGACCAGCTGCCCTGGGTCAGGGCGGTCGGGATGGTCGAGAAGCCGGGTCCGCTGAGCACCTGCACCTGACCGCCCTCCTGGTCCGTGGCGACCAGGAGGCCCACTTTGCGGCCGGCGACCGTGTCGGCCTGGCCGCGGAAGCCGTCCACCACCTTGCGCGTGGCCTTGGTGCCGGTGCTGCTGCGCCCGGTCAGCATGACGGAGCCGACATGCTGGTCACGGAGCGTGCGCAGGTCGGTGGCGCTGGGCTTGGTCGCGGACACGCCGCCCATGAAGAGCTGTCCTATGCGCTGCGCCTGGGTCATGCCGTTGTACACGCGGTCGGCACAGCTGGTGGCGGTCGCGACGGAGGCGGACGGCGTCGCGCTCGCGCTGGGCACCGGCTCCGCGGTCCGCGCGTGTGCGGCCGGCTCTCCGCAGCCGACCACGGCCAGGATCATGCCGACGAGCGGGGCACCGGCGCGCAGGGCCGTCGTACGGCCCCTTCCGCGGTGGCGAGGGCGTGCTGTCATGGAGGGCGCTCCTGTCTCGGAAGTGTCTGTCCCGGGGTCTGGGCCGCGGAGGGACTGCGGTACGGTCACCCGCCGCTGTACGGCCACCGTGGAGTGAGCCGGCCCGCCCCGTCCCACACGCTACGCCGCGCCGTACGGCTGTGCGCGCTACGTGCGGGAGGACGAACCCCCCACGTGCGTCGACCTGGAGACGAACCCGCCCCGACTCCGGGCGTCACCGGAAGGGCGGAACGCGAGACGGCCCGCTCGCGTGGGTGGGGTTCCGCCCGCTCACGGCGGGCACGGCACGGTCGCGAGTGCGCCGCCCTCCGGACCGGCGGCGGCCCACCCGAGGCCGGTGCCCGGCGGGTGCGCCCAACTCACGGTCACCGAGTTCGAACGCCTGTACGTCCTCCCGGGAACCCGGACCCCGGCGGCCCCCGCAGCCGGCGCGGGATCCCGCGACGCGGCCCGGGGGAGCGCCCGGGCGGGCGGTCAGGCGGTGGCGGGCTCCGCCGCCTTGGCGGCCGGGGGAGCGGAGGCCACCACCCGGGTCGGGCGGGGCGGCGTACGGCGGTCCACGCGCAGCGCGACCGCGGCGAGGGCGATCGCGGTGACCGTCATGGCGGCGCCCGCCCAGGCGGTGGCGGAGAAGCCCAGGCCCGCGTCGATGACGGTGCCGCCCAGCCACGGGCCGCCGGTGTTGCCGAGGTTGAAGGCGGCCGTGGTGGTGGCCCCGGCCAGGGTCGGGGCGGCGCCGGCCACGTTGAACATGCGGGCGTTGAGGGCCGGGGCGGTGAAGAAGGCCGAGACGCCGAGCAGGAAGGACAGGGCGATGGCCACCGCCACCGTCCCGGCGAGCAGGGCGAGGGCGGCCAGGAAGACCGTCGAGGCGGTGATGCCCCAGATCATCACGCCGAACAGGTGCGCGTCGGCGACCCGGCCGCCGATGGTGGTGCCGATCAGCGCGCCGATGCCGAAGAGGCCGAGGATCCAGGGGACCCACTTCGAGTCCAGTCCGGCCACGTCCGTGAGCAGCGGCGACAGATAGCTGAAGGCGCAGAAGACACCGCCGGCGGCCAGCGCCGTGATGCCGATGGCGAGCCACACCTGACGGTCGCCGTAGATGCGCAGCTCGCGGCGGAGTGTCGGCCGCTCCGCGGGCAGCGGGATCGGGGGGATCAGCGCCAGGATGCCGACGAGGGCGACGGCGGAGGCCGCGCCGACCGACCAGAACGCCGAGCGCCAGCCCAGGTGCTCGCCGAGGAAGGCGCCGGCCGGGACGCCGAGGACGTTGGCGATGGACAGTCCGCCGATCATGACGGCCATCGCGCGGGCCCGCTGGTCCTTGTCGACCATGGCGATGGCGACGGCCGCCCCGACCGCCCAGAAGCCGGCGCACGCGAGGGCCGAGACGACGCGCGAGGCGAAGAGGAGCGCGTAGGAGGGGGCGAGCGCGCCCGCGACCTGTCCGAGGCCGAAGAGGCCGATCAGGGCGATCAGGGTGGCGCGGCGGGGCAGCCGGAGAGTGCCCACGGCCAGCAGCGGCGCCCCGACGACCATGCCGATCGCGAAGGCGGATATCAGCAGGCCCGCCCGCGGGATGCTGACGTCCATGTCCTCGGCGATGGGCCGCAACAGCCCGGAGAGCATGAATTCGCTGGTTCCGAGTGCGAAGACGGACAGTCCGAGGATGTAGACGGCTACGGGCATGCGGGGGCGAGGGATATGTGCGGGCATAACACTCGTCAACCCGCTCGGACCCGGTCGCATTCCCCTCCGGATGTGTCGTCTCTGTGACATGTGACGTCCGCCGGAACGCGAACACCCCGCCTCCGGGAATCCGGGGCGGGGTGTCGGGTGGAGCGCCGGGCAGGCCTTGCACCTGCATTTCCCCGCAGGAAGCGGGGCGTCTTTCCTTGGACCACCAACGCACTGCGTCCGGGCCGGTGTTCCGGCGCCGGCGTCACCGGTGCTGGTCGAGGAAGTCGACGATGTGGCCGAACACGTCGAGGGCGGCGCCGCGGCCGATGAACGGGTCGACGTGTCCGTAGGAGGGTATTTCCAGGTAGCGGACGTCCAGCCGAGGGTGGCGCTTGGACAGCACGTCGTGGCACAACTCGTTGGAGTCCTGCCAGATCCTGTTCTTGCTGCCGGACATCAGCAGCACCGGGCAGTCGATCCGGTCGGCGTGGTCCACCGCGTTGTCGGGCAGCGGGTCGTACCGGTGGTCGTCGGTGTTCCACCGCACCACCGCGTGCGCCATCTCCATCCGGCGGATGTGCGGGAGCACCCAGGTCGGCACCGAACCGAACAACTCGGCCAGCCGGTCGTGCGTGCGGGCGTCCAGATTGTCGTGCTCGAACAGCGAACCGCCCGAGCCCCACGAGGAGTTGTGCAGCATCTGGCAGTTGGGGTCGGGGCACTCGGCGCCGAGGGAGGCCAGCGCGAAGACCGGGGTGTACTTCGACCGCAGCCCGACCTTCCTGATGTCGACGGGCAGATGGGTGAAGCGCGACCGGATCAGCTCACCGGCGAAATGGAACCGCGTCCGCACCGGCCACGACATCTTCGGCGTCAGGAACACGCCCTGCGCGACCACCCCGGCGAGTTCCGGCACCAGCCCGGCGGCCATGCTCATGGACAACGACAGCGCCCCCATGCAGTGCGCCACCACGAACAGCCGCCGGGAACCGGTGCGCGAGCGGATGTAGCGCACCGCCTCGGGAATGTCGTACAGCGCGACGTCGTCGTAGCTGTAGCGGACCCGGCCCTCGTTGTGCGGCAACCGGCAGCTTCCGCGCCAGTCCAGCAACCACGGCTCGTAGCCCGCGTCCAGCAGCACCTCGACGAGGTTGCGCGTCTCCGGCAGGACGAACATGTCCGCGGATGCGGTGTGTCCGTGCAGCAGCAGGACGGCCGGTCGGGCCCGGTCGTCGCGGGTGATCCGGCACAGCCCGAGTTCCGTGCCGTCACCCGCGGTGAACGGGATGTCCTCGATC
Organism: Streptomyces sp. NRRL S-31; assembly: GCF_000718775.1. Taxonomy (GTDB): domain Bacteria; phylum Actinomycetota; class Actinomycetes; order Streptomycetales; family Streptomycetaceae; genus Streptomyces. Next base: position 49,312 of record NZ_JOCB01000093.1, read on the forward strand.
ACTGCGTCATCCAGTCGGGCATCCAGCCGCCGAAGCGTCACCGCGGCCACCTCTCCCTGCTCTTGATCCGCTTGCGGTCCTGGGCGCGGTCGCCGTCGGTCTGCCGGTCGATCGCGTCCCGGCGCAGGTCCAGCACGTCCGCGGCGGCACGCAGCCACGGCTCGGCCAGCCCCTTGAACATCTCAGGTACGAACCAGGCCAGCCACGTCGCCTTCGCGATCCGCTGTTCCTGGAGGGACAGGTCCGGATTGACCCGGATACCGTCCACCTGCTCCCGCAGATAGCTCTTGGACCGCACCTTGACCCGGCCGGCGAACAGGGCCGGTTCGCCGTCCCTGCCCAGCTCTATGCTCAGGGTCCGCGCCTGTTTCCACAGGTCGTGGTGGGGACGGGCGGTCTTCCAGCCGTCCAGCCACCACAGCCGGCCCTCGCGGTCGCGCAGCCGCAGCCGGTAGTGCAGCAACGGATGGGACTCGCCGTACGGCACCGGCATCCCGTCGTCGGGGCGGATGTCGATCTCGCCGAACTCCACGGTCATCGGCCGCTCGTGCACCTGAGGGCAGACCAGTTCGCCGCGGAGGATGTCGATGGTGTGCCCGCGCTTCTTGGTGAGCTGGTACATGCTCGCGATCGACAGCGTCATCCGCAACTGGCAGGGGGCGTCCTGCACCCCGCCGACCGGGCCCAGTTTCCCGCGCATGGTCTCGGGGAACCACAGCAGCGGCGGATCGGCGCGGCTGGGCAGCACGATCAGGCCGTCCCGGGCCAGCCGCTCGTAGTTCTTCAGGCCCGCCGCCGCGTCGTAGCGGAACGGGGCCGGCAGGTCGTGCCGGGCGGCGAACCGCTCGGTGCGCTCGCCGCGGGCGGGCGGTCCGAGCAGGGTCGCCTCGCACAGCTTCACCGCGGTCGGGCTGCGCATGACGCGTGCCAGGAAGTCCAGTTGCGGGATGGGATCGGCCTCCCAGCGGGCCAGGAAGTCCGCCCGCCACTCGTCCCACTCCAGCACCTTCATGTTCATCCCGGACAACCGCATGTCACGCAGGAGTTCGGGCAGGGTGTTGGGCCGGCCGGCGAGGTTGTAGTTCAGGCCCCAGGCGCTGGGGTCGTACACGATCGCCGCGGAGATCCGGCTCACCCAGTCCACCGCGGAGAAGTTGAAGCTCCGGAAGGCCGGGACGGTGCGGTAGCGGAAGAACGCCGCGTTGAAACCGCAGCTGAGGTCCCGCGCGTTGTAGGCGCCGGTCTGGGTGTGCCCGGCGATGCCGCCCGGGCGCAGCAGCGTCACGGTCAGGCCGTGCTCCCGCGCGCGCCGCAACACCGCCTCGGCCGCCCACTTCGACTTGTCGTACCCGGCGACCAGCCCGTCGATGTGCGCGACCGGGTCGTCCTCACCCATCGCGGCGATGCCGATCTCGTTGAACACCGCGATCGACGAGACGTGGTGCAGCGGCTTCGGCGGGCCGGTCATCGCCAGTTCCGCCAGGGTCAGCGGGCCCAGCACGTTGGTGGCGCGCAGCGAGGGGTAACCCCGCAGGAAGTCCACCGCCGCGGCCACGTTGACGATCGCGTCCACGCCCCCGGCCAGTGCGTCCCAGCGGTCCTCGGTCAGGCCCAGCCGTGCTTCCCGGACGTCCCCGGGGAGTACGGTGATCCGGCGGCGGAGTTCACCCGTCCAGGGCAGGTCGAACTTGGCCAGCGACTTGGCGAGGTGCTCCTCGGCGGCCTTGTCGTCCTCGCCGCGCACCAGGCAGACCACGTGTGCGTCGCCGTAGCGCAGCAGGTCGAACAGCAGGTGGCTGCCGAGGAACCCGGTGGCGCCGGTCAGCAGGATGCGCCGGGGAGCCCGCCGCGGCGGCTCCGGGCGGAACGGCAGGCGGTCCGCGCCGGCCAGGTCCGCCGCGATCATGGCCAGTTCCTCGTCCGGCGGGGAGCCCGGCAGCAGTCGGCCGGGCGCGGACGGTACCAGGTCCGTGCCGGTCCCGACGGTCTGGCCGGTCCCGGCGGTCTCCGCGCTCGCGACGGCCTGGCTGGTTGCCTGACTGGTCGTCTGACTGGTTGTGCTGCTGGTCGCGGCGGTCTGGGCGGGTGCGACGGTCTGGCCGGTGGCGCGCAGCCAGCGTTCGGCCAGCCGCCGGGGCCGGCCGTCCGCGAACACGTCGTCCAGGCTGATTTGGACGCCCAGTTCCCGGTCGAGCACGGCGACCAGCCGCACCGCGCTCACCGACGAGGCGCCGGCGTCGAAGAAGTCCGTCTCCACGTCGATGGTGCGGTCGTCGAGGAAACGGGACGCGGCGGCGGCGATGGCCGAGGCCAGCCTCGGCAGGTCCCATGGCCGGTCATCCGTACCGGTGTTCACCGGATGCGCCGGATCGGACGCACTGGACGCACTGGATGTACTGGAAGTGCTGGACGTATTGGATGCAGCGGAAGTGCTGGACGTACTGGATGTATCGGAGGGATTGGACGCCCGCGTCCGCAGTCCGGCGAGCAGGTCGGCCACCGCCGCCGGCCCCGTCAGGCCGTTCTCCAGCGCCTCGCCCTCGCGCCGGCGGTCCATCCCCGGGGCGCGCGCCGTGGCCGTGCCGTCCCGTTCATCCATTCCCAACCTCCTGGGCCGTCGCCCGGCCGACGGCCCAGGACGTGAACTCACGGAGTTCCGCCGGGGCGGCCAGGACCACCAACTGCTCGTCGTCGACATCTCCGCCGCCCAGCGCGGACACCAGCCGCCGGGCGGGTGTGTTGCGCGGGGTGCGCTCCGCGACCAGGCGCACCCCGGTGAGGCCCAGTGCCTCGGCGCGCTCGGCCAGCCAGCGCAGCACGCGTTCCTCGGCGCCCCGGCCGAGCACGCGGCAGCTCATCATCCAGGCCACCACCTCCAGGGCGGCGCCGTCCGCGCGGAGCACCAGGACGGCGATCTGTCCGTAGTCGCCGAACCGGTCGCGGGCCGACACCGTCCAGATCTCGCCGTCCCGCTGCCAGCGCGCCACTGCCTCGTCGTCCAGCGGCGCGGGCCGCAGGTTGAACTGGTTGGTCCGCCGGCTGAGCTGGACGGCCCGTTCCTCGGTGCCGGCGGTGAGCGGCCGGAAGTCCATCCTCAGCTCCAGCCGTTCCAGGAACTCGGCGAACCCCAGATCCGCGCGCGCCCGGTCCCGTACCCGCTCCTGCTGGTAGAACTCGGCCCGCGCGGCGTCCTCCTGGGTGGCGGGGCGGGGTACGGCCGGCCAGAGCCGCCGTACGAAGTCGGTCAGCCGCCGCTCGGGCGGGCAGGTCACGCACAGCACCTCGGGCAGCGCGGAGCGCATCCGGGCGATCTCCACCGGGTTGTCGTCGAGGAAGAGGAAACTGTCCAGGCCGAGCCGCAACAGCTCGGCGATCTCCGCCAGCCGGACCGGCTTGGGCCGCCACTCCGCGGAGACGGCGGCGAAGTGCTCCGCGCGCAGCACGCTCTCCGGCCGGTCGAGCACGGCCCGCACGGTGTCCTCGTCGTTGTTGGACAAGAGCACCAGCAGCACCCCGGCGGCCCGCCATCGCTCCAGCCGGGCGGCCAACTCGGCGCGAGCGCCGGTCAGATCCACGTTCTCCGGCCCGATCTCACCGGCCACGCCGCCCCACAGGGTGTCGTCCCCGTCGACGACGATCACCTTGGGCGGTGTCCGGCGGACCGCGGTGAGCACCTCGGCGACGGTGAGCGCGACGACCGCCTGGAACTCCGGTGAGAACGGCAAGTGCGCGATGGCCTCGGTGCGTTCGTCGAAGACCTCCTCCACGCGGGTGATTCGGTGCCAGTCGTCGCCGTCCAGTACGGCGATGCCGGGCATGGCGCGCAACCGCGCGGCCAGTTCCCGCTCCCACCGGCGCATCCGCTCTTCCGCGCCGGCCGCCGGCGGGAAACCGATGACCAGCGGCACTGCGGTCCGCCGGGACAGTTCTCCGATCGCCGCCGGGTACTCCTCGGCCAGTTGCTCCAGCAGTCGGCCGGTCACCGGCCCGAACCGGGCGAAGTCCACGGCGCGCAGCAGCACCAGACCGGCCGACGTCGACGGCGCGGCGAACACCCCGGCCGGATCGAGCAGGCTCGCCAGGACCTGGTGATAGGGCGCTTCGGCGACGGGCAGGTCGGTGGCCGACGTCAACAGCGCCGGCAGGTCCCCGAGCGTGAAGGTCGCCGCGACGGCGAGGGACGCGGTGGTGCCGGGAGGTGCGGGTGTGGTGGCGGGGGAGGCGGTGGTGCCGGGAGGTGTGGTCGTGGCGGTGGTCCCGGTCTCCCCGGCCTCCCCGGTCTCCCCGGCCTCCCCGGTCTCCCCGGCCTCCCCGGTCTCCCCGGCCTCCCCGGCCTCCCCGGTCACTTCGAGCAGCAGGTCGAGATAGTCCCGCCCGAACCGGGCGCAGGCCGCCTCGTCGATGATGTCCGCGTTGTAGTCGATGCGGACGTACCCCAGGTCGGCCAGCACCGTGACCATCAGGTCCAGATCGGAGTGGGCGGTGCCGACCGGAATGAACCGGGTCCCGCTCCCCGGCCGGGAGTTGCCGCGGATGTAGTTGAAGTACACCTCGATCAGCGGCGCGTTCGGGCTGTACAGGCCCTCTCGGACCAAGGTGGACATGGCGTCGAAGAACGACGCGCCCCGGTCCAGTACGCCGCGCAGCCGGGCGTCGGTCCGCCGCAGCACCGCCTCGACCGGCTCGTCCGCCGCCGCCTCGGCCGGGAACGGGATGGGTACGCCGAAGAAACCGACGGCCTGGTCCGCGCCGACCTGCGCCCGGGTGTCCACCGGTACCGCGAGCGCGAACCGCCGCCGTCCGCGCAGCCGGGCCAGCAGTACGGTCAGCGTGCCCAGCCAGAAGGCGGCCGGGGTGATGCCGAGATCGCCGGCCCGCCGCGCGATCCGCTCCGGCAACCGCGCGGGCACCTCGGCGAAATGGCTGCCCGCGCGGTAACTCCGGGTGTCCGGCCGCGGATGGGACAGGGTCAGCTCCAGCCGGGAGCAGCCGGTGAACCGCTCGTGCCACTCCGCCGCCATCGGGTCGCGGTCGGCGGCCCTGATCGGCTGCGCCTTCAACAGGTCCTCGATGTCCTGGTCGGTCGGGGTGGTGTCCAGTTCGGCCCCGGCGAGCACGCTGCCGATCTCGGCCGCGACCAGCGCGAGCGACGGCGCGTCGGACACGGCGTGGTGGGCGCCGTAGATCAGCACCTGACCGTCGGCGGGACCGGCCAGCAACTCGAAGCGCCACAGCGGGCCTTCGGCCAGATCGAAGGGTGCCGCCAGCAGGTCCAGCAGCCGCTGCCGGACGTCCACCTCCGCGTCGACCACGGTCCAGCGCAGCAGTCCGGAGGGCGGAGCCGGGTGGATGCGCAGCCGTGCGCCGTCCTCGGGGTGCGGTACGACCGTCGTCCGCAGCGCCGCGTGCCGGGCGGCCACTCCACGGAGCGCCTCGGCCAGCTTCTCCGGTGTGGTGGGGGTGTCGAGTCCGACCGCGTAGCCGATGTGGTGCGTGACACCCGGCGTGCCCTGCTGCTCCGCGCGCAGCAGGCGCAGCACGTCCCGCGTCGCCGGCCGCAGTACGGTCGTGCCCTCGTGGTCCGTGGCCGGGTGCCCGGCGTCGCTCCCGGTCTCCTCCCCGGCCGGTGGGTGCTGGGCGGTCCCCCGGGGACGGCCGGCCAGCACCTGGTCGGCGATGTCGTCGAGGTTCGCGCCGTTGAGCAGCCGTGCGACCGGCAGGTTCACACCGAGGTCCGACTCCACCACGGCGCGGGCGCGCATCGCCGTCACCGAGTCCATGCCCAGGTCGACCAGGGGTGTGGTGCTGTCGAGCCGGCCGGCCGGGTAGCCGAGGACGGCGCCGACGCGTTCGCGCAGCAGCGCCAGCACCGACTCCCGGTCGCGTGGCCGCTCCCGGGTCGCGGGCCGGTCCGGCGCGGGGGCGATCCGCCGGGGCCGGGGGACCAGGCCGGCCAGCGGCGGCGGCAGCCGGCCGGGCTCGGCGGCGCGCAGCGCGGTCCGGTCCAGCCCGACGGCCACCAGCATCGCCTCGCCGACCGCGCCCGCGTCCCGCCCGCCCAGTACGGCGTCGAACGCGGTGTCGAACAGCGCCATGCCCTGTGCGGTGCTCAGCGCGGTCAGTCCGTCGCGCCGTACCCAGTCCAGGTCCGTGTCCGCCACCTGCCCGGTCATGCCGGTCCGGTCCTCCCACAGGCCCCAGGCCAGCGACAGCGCCGGTCGTCCGGCGGCCCGGAGCCGCTGCGTCAGCGCGTCCAGGAACACGTTCGCCGCCGCGTAGCCGCCCTGTCCGGCCCCGCCGAGCACGCCCGACACCGAGGAGAACACCACGAACGCCGCGAGGTCCATGTCCTCGGTCAGCTCGTGCAGGTGCCAGCCGGCGTCCACCTTCGGCCGCCACACCGTGTCCACCCGTTCCGGGGTGAGCGACCGGATCAGCCCGTCGTCGAGGACGCCGGCCGCGTGGATCACCGCGGTCAGCGGGTGTGCCGCCGGTATGGCGGCGAGCGCCGCCCGGAGCTGGTCCCGGTCGGCGGCATCGCACGCCCGGATGGTGACCTCGGCCCCCGCCCGGGCCAGTTCGGCGCGGAGCGCCGAGGCTCCCTCGGCGCGCTCGCCGCCGCGGGACAGCAGCAGCAGGTGCCGGGCACCCCGGCGCACGAGGTGACGAGCCAGTTCCGAGCCGAGGCCGCCGGTGCCGCCGGTGATCAGGACCGTTCCGGCGCCCAGCACGGCCGCCGGAACCCCGACCGGGTCGGCCTGCGGGGCGTTGACGGTGTCGGCCGGCGGGGCGGCGGGGCGCAGCCGGGGCAGGTATCCGCGACCGCCGCGGACCGCCAGTTGGGGCGTGTCCGCCGCGATGGCGGCGGCCAGTACGTCGGGACCGGCGGCGGCGTCCAGGTCGACGATGCCCAGCCGCCCCGGGTTCTCCGCCTGCGCCGCCCGCACCAGGCCCCACAGCGGCGCGTGCGTCAGCTCCGGGGCCGGGTCCGTCCCGGCCCCGGTGTGGACGGCCGACCTGGTGAGCACCACCAGCCGGGCGGAGGCCAGGGCCTCCTCGGCCGACCACCGCGCGAGGTCGCGCAGCACCTGGCGCATCAGCCGGCGCGCCCCGGACACCACGTCCGCCCCGGCTGGCGGCGGGGGAACCGCCAGCAGCACCACGTCCGGCGCCGGGGCGGCACCGCGTACGGCGGTCGCCAGGTCCTCGACCGAGGAGTACACCCGCGCCCGCTCGGCGACTCCGGGCACCGTCTCCCTCCCCGAGCCGCTGATCAGGGCCAGGCCGGTGGGCAGGTCGGCGGCGGGCAGTGGGTGTTCGGCCCACGTCAGCCGCAGCAGGGTTGCCGCGCCCCGGCCGCGGCGTCCCGTGCCGAGCCGCGCGGTGCCGGCCGGGCGCACCAGCAGCGAGTCGACCCACGCGACGGGCGCACCGTCCGGGTCGGCCAGCTGGACGGCCGCCGAGTCCGCACCCTCCAGGACGATCCGCACCCGCAGCGCCGTCGCTCCCCGCGCGGCCAGTGTGATCCCGGTCCAGGCGAACGGCAGCCGGGTGGTCCCTTCCGCGACGGCCCCGCCCGGCTCCTGCCCGCCCGGGCCGCCGGAAGCCGCGCCGGAATCAGGGCCGAAATAAGGGCCGGAATCAGAGCAGGCATCAGGGCCGGAATCAGGGCCGGAGCCGGGGGCTCGGCCCGGGAACGGGACTTGGCCCGTTCCCGGGACCGGGCCCAGCAGGCCGCCCAGCGCCCCGGTCTGCAACCCCGCGTCCAGCAGCGCCGGATGCAGCTGGAAGCGCGGTGCGTCCGACTCCAGTCCGGCCGGCAGGGCGACCTCGGCGAAGATCTCCCCGCCCCGCCGCCACGCGGCGGACAGCCCGCGGAAGGCCGGTCCGTATCCCAGGCCCAGCGACCGGTCCAGCTCCGCGTGGAACTCCTCCAGCGCCACCGGAGCGGCTTGCGCCGGTGGCCAGGTCCCGGCCAGGTCCGCCATGACGGGCGGGGGAGCGGCGTCGTCCCGCGCGGTGAGCAGCCCGCCGGCGTGCCGGGTCCAGGCCGACGGGTCCGCGGCGGCGTCGGGAGCGGAGTGCACCGTCACCGACCGCGCGCCCGCACCGTTCACCGGGCCGACCAGGACGCGTAACCGCACCCTCTCGTCCTCGGTCAGTACCAGCGGCTCCTCCAAGGTCAGTTCGCGTACCTGGTCGCAGCCCAGTTCGGCGCCGGCGGTCAGCGCCAGGTCCACGAAGGCCGCGCCCGGCAGCAGGGCCCGGCCCCGGACCCGGTGATCGGCCAGCCACGGGTGGGTGTCCAGTCCGACGCGTCCGGTCAGCACCGCGCCGCGCTCCTGCGGCAGCACCACCACGGCGCCCAGCAGCGGATGGTCCAGCGGCGGCACGCCCGCCGCGTCGAGCCCGGCGCGGGCGGCCGTGCCGGGCAGCCAGTACCGCTGCCGGTCGAACGCGTAGGTGGGCAGCGGCACCCGCCGGCCGCCGGCCAGCACCGTCTGCCACGCCACCGGCACACCGGCCACGAATGCCTCGGCCGCGGCGGCGAGGAGCCGGCCCATGCCGCCGTCGTCGCGCCGCAGTGTGTCCAGGACCGCCGCGGAGCCGCCCAGCCCGTCGATCGTCTCCTGCATCCCGACCGCGAGCACCGGATGCGTGCTCACCTCGAGGAAGACCCCGATTCCGCGCCGTGCCAGCGCGCCGGTGGCGGCCTCGAACTCCACGGTCTGCCGCAGGTTGCGGTACCAGTACCCGGCGTCCAGCGCGGTGCCGTCCAGTGTCCGGCCGGTCACCGAGGAGTAGAACGGCACCTCGGCGGCGCGCGGCCGGACCGGCGCCAGAGACTCGGCCAACTCGGCTTCGATCTTCTCCACTTGGGCGGAGTGCGAGGCGTAGTCCACCGCGATCCGCCGGACCCGTACGCCGTCCCGCTGCCAGTCGGCGAGCGCCTGGGCCACCGCTTCGGTGTCGCCGGAGACCACGGTCGAGCCGGGACCGTTGACCGCGGCCACGGACAGCCGGCCGCCCCAGCTTTCGATCCGGTCCCGTACCCGCTCGGCCGGCAGCAGCACCGACAGCATCCCGCCCCGCCCGGCCAGTGTCCGCAGCGCCGCGCTGCGCAGCGCCACCACCCGGGCGGCGTCGGCCAGGGTCAGGGCACCCGCGACGCAGGCCGCGGCGATCTCCCCCTGGCTGTGGCCCAGCACCGCGGCGGGCCGCACGCCGAGCGACTGCCAGACCGCGGCCAGCGACACCATCACCGCGAACGACACCGGCTGCACCACGTCGACCCGGTCCAGGCCGGGCGCGCCGTCCGCACCCCGCAGCACGTCCAGCGGCGACCAGTCCACGTGCTCGCCGAGTGCCGCCGCGCACTCGGCCATCCGGTCGGCGAACACCGGCACGGATTCCAGCAACTCCCGTCCCATCCCGGCCCACTGCGTTCCCTGGCCCGGGAACACGAAGGCCACCTGCGGACTCGGCCCGGCGACTCCGGTCAGCACGGTGGGTGCCGGGTTCCCTTCGGCCAACGTCCGCAGACCGGCGAGGAGTTCGGTGCGCGTACCGCCCATTACCACCGCGCGGTGCTGGAACACGGCCCGGTCCGTGGCCAGGGAGAACCCGATGTCCACCGGACGCACCCCGGCGTCCCCGGCGACCCGGGCCGCCAGCCGTTCGGCCTGCCCGGTCAGCGCGGCGGCCGTCCGGGCGGTCAGCACCCACGGCACCAACGCGGGCCCGTCCGGCGACCGCGCGGATAACGGCTCGTACGACGGCTCGTACGACGGCTCGGACGACCGCGCTGATGACGGCTCGTACGACAACGCTGACGACGGCGTGGACGACCGCGTGGACGACGGCGCCCGTCCGGGCTCGTCCGCCGGAGCCTGTTCCAGCACGACGTGGACGTTGGTGCCGCTGATACCGAACGAGGACACTCCCGCGCGCCGCGCCCGGCCCGTCTCCGGCCACGGCACGGCCTCGGTCAGCAGCGCCAGCCGGTCCTCGGCCCAGTCCACCTCCGGCGAGGGCTCGGTCACGTGCAGGGTGGCCGGCAGGATGCCGTGCCGCATCGCCAGGATCATCTTCAGTACGCCGACGACGCCGGCCGCCGCCTGGGTGTGCCCGAGGTTGGACTTGACCGAGCCCAGCAGCAGCGGCCGGTGCCCGGTCCGCTCACGGCCGTACGTCGCCAGCAGCGCCCCCGCCTCGATCGGATCGCCGAGCCTGGTCCCGGTGCCGTGCGCCTCGACCGCGTCCACCTCGGCGGGCAGCAGCCGCGCGTTCGCCAGGGCCTGCCGGATCACCCGCTGCTGTGCCGCGCCGTTGGGCGCGGTGAGGCCGTTGGACCCGCCGTCCTGATTGACCGCGCTGCCGCGCAGCACCGCCAGGATCTCGTGGCCGTGCCGACGTGCCCGCGACATCCGCTCCACCACCAGGGAGCAGACGCCCTCGGCGAGGCCGAAGCCGTCGGCGGCGGCGGAGAACGCCTTGCACCGGCCGTCCGGCGCGAGCGCGCCCAACTGGCTGAACTCGACCAGCATGCCCAGGGTGGACATGACGGTGACCCCGCCGACCAGCGCCATGTCCGACTCGCCGAGCCGCACCGACTGCGCGGCCAGGTGCAGGGCCACCAGCGACGAGGAACACGCGGTGTCCACCGTGACGGCCGGCCCCTCCAGACCGAGGGTGTAGGCGATGCGGCCGGACAGGACGCTGCCGGTGCGGCCGGTCAGCAGATAGCCCCCGGCCGGCGACTTCTGGTCCATGTCCGGCCCGTACTCCATGGTCATCGCGCCGACGAACACCCCGGTCCGGGTGGAGCGCAGCGTCGTGGGGTCCACGCCGGCCCGTTCCAGGGCCTCCCACGTGGTCTCCAGGAGCAGTCGTTGCTGTGGGTCCATGGCCAGCGCTTCGCGCGGTGAGATCCGGAAGAAGGCCGCGTCGAAGCGGTCCGGTTCGGTCAGCAGGCCGGCCTCGCGCTGGTAGTACCGGCCGTCGGCGTAGGCGGCGGCCGTCTCCCAGCCACGGTCCCCGGGCAACGCCGTCACCGCGTCGCCGCCGGACGCGAGCAGCCGCCACAGTCCCTCGGGGTCGGTGATGCCGCCCGGCAGCCGGCATCCCATGCCGACGACGACCACGGGGTCGTCGGCGTCGGTGTTCTCGGCGGCCTCCGGGCGCACCCCCGCCGGTCCCTCCCGCCCGGCGGCCGGGCCGTCGCCGTAGAGTTCGGCGGCCAGGTGCGCGGCCAGCCGCCGCGGAGTGGGATGGTCGAACAACACCGTCACCGGCAGCGTGCTCTCCAGGGCCGTGTTGATCCGCTTGCCGACCTCGACCGCGGTGACCGAGTCGAAGCCCAACTCGTGCAGTGACTCGTCCGGACCGATGGGCCGTTCCCCCGCCGAGAGCCAGTCGACCTCCCGGCGGATCAGGTCCACCAACGCGTCCAGGCGCGCGGCGGCCGGCAGCCGCCCCAGTTCGGTCCGCAGCCCGCCGTCACCCGCGGCGGGCCCGTCGGTGCCCTCGTCCTCGTCCGCCACCGTGCCGCTGTCCGGCCCGGCCTGTTCCGATCCGGCCTGTTCCGGCCCGGCCTGTTCCGGCCCGGCCTGTTCCGGCCCGGCCTGTTCCGGCCCGGCCTGTTCCGATCCGGCCTGTTCCGTCCCGTCCTCTTCCGGCTCGGGGAGCGGCAGCGGCCGGCCGGTCGCCGGGAGCACCGCCGCCCAGTCCGGTTCCGCACCGGCCACCCAGGCTTCGGCGAGGGAGCGGTGGAACCGGTCCAGGCCGCCGTCGGCCCGGCGCAGGGTGCCGACCACCTGGGTGCCGGCGCCGGCGGACGCGCGGATCTCGTCGAGCGCGGCCGTCACCACCGGATGCGGGCTGACCTCCACCAGCAGCGAACAGGTGTCCGTCAGGCAGGCGCGGACGGCATCGGCGAAGCGCACCCTGCCGCGCAGCGCCCGGCACCAGTAGTCGGTGTCCAGCGGGGTGTCGCCCAGCGCCCCGCCCAGGAAGGACGAGTAGAACGGCACGGTCGGCGGGTGCGCGCGCAAGCCCGCCAGGTCCTGCCGCAGCCGGGGCTGGATGCGGTCGATGTGCGGCGAGTGCGCGGCCAGTCCGACCGCGACCTTCCTGGCCCGTACGCCCTCCTGCCGCAGCAGGTCGAGCAGTTCCGCCGCGGCATCGCTGTCACCCGAGACCACGACCGAGGCGGGACTGTTCACCGCGGCCACCACCAGGCGACCGTCCCAGCGGGCGAGCCGTCGCTCGACATCGGCTTCCGGTGCCCGCACCGACACCATGTCACCCTGTCCGGCCAGCGTCGCCTGCGCCTGGCTCCACCGGGCCGCGATGCGGGCGCCGTCCTCCAGGGGGAGCGCGCCGGCCACCACCGCGGCCGCGATCTCGCCCAGGCTGTGGCCGACCACCGCCGCGGGCGTCACGCCGTGCGCGCGCCACAGTCCGGCCAGCGCCACCATCACCGCGAACAGCGCGGGCTGGGCGATGTCCGCCCGGTCCAGGGCGCCGCCGACGGCGGAGTCCGGCCGGAACGCCGCTTCCAACGGCCAGTCGAGGTACGGCTCCAGCGCCTGGGCGCACTCGTCCAGCCCGGCCCGGAACACCGGGCTCCGCTCGGCCAGCGTCAAGGCCATACCCGGCCACTGCGGTCCCTGCCCGGGGAACACGAACGCGATCCGGCCCTCGCGCGCCGTACCGCGCAGCACGTGGGGGGCCGTGCGGCCGAGCCGTACGGCGGTCAGACCGGTCAGGAGGTCCGCGCGTCCGGCGGCCAGCACCACGGCGCGGTGACCGGCCGCGTCGCGGGCCCGTTCCGCCAGTGCGGCGCCGACATCACCCGGTGACCAGTCCGGCCGCTCGGCGAGGAAGGTCCGCAACCGCGCGGCCCGTGCCCGCAGTTGTTCCGGGCCGCCCGCGGTGAGCAACCAGGGGACCGCGCCGGCCGGGGGCGTGGTGTCCGGGTCCCCGGCCAGGCCGGGGAGGTCGGCCGCCTCGGCTGTCGGCGGCGTGGTGTCCGTCGATGACTCGTTCCGCAGAGCGCACACAGAGGTCTCCTGCCGAGCTCGTACTCGAACCGAACAGGCAGGACCGACGACACGACGCTGTGTTGTCGACCGGACGCTGTTCGCAGTCCCGGAAAGGCGCAGCCGCATCGCTCGCGTGTTCATGCGCCGGTCAGCGTGGAGAGATCCGCCCGTGGCCCCAGGCCGACCGCGCGGCGGGAACGCGTCGTTCCCGCCATGGACCGTGCCCTGGGGTGATCGTTCGGACGGTTCGGTGGTACGTGAGTTGTGCAGGACGACGGCAACTGTACGGGAGGACTCGGACTGCCATGTTCGATTCTGGCCATATTCGAAAACGCCTGGGACGTCCGGACGGGGCCGTGCGGGAGAGCGCGTGCCGGCGGGCCCTCTCGTCCGGCCGCCCGGTTCCGTTCAGCGGGGTGTGAAGCAAACCCGGATGTGCAGAAGTGATCAAAGACCGCGGGGTCCGGGAGGTCACGGGGGGCGCAGGAGGGGTGACGTCGATCACAAGAGCGCGGATGGCCCGGTCGGTTCGTCGGTCGTTGTTCACAGATGACGGCGGACGATCATCACGTCTTCGTTCCACCGGGCGGCGGTGGCTTCTCAGGCCCCCCGCCTGGGCGGGGGGCCTTCAGGAGCACTCAGGCCATGAGATGTCTCCCTGTGTGCGGCCAGTTGGCGCTGGCCGCAGCCCTATGGTGGCGTGCCCGCGCGGTGCCGCGGGCCGGTTGTGCAAGCACGGTCAACGCCTCTGAACAACCTGAATAACCAGATCTTATCGATGACCTGCGTGTTCGTCGCGTCCGGGGGTTCTTCGCGAAGCGTTGTCCGCGTTGTCCATGCACCCGTTCGTAGTAAGGAACGTTGCAAGTCGGACGTAAACGTATGAATGTGCGACCGGGCGGGGTGGACTCGGCTATACCAGATCGCCATTTTTCACACGTGTCGGTGTTGTACGTGTCGTGCGAGCCCGTGTTGTTCGCAGTTGCTCAGGAGTGCGAGGCGGGCTTGTCGACGTATCGCCTCGACTTCCCCATGGGGCACACTGTTGCCACGCGTACGGAAGCCCTGGTGACTGCCAGGACACCGCCGGGAGTACGGGAGTTGGCGCTCCCCCTGCCGGTTCCGGTCCGGCGCGTCCAACTGAACAAGCACTCAGGCCTCTTCCCGTCTCCGGGCTTCGGAGCGGGACGTCAGGAGGGGCTGCTCCGTCCGGAGCGGCCCCCCTCTGTTACCTATCGCGAACTCACCTGAGGAGGGTGAGATGTCTCCTTCCAAGAAGCGGAAGAAACGAAGGCGGTTCGCCGTCGCCGCCCTCGCGGCCAACAGCATGGGGACCGCCGCCGGGCTCGCCACGCAGGCGCTGATCCGCGACCCCGCCACCAGCGTGCTGATCGGCACCGTCGTGGCCGGCACCATCGGCGACGTACTCCTGCAACTCGCCCACGACGACGACGGAACCGGCGCCCCGGGCCACAAGCCCGGCTGCCGCCGCCCGCGCGCCGGTGGACCCGACAGCCACCACGACCACCACCGCCCGCGTTCCGGCACCCGCACGGGGCACGCCCGCCACCCCCCGTACGGCTCCGCGCGCTGCCTCCACCGGCAGGGGGGCCGGACGCCACCGCGACCGGCCCCGCGCGGTGGCACCGGCGAACCGCACCACCCCCGGCACCGGCAGCTGCGGCGGGGCGCCCGGCGGTTCGTCCGCCGCGTCCGTCCCGGCCGGGCCCGGCCGTACGCGCCCGGGAGCGGCGATGCCACGTCCTGAGAAGGACATCCCGGCCACGGCGCCGATGGAAGTGGCGGAGCTGGCGCGCGAACTGCGGGCGCTCCGCCGCTCCAGCGGTCTGACCTACAAGCAGCTCTCCGACAAGTGCCACTACTCCGCGGCCGCGCTGTCTACCGCCGCGTCCGGGAAGTCGGTTCCCAAATGGGAACTGGTCGAGGCGTTCGTCCGCGGATGCGGATACACCGCCGACCTGACGACCTGGAAGCGCCTTTACCAGAACGCCCACGTCCGGGCCAGGACCGAGGAAGCGGCGAAGGCACAGATCCCGGTGCCCGCCCCCGAACCGACGCCCGGGCACGTGGACCCCGAGACCCATCAGCCCCGTCTCCTGACCCGCCGGAAGGCCGTCACGGAACCCGAAGCGGTCATCCCGGCCCAGCCGGACGGCCTGCTGGCCCTCGTACAGCGGTTCATGGATGCCCATCTGGAGCTGGACGCCGGCGCTCCCGACGACCTCCAGCGGGTCAGCAGCCTCACCACCGATCACATACACACCGCGCTCGCCCTGTGCACGACACCGGAGGACGTCCTGTCCGTCATGCGTGAACTGGTCGCCAACAAGGGCCTGACGATAGGAGATCTCGAACGCCGCAGCCGGGCCATCTACCCGATCAGCGGCACCACGTTCGCCCACGTGCTCAACGGCGACGAACTGCCCACCACGGAATGGCTCAACATCTTCCTGCGCGCCTGCGGCGTCCACCAGGAACGGACACTGATCTGGCACTACACGGTGACCCGGATCAAGATCGCCAACCTGCGGCACCGCAAGACACCGCCGCCCCTGATCCCCACGACGGAGGGGCCCGAGAACGCGGTGCGATTCAAGGAACGGATCGTCGCGATGTGGCTGGGCGTGGCAGGCACCGTCGCCGCTGTCGTCGTCACGACCGTGCAGGTCCTGCACAACCGCTGAATCGGTCCGGCAAGGTCCACGACGGTCCGCACCCCGCTCCGGCGCGGTGCGGGCCGTCGCACCGGCCCGACGGGCCCCGTCCGCAAGGGCGGTTCGGCCCTACCGCCGGTGACGGCCGCACCGGACGATCGACGTGCCGGCCGGACCCGCACGACGGAACCGGCCGCGGCGGTGGGTCCCTCCGCCTACCCACGTCCCAGGGGGAGTTCCATGCTTTCACCCGAGTCGGCCGCTGTCGTCCGCGCCACCCTGCCCGCCGTCGGCGGTGCCCTGGACGAGATCACCGCACGCTTCTACGGCACCATGTTCGCCGAGCACCCCGCCTTGCTGGACGGCCTGTTCGACCGCGGCGACCAGGCCGGCGTCCGGCAGCGCCTGGCGCTGGCCGGGTCCATCGCGGGCTTCGCCCAGGCCCTGCTGGCCGACCCCGACGCCCGTCCGGACACGCTCCTCTCCCGGATCGCCCACAAGCACGCGGCGCTCGGCATCACCGAGGACCAGTACACGGTCGTCCACAAGTACCTGTTCCGCGCGATCGGCGACGTACTGGGCGCTGCGGTCACCCCGGAAGTCGCCGCCGCCTGGGACGAGGTGTACTGGCTGATGGCCGGCGCGCTGATCGCCCGGGAGGCACGCCTGTACCAGGAGGCCGAGGTCGACCCGCGCAAGCCGTGGCGGCGGTGGACCGTGGTGGAGCGGCGGGAGGAGACCGCGGACGTGGTCTCCTTCTCGCTGCGCCCGGCCGACGACGGCCCGCTCCCGAAGGCGCGGGCCGGCCAGTACGTCGGCGTCCGGGTCCGCATGCCCGACGGCATCCACCAGACCCGCCAGTACAGCCTCTCCAACGCACCGGGCGGGCGCCTGCGACGCATCACCGTCAAACGGATGGCCGGGCTCGCCGACGCCCCCGGGGGCGAGGTCTCCGGGCAACTGCACCGCACCGTGCGGGCCGGTGACGAACTCACCCTGTCGGCACCGTTCGGAGACGTGGTCCTCGACGACTGTGACGCCCCGCTGCTGTTGGTCTCCGCCGGCATCGGCTGCACCCCGATGGTCGGCATGCTGGAACACCTCGCCGCCACGGGCTCGTCCCGGCAGGTGCGGGTCCTGCACGCCGACCGCTCCCCGGCCGATCACGCCCTGCGCGCCGACACCCGGCGCCTGGTCGGACAACTGGCGCACGCGAGCGCGGAGTTCTGGTACGAGGAGGACGCGGACGGGGAACCCGGCTCCCACCGGGGGCTGATGGACCTCGACGCCCGGGACCTGCCCGCCGACGCCCAGGTGTACCTGTGCGGCTCGGTACCCTTCATGCGCGGCGTCCGCGCCCGACTGCTCCAGGCCGGCGTCCCCGCGCGGCACATCCGCTACGAGGTCTTCGGCCCCGACCTGCGGCTGGCCCGCGCCGAGGGCTGACCCCCGCGGGACGCCCTCCCGCCGCCCGCTCCAACACCCCCGCGCAGACCGGCTTTTGCGTGCGGGCCCACTCCCGGCCCGCCGACGGCCCCTCTCCTTCCCCTGTCCTTCCCTTCCCTTCCTTCCCGGTCAGCGGGATCGTCGGGGTCCGGCCGTAGCCGGGCTGCTGCGAGCGGAACGAGTGAGTCGCGTTCGGCCGCCGCCGCGGTCCCACGATCCGTCCGGACGGCGGTCTCGTCGCGACCGGTGACACACAACGGGACCGGTTCCACCGACATGTCGTGCACCGCCACCGGCTCCTCGGTCGGTGCCGGCGGGGCGAGCCGTGGCGCGTACCACGGTGAGATCCACACATCCGGCGTCGCCCTCACCCGAGCCGCATACGAGCACCTGGTACGCCTGGCCGCCGACCACGCCGAGAAGGTCGCGGCCCTCCACGACCTCCCGCCCCTCCGCTGCCACCGCCGCGCGCTGTCACCCCTCCGGGTAGAAGAGGAACAGCGTGCAGCCTGTGCTGGTCGCGGGCACGTGCCAGGACCCGGCCGGGGCGTGCAGGAACGTGCCGGGCGGGTAGTCGCGCGCTCCGTCGTTGAAGGTGCCGGCGACCACGTACACCTCCTCCGGGCCGGGCTGGTGCACATCGCGGCGCGGCCAGGAGGAACCCGCCTCCATCTCCAGCACGTTGGCGTGCGCGCCGGCCGGTCCCCGCCACAGGGGACGCAGCCGGATACCGGGGAACAGCTCACGGACCGGGGATTCGTCGACGGAGACGGAGGTGTAGCCCTCCTGGGCGAGGATCTCGTGGTGCATGCCCGCAACAGTGCCGTGCGCGGAGCGTGGTGGGACAGAGCCCACGGTGACATCGTGGGGTACTTTCCTGCCATGCATCGCGTGGTGGCCCTGGTGCGGCCGGTGCAGTCGGCGTTCGAGCTGGGCTGCGCCGTCGAGGTCTTCGGTACCAAGCGGCCGGGGGTGCCGCAGTACTACACGTTCGAGACGTGCGCGGAGACACCCGGCCCGGTGCCGACCACGGGCGGGTACGCGATGTCCGTGTCGCGGGGCCTGTCGGCGCTCGAGGCCGCGGACACCGTGATCATCCCGGGCTGGCTGCCGGTGGAGGAGCCGCTCCCCGATCCGGTCCGCCGGGCGCTGCTACGGACGCACGCGCGCGGAGCACGGCTGGTTGCCATATGGACCGGGGTGTTCGCGCTGGCTCGCACGGGACTGCTGGACGGCCGCCCCACCACCACGCACTGGTCGCACGCCGGGCGGCTGCGGCTGGAGTTCTCCCGGGTGCGCGTGGAACCGGACAGGCTCTACGTGGACCACGGTGACGTCGCCACCAGTGCCGGCGCCGGCGCGGGGTTCGACCTGTGCCTGCACCTCGTCCGGCGCGACCACGGGGCCGCGTACGCCGCCCTGCTCGCGCGGCACATGGTGCTGCCGCCGCACCGCGAGGGCGGCCAGGCGCAGTACGCGCCGCCCCCTCCGCCCGGGGACGCGCTGAACGACCTGCTCAAGTGGGCCGGCGAACGCCTGGGTACACCGTTGTCGGTGGACGACCTGGCCGCCCACCTCGGCGTCTCGCCCCGCACCCTGGCCCGGCGCTTCGCCGACCGGCTCGGCAAGAGCCCGGGCGCGTGGTTGCTCTCCCGGCGGGTGGCCGCGGCGTGCGCCCTGCTGGAGGACACCGACCTGCCGGTCGAGGCGATCGCGGCCCGCGTCGGCCTCACCTCCGCGGTCAACCTGCGCCGCCGCTTCCGCGCCCGGATGGACACCACCCCGGGCGCCTATCGGCGAGCCTTCCGGGGCCGCCCGTCGCCACCGACGGCTCCGGCGGAGCGGCAACCGGCACCGCGTCACCCGTAAGGGCGTCGAGTCCTCACCGGGCGGGGGCCCGGCCGGACAGGTCCCCGCCCGGCGATCACCCGTAGAGCGAGCGGGCCCCCAGGCTGTCCCCCGTGAAGCGCTGACCCGCGGCGATCTCGTCGCCGACCACCGCCCAGACGGTCTCGTCGTCCTGGAAGGGGAGCGGATCCACGCGGCTCGTCTCCTGACGGATACGCTCCACCTCGCGCTCCAGACGCTCGAAGTCGGCTTCCTCGTCGCCGTCGTCGCCGCTGAAGGCGAACTCCTCCAGCAGGCGCTGGAACCGGACGGTGACCTGGACGAGAGCGGAGACATCCGTGTGGAGTCCCCGCGCGGTCCCCTCGTCGGCGTCGAAGGCGTACACCTTTCCCGAATCGGGATCGAGGGCGAGGTGGGCGTTGAGCAGCCAGCCGATGACGGGCCAGGCGCCCGCGCCCTGGGAGACGTCCTCGAAGTCCTCGACGTGGACGACCTCCTGGACGAGGGGCAGCAGGCCGGTGTCCTCGTCCGGCTCACGCAGCCAGAGCGTCCCGGTGGGGACGCCGACGGTCCGGAGGAGCCGGGCACCCTCGCTGTTCGCGGCGGAGGGCGGGAAGGCGGCGGCGGGCAGGGTGGCGATCCGGTCCTCGCCGAAGACGCCGGCGAGCGCGCCGCGGGTGACGTCGAAAAGCACTGCCGGAACTCCGAACTCCGCGACGGCACGGGCGCCGTGGGTCTCCTGGTGGTGGGAAGTGGTCGTCGGCACGGACTCTACCCTTCGCCTCCGGCGCCGCGGCGCCGGAGGCGAAGGAGACGACCACCGCGCGGGCGGCCGCACGGCCGTGACCGAACCCGCCCGCCCGAGTGATCGCGGCAACCGTCAGCCCCCGTCCACCCGTCTCCGCGTACACGCGGAGCGCGGCCCGCGGAAGCTGTTCTACGGTGGCCTCGCCACGCCGCTGCTCGCGGCTCACCGAAATGCCCTCCAGGGAGAGACAGTTGAACGGGGAAGACAACGGGGTCGAGCCGCTCGTGGCCGACGATCCCCGGCGGATCGGGCCGATTCCGCTGGTGGGGCGACTCGGTGCCGGCGGCATGGGGCGGGTCTACCTCGGCGTGTACGAGGGCCGGTACGCCGCCGTGAAGCAGGTGCTGCCGTCCGTCGTCGGCGAGGACAAGGACTTCGTCCGCCGCTTCGGGCACGAGCTGGACAACCTCGCCCGGCTGCCCGCCGAGGCCACCGCCCGCCTGCTCGCCGGCGACAAGGACGCCCGCCCGCCGTGGTTCGCCACCGCGTACGTCCCCGGACTGACCCTCCGGGAGGCGGTCGACGCACACGGCGGCCGGCTGCCGGCCGAGTCGCTGTGGCTGCTGCTCCACCGGGCGGCGACGGACCTCGCGGCGGTGCACGACCTGGACATGGTGCACCGGGACGTCAAGCCGTCGAACGTCATGCTGACGCTCGACGGTGTGACCCTCATCGACTTCGGGGTGGCCCGCGCCGCCGACCAGAGCCAGCTGACCCGGACCGGCGTGGTGGTGGGCACCCCGGCCTACATGTCACCCGAACAGGCCTCGGGCGCACGGCGGCTGACCGGCGCGGTGGACGTCTTCGCCCTCGGCTCGGTCGTGGCCTACGCCGGCTGCGGGCGCCCGCCGTTCGGTGACGAGTCCGGACACGCGGTGCTCTACCGGATCGTGCACGAGCAGCCCGACCTCGACGAACTGCGCACACTGGACGCCGAGTTGGCCGAGGTGGTCGCCTCCTGCCTGGACAAGGTCCCCGAGAACCGGCCCACGGCGGCGGAACTGGCGGAACTGGCCGCCGACCGGGCCCCGGCGACCGAACCGCTGTGGCCCACGGCGATCGTCGACCTCCTCAGGCCCCGCGCGGAGTTCGCGGCGCAGGTGCCGGAGATGCCGGAGGCAAGGGAAGCGGCCGAGCCCGCGCCCGCGCCCGTTCCCGCGACGACCGCTCCGGGGCCCGCCGCGAGCGCACCCGAGCCCGAGGTCGTCGTGGGCGGGGGCGACACCGGACGGCCCGAACGGCGCCGCCGTACCAAGCTGTTGCTGGTCGCCCTGCCGGTCGTGGTCGTGGTCGGCGCCGCCACCCTCGCCGTACGACTGGTGCCGTACGTGACCGGCCCCCACCACGATGGGGCCGCCGGCACCCCCGGCCCCTCGCTCTCCGTGTCGTCGGCCGGCCCCACGCCTGGCTCTTCCGGGAAGGCGAAGCCCACCGGGAAGGCGCCCCCGTCCCCGTCCGGCAGGAAGAAGCACGACGACAAGGGTGCGGGCGAATCGGCCTCGGCCTCGGCGCCGGGTTCGAGATCCACGGGCGGGACCGTGGGGGGTGGCAGGGGGAGCGACGGAGGCGGCGGTTCCCACGGCGGCTCGGCGAACTCCGGCGGCGGCACGTCCGGGGGCGGCTCCACGGGGGGTGGAACCACCGGCGGCAGCTCAGGCGGCGGCTCCGGCAGTGACTCGGGCGGCTCTGGCGGAGCCGGCGGCTCCGGAGGGTCGGGCGGCTCCGGTGGGTCCGGCGATTCCGGTGGATCCGGAGGGTCCACCTCCTTCCACCTCAAGAACGCCGAGAACGGCAAGTGCCTCACCCAGGTCTACGGCGCCGCCGGCTTCGGCGGCTGTGACGACTCCGCGGCCCGCTGGACCTTCCGCAGTGCCTCCGGCGGCACCGTGAAGATCGTGAACGTCTCCACGGGAGCCTGCCTCAGCGCCAATATGAAGGGCCAGAACACCTTCGTCGGCGACTGCGGCACCGGCAACTCCGCGCTCCGGTGGCGCACGGGTTCCGGCAACACCCTGAGCACGGCCTTCGACGGCGGCTGCCTCGCCCTGTCCTTCGGCGGCAACGTCTCCACCCAGACCTGTCAGCCGGGCACCGCCGCGCAGAACTGGGCCAGAACTTGAGCCCCCGGACACGAGAGTCCTGGTCCGGAGGTCAGTAGCCGACGGTGAAGCGCTCGCCGATGTGGCGTGGCCGCTCGATCTCATCGAGCAGGGCGAGGGCGTAGTCCTCGGCGGTGATACGGCTCGTGCCGTCGTCGTCGACGATCAGGTCTTCCAGGGCGGTGCGGTATGCGCCCGTCCGCTCGCCCGGCTCGATCACCGCGGCGGGGCTGAGGCACGTCCACCTCACGTCGCTGACCGTGCGGTAGAAATCCAGGGCGTCCCCGTGGGCGTGCATGATCTGGAGCAGGAACTCCGGCAGGCCCTCGGCGTCCCAGACCAGCTTCCCGTCCGGTGTCCGCAGGGAACCGGCACCGCCGACGACGACGAGCCGGGGTGCGTCGGCGCCCAGACTGCGCAGGCCGGCGACCAGGGATTCGGCGGCGGGCTTGATGGTGGCGAGGTGGCCCGGCCCGTCGCCTCCGCCGACCGCGCTGATCACGGCGTCCTGCCCCTCGGCCGCCTCGGCGACGGCCGCCGGGTCCAGGACGTCGCCGGTGACCACGGTCAGGTCGGGGTGCGACTTGGTGAGCTTCGCCGGGTCACGTACGACGGCCTCGACGTGGTGGCCGCGATCGAGCGCCTCGTCCAGGATGCGGGATCCGATGGTTCCGGTGGCGCCGAACAGGGCGATCTTGGACACGTGCTTCTCCCACTTCGGTTGATCATCCGGGGTCCGCAGACTAGCGAGACGCCTCGTGACAACGACGGCGGTATGGGCCGCACCCGACGAACTCGACCCGATCAGGCGACGCGTCCCTGACCCGGCTGAGCACAAGCCGGCGAACCGGCAAAGGAGCAACGGAGGGCTTCGGCGTACGGCCCGGCGCCTGTTGGCAAGGTGGCGGCGAAGGCGCACACGATCACACGGCGATACCGATGTGCCAGTCCATGGTCGGCCGATGATGTTGAAGTCTCATCAACAAAGCGTGGGGGCAGAAGACCGGTGACCGCCGAAGAACGGGGGATGTCTTCGGCGATCGGTTCGCAGGGCCGTTGTGCGGGGCCGGGTCAGCGGCGTCGCGCCGCCAGTGTGTCGAGCCAGTTGCCCAGCAGGCCGTGCACGGTGTCCGGTTGGTCGAGGTGGACGTTGTGGCCGGCGCCGTCGACGACGGCGTAGGTCGCGCGGGGATAGTGCTTCATGAGTTCCCACTGGTCCTGCCAGCCCACCATGTGGTCCTGGCGGCCTGTCACCACGAGGTGCGGGGCATCGTGGATGCCGAAGCGGGACTCCGGGGTCCGCGTGAACACGTACGCCTTGCGAAGCGCGGCGGCGTCCTCGCGGTGGTGGGCGCGGATGCCGGGCAGCACATGGTCGCGGAAGGCGCTCCAGCCCGCGTCGTCCTGATACAGCGCGATGCCTTCGAACACTTCCCGGTCGCCCGGGTCGAGCGAGGCCAGCAGTGCCTCGTCCCGGGTGAGCACCTGCCGCTCGGGCAGCACGCGTTCACCGACCGGCTTGACCAACGGCGCGATCAGCGCCGTACCCAGGACCTGCGGGCCCCGCTCGGCGATCAGGTGCCGTGCGAGCTGGCCGCCGTAGGAGATGCCCACGACCGCGAACGGCTCGTCACCGACGACCTGGTCGACGAAGCGGAGCACCGCCTCGCCCATGGCCTCGGCCGTGACCGCCCCGGTCAGCCGCGGTGAGCGGCCGGAGCCGGGCAGGTCGGCGTAGAGCCGCCGCCAGCCGCCGCGAGCGGCGAACACGGGCTCCAGCGGCAACAGGAGCCGGTGGTCGATGGTGTGGCCGTGCAGCAGTACCACGGGCGTGCCGGAGCCGAACTCGACGTGGCGCAGCAGTTGCTGCGCCTGCTCCGGCGTCGCGGTGGTCTGAATCGATCCAGTCTCTTCGGTCATGGCTCCACAGTCCGATGCTGACATTGGTGCGATGGTCAAATTCCCAGTGAGGGTCGCTGACGCAAAGCGCCAGAAGCCTGGTCGGCAGCATGTCGGTCGCGCAGCGTGTCGAGGTACGCGGCGATGGCGTCACGGTTGCGGACCAGCAACCGGATGCGCTCGGTCATCCGGTCCCGTTCCCGTTCCAGCGCGGCGATGATCTCCGGCGAGGCATCGGAGACGTGGATGTCCCCCGGCTCGCCCAGGCAGGGCAGGATCTGCCGGATGATGCGGGTCGGCAGGCCCACGTCGAGCAGACCGCGGATCTGCCGGACTCGGTCCACATCGCGCTCGTCGTAGCTGCGCCAGCCGTTGGGGGCACGCCTGGAGGCAATCAGCCCCTGCTCCTCGTAGTAGCGCAGGAGTCGGGACGCGGCGACGTACGGGTAGCTGATGGTGTGCGTCAGGACGAAGACCGACGTCATGGACAGCAGCGTCCGCCCGGACCCGGTCGCGTTCCTCCGTGGTGCGGGCGGCCGGCACGACCCGGGCGCCGCCTTCCACCAGGCGCTCGGCGACGGCCGACCCGATCTCGGTGGCCTCTCCCACGACGACCGCCGTCCGGCCCGCGTACTTGGTCATGCCGCTGTTTCCTCCGCCGCGCCCGCCTCGACTGCTCGCTGGCGCACATGCGGTTCGAGGGTGCGACCCTCCCCGGGCCATGACGGCCCACCCGGTGGATCAAATCGACGCGGGGTGGCGGCGCTTGCCCCTTCAGGGGCAGTTCAGGGCTGTCGTCAGGGTGATCACTGATGGGCAACGCCGGAATCCCTCGGCAGAGTTGACGTAGCCACCCAAGTCCCGTCAACCCACCGGAGGAACCTCGGTGTACGTACGCCTCGCCGTCACCTCTCTTCTCCTGACCTCCGCTCTCACCACCGGTGCGGCTCTGCCCGCAGCCGCCGCCCCTGTCGCTTCCGGTGCCACCAGTGCCCCGACGTCCGCGAACCCCACCGTCCGGGACATCCTCGACCACCTGCCCGACGACATCGTCGCAAGCGCGTTGACCAGACAGGACGGCGTGGGCGCCGCTGCCGGCCCGGTCACCGCTGACGCGTACGTCCGGATCGGCAGCGTCACCAAAGCCTTCACCAACACGGTGGTGCTGCAACTCATCGCCGAGCACCGCATCGACCTCGACGCACCGGCACGGCGGTACGTCCCCCAGGTGCTGCCCGCGGCGTACGACGGTGTCACCGTGCACCACCTTCTCGACCACACGAGCGGTCTGCCCAAGCCCGCCCCGACACCCGGCCCGGCCGACGGACCCGGATGGCAGCTCGAATCCGTGACGCCCGAGGACTTCGTGCGCGAGTCGTTCGCCGCGGCCCCCGGCACGCCCCCCGTGCCCGGTTCCGAGCAGCAGTACAACGGGCTCAACTCCTTCGTCCTCGGTCTGATCACGGAGAAGGTCACCGGCCACTCGTTCGGCGACGAGTTGGAGCGCAGGATCATCCGGCCGCTGCGCCTGCGCCACACCAGCCTGCCCGCCGCCGACGACCTCACGATCCCCTCGCCCCACGCGGAGGTGTACGTCGACGGGCAGGACGTGACCGAGCAGAGCCCGTACCCGTGGGCCGAGGGAGGCCTGATCTCCACCGCCGTCGACCTGGACCGCTTCACGACCGCGCTGTTCCGGGGCCGTCTGCTCCCACCCGCCGAGCAGAAGCTCGTGTTCGAGGTGCCGGCCGCGACGAACGGCCCCGACAACAAGAACTGCGCCGGTACGACGGCCTGCTACAGCACCGGCGGACTCATGCGCCACCAGCTGCCCGACGGCGAGGAGGCATGGGGCAGAACCGGTTCCCGCCCCGGCTGGGACAACGGCTTCTTCGCCACCCGCGACCTCCGACACCGCCTGGTGTACTCCTTGAACCCGACGGGAGCCGGTGACGACCTCCCGTACATCAAAGCCCTCATCAACGCCGCGCTCACCGAATGACACCCGGACGGTCCGCCCGGTCGGTCCATGACGAGCGACGCGATCGCAGCCCCAGCGATCCGGCGAACCTTTCCGGCCACGGAACCAGTTGGCGGCATGCGCCGTAAGCGGCTGGTTGTGACACTGTGGCTCGTGCTTCCCTGGCGGAGTGAACATCGAGACTTCCGCTGTTGCTGGGGAGAGGCCGGGCCGCCGGGTCCGGCGGAGGACTGAGAGCGATGTCGAGAAGTGCGTGCGGGTTCTCGCGGAAGTCCATCAACGTGACGGTTACCCGGTGAACTGGCCCGACCAGCCCGTCGAGTGGTTGTCGCATGCTTCGGTATGGGGGGCCTGGGTCGCCGAACTCGACGGCCGCGTCGTCGGCCATGTCAGCTTGTCCCGCAGCGGTGACGGGGATCTGGCCCCCGGTTTGTGGAGCGACCGTAGTGGGGCAAGCAGGGAACTGACCGCGGTGGTCAGCCGTCTCTTCGTCGCTCCGCGAGCCAGGGGGCACGGATTCGGTGCACTGCTGATCGGCCGGGCCGTGGAGGAAGCACGGGGACGGGGGCTGCATCCGGTGCTCGACGTCGTGGCATCCGATATCGCCGCGGCAGCCCTGTACGAGCGGCTGGGCTGGGAATTGATGGCCACGGTCGAGCAACGATGGGGCCCGTCTCAGCTGGTGGCTGTCCACTGTTACGCGGCGGCATCGTAATGAGCCTGGTCACAGACCAGGTCGCCGTCATCCACACCCGCGAACACGGCGACCTGAAGGTGCCATGCACGGGCTCAGTCCTTCTCGTTCGCCCTCGCGGAGAGCCGGCGTACGGCACGCTTGATCGAGCCGAGCTCCTTCAACACCTGGTCCATCGCGGAGTCCATCAGCATGACCGGATCGTCAGCGGACCGGAAGCGTACGACTTGCTCCACCTGATGCTCCCAGAACCCGGCATCCTCGGCGGCTTCGAGCCGAGCTGTGACGCGAGGTCGGCGAAGCCGTCCCCGGGCCGGCCGGTTGCCTTGCGAACGACAAGCGCCCACAGCAGCGGCCGACCGTGCCGGTGCTCGTAGACGCTGATGTGGCCGAGTTTCGGGTACAACCCGGGCATCTGGCCCTGCGACGTGTAGGGGCCCAGACCGTGCGGGTCGACGCGCTGCACGAATTCCTTGTAGCCGATGCAGGCCGAAAGCGGGTCGGCCGGGTCGCCGGCTGTGAGCGGTGCCCGCCGCCGGCCATCTGACCCTTTTCCAAGGACACGGGCGGATGTCCCCGAGTTCTCACGGCTTGTCCGCACAATCCCGCTATGGCCACCACTGCGACGCGGGTCGAAGGGGATTGAGCATGCATGTCGATCTGACGGGGAGAACAGCCGTGGTGACCGGCTCCTCCACCGGTATCGGGCTCGCGATCGCCACCGGGCTGGCGCGAGCCGGGGCGTCCGTCGTACTGACCGGCCGCGGTGCCGGACGTCTCGGGGACGCGGCGGACCGTCTGGCCGAACGCCTCCCCGGCGCCGACCTCACCACTCTCACCGCGGATCTGGCCACCGACGAAGGCGCCGCCGTCCTGCGGGACGCCGTCCCCGACACCGACATCCTCGTCAACAACCTCGGTATCTTCGGCTCGCGGGCACCGCTGGAGATCACCGACGAGGAGTGGCGCACCTACTTCGAGACGAACGTGCTCAGCGCCATTCGCCTGATCCGCGCCTATCTCCCCGGCATGAAGGAGCGCGGCTGGGGGCGCGTACTGAACATCTCCAGTGAGTCCGGGATCGCCATCCCGGCGGAAATGATCCACTACGGCACCTCGAAGACGTCGATGCTCGCCGTCTCCCGCGGCTTCGCCAAGGACGCGGCCGGCACCGGTGTCACCGTCAACTCCGTGATCGTCGGCCCCACCCACACCGGCGGCGTCGAGGACTTCGTCTACGAACTGGTCGACCGCGCAGTGCCGTGGGAGCAGGCCCAGCACGAGTTCATGCGTCAGTTCCGGCCCAGTTCACTCATCCAGCGGCTGATCGAACCGGAGGAGGTCGCCCACATGGTGGTGTACCTCAGTTCACCGCAGGCGTCCGCCACGACCGGCGCGGCAGTCCGTGTGGACGGCGGCTGCGTCGACTCCATCCTCCCCTGAGCACCACCGCGCGCCCCCGCCGGCTCGGGCCGGACGGACAGGGGCTGCCGAGGCCGAGGCCCTGTACCGATTCTGAGACATTCCGGGCGGGGGTTCGTGGGCAGGAATGCCGCTGACCATGGTCCTGACGGAGGACACCCGCAGGGCCATCAAGCAAGGCAAGGAGTGTTCCGATGCACACGATCGGGAAGTTCGTCACCACCGTCGCCACCTCCGCGCTGGTGGTCGCCGCTGGTGTGGGGGGCGCGCAGGCGGCTCCCGCGGCGGCCGGAGGCGTCGCCCCCTCGGCCTGCCGTCCGGCCAACCACATCGCGAGGATCACCGAGGGACCTGCCGGCTCAGGGCACCGCCACTACCGTGTCAGCGTCACCGCGCCGCGCGGGTACGAGTCCTGCGAGCTGGCCGGTTCGCCCACGGGCGTGCGGTTCTCGGACCACGGTTCGGACACCGGGATCACCGCCGGCCGCTACGGCGACCAGAAGACCGTGGTGACCTTCGGCCCGGGCCACCCGGTGCACTTCGACATCCAGGTCCCCAGCGACCGCCGCGCCACCCCCGTGGACGAGGCGTCGTTCACCCTCCGGGCTCCGGACGGGGAGATCCCCGGCACGTCCGTCGCCGAGGGCAGGTTCGAGGTGGCGAGCGGTACCCTCGTCGGCCCGGTCCAGCGCGGCGCCTGACCAGGAGTCACACGTACTCGATGAGTCCGCCCGCCCGCCCGTCTGCGACGCGGACGGGCGGGCGGGCCCGCCGTCGCGTTCGCCGGCAAGCGCCGGCCGCACGGGGGCGGCCGGCCGCTCGGCGCGATGCCCGCGGACGGCGAGGAAGTGCCCCGGCGGGCAGAGTTGAGGGCGACCGCGGTGTGCCGGGAGGGCAATACCGCAGCTCTCGGCGGTGTTCGCCGGGCAGCCCGGCGGGCGCTGGGTTCCGGAGGGCGCATAACGGTCCTACGTTCGCAAGCGCAGGTCTTCATCGGTGGGGAGGCTCGATGTACTCACAGGGGAAGAAGCCCCGATCCGTCGCCCAGGACGATCGGGACAGGACGGCTCGCCCGGTCGCACCGCGCGGAATGAGGGAGTTGCAGGCCAGCGTCGGCAACCAGACGGTGCTGAGGATGATGCGCCGCGAACAGGAGGCGGAGGAGCACCGGCGCGGTGAGGGATGCGGGCACGAGGACGCCGTACAGCGAGCCGATGCCGAGACCGGTCCGCGCACACCGGATCGCTCCGAGGTCGAGGCCGGCCTGCACACACCTGGCAGCCCCCTGGACCCGGCCACGCTCGCCCGCAAGGAGGAGCAGTTCCAGGCCGATCTCTCCGGGGTGCGGGTGCACACCGGAGCCGCCGCGCGGCAGGCGGCCGCCGCCGTCCAGGCGCGCGCGTTCACGGTGAACCAGGACATCGTGATCGGTAAGGGCGGAAGCGATTCCCACACGTTGGACCACGAACTCACGCACACGGTCCGTAACCAGCAGAGGGCCGCGGTCGGGCACCCGACGGACGGCGGATTCCATATGACCCACCCGCACGACCACGAGGAACGTGAGGCGGAGTCGAACGCCGCACGGATGAGGTCGGGCGGCGCCAGCACGGTCCAGGGAACGGGGGCGGCCGCTGTCTCCCGCTCCGGCGCGGCATCGGTCCAGCGTCTGGAGGGCCCGGTGCAGCGCATGGAGGGCTTCGAGACCGAGATGGCCAAGCGGATCAAGGACCGGAACGGTGGAAAACTCACCGGCGACACCGACCTCGGGCGAAGCCGGCATGAGAATTTCACGGTCGTCTCGGACAGCAGGGCGCTGGACGGGGGTGGTTCCTACTCCAATCTGGAGTTCGTTTCCGGCGCCGTCCAGGTGGTCGGCACGAAGGCGTCGGACGGCCCCGACGCACTCGATCGGATCGTCGACGAGATGAGAAAGGTCCGCGACGAATTCTACGCAGCCTCCGAGGGAACGCCGCTCTCCGAGGCCACCATGCGTCTGACGCTGCAACCCGACGCGGAAGGCGTCACGCTCAGCAGTGAGGGCTACACCGACCAGGCCGGGCAGCCGGGCAGGGGCGACGGGCTCTACGTCCAGTACACGATCGGTGTGCCGTTGGCCGGTGTTCCCCAGGTGTTCGACAACTACCGCAACGACCCGGAGAGCGTCGGCCAGAACGCCCTGCCGCGAGCCACGTTCCGGCTGAACCAGGCCAAACCGTTCGCGCAGGACGTACTGCGGGACTTCGACACGTCACGTCCGGGCCCGGGGAAGAAACGGAGCCGGGTCGACACCGACTCCCTCGACGGCTTCCTCCAGCTCTTCTTCACCCAGGT
The DNA here is from genome assembly GCF_000718775.1 of Streptomyces sp. NRRL S-31. Classification (GTDB taxonomy): domain Bacteria; phylum Actinomycetota; class Actinomycetes; order Streptomycetales; family Streptomycetaceae; genus Streptomyces. The sequence continues at coordinate 79,564 of NZ_JOCB01000093.1, forward strand.
GGCCGCCGTCGCCGACTATCTCGCGACCGATCACGACCAGGGGCAGCCCAAGAACCTGACCATCTTCCTGTCCCGTTCACCGCTCGCCGACGCGTTCAGCCTGCTCGACGGAGAGGTGCAGCGCTTTCTGAAGAAGAACAAGAACGCGATCGTCAACCGGCTCGCGGAATACCAGGAGAAGACAGAGACCGAGGGTGAGCAGCTGGAATTCCGTGACCGGGCGAGCCGGGAGCTGCCGGGGCTGGAGAAGGTGACGCTGCTGGGATACGCGAACTCGGCTCTGACGGGCAAGCCGACCGTGTCCCAGCAGCAGGTGTTCGGCGGAATGAACGAGATCAAGCCGCACACGGTCGAGGGTTCCACGGTGATTCCGATGGAGATCCGCGCGATCGGCAATTACTTCAAGACCTGGGACGAGCTGAAGGCCGAACTGCGGAAGATCGCGGGCTGGGCACAGGAGGGGTACGCGAAGGACCAGGAGGTCAACGGTCCGGGCGGCGCCCGGCACTGACACATCGCCACCGCGCTCGGCCGTGCGGCCCTCTCCCGATCGCGGCTCCCCGCTGCGTCCTCAGGTCCTCAGGAGTCCTGCGACAGGATGACGGCGCTGTAGGGGCCGACGCCGACAGCACCCGACCATGGCTGTCCGTCCCGCGCGGTTCCGTCCGTGTGGGTGTCGAGGCTGGGGGAGTCGTCGAACTCCGGGTCGTAGCCCGACCAGTCGCTGTTGAACCGGACGCGCCAGCCTCCCGCGCGGGGCAGCCCGACGCGATAGCCGTCGTAACGGCGGTTGCCGAAGTTGAGGACGACGACGGTGCTGTCGCGTGGACCGCCCCCCGCGTACCGGTGGAAGGCGATGACCTTGTCGGTGTCGTTGCAGTGGTACACGTCGACCTGGTCGCCTCGCAGGCCGGCGGTGGTGTGGTCGCGGTCGCGCCGGAGTGCGACGAGGTCCGTGTACAGCTGGACGATGCCGCGGTGGCGTTCCCGCTTGTCCCAGTCGAGCGGGGTGCGGTCATCGAACGTCCGATCCTCCAGGAACTCCTGTCCTTGGAAGAGCATCGGTATCCCGGGCGCGGTCAGCAGGGTCGCGGCGCCGAGGGTGGAGCGCTTCTTGGCGTACCGGCTCTCGGCGTTGCCCGGCCAGATCGCCTCGGGCAGGCGCCCACGGGTGTGCGCCGCGATGTCGTGGGACTCGGTGTAGACGACCCGGGCCAGCGCGTTGCCGCCGAGCCGGTGTTCGATCGCGGCGCGCACGTGGGCCATGCTGCGTTCACCGTCCCGTACGGCGGTGAGTGCCGAGCGGAGTACGTCGGCGAACCCGGCGTCCCACTGGGAGTCGAAGCCGGCACCCGCCGGGGTGGCGGTTGTGATGACGGGATCGTCCTGTAGATCCTCCGCGATGCTGATCTTCCACGGCTGGCGGGCGTTGATCTCGTCGTTGACCCAGCGCATCAGGGCCCAGCCGTCGGGAATCCCGGCGGGGGTGTCACCGTCGACGTCGCGGATGCGCGCGGTGGCGTCCCAACGGAGGCCGTCCATGCGGTACTCCTCCAGCCAGGACAGCGCGCTGTCGCGCAGATACCGGCGGACTTCGGGCCGGCCGTAGTCGGGGCGAGGACCCCAGCCTGATTCGCGACGCCGGTCGTTGTAGAAGTAGATGCCGTCGCCGTCGTTCTCGTACCAGCCGTCGAAGCGGCGGAGCCCGGCGTCGAGGTCGTCCGGTCCGAGGTGGTTGTAGACGACGTCGCCCAGCACGGCCAGGCCGTGTGCGTGAGCTGCCCTGACCAGGGCCTTCAACTCACCAGGGGAGCCGTAGTCGGTCGACACCGCGAACGCGGAGACCGGGTTGTAGCCCCAGGAGGACTCACCGGCGTACTCGGTGACCGGCATCAGCTCGATCGCTGTCACCCCGAGCTGTGCCAGCTCGTCCAGTCGCCCGATCACGTCGGACAGCTGCCCGAGCGCGTGGCCGGGGCCGCGGCTGAAGGTGCCGACGTGCAGCTCGTAGACGACGAGTTCGTCCCAGCCCGGGTTGTGCCACGGACGTGAACCCCAGTCGAAGTCCGAGAACTCGGTGGTGTCGATCACGGAATTGCCGACGGAGCCGGTCAGCTCGCGTGCGTACGGGTCGATCTTCCACTTCGCGTCGCCCTGGGCCGGTGAGACGAGGTACTTGTACTGGTCTCCCGGCCGGGCCGCCGCCACGTACGTGGACCAGCAGCCGTCGCTCTCGGCGGTCAGCGGATGCACCACGGTCCATCCGTCGAACGACCCGGCGACGCCGACCTTCTCGGCGTACGGAGCCCAGACCCTGAACGCGGTACCGTGCGGGACGCGGATGGCGCCCATGCCGGGGGGTGGGCCGGGGCTCATTCGGGGGCGCTCCGCTGTGCGGAGGGATGCAGGTGCTTCGGCGGCCTGCCTTGCAGATCCTCCCACGCGGGCTCGCTCAACAAGCCGGCCTGGGAGGCGAATCCCACGATCTCCTGCCAGTCCTGGGCCTGCCCGTAGCGCTTCCCGTCGATCCTCACCTCACCCGCGGACGTCACATAGATCTTCGGAGACCAACTCGCGTAAAGCTCCAGGTACTTCCTGCCCATGGGTGTGATGCGCACATACTCTTTGAGGCCGAGCCACTCGCCCTCCTTGGATTCGTACTTCTTCTTCATTCCGTTCAGCCCGGACGAATCCATGGACGGTTTCACGTACCCGAGTGCTTGAAGGCGGTCCAGTTCCCGGTACATCGAGTCCTGGTACTGCGCGCGAGCGTCCTTCTCGTCCCCCGCCAGTTTTTCCAAGTGCCTTCGCTCATGGCAGGTGAGCAGACTGAGGACGGCCAACTGGAGTGACTGGACCCGGTTTTCGAGTTCCTTGATCCGCCATTTCGCCTTGAACGGGCCGAAGGAGAGCTCCTCCAGTGCTCCCGGGCTCGCCAGTGCGAGGAAGGCCAGGACCAGTACACCGAAAACCGCGATGACGGAGGTGACCAGGTTCTGGGTGTCTCTCATCGCGCTGACAACGAAGGTGTCCACGAGCATCGCGAAGAGCACGATCGCGAACACTGTCGTCAAGCCGCGAAGTACCCGGACGGGCGTGATGATGTGACACATTCTCTCCTTGAGCGCGGACGGCGCTTTCCGGAGCTCGGTCGGCTTTTCGGCACCGGCTACCTTCTTGGGGATTCGGGCGGTTATCTCGACGTACCCGTGCCTGCCAAACATCGTCGACATCACCTCCCCGCACTGTCGGGCCGATAAATCACCAAGGCCGACAGAGGGATCTCGCAGCTTCAGTATTGCACTCCAGGCATTCATCTGCTACGGCAACTCCAGCGCCAGGCCGCGTCCTTCTCGGCCTGGCTAAGCGCCCGCGTGCGTCTCACCCGGAGCCTGTTTGGTCTAGACCAAGAGGGGTACGATTCGGTTGCCGCTCGTGACGTGCACATCACCAGCGGCTGGCGCCAAGAGAGTCATTGTCATGGGCATGCCTATCTCTGCCTCCGTGGGCAGGAGGGCGTGTCCCCCCATGAAGGAGTCGCCATGAAGAACAAGAAGAGGCTGGCCGCCGTCATCGGCGCGGGAATCGCCCCGCTGGTGGCCGTGAGCCTGCCGGCCACCAGCGCGAGTGCGCACGGCTACATCTCCTCGCCCCCCAGTCGGCAGGCCCAGTGCGCCGCAGGCACCGTCTCCTGCGGTTCCATCAAGTACGAGCCGCAGAGTGTCGAAGGGTCGAAGGGCCTGATGAGTTGCAGCGGAGGGAACGCGGCCTTCGCCGAACTCGACAACGACAGCAAGGGCTGGAAGGTCACCCCCGTCAGCCGCACGACCAGCTTCAACTGGCAGCTGACGGCACGGCACGCCACCAGTACCTGGCAGTACTACGCCGGCGGCCGGAAGATCGCCGAGTTCAACGACAACGGCGCCCAGCCGGGTGCGACCGTCACCCACCAGGTGAACTTCGGCAGCCTGACCGGCAGGCAGAAGGTGCTGGCGGTGTGGAACATCGCCGACACCGCCAACGCCTTCTACGCCTGCGTGGACGTGAACGTCAGCTGACACGACCGCCGACACCCGGTCCTTCCGGGTACGGCCACCGGGGTGCTCCTTCCCCGGTGGCCACTCGGTCGCCCTCCGTTCTCCCTGACCCTGCATCTCGACCCCGGAAACCGCCTTCCGCCGGACCGGCTCACAGCGGCATCGCTGACGCCCGTGGCGGCTGTCGGAGATATCGCTCGTGGATAAGTTCAGGGATAAAATCTCATCGAAACGGAGGGTAAATTGTGATAGGGTCCGCCTAGGAGGTGAGGCATGCCGACGGAGGACGAGCTGTTCGCTGCCGTGGACGCACTGCTCGCCGGTGAACCGGAGATGCCCGGGCCCGCGGAGCGCGCGCGACTGCGCGAGGCGGCCGGAGTGACCCAGGCCCGGCTGGCTCAAGTGCTGCGCACGACGACGCAGACGGTGAAGAACTGGGAGGCCGGCCGCGCCGAACCGCGTCCCCCTCGCCGTCAGGCCTATCAGCGACTGCTCGACGGCTGGGCGGAGCGCTTCCCGGCCGGTCCCGAGCCTGCCCACCCCGTCAGCCCTGCCGTTCCCGAGGCGACGGTGCCCGGCCCGGGCGCCGGCCTGACCGCGCGGGCGCCCGGTCTGGCGGCGGCATCGGCGCCGACCCGCGCCCGATCCGGGACTCCGGCCGACACAGGCGCGGCCCCCGCGACCACGGCCGCGCCGGAGCGCGAGCACCCCCGGACCGCCTCCGCTCCCGGGGCCGCCGCGCCGCGTCCGGCGCGTACCGCCAGGAACGCGCCGACGTCGCGCCGCCCGGGTGCCGGAAAGAAGAGGGGTGCGGGCAACCCGGCAGGCGGGGAGGACGCGCGCTTCGAGAACGGCCCGCTCGCGGTCGTCGACGTCGACACCGACGGGCAGGTGCTGGCGTACTGCACCGGTGGCCTGGTCCTGGACGTGCCCGCCAAATCCCTCCCGGCCCTGGTGGAGTGGACGCTGAAGGAAGCGAAGCTGGGGCAGCCGAGGCTGTCCGGGCCGGGCAAGGACGCCGACCCGCTGCTCGTGCTCACCGAGGCCGCGTTGGAGCGCTACGGCCTTCCCGTCACCCTCACCCACGAGGAGCGGCTCGCCGGGCGGGTCCCGGAGGACCACAAGGTCGTCAAGCAGCTGGCGCGCGCGGAGTGGAAGCTGACCAAGCGCGGTTTCGGGCCGTGGGCGCGGATCTACCGGCCCGCCACCGGTTCGGAGCGGGCCTGCGTGCAGCTGTGCATCCCGTCCTGGCACGCTCTGGACGCCCGGCACTGGGGCGAGGCCGGGCAGCTGCCGCCTGCGGAACTCGCCCGGATCCTCGGCGTGTACGCCTCCCGCGTGATGACACCCCGGGGCTCCACGGCCGTGACCGGACTGGAGCTGATGACCGCGCTGCACCCGCCGACCCGCGCTTCCGAACCGGACGCCGACGGCCGCCGGCACTCCGAGCACAACCCCGGTTCGCTGGGCAAGGACCCGGTGGACTGCGCGCCGTGCGAGGCCCCCGACGGACACCCGCTGCTGGCGGACCTGCCGCGGTTCCACCTGCGCGGCCCGGCGGAGAGGCTGTTCGAGGAGGCGTACGACTGGGCGCGGCCGATGACCGACGCCGAGTGCACCCTGCGGCACCTGGTCGGCATCGACGTGAACATGGCCTTCGCCGCCGGCGCCAACGGCCTGGTCGTCGGGCTCGGCGCGCCCACGCACGTCAAGGCGCCGGTGTTCGACCCGAAGCTGCCCGGCTCCTGGCTGGTCGACCTCTCCCACGTGGACCTGTCGAAGGTGAAGGTCGGCAAGGAGTGGGTGGAGCTGGACGGCGGGCTGCTGCCCAGCCCCTTCACGCCCAGGGGTGACCGCCCGGAAGGGCCGGCCTGGTATGCGACACCCACCGTCGCCTACGCCGTGGAGCTGGGCTACGAGGTCCGCCCGATCGAGGCGTACGTCCGCCACGAGAACGGCCGCTACCTGGACGGCTGGTACCAGCGGCTGCGCGACGCCTACCTCGCCACGATGGCCGACCTCGGCGTCGGCGCCGACCTGCCGCCGGCCGACTTCCTCGCCGCGATGGACGGCTACCGGGAACGCGACCCGGAGCTGGCGATCGTCGCCTCGGCGATCAAGGCGACCGTGAAGGGCGGCCTCGGCAAGCTGCGGGAACGCCCGCGCGGCGAGGGCTGGCGGCCCGGCCGGCCGTGGCGTGCGCTGTCCCGTCCGACGTGGCGGCCGGACATCCGGGCGGCGGTCATCTCCCGCACCCGGATCAACCTGCACCGCAAGATCGTCAAGCATGCGGCGTTCACCGGGCAGTACCCGGTCGCGATCCTGTCCGACTGCGTCGTCTACGCCGCCGGCGGACCGAGCCCGCTGGACTTCCTGCCCTACCGGGACGGCAGGCCGCTGCCCGGCGGCTTCAAGCTCGGCGTCAACCCGGGCCTGGTCAAGCACGAGGGCACCCAGTCCGTGCTGTGGGGGGAGGAGGTCCGCGAGCGCTTCACCGCGCCGGAGCTGAACCTCGCCCGCTACATCAAGGACGGCACCGTCACCGACGCCGACAACGGAGAGTAGGAGAGGGTGACGATGACCCTGTTCGGGGACGGTCTGGAAGCCGCGGTACAGAAGGCGTTCACCCGCCCGGTGCCGAAGAGCGCGGGCGCGCAGATGCGCTACCTGGTCAGGCAGCTCAAGGGCACCCGCGCGGTCGCCCAGCTGCTGCGGATCTCCCAGCGCACCGTCGAGCGGTATGTGAAGGACCAGATCAGGAAGCCCCGGCCGGAACTCGCCGCGCGCCTGGAGCGTGAGGTGAGGAAGCGCTGGCAGCCGCAGATCCGGGCCAGGGCCCGGCAGCGGGCGGCGACGACCGGCGGCATCGTCATCGACACCCGCGCCCGTCTCGGCTACGACGCGCCGATCGGCTCGACCGACGACGCCCGTGTCCGGCACCTGACCGTCGCGCTCCCCCCGCAGTACGCCGCGCGTCTCTTCGACGCCCAGCAGGCCGGCGCCGGTGACCAGCAGTTGCAGCAGATCGCCGCCGAGGGACTCAAGGAGATGTACTTCCAGGACAACGGCCGCCGCGCGGGCCAGCTGGAAGAAGTCCGCTTCACGGACGTCCAGCACGTGGAGTTCGATCTCTAGCTCGGGCCCGGCACCGGGATCTCTAGCTCGGGCCCGGCACCGCGATCTCCGGCTCGGGCCCGGCACCGACATGGCGGCCCCGCCCCTGATCCCCGCCCTCGAACAGGCTTGAGCCGGCCCAGGGTGCGTACTCGTACCTCACCACTGCGGAACACCACCCGAAACACGAGCACCACACCGCACCACACCGCATCGCATTGGAGAGCACCCATGCGCGCGACCCTCATGTACGGCGCCGGCGATGTCCGCGTCGAGAACGTTCCCGATTCCGTCGTCAAGCTGCCCACCGACGCGCTGGTCCGCGTCACCGCGTCCTGTGTCTGTGGCAGTGATCTGTGGCCGTACGGTTCGATGAGGCCCGAGGACGGTCCCGTCCGGATGGGGCACGAGTTCATCGGCGTCGTCGAGGACACCGGCGCGGAGGTGACCACGGTCGAACGCGGTGACCTGGTCGTCGCGCCGTTCGCGATCTCGGACAACACCTGCGCGTTCTGCCGGGAGGGCCTGCACACCTCCTGCTCCCACCCGCAGGCCGGGTTCTGGGACGGCGAGCCGGAGGAGGGCGGTCAGGCGGAGGCGGTCCGCGTCCCGCTCGCCGACGGCACCCTGGTCAAGCTCCCCGTCGCCGCGGACTCGGCGCTCATACCGTCCCTGCTGACCCTCTCGGACGTCTTCGGCACCGGCTACCACGCCGCCGTGGCGGGCGGTGTCGACGGGCGCACCCGTGTCACCGTGATCGGGGACGGCGCGGTCGGTCTGCTGGCGGTCCTGTCGGCGAAGCGGCTCGGCGCGGAGCAGGTCATCCTCATGGGCCGCCACCGGGCGCGTACCGACCTCGGGCGTGAGTTCGGTGCCACCGACGTCGTCTCCGCCCGTGGCGAGGAAGGTGTCGAGGCGGTCCGTGAGCTGACCGGCGGGGACGGCACGCATGTGGTCCTGGAGGCCGTCGGCAACATGCCCGCCTATGAGCAGGCCCTCGGCGTGGTGCGCCGAGGAGGTGTGATCAGTCGCGTGGGTGTGCCGCAGTACGAGGAGGCACCGGTCGGTTTCGGCAGCCTGTTCCGGCACAACATCCGGCTGGCCGGAGGACCCGCGCCGGTCCGCGCGTACATCGAGGAGCTGATGCCCGACATCCTCGACGGCACGATCGAGCCGGGGAAGGTCTTCGACGCCACCACCGGCCTCGACGGCGTGCCGGCCGGCTACCGGGACATGGCCGACCGCAAGACCCTGAAGGTCCTCGTCGAACCCTGACCCGCACAGCCGGAGGGTGCGGCTCGGCCCGCCCAACTCGGTCTGTGCCCGGCCGGCCATCTGGGCCCGGTTCCTCTTGTCACCACGGGGCGGCACAAGGGCCCAACGGCCCTTCTTACCAGGGACGTTGGGGCATATGTCCGTAGTGTCATACTGACCTGCGGTTTCTGTGGGCGTCGCGCCTCCCGGTCGAGGCGCCTGAGGGCCGTCACCCCTTCTTCGCTTCCTAGGAGTTCACCGATGCCTCGACTGTTCTGCCAACCTCCGAGCGGCGCGCCGGTCCCCCCGGCCCCGTGCGCCGGGCGGGTTACCGGCATGGGCCGCGAGACGCGGACGGGGTGCTGACCATGAGTGCGAACGACCGGAGTTACCACACGCTTCTGGCCCGGCACGAGGCGATGCGACTGCGGCGTCGACTGCTCACCCCGGGGAACACCGCGGGCGCGGAGGGGCAGCCCCCGGCCGGAGAACCGTACGACGGCGGCGCCGACCAGCGGACCATCATGGACCACCTGGACCTGGTGGCCCCCTTCGAGGAGCTGATCACCCACCTCTACCAGGCACTGTTCACGCGGCATCCCTCGCTGCGATCGCTCTTCCCCGCCTCGATGGAATTCCAGAAGGCCCATCTCGCACGGGCGTTCTCATACCTGATCGAGCACTTGGACCGGCCCGACGACATCACCCGGACCTTCACCCAACTCGGCCGTGACCACCGCAAGCTCGGTCTGCTGCCGGCCCAGTACGCCGCGTTCGAGGCAGCGCTGTGCACAGCGCTGCGCATCCAGGCCGGCGAGCGCTGGCACGCGGAGCTGGAACAGGCGTGGGTGCGGATGCTGCGCCTCGGTGTGACGGCCATGGTGCGCGGCGCGGACGCGGCGCTGCACGAACCGCCCTGCTGGCGTGCCACGGTGACGGCACACCAGTTGCGTGGTCCGGACCTCGCGGTGCTCCGGCTGCGGCCGCACGAGACCTTCCGGTACCGCGCCGGGCAGTACGTCACGCTGGAGTCCGCGAGACTGCCGCACACCTGGCGCCCGTACTATCCGGCCGGCGCACCCGGCCAGGAGGAGCTGGAGTTCCATGTCCGCCGCACCGGGCCCGGCGGAGTGAGTGACGCCCTGGTGCGCCACACGTCGATCGGGGGCGAAGTGCGGATCGGGCCACCGAAGGGGAACCTGACACTCGGAGACGAGCCGTTGGGGGATCTACGGCTGGTGGCCTGGGACACCGGCTGGGCCGCGATGAAGGCGCTGTTGCGGGAACTGGACGCCCGAATGGGCATGGGATCGGAACACCGGGGCTGCGCGGTGCGGCTCCTCATGGGCGCCGGAACGCTGTCCGACCTGTACGACACCGACTACCTGACCACGTTCGCGAGTGGCCGCCCGTGGCTCACCGTGGTGCCGGTGATCGCGGGAGCCGCACCGGAGGGACGGACCCGTGACCGCCTGGTCCAGGCCGTGGCCGAGTGTCTCTCCCCGGTGGCCGGCCCCACCTTGGTGGCCGGACCGCCGACTGCCGTGAGCGCGGTGAAGGACGCCCTCGTCCGTGCCGGACTGCCGGCCGAACACCTCCGCCACGACCTGCCGTCGGCCGGAGCCCGGGACGAGCGAGGGAACGCGGCAGGGGCCGGCCCGGCCGGGAGGGCGGCACCCCCTGGACAGCCGGTACGCGTCCTGTCCGCTGTCGCTCTGCGCGCCGGCCCGGCGCCCCTGCCGATGTGATGCGCAGCCTGATCGCACAGCGCCGCCTGCCCCTCCCGTCCCCCCGGCGCACCCCCGGGTGCGCTCCGTACGAGAACGACGGCGTCCGGACGGACGGCGCACCGGCTCCGGGGGCGGAGGTGCCGACGCCGTGGTCCGCGTGCGTCAAGCCGGTGGCGCCAGGCGCTCGTCCGTGACCCGTTGCAGCTTGCCGAGGGACCGCTCCAGGGTCTGCGGGTCCACGACGGTCGCCTCCACGGTGACGCCGACGCCGTCCTTCACCCCCTTGACGATCGCGCGTGCCGCCGTCCGGCGCTGTTCGAGGCCGGCGTCCGGATGGGCTTCGACCTGGACGGTCAGGTGGTCCATCCGGCCGCGCCGGGTGAGCCGGATCCGGAAGTGCGGGGTCACTGCGGGGGTGCGCAGGACGACCTCCTCGATCTGGCTCGGGTACACGTTCACTCCGCGCAGGATGATCATGTCGTCGCAGCGGCCGGTGATCCGCTCGATGCGGCGCATGCCCGGCCGGGCGGTCCCGGGCAGCAGCCGGGTCATGTCGCGGGTGCGGTAGCGGATGACGGGCAGGGCCTCCTTGGTGAGGGAGGTGAGGACGAGTTCACCGCCCGTGCCGTCGGCGAGGGACTCGCCGGTGAACGGGTCGACCACCTCGGGCAGGAAGTGGTCCTCCCACACGTGCGGGCCGTCCTTGGTCTCCACGCACTCCTGGGCGACGCCCGGCCCCATCACCTCGGACAGCCCGTAGATGTCCACGGCGTGGAGGTCCACGCGCTCCTCGATCTCCCGGCGCATCTCCTCCGTCCACGGCTCGGCGCCGAAGATCCCGGTCTTCAGCGAGGTGGAGCGCGGATCGACGCCCTGGCGTTCGAACTCGTCGAGCAGGGTGAGCAGGTAGGAGGGCGTCACCATGATGATCTCGGGCCGGAAGTCCTGAATGATCTGCACCTGACGGGCCGTCATGCCGCCGGAGGCCGGTATCACCGTGCAGCCGGCCCGCTCCGCGCCGTAGTGTGCGCCGAGTCCGCCGGTGAACAGGCCGTAGCCGTAGGCGACATGGACCAGGTGTCCCGGGCGCCCGCCCGCCGCCCGGATCGAACGGGCCACCAGATCGGCCCAGTTCGACAGGTCCGTCTCGGTGTAGCCGACCACGGTGGGTTGCCCGGTGGTGCCACTGGAGGCGTGCAGGCGCCGCACCTCGTGCATCGGCACCGCGAACATGCCGAAGGGGTACGCCTCGCGCAGGTCGGCCTTGGTGGTGAAGGGGAATTGGGTCAGGTCTTCCAGGGTCCGGCAGTCTTCGGGACCGACGCCCGCCGCGTCGAACTTCCGTCGGTAGAGTTCCACGTTGTCGTAGGCGTGGCGCAGGGTCCGTCGCAGTCGGCGCAGTTGCAGGTCGCGTACCTCCTCCCGGGACAGCCGCTCGGCGGCGTCCAGCAGGTCGGCCGGGACGGGCTCGCCCAGGCGGCCGCGGGCGGCGGGCGGTGCGGTGAGTCGGCTGGTCATCACGCTTTCTGGTCCTCTCTCCGGGCGGGACACCCCCGTCCGCATCCGACAACTGCTCGCGTGCGGGCGGCCGTCGCCCGGTGTGCCGGTCCCGGACCGGAGCGACGGCCGCGTGGGGGTTCGGTCTCAGACGAGTTGCGCTCGGTGGTCCGGCACGGCCACGTCCGGGGAGTCGACGGCCCGGGGACCGGGGACCGGCGCGTCCTCCGGGCGGTTGCGGCCCAGGCCCTCGTGTGCCGCCACGAACTCGTGGGCGCACATGGCCGCCGCGCAGTTGATCTCGCCGGCGAGGAGGACGGCGGCGATGATGGCGGCGAGCTTCCCGGCCTTGCCGTCGCCCACGCAGTCCACCATGGCCAACGTGGTCTGGTAAGGCGGGAGGCCGGTGCCTCCGCCCACCGTGGCCACGATGAGGGTGGGCATGGTCAGGCACACCTCCAACTCGTCGGGGCCCAGCCACCGGGTCTCCACCACCGCCTGGGTGCACTCGGCCACGTACGCGAGGTCCTGTCCGAAAGCCTGGAAGAGCCCGGTCATGCCGTTCGCCATGTGGAGGTTCAGCGAATAGGCGCCGTGCAGGGCCAGCGTCCCCTTGAAGTCCTCGATGAGCCGCTCCAGCCGCTCCAGGCTGGTCCGCGCCATGCTCCGCACGACCTCACGCCTGAGGACCGTACGCGCCAGGACCTGCTTGCCCTTCCGGCGCAGCGGAAGGCTCTTCTTGTCCTCGGGGTAGGGCAGTACGTCGTACTCCACCAGGCCGCTGTGCGCGGTGACGAACTCCGCCACCTTGCTGATGGCCTTGCTCACCATGTTGCTGCCCATGGCGTCGCCGGTCGTGCAGGCCATGGAGAGCAGCACCCGGGTGGCCTGGCGGTCGTAGGTGATCTCCATGAGGCGCAGGTGGTTGCTGCTCCCGACGGCGATGTCACGAAGCGTCTCCTCCCGCTCGCGGCACCACGCGACCAGCTTCCGCGCGTCCGCCAGGGAGGCGGTGGTGAACTGGACCGCGCGCAGGAACCGGTCGCCGTACACCTCCACCTCGCAGCCACCCGAGAGGTTCATGAGCTTGGCGCCGCGTGAGTAGGAGGCGACCAGGGTCCCCTCCAGGGTCGCCATGGGGACGACGAACGTGCCCTCCGCGTCGGGCCCGTGGATGTCGATCGGACCGACCAGGCCCACGGGGACGCTGACGGCGCCCACGAAGTTCTCGATGTTGCCGGCGACCTCCTCCTCGGTGAGCGCGGTCTGTAGCGACTCGCAGCTTCCCCCGGCCAGCCGGGCAGCCATCTCGCGTCGCTTCTCGAAGTCATGCCGAGGAATCGAAAGGCTCATTCCGCTACTTTTCTCCTAGATCCCGCAATGAAGGCCGGGGCCGGTGTGCGGGAGGCGTGCACTGGCGATGGAAATCCGGACATTGGTGGCAATGAGGTGTCTGGTGGGCGGGTCGAAACGGCCTTATGCGCATGCCGAACATGCCGTGAGCTGCTGCTTCGTTCGCGACCGACCGGCAGGCGCCTCGCGAAAAGCGTCGCCCAGAACCACAATGCGGCACACCGCACCCCGCTTCTTTGGCCATTCCGGGAATAGGGGAGTGCACTGCCGGACAACGAGGCCGCAGGGTCGTTCCACCCAAGAGACGTGACGTTCATCATCACGCAACCGGACGTGCCGGCCGGCATCACACGACGGGCTTCCTCTCCGCGCGCCACGGCCCACGGCGGGGCGGCGGCTGATCCCTGATCACGTAGCCTCTCCTGGCACGCACACGACAAGGGGAGGGCCATGAGAGGCAGAACGGCCTGGGCCGCGGCCGGCGGGGCCGCGGTACTGGTGCTGACGACGGCGACCGGAGCACACGCGGAGGGGCGGGGCGACATCCGGGTGGTGAAGACCGTCGTCAACGGCGGCGGCAACGTCATCGTGGGTACGTCGAAGACGATCCGCTACCCGATCGACATCACCGTCAAGGACGACTCGGGGGTGAAGCGACTCACGCACGTCAGCACCTTCAACATGGCGAACGCCTACGGTTTCGCGACCTGGGACGGCTCGTCCTGCACGAAGAAGAGCGCGACCACCTCCGTATGCCGGGCCACGATGACCGTCGACCCGGGCTGGATTCCCGACAGCGACGACATCGACACCAACAAGGTCGCCGGCATCTGGCAGGTCAACGCCACCGTCAAGGCGAACGACGGTGACTACTGGATCTCCGACCACATCGCCGAGTACAAGGTCAAGCGGGCCGCCCGGCTCACCACGGTGATCGCACCGGAGAAGGTCGCCAAGGGCGCCAAGGCGACCATCACCGGCAAGCTGTCACGGGCCAACTGGGAGGACCTGAAGTACCACGGTTTCACCGGCCAGCAGGTCAGGCTCCAGTTCAGGCAGAAGGGCGCCGCCCACTACAGCACGGTCAAGACTGTCACGACCGGCGACGCGGGCAAGCTGACCACCAAGGTGGCCGTCACGTCGGCAGGCAACTGGCGCTGGTACTTCCCCGGCACCACGACCACCTCCCGGAAGGTGTCGGCCGGGGACACACTCAACCTGAAGTAGCCGGCGAACCGCGCCTCCGCACACGGCACGGACCGGGGCCTCAACGGGGGGCACGCGTGGAGGAACACACGGCGACGCAGCGGTCCGTGCCGGGGGCCGCCTGAGGGCCCGGCCCTCCGGCGGCCAGACACACTTTGCGCCGGACCCGTGCGGCACCGGCGCAGGAACCCTCCGCGGGCGCGTCACCCGCGCACTCGGCTCTCGCATACGACATGGCTGTCCCCGATGTCATATGACGGCCATGTCTCACATCATTGACCCTCACCACGTCATGAACCGACTTCATGAGCCACGCACTAGGATGCCGTTCATGAGTGAACCACTGCGAGCGGTGCTCGGAGAAGACCAGGCGATCGTTCGCGAGGGTATCGCGACCATCCTCCGCAACGCCGGCATCACCGTGGTCGCGGCGGTGGACAACGCGGTGGACCTAGTCCGCGTGGCCGAGGTGGAGCGGCCCGACGTGGTGATCACCGACATCCAGATGCCGCCCGACCTCGGCGCCGACGGTCTGCGGGCGGCGCAGGAGATCCGTGCCGCGCGGCCGGAGACCCCGGTCATCGTGCTCTCCCAGTTCCTCGACGCCTCCTACGCCCTCGATCTGGTGGGCGACGACCCGAGCGGGGTGGGCTATCTCCTCAAGGAGAAGGTCGCCAGCCCGCAGATCCTGACCGACGCCGTGGAGCGGGTGGTCGCCGGCGGCTCCGCTCTCGACCCCGACGTCATCTCCTCCCTTGTCGGGCGCAAACGCAAGCAGGACCCTCTGGCGGCGCTGACGCCGAGGGAGAAGGACGTCCTGGCCCTGATGGCGGAGGGGCACTCCAACACGGGCATCGCACGCAAGCTCGTGGTGACGGTGCCGGCGGTGGAGCGCCATGTGACGGGCATCTTCATGAAGCTCGGCCTCAGCCAGGCGGGCTCGAACCAGCACCGCCGGGTGCTGGCCGTACTCCGCTACCTCAAGCAGTAGGCGCGGGCGGGGGCGAAGCGGGCTCAGGCGGTCGGGCCGAAGCGCGGGCGGGGGCGAAGCGGGCTCAGGCGGTCGGGCCGAAGATCGTCTTGAGGTCGGCGTCGAACAGCCGGTCCTTGGCGATGAAGGACTCGATCCCCGCCTGCCGTAGCTCGTCCACGGACCAGAACGACTGCTCGGTGGAGGTCAGCACGATCCGGGGCGGCTGATCCTCCGCCCGGAGCATACGGGCGACGGTCACGCCGTCGTGATCCGGCAGGTGCAGATCCAGCAGCAGACCGTCGGGCCGGTGCTCGCGCACCGCGGCCAGGGCCGAAGCACCGTCCTCCGACTCGGCGACGACGCGTAGACCGCGCGCCGTCAGGAGTGTCTTCGCGATGCGACGGAACCCAGGGTCGTCGTCGACGACCACGATGTTGACGGACATGTTTCCCAGGATGCCCGGGATCGCGACGGACAGGCCATAGGGGCATCCCCACGATCCGCCGCTCATCACAGTTGGGAATGTCCCCACACCGAGGGTCCGGGCCCGGCGGCGAGCCGACGACGAGGATGCCGTCGGGGGCCGTGACCGTCCGGGCACCCCGACTCACCCATGGGGATCTCCACAGGAGCGGCACACCGCGATCATCGGGCCTGCTCCATCGCGGCTGCCCATCCCCGAGCGGAACGATGAAACATGTGGCGCCGGCCACGCCCATGCGTCCGGCGGCCGTTCCGATCCGTTCCGATCCGTTCAGGGAGGAAACCCCGTGCGCCCCACACTGAGAGTCCCATGGACCTGGGTGACGCTCGTCGCGGTCGCCGTGTGGCTGGTCGTGATCTGCTACTTCATCCAGCACGGCAGCACACACACGTCGACCCGCTGTCCGTCCGGCGGGTCTCACGTCACGACGCGCCAGTCACCGCTGTAGACGTTCATCGAGTCACCCCGCAGGAAGCCGACGAGTGTCATCCCGCTCTCGTCGGCGAGTTCGCACGCCAGTGACGAGGGTGCGGAGACCGCCGCGAGGACCGGGATGCCGGCCATGACGGCCTTCTGCACCAGTTCGAACGAGGCCCGCCCCGACACCATCAGCACACTGCGGGACAGCGGCAACAGCCCCTTCTGGAAAGCGCGTCCGACCAGCTTGTCCACGGCGTTGTGCCGGCCGACGTCCTCCTGGAGGTCGAGCAGCACACCCCGCTCGTCGAAGAGCCCGGCCGCGTGCAGTCCGCCGGTCCGTGAGAACACCCGCTGCTCCCGCCGCAGGCTGTCCGGCAGGGAGGCCAGCAGCTCCGGGGAGAGAACCAGGGAGGGGTGGTCGGACAACGGCCAGCGGGCGACCGTCCGCACGGCGTCCAGGCTCGCCTTGCCGCACAGTCCGCAGGACGACGTGGTGTAGAAGTTCCGCTGGATCGTGAAGCGTTCGGCGCCGATCCCTTCGGCCGTGCGCACGTCGACCACGTTGTAGGTGTTGCGTCCCTCCTCGGTGGCACCGGCGCAGTACGTGATGGTCCGCAGCTCCTCGACCGAGCCGAGCACACCCTCGCTGACGAGGAACCCGGCCGCCAGCGCGAAGTCGTCGCCGGGCGTGCGCATCGTGATGGCCAGCGACTCCCCGTTCAGCCGGATCTCCAGCGGTTCCTCGGCGGCCACCGTGTCCGCCCGCGCGGAGACGTTCCCCTGCCGCACACGCACGACCTTGCGGCTCACCGCGGCTCTCCCCATGGCTGACGTCCTCACCGTGTGTCGGATGGCTGTCCACGCGCCCCGCCCAGTGTGTCGAGCACCGAGCCGTACCCCTTCACCGTAGGCGGGCCGCGCGGGCGCGGGCATCCGTCATCCGACGGCTATACGCCCCTCCGCGGCACCTCCCTGAACGCACATTCGTGCGATGTGCGTCGACTGGCCCCGCCCGCACACTGCGGGGCAGTGGCGAAAGGAGTCGTGGTGAGCCCTCTGTTCCGTACCGATGCCCGTACCGACGCCCGACCGGACCCTGGGCAGGACCCCAACCGGTGGCGTGCCCTCTGGGTCACCCTGGTCGCCGGTTTCATGATCCTGCTGGACGTGACGATCGTGTCCGTGGCCCTGCCGTCCATGGCGCGCGACCTGGGGGCGAAGCCGTCGTCGGTGCAGTGGGTCGTGTCGGGCTACGCCCTGGCCTTCGCCCTCGCCCTCGTGGTGGCGGGGCGGTTGGGTGACGCCGTGGGCCGCCGGCGGATCTTCCTCGGTGCGCTCGCCGCCTTCGTCGTGTGCAGCGCGGCCGTCGGCGCGGCCCCTACGATCGGGCTGGTCGTGGCGGCGCGGCTCGCCCAGGGGGTGTCGGCCGGCTTCCTGGCACCGCAGAACTCCGCGCTGATCCAGCAGCTCTTCTCGGACTCCGAACGACCGCGCGCCTTCGGCCTGTTCAGCGCCACCGTGGGCATCTCCAGCGCCGTCGGCCCCATCACCGGCGGCATCATCCTCGCCCTGGCCACGGGCCCGGACGGCTGGCGGTGGATCTTCTACGTCAACGTGCCCATCGGTGCGGCGGCCCTGCTCCTGGGCCGCCGCCTGCTGCCGAGATCGGCCCCCGGCGTACGGGGGCATCTGGACCTGGTCGGGGTGGGCCTGCTGGGTGCCGGTGTCCTGGCGCTGATGCTGCCGCTGGTCGAGGCCGACTCCGGCGGGCTGCGCCACATGGCGTGGCTGTTCCCCGTCGGCGCGCTGCTCCTGTACGGCTTCGCCCGCTGGGAACGACGTGTCTGCGCGCGTGGTCTGGAGCCCCTGCTGGACCCGCGGTTGCTGCGCGAAGTCCGAGGTTACGCGCCGGGGGCCGCGCTGGCCACCGTCTACTTCGTCGGCTTCAGCGGCATCTGGCTGGTGTTCGCCCTCTACTTCCAGGACGCGCTGGGCTACACACCGCTGCAGTCCGGACTGGTGGTGACACCGTTCGCGTTCGGTTCCGCGGCGGCCGCAGTGGTGGCCAGCCGGCTGGTGCGGCGCCTGGGGCGGCTGCTGACGGTCCTGGGCCTGGTCGCGGTGGCGGCGGGCCTGACGGCCACCGCGCTGCTGCTGTGGCTGGTCCCGGGGTCCACCGCGATCCGGGCGGTCGTGCCGGCGCTCCTGGTGAGCGGGATCGGCAGCGGCTTCGTCATCTCGCCCAACGTGACGATGACCCTGCGTGAGGTCCCCCTGAGCATGGCGGGGGTCGCGGGCGGCGCGCTCCAGACGGGCCAGCGGCTGGGCGGCGCCGTCGGCACGGCCGTCCTGCCGGGGCTGTACTACCTGCTCCGGGGCGCTCACGGCTCGGCGTCCGCCGCCGTCGCCGCGTCGGTGGGCGCGGGCATCATCGCGATCCTGGCCGCGCTGCTGCTGGCGGTGGTGGACTGGCGGGCCGACCGACGGCAGGGTCCACGCGAGCTGCCGTCCCCGGACCACCATGCCCACCTGGGGTGAGCGGCGGGGGAGAGGCCCCCTTCCCCGAGTACGCCCGCCGGACGGGCGCCGTCACGGCAAGAGCCGTGCGGACCCGCGCGAGGTCCGCACGGCTCGGCGCGTCGGACGGACCGGCCGTCCGGCCGCGTGTCACGGGCAAGACCGGCCGCGTGTCACGGGCAAGACCCGCGACGGGTGCGCGGCACGCGTCCGGCCCGGTCCGAAAGGGTGCGCGGGTCGTTCACCCGACGGCTCCCCGCTGGTCGACCTCCGTCAGGTAGAGGCGGGCCAGCTGCACACGCGACCGGATGCCCAGCTTCTCGAACGCGTGCCGCACATGGGTGTTCACCGTGTGCGGGGACACGAACAGCCGCTCCGCCGCCTGCCGGTTGGTCGCCCCGTGCGCGATCAGGCGTACCACGCCCAGCTCCGACGGGGTCAGTCCGCGCCACCCGGCGCCCGGCACGTCGGCCGCCGGGGCTGCCGTTCCGGGCTTGGCACCCGGCTTGACCCCGAGCTTGCGCAGCCGGCCCCGGACACGCCGGACGTTCCGGTGGGCGCCGCACGCCTCGTACCCCTCCAGCGCCCGCTCGAAGCGGCCCCGCGCCTCGGGCGACCCCGCTTCCGCCAGCAGTGCACCGGCGTCCTCCCACGCCTCTGCCCCGAGCAGCGGTCGAGCGGTTCCGTACCGCTCCGCCGCCGCCAGGAGCCGGTCCGGGTCACCGTCCAGGAGTCCGCGCACATGCGTGGCCACTGCTGCGAACAGGCTGAATCGGGGACTGCGCTGCGCCCTGTGCTCGGCGAACTCCACCACGGAGACGGCGTCTTCACGCAGACCGGCGCCGAGCGCGATACGGACGAGCAGGACCGTCTCCGCCGGATCGACCGGAAGCGCGTGAACGTAGCCCCGGCGCGCGTGGGCCATGGCGAGCGGCAGGTGACGCTCGGCCGGGCCGAGATCGTCCCGGTACGCCATGGCGATCAGGGTGACCCACGCGCCGATCCCGCGCTGCCGCGGGTCGTCGCCCGACAGACAGGCGTCGGCCCGGGCCGCGCACTCCTCCATCGCCGCGTCGTCCCCCATGTGGAAGGCCACGCGCGCCCGGGTGCACAGGGCCGCCGATTCCCCCATGAAGGAGACCCCGGTGGCCGCGGCCTCGGTCTCGGCGGACGCCAGTTCCCGCGCGGCCTGCGCCAACTGACCCGCGTCCAGCAGGAGTCGGGCCCGGGCGTTCCGCCACAGGGGCAGCAGTGCCCGTCGGCCACGCTGTTCCGCCTCGTTCGCCGCCTCCTCCACGAGGTCCCGCGCGCTTCGGTCGTCCCCGGACAGGCCCAGCAGCGCGGCACGCCAGCTCGTGGCGAGGGCCACCTCCGGCAGGGTGGCGGCGTGGGCGGGGTCGAGGTGCGCGACGCCCGCGGCGGCGGCCTCGCTGTGCTTCAGGGCGTCGGCCCAGTGGTGCCGGTGGCAGGCGCTCATCGACCGCAGTATCCGGTGCGTCAGTTCACTGACCGGGTGCGTACCACGCGTCCGCATCAGGGACTCGGCCATGCCGCCACCGCCGGCCTCCCCGGCCTCGCCCGCCAGCAGGCGGTTGAGCAGGGTGGTCAACAGGAGCTGGTCCTTCAGGGCGACCGGGACATCGCGTCGGCGATGGACGTGGCGGACCTGGGCGTCGGGCTGCCGGACATGGAACTGGCTTCCCATACGGGCCAGTTCGAGACATGCCTCGGCGTGCGTGAGGGCATCGGGCGCGGTCTGGACGACCCGGCGGGCCAGGTCTCGTGCCCCGGCGATGTCCCCGGACTGCCACAGCAGGGGGATGAGCTCCGCCGACAGCCGCTGCCGCTCGGGGCACACGTCCGCGGTGAGTTCCACGGCGCGCTTGAGGTATCGGGCCGCGCTGCCCGGCGCCACGGCGGCCAGCTCCTGTGCGGCGGCCCGCAGGACGCGCCCGGCCTGAGCGTCGCCGGGCTCCGCGAGGTCGACGAGCTCGGGGGCCAGCGACACCGCCGGCACACCCGCCTTCATCCGCGCCTCCACCAGGCGCCTGCGGATGGACGTGCGCACGGGCCCCGGGAGGGTGGCCGCGATCGCCTCGCGCACCGCCGTGTGCGGGAAGGACAGCCGGTCGTGACCGGCGTGCAGCAACTGGGCGGCGAGGACCTCGCGCAGGGGCCGGAGCAGGGTCGGCTCGCGGCGGCCCATCACCTGGGACAGGTGCTTGACGGTGAGGGAACCGCCCAGCACCGAGGCGGTCAGCACCAGTTCCCGGCCGTCCTCGGAGAGCTGGTGGAGACGGCGGGTGACCAGCGGAGCGAGGACCGTCGACGCGTCGGCCGGTCCCTCGGCGGCGGTGGGGGAGCCGTGCCCGAGGTGCGCGCAGAACTGCCGTACCAGACCCGGGAGTCCGTCGAGGTAGGGCAGGTAGGGTGCCGCCGCCGCGGCTCGCGGGCCGAGGATGTCCTGAGCCATCTGCCGTACGGCCTCCGGGGCGAGCGGCGGCAGTTCGAGGTGGGTGGCCCGGCCGGAGAGCAGATCCCGGCGCAGCGTGCGCACGGCCGGGGCGTCCGGGTGGGCGCGGGAGGCGAGCACCCACAGCAGGGGGAGCCCGGCGAGCCGCGCGGTGAGCGTGCGCACCGCCAACAGGGTCAGGTCGTCGCAGTCGTGCACGTCGTCGAGGAGCAGGACGAGCGGCCGTTCCAGAGCGAGGGCGCGGAGCCGGTCCCCGACCTCCCGCAGCAGCCAATAGGACTCCCCCTCCTCGGGCGAGCCGGCGCGCGGCCCGTGGGCGAGGCCGTCGGTCTCGGCGGAGAGGGCGTCCAGCAGCGGCGCCAGGGGAGTGAGCTGCCCGCGTGCCAGCCCGGCACCCGTGAGCACCCGGGCCCCGGCCAGGGCCGCCTCGGTTCCGGCACCGGCCAGCATGCGGGACCTGCCCGCACCGGGCGGCCCCTCGATCCACAGGACTCCCCCGCCGTTGCGGTGGACGTGCCGGCGAACCCACTGGGTGAGCAGTTCCTGTTCCGTCCTGCGCCCGCGTACGGGGAGTGCGGACACCTCGTCGGCGGCACCGGCCGCTGTCCGTGAATCGTCAATCGCCTGGCTCAAGGCAACCTCCAGGGGTCCGTGTTCACTGCGATGGACGGGGCGCGACACCGTGAGGCGTCCGTGCCGGGGACCCGGGCGCCCGAGGGCGGGACGGGTGCGGACACCGCGTCGCCGGCCGATCGGGTGTACGGCCGTTCCCCGTGCGGGGCGCGGCCGTTCCCGCGTCTGTCGACATGGTGGCCGGTGCCGGGCCCGCCTGGCTGTCGAGACCGCCTGAGAGGTGTTACGGGGGCTCCCCAGAAGGGATGTCGGGAAAACCCCACGGCGAGAGCCCGCCGCTGCCGCCTCCTCGCGCCGCGCAGTGGTCCGCCCCGGGACCCTCCCGGATGCCCGCGCCCGCACCCGTCTGGCCCGGCAGCGCACGCGTATCCGCCGGCCCAGCAGCCCTGTTGTGGGGCACTCCCCACGCCGGCACCCCGGGATGTCCCGTAGATGGTGTCGAGGCCGCACTACAGCCGGGACGGCGGACCGGCCGCGAGACTGGAGGCCCGCCGATCAACGGCCGGACCCACACCATGACGAGCACGTGTGCCGGGTGCGCTGGACGCGCCCCGGTCCCGAGAGACGGGGAAGTGAAAGAGATGGCGCAGATGGAAGCCGTGCGGTTCGAGGACCGGGCCGTGCCGGTCCGGGCGATGGTGAGCGCGATCCGCGGCATCCGCGTACGCGACCGCGTCACCAGGCTGACCGGGGCCTTGGTCTCCGTGGGTGTCGGCGGCACGCTGCTGCTGATGCCGGGACCGACCCGGATGGCGACAGGGGTCGTCTTCGGGGTGCAGTTCGCCGTCCAAGGCGTGCTCCAGATGTTCGCCGCGCGGGAGGCGAGGGTGCCGGTGCCCGTGCGCTGGCTGCTGGCGGCCGGCGGAGGCGTCGTCCTCTTCCTGGCCGTCTCCTTCTTCCGCGGCCACGCCGACTCGGTGTTCCTGCTGGGGCTGTGGACGGGCTTCGGTCTGCTTCTGCGCGGCTTCACGATGGCCGTCTCGATGATGCCGTCCTCGGTCGTTCAGGTGGTCGCCTATGACGACCTGCTGAACGCGTTGATCGTCTCGGTCGGTCTCTTCATGACCGCTTTCCCCTTCTCGTCCCTGGGGCAGCTGGCCTCCCTCGCCGGTCTCGCCCTGATGCTCACCGGGCTGGTGGAGGCCGTCGGCGCCTCCCGCCGACCGGGCCGCACGGTGCGCGCGCTGCGCTGAACGAACGGCTCGCCGACTGCCCGGCTGTCCGCGCCACGCGGTCTTCGGGGGGACCGACTCCCCCGCCGCGGAGCGGTTCCCGCACGGTGCGGCGCAAGATCCGGTCTTCTACAGGAGGTTTCCCATGAGCAAGTGGCAGCACACGATCCGGCTCACCCGTTGGCTCGCCGGCCGGCGCCTGCCCGTGCCGATCGTGTGTGAGTTCTCGTTCGACCCCGCCGATCCGCTGGCCGTCAGTGTCACCTTCCGCACCGAGCGTCAATATCCGCCGCGGTGGGTGTTCGCCCGCGAGCTGCTGTGCGAGGGATTCATCGCCCGATCCGGCCAGGGAGACGTGCAGATATGGCCGGAGTACGACGAGGAAGGCGGCTGTTCCCTGTGGATCCAGGTGGGCAACGCCAGCGGTACGGCACTCTTCGAGGCGCCGGCCCGGCCGGTCGCCGAGTGGCTTGCCCACTCCTATGCGATGGTTCCCCGGGGCCGGGAGCTGGCGCATGTGAACTGGGACGCCCTGGCCCAAACGTTCCAATAAGACAGCCATATCAGCTCAAGAGAACCAAGTCATCACCTGAACGACTGTGTCGATCAGGTGATGACTTTATTTGTCGAGTCTTAGGTTAGTTCTCAGCAGGGGGTAACACCAGTACGGACCCAAGTGGTGGCACCGGACCAGCCATGGCGAGAGGACGAGGCGTAGTATCTGTGGCAGCACCTGAGACACGCCCGCACATGACACACATCGAAGAAGCGTCTTCGTCCAAGAGCCGAACCACAGGGAGGGTCCGCGGCATGCCGGAAGCCAAGTCGACCACCACCGAGCTGCTGACACATTACAGTTCCCAGCTGGCACAAGACCTCGAACGGAATGTGCGGGAGCAGGACCAGGTCCGCAGCGAGATCGAGTCGCTTCAGGCCCGCCTGCTGACGTTGCAGCACGACCACACGGTGCTCGCGACCATGCGGCAGGCGCTGGAGAGCGGCATCCCGCTCCAGCAGGTCCCGGCGTCCGCGACGCCCGTGCAGGGGTACGACCTGCCCACTGCCTCGGCACCGGGTGCCGCCCGGCGGAAGCAGAAGACGCCGACGCTGGTCGCGCTGATCCGGGCCCATCTGGCCGAGCGGTCGGAGCCGTGCTCGGCGGCGGAGATCGCCACCGCGCTGAGCGAGGCGCACCCGGACCGTGTCATCAAGACGACCGTGGTGCGTACGACCCTCGAAGGGCTGGTCGCCCGGAGCAGTGTGCGGCGCCTCAAGCAGGGGCATTCCGTGTTCTACACGAGCCTCGAACAGAACGGGGAGCGGAACCCGCGCGAGAGCCGGGCAGAGGCGGGCACCGCCGCCCGGGCCGCTAACAGTGACTGAAACCGTCCGCTCGACGGGCCGCGGCGACCACGCCGTCCGGCTTCCGGCCGGAGGCGGTCCCCGGAGACGGTGCGCGGCTCTCGTGTGTCATGCAGGTGTCATGCAGGTGTCATAAATGTCGTCGACTCACCTTGAAGTCTGGCTGTCAGTCATCTGACCGATGCGGCACACCCCCTTCCGTAAGGAGCATAAAGACACCGAAACCCTGCCGAACGCCTTGGATGCGGACCGGCGGGGGCGGAAGGAGGAGAAAGATGCGAACCAGACTGCTGCCGCTGCTGAGCGACTGGGAATGGCAGGAACGAGGCGCCTGCCGTGGAATGAGCAGCGCCGTGTTCTTCTCGCCTCCGGGGGAGAGGGGCCACCGGCGCCGCCGGCGGGAGGAGCGGGCTCGCCTGATCTGCGGCCGGTGCGAGGTCATCGAGGAATGCGCCGCCATGGCCCTCGACTACAACGAGCGGTACGGCGTGTGGGGCGGGATGTCCGCGGGCGAACGCCGGCACGTCCTCGACTCGAACGGACAGGACACCGGCCTGGGGGCCGGTGAGACCGGGCCGTGTGCGCAAGGAGTCTTGGACCCGTCCGTGTGAGCAAGCGGGCAAGGGCCACGTCCACGCCCCGGTTGGCCTTGATCCGGATCAGTGCCGCCCCCTGCCCCGCCCGCTACTGCGGGCGGGGCAGGGGGTGTACCCGTGTGGGGCATCCGGCGGCGGAACATGTCCGGGTCCGCCTGCGAAGACGCGAGATCAAGGCGGCCATCCCGGGGCCTGCCGACCGCGGACCGCAACCGCGACAACCGCCACGAGCCGGGCTCCCGGGGCGGTCGGCCGTCGAAGCCCGGCAGGACCGGCGACCGCGAGCGCCGTTCCGTCGAGCGCGGGACCCCTCGCCCGCACGCCACCGGGCCGGGGACACCGGAAACGACAAGCCGGCCGCCCGCTACGAGACGACCGTGCTTGTCGCGGTTCCCGACAAGTGGCTGTGACCACCGCTTTCCCTCACGGACCCTTTCAGGCCCGGACGGGGACGCGGGCGTGGGCGTGGGCCGGGCGCGGCGCGGCCAGGCGGTGCGTGGCGTAGATGAGGAAGGACAGGCTGAGGGCCGCCAGTATGACGTAGGCGGTGTCGTTGTCGAAGCTGTCCCACGCCGTGTGCAGGGCCACCGCGACGGCGAACACCAGGACGAACACGCCGACCGCCGCCCTGCGGCGGTGCTGTGCCGTCACCACCGACCACAGCGCGGCGGCCGTGAGCCCGGTCCACGCCATGTGGGCGGCGGGGCTCAGCAGGCCCCGCAGCATCAGCAGATCGTCCACGGCCCGCAGGTCGCCACCGGAGTTGATGAGTTCGACGAAGGCGTAGCCCATGGTCTCGAACACGGCGAAGCCGGCGCCGGAGGCGACTCCGAGGAGCAGTCCGTTGCCGGGCTGCCGGTCGCGGATGGCCAGCATCACGAGGAACGGGACGATGAGCTTCGCGGTCTCCTCGATCAGACCGACGGCCGCCATCGGGAGGACGTCCATCAGCAGCAGGGTCCGGTACTCCAGGAAACCGGCCGTGGCCACCCCGATCGCACCGCCGGCCAGCGCGGTGGCCCCCACGGTGCCGACGCCGACCCCGAAGTCGAGGCGTCGGCCCGCCACGAAGGTGACGAAGGCACCCGGGACCAGGGCCGCCCCGAAGAAGATCAGGGCGGGCACCAGGTTGGGGTTCCGGGTGGAGACGAGCGCGGAGTGGATGAACCAGAACATCAGCAGACCGGCCAGCAGGACGGCGAGCCAGCCCCAGCGGCGGCTGAAACCGAGCAGTCGGCTCCGCTCGGTGCGAGTCGGTTGTTGTGTGAGGGTTACGGACACGGATTCCTCCCCGGACGGATGGCGATGGGTCCTAGGGTGCCCGTGCCGGTGGCGGCGGACATCACACGTTCATGTGCTTCTGCTTCCGCATCCGCCCCCGGTCGGCGTGACAGGCGTCGCAGGGCGTCCATAGCTCACATGTGTGATGCCGGGACGCAGGGAGGCACGACAGTATGAGGGCTCGGACAGCAGTGAGGAGTCCTCAGATGTCTGGCTTCCCCCACCGCAGGGACGACATGGCGGGCCATCCCGACGCCTTCGAGATGCGCGAGCGCTACGCCCGTGTCCTCGGCGCACATGACGTGGCCTTGGTGAACGGGCCGATCTTCCTGGTCGGCCTGTTCTTCGCCGCGTCCCCCTGGATCCTGCACTTCGCCGGGACGGACGGTGATCTCGCGGTGCACGACCTCGTCGTGGGCGCCGCCATCTGCCTCCTCGCCCTCGGGTTCACCGTGGCCCCCGAGCGCATGACCGGGATGAGCGGTGCCCTCGGCGTGACCGGCGTCTGGATGCTCCTGTCACCGTGGGTGGTGGGCCGGCACCCGGGCCGGGGCGCCGTCCTCGGCAGCGTGCTCCTCGGCACCCTGGCCCTGGTGCTCGGACTCGTGTCCGGGGCCATGGTCCGCCGCGCCAACCGAGTGCTGTGACCCGCCGGTCCCGTCCTCCCACCACCCGCGCCCCGCCCGGACGCCCACCCTTGCCCGCCCGGGCGCTCACCCCTTCCCCGCCCGGCCCCTCCATGCCGCTCCTCAAGGAGAAGAGACCGATGACCGAACCCGTTCCGCCGCGTCACGACCCACGTCAGTCCTGGCGCACCGAAGGCGTGCCGGGCGGGTCGGCGCCGTCACCGAACGGGCTGCGCTCCCGGGGCGGTTGCCTGGTGCAGCTGGTGATCCTGCTCGTCGTCTACGCCGCGTTCGGCTTCCTGTACAACGATGTGCGCGGGGACGGGACGACCTCGGTCGACTACACCGCCTTCACCGCTCAGTTGGAAGCGGGCAACGTCAAAAGCGTCTACTCCCAGGGCTCCGAGATCCAGGGCACGCTGAAGAAGCCCGGTGAGGTGCCCGGGGGCGCCAAGGGCGCTACGTACACGCACTTCAAGACGTACAAGCCCGCGTTCGCCGACGACGGGCGGCTGTGGGCGGAGATCACCCGGAAGAAGGTCGCGGTCGCCGCCGAGCCGCTGGCGCAGGGGCCGGGCCTAGGGGAGACCCTGCTGGTCTCCCTGCTGCCCATGGTGCTGCTGATCGCCGTATGGCTGTTCGTCGCCCGGCGGACGGGCGGAGGACTGGGCGGGGGACTGGGCGGCGGACTCGGTGGTGCGGGCGGGGTGCTCGGCCGCAAGTCGCCCAAGCCGGTCGGTCAGGAGCCGGGCAGGCGGCGTACGACCTTCGCCGACGTGGCCGGCATCGACGAGGTCGAGGGCGAGCTGAACGACGTCGTGGACTTCCTGAAGAACCCCGACGCCTACCGCCGGATGGGCGCC
>NZ_JOCB01000094.1 GCF_000718775.1 Streptomyces sp. NRRL S-31
GCGGAGACCGACGCCCTGGGAGCGGCCGCGGACCTGGAACGGCTGGCCGCGCTCGGCACCGCGCACGGCGTCGCGCCGTCCACCACCAGGCCCGAGGCCGCGCCCGAGCCCGCGCCCGAGGCCGTCGCACGAGGCACCGCGTCCCAGCAGCCGTACCTCCCGGTGCGGGGGCCGCAGGCGGAGCCCGCCGGCTCCGCCCCCGCCCCCGCCCCTGTCAGCACCGCCGTCGCACGGTTCGGTACCCCGGACGGTGCGAACGCCCTGGCCCACGTCGAGCCGGTGCCGCAGGAGACCGTCGTCTGGCTCCAGGACCTGGTCGCCGGGCAGGTCGAGGGCGACCGCGGGCGGGACGAGGAACTGCGGGCCGCCGTGCGTGCCAGGCTCACCGCCGGCTGGCTGAGCAGCGAGCGGGCCCGGCTGCTGGACGGGCAGGGCGCCGCGCTGCCGGTACCCCACCGAGGCAGGACCCACCTGGCCTTCCTGCGGCTCGCCCTCTCCGATCCCCGCCCCGGCGACCCGGCCATCACCCGGATGCCGGGCGGGAACCCGGTCAACACCCAGTCCTGGGCGTTCGGCGTCGACGCGCCCGGCAGCACCGCGAGCCACGGCACCCAGGCGCCGGTGAGCGCCGACTACTCCCACACCTTCCGGCCAGCGAGCACCGGCCGGCTGCCACAGGTGACGCTCTCCCCGAACCTCGGCTTCACCCTGGGCTGGCGCTCCTCCACGGTCACCACCAGCTGGACCGACCAGCCGATGCTCCTGCTGCGCAGCCGCGAGCCGTCCGACCTGTACGACTACCGCGTCGCGGCGGCGGTGCACGTCCGCGTGGCCGACTCACCCGCGGCCCGCCTCGCCGCGTACACCGCGCTCCCCACCGAAAACGTCTGGCACGACGCCCCCGGCCGCGTCGGCGTCTGGTGGCCCGAGCACCTCGCCGAGGACGAGGCCGGCCCTGCCGCCGCGACCGCCGGGACCCCCGATCGGCGCCCGGCGCCGATGGAGCTGCTGAAGCGGGTGCCGCTGTTCGCGGTGGAGGACGTCCCGTATGCCGACCGGGTCCTGCGGGACGTGCTGACGACGTACCGCGACGAACTGGCGGACATCTCCGAGATCTCCCTGAACGAACTGCGCATCTTCTTCGGCGAGGGCCAGCTGCGGGCCAACGCGCCCCTGATGGCCGACGGCTGGCACACCTCGCCCACGCTCTACGACGAGAGCGGTGAGATCATCGGCATGTTCCGGGTGCGCGTCGCACTGTCGCAGCGCACCGGCCCGGACGCCCTCGCCGGACCGCCCACCCGCAACTCCGTGCTGGAGTCGCACGTGCTGCGTTCCGTACAGACGACCGGCAGCACCAGGGTCGTCAACCGGATCGGCGCCGGTCTCGCCGTCGGCCTGGGATGGTCCCTGGGCACCCCCGATCCGGCCATGGGCGCCGAACCGCCCGGCCTCACGGTGACCGGGCGCGTCGGTCTCGCCCGGGAGGACGCCGTCACCCTCGGTTCCGGCAACGGCGGCAGGACGTCCCGCTCCCTGCGGACCACCCGCCCGCTGCTGCGGGTGCGGGCGGACGCCGCGTACGACATCAGGCTGGTGCGCCCCCACGGTCCGGAAGGCGTCCCGGCGTCCGGCACCCCGCTGGCCGGCGACGCCCGGTACCCCGTGATCCTCCGGGTGCCGTCCGAGGCCACCGTGACCGGCGTCCCGGGCGGCAGCCCCCGCTACCTGCCACCGGAGATCGCCCACCTGCGCGCGCTGGACGTGTCGGTCACTCCGTTGTCCGTCGACGGCGTCAGCCCGCTCTTCGACCGCCTGGAGGACTGGCTGCGCGACCACGGCTTCCTGCCGCCGGGGCTGCCCGGCGACGGCCCCTGGCTGCTCGGCAACGCACGCCGGCTCGCCTG
Organism: Streptomyces sp. NRRL S-31; assembly: GCF_000718775.1. Classification (GTDB taxonomy): domain Bacteria; phylum Actinomycetota; class Actinomycetes; order Streptomycetales; family Streptomycetaceae; genus Streptomyces. The sequence continues at coordinate 1,908 of NZ_JOCB01000094.1, forward strand.
GCTCCGCTCCGCGCCGCGCTACGCGCTCGCCGAGATGACGCAGGGCGGCCAGCGGGTCCGGTTCACCAGACCCTCTGCCACCGGTGAGCGCACCGTCTCCGTCGTGTTCACCACGGAGCGCCGCCACGCGCCCGGCCGGCCGGAGGGCGGTGTCGTCCACGAGGCGGAGCTGCCCCACGTGCAGACGCTCAACTACTCCGGCTCGGCCGTCATCGCCTCCGGGCAGAGCGAACACGTCCCGTGGGCGTTCACCGGCACCCTCCGGGGCTCCGTGACCGGCCTCTTCGGCGGTGCGGCGGGCCACTGGCTGCGGGAGATCGCCCCCGAGTACGACTACGGCACGCAGAGGTCGACCGCACACGCCGGCGAGTCGAACGCCGGCCACGAGTTCTACGCCCTGAACCCCGAGGTCCACGTCTTCGGCGTCCCCGCCGTCCACTCGATGCGGATCTGGACCGACGACGGCGTGGCCCTGCCGCCCGAGCGGCACGAGGGGTGGGTCAGACTCGCGCTGCCCGCCCACCGCACGCTCACGGAGCCGGCCACCGCTGAGGCCCCGGCGCGTCCCCGGCCGCGTCCGCGCACCGAGGCGGACCCGGAGCGGCCGGCCGGCGCGCTGCGGCTGCCGGAGACGGCGGTCATGGACCGGTTCCACGGCAGCGAGGCCGTGCGCGAGGCGGTACGCGCCATGTTCGCCGAGGCCGAACGGACGGCCACGGCGGGGGAGGCCCGTGGCACGGGTACGGCCACGGCGGGGGAGGACCGTGGCACGGGGACGGCCACGGCGGGGGAGGCCCGTGGCACGGGGACGGCCACGGTGGGGGAGGCCCGTGGCACGGGGACGGCCACGGTGGGGGAGGCCCGTGGCACGGGTACGGCCACGGCGGGGGAGGCCCGTGGCACGGGTACGGCCACGGTGGGGGAGGCCCGTGGCACCGGGACGCCCACGGCGGAACAGGACCGTGGCACCGAAACGGTCCCGGCGGAGGAGGCCGGGGTGGGGACCGCTCGGGCGGCCCGGCCGCGGGCCCGGCGGACCGCTGACGCCGACGGGTCCGAGCTGCCGCCCGTCCCGGGCGCTTACCCCGCCGAGCCGGCCGCACGGCCGGACGACGGCCCGGCGGCGCACGAGGACTCCGCGACCCTGCGGAGGCGGATCACCGCCCGGGTCGCCGACACGCTCCGCCGGACCCGGCGGCTCACCACCGGGGAACGGCTGACCGCCCCGCACGGCGTCGTCCAGGAGATCGTGGACGCGGCCCTCTCCCCGCACCACTTCCTCGCCAACGCCTACCGCATCCTCAACGACTCGTACGTGGTGGAGCTGCACGGCGCCGGCTCCTCCGGCCTCCTGTCCGGCCTCCAGGCCAGGATCGAGGTCAAGGGCCACCTGACGAACGTACGGACGCTGTCGCGCCCGGAGATGCTGGACTGGGAGCGGTGGGTGCAGTCCGTCGACGCCTCCGCGTACACCGTCGGCTCCGGCAGTGGCCACGCCTTCGGCCTCACCGGCGCCGGCGTCCACGGGGGACCCCGGACCTCGGTCGCGCCGGCGGGCCGGTACGCGCGGGGCCGTGTCCGCAGCGACGCCACCACGGTGCAGGACAACGCCACGAGCCTGCGCGTCACCAGCGTGAACGACGAGGTACGGGCCCTCCACCTCGGCGCGGACGTGCGCTTGGAGGTCAGCGTCGTGGTGGGCCGGGACAACGCGGTCGCCGGCAGGGTGGCGGGCGGCCCGCTGTACGAGGGGACGTACGTGGTCGACGTCGAGGACGGCCTGGGCTTCCTGCTCTCGCCCGACGACCTGGCCGACGACAGCCACCCCGGTCTCCGCCCCGATGACGCGCCCGTTCCCGCGCCCCCGGTTCCGGCCGACCGGCGGCTGCCCGACGGATTCGTCCGCAGCGGCGGGCAGATCGGCTACGGATCGGTTGTGGAGGTGCTCCCCGGAGGCGGCGGCCGGTCGGCGCTCGCGGACACCGTCCGCGACCTCGTGGAGAAGACGGTGCCCGGAGCCACCGTCCCCGGTTCCGCGACCTATGTGCCGGGCGTCGGCTCCCACATCAACGGCACCACCACCGCGCTGGGCCTGCACACCCTGGTGGGCCACGGTCCGGACGGGCGCACCGCCGGCCACTTCGTCGCCCTCTCCCCCCTGGGCGTGCCGCTGCTGGTGGAGATCGCCCTGAACGCCCGGCCCGCCGACGGCTGGACGGCGGTCCTGGGCCGCCCGGTGTCGGGCAAGCCCGGCCTGGACAACATCCTGGGCCGCACCGGCGGTGACGGCAGTGTGCTGCCCGACCCCGGGACGACCCGGCGGAGCAGCACCACCGCCCGCACCAGGGCCGCCGACCTGTCCCTGCTCCTGGGCGCGGACGGCCATCAGGCCCGCCTCGCGCTGTCGGGAGGACGGCAGACCGGCGCCACCTGGGCCGCGACCTCGCTGCGCGAGGAGCGGCTGTGGCAGCGCAGCATGGGGGAGCGGAGCGTCCGGCAGTACCGGCTCCCGTACGAGTTCGGGGTGACCGTCACGGCCCGCGTCCTGGACAGCTCCTCGCTGCTCGCGCTCACCCGGCTGCTCGGGGCCGCCGCGGAGCGGACCGGGCTCGCCCACCTGGCCGTCGCCGCCACCGGGATGCTTCCCGGCGCCGTGCGCGAGACCCTCGAGCGTCTGGCGGGCCTGCTGCCCGCCGCTCACCGGCAGGAGTCCGGAACGGTCCGGGCCGACGTGGTGATCCGCTTCAACGAGTCCGAGACCCTCCCGGCGCCGGACCCCGCGCCGCCTGTGGCGACGGCGCGGCCGGACCGGGCGGCCGGGACCGCCGGGGCCACCGGGGCCGGACCGGGGACGGACGGGGCGGCGGCCGGGGCGGACCCCGGTGGGCCCCGGCAGGCCCGACCCGGTCGGGAGCCCGAGCAGGCCGAGCCCGCCCCCGTCACCCCGGCCGTCTACACCGAGGACCCCGCCGTGCCGCCCGGCACCCGGCCCGGCGAGGTCGCCCTCGACGTGCGGGTGCCCGCCGTACTGAGGGCCCGGCTCGGCGGGCCGCGGTGGGAGTTCCCCCGGCGCCGGCCCCTCGCGCTGTACGACTTCGACGCCCTGCCCCGCTTCGCCGACGCGCTGCGCGCCGTCAGTCCGGGACTCGGCGCACCGTCCGGGCGGCACACCTCCGTCTCGCGGGAGGCCGGCCTCCTGCGGCTGGTCGGCCCCACCCTGACCGGGCTGCCGACGCGGCTGACCCCGGCCGCCGTCACCCGGTACCTGGGGCAGCCGGTCACGGAAGCGGTGACGGTCCAGGTGTCGGTGCACGACCCGGTCGTCACGGCCCGCAGTGCCGACACCGCCATCGACCGGGTCAGGATCGCCACGGACGGCTCGTACGCCCAGGCCGACGGAACGACGACCGCCCTGGCGACGGCCGGTTACGGCGGCCCGCTCGACGCGGCGGGCGACGACCGCCTCGGCGCCGCCGCGCCGCTCGCGGGAGGACACCTCGCCGACGGCCAGACCCACGCAGCTGCCGCACCCCGGCGCGAGATGGGCAGGTTCGGCACCGCCGTGGCGCGGACGGAGCGGGGAGTGCCCGGCTACCTGACCGAGGTGGTCCTGAGGATCGAGGTCACCGGCCCCGAGGGCGCCAAGCGGTGGGTGGTCGGCAACGCCCGGCTGCGTACGACGGTGGAGCCGCCGGCCCGGGACCGCGCGTCCGGCGCGGAGCCGGCCGTGGACGGCGGGAGCGGCCCGGTGGCCGCTCCCGCCCACGCCGCCCGGCCCGCCGCGGACCGTACGGAGAGGTCCGTCGGCGTCCGGCCCGTTGCGGACCCGTCCTCGCGTCCGGCACCCGGTACGGGCGACCGCGCGGTTCCCTCCGCGGGCGCGGCCGCGGAAGTCGGCGCGTCCGGAGCGCACCGGGCGCAGTCGGTGGAGGACGAGATCGTGGCGCTGATGAGGGGGACGAGCATCCCCGCACAGAGCAGCCCCGTGCGGAGCGGCCCGTTGCAGAGCGGTCGCGGCCGGCCGGCCCGCCCGCCGCGGGCCGAGGCGGCCGGCGCCGGCGGCGCCGACCGCACGAGCATCCCGGACGCCGGCCACGAGCCCCTGGGCGTGCCCCTCTGGTCGACCGCCACCACCGGCCGTGCGGTCGGGCACGACTACGCCGGCGTCGTGCCACCCGGCGAGGTGCTGCCGCTGAACACGTGGGCGACCTGCTTCGCAGTACGGGACCCCGCCACCGGGGTCGAAACCGGGCACATGTCGCCGACACCCTGGCACGCGCTGGCCTCCTTCGGGCAGACCCCTTACTTCGCCCTGCTCGGCGGCACACCGGACCTGCTCCGGGTGCGTACCGCGAACGGGGTGGTGCCCATGGCCGGGCACGTGCTCGCGGACCATCTGGCGACCGTCCCCGAGCTGCGGTCCCTGCCGGCCGATGTGCCGGTCGTCCTGCTGATGGCCGGCGGCGCGTCGGGCCGGTTGGACCTGCCCCGGCTCGTGGCGGCCCGGACGGGGCGCGAGGTGTGGGCCCACAGCGGGGACGTCCGGCTCCGTCGCACGCAGGACGGACGGAACCTCCTGATCACGTTGGTGGTTCCCGATGACCCGTCGGTGCCGTACGGGCAGTGGGTGCGCAGTCTCCCGGACGACCTGGGCACCTCCTCGGCACGGGAACGCGCGACCGTGCTGCCGCCGCCCCCCGAGCTGCTGACCGCGTCGGACGGGAGGACGGTCTCCACGGACTCGATCCAGCAGTTCACCGTCGTCGGCCGGGACGGCAGACCGGTGGGGCGCGCTTCGCACACCACCGCGGACTGGGCCAATGCCGAGCCCATCTTGATCCGGCGCCCGCTGGACGCCGCCGAGACCTACGTGCAGGCGTACTGGCCCTCCCCGACGTCCGAACCGGTCACTCTGCCGGGAACGGAACGGCGTCTGCCGTGGAGAGTGACCGGCACGGCCCCCTACTTCGTCAACATGCACGGGTCGCCCGACGAGGTGGACATGGTCCTGACCGGCGGGGACATCGTCTCCTTCGACGGGCGGCAGCTCGGCCGGTTCCTCCGCCGCCGGCCGAGTCTGTCGAGCCGTCCGGCCGACGATCCGATCGTCCTGGTGTCCTGCTCCACCGGAGGCCGGACCACGGCACCGCAGGGGAACGTGGCGCAGTTGGTCGCGGACGAGACGCAGCGCGTCGTATACGCCCCCGACGAGGTGACGACCGTCGGGTTCTCGACCAAGGGCGACAGGTACGGCAACCCGGGGCTGTGGCTGACCTTCTACCCCCGCTGGAACCGGCACCGCCGGCCGCCGGATCCGGCACGGGGCGAGCGGAACACCGACCACCGTCAAGAACGTGACCGAGGGGCAGTGAGATGAACGGCGACAGCGACATCGAGCGAACGGCGGCCGGCACCGCGGAGGCGGACACCGGGGCACAGGAGTACACACCGGAGGAGTCGGGGGCCGGGAACTCCGCGCACACCGGCCCGGTGGGCGCCCCGGAGCTGCCCGCACAACTGCGGGAGGCCGCCCGGTCGGCGCCGGAGCACTGGCTCGCCCTGACCGACCCCGGCTGGATTGGCGAGGGGCCCCCGCCGCCGTGGGCGGTGATGGGACAGGTGCGGTCCGGCCCGGACGGCGAGATCGAGGAGTGGCGGGCCAACGACGAGCACCGGCCCTCGCCGGTGACGCGCGGCTGGCCGGCGCCCACGGACGAGATCGACGAGGCGATCCAGCTCGCGGTCACCGGTTACGGGCCCGTCGAGGACGTCGTCCGGCTGCTCGCCACCGCAGAGGTGGCCTTCCCGGTGGACCCGGCCGGACATCCGCTGGTGGCGTCCACCCCGGACGGCATCCCGGCCCTGCCGGTCTACACCTCGGGCGGTCAGATCGCCGGGCTGGGCCGACTGGCCCACGAGGCCCTGCCGGTCGCCCGGCTGCTGTCCCTGCTCGCCCCGGAGCAGCGGCTGCTGGTGAACCCCGCGGGCGCGGCCTGCCTGCTGCTGGAGACCGAGGCGCTCCTCGGGGCGGACCCCGAGGAGCCGGCGGACCCCGAGGAGCCGGCGGGCGCCGAGGAGTCGGCGGGCGCCGGTGAGCCGGCCGCGGCCGGGACGGGGGACCTCGCCGGACAACAGGCCGGCTGAACGCGCGGCAGCCGGCCGCTTGAACGCGCACGCCGACCGACCGGGGGCGGCCGGGGCCACCCAGGCCCCGGCCGCCCGTCCACGCGCCCGCCTCCGCCCCACGGCGAGGCCGCCCGTCCGCGCGCCCGCCTCCGCCCCACGGCGAGGCCGCGCGTCACTTCCCGCCGCCGGTGCGGTCCACCCTGTCAGGAGGGGGTGAGAACCATGCGGAAGCGGGCCTCGCCGCGGAGCATACGGTCGTACGCGTGCGCGGCGTCGGCCAGCACCGCGTGCTCCGTGAGCGGTGCGATGCCCTGTGCCTCGGCGAAGCGCAGGTTGTGCTCGTTGCCGGCGGGCGTTCCGGTGAGGGAACCGCTCACCTCCACCGCGCCGAAGATCAGCTGACGCGGGGTGACCCGGACGGGCTCGGGGCTGACCCCGACGACGACGAGCTTGCCCCCGTGGGCCAGGCCCCCCAGGAGGGGAGTCAGGTCTCCCGCGGCGGCGGTCGCCAGGACGAGGCGGGCGCCCCCGAGGTCGCTCAGCCGGGCGGCGACGTCGCCGGCGGTGCTGTCGATGTAGTGGTGCGCGCCGAGCCGGACGGCCAGGTCGGACTTGTCCGTACCCCGGGCGACGGCCGCCACGCGCAGACCGAGTTTGCGGGCGTACTGGATGCCGAGGTGCCCCAGTCCCCCGACTCCCTGAACGGCGACGAGGTCGCCCGGAGCGGCGCCGTCCCGGCCCAGCACGTTGCGGGTGAGGGCGTGGTAGACGGTGAAGCCGGCACACAGGAGAGGGGCGGCGCGGAGCGCGCTCATGGTCTCGGGCACCGACACCAGCGCGGTCTGGCGTGCGTACATCACCTCCGCGTAACCGCCGTCGGTGTGGACGCCCGTGTACGGCTGGTCGGTGCAGCCGACGAAATCCGCCTGGCGGCACCGCTCGCAGACGCCGCAGTGGCCACCGAGGAAGCCCACCCCCACCCGGTCGCCGATGTCCCACCCGGTGACACCGGCGCCGAGCGCGTCGATGCGGCCGACGGCCTCGTGGCCGGGCACCCGGTTGGCGGTGCCGTCGTCGTGCGGGTGGACGGCCACCCCGTCGCTGTGGCAGATCCCGCAGGCCTCGACCCGGATCCGCACCTGGCCCGCGGACGGCTGGACCAGCTCCCGCTCGGCAAGGCGCAGACCGCCGTCCGGAGCGACCTCGACAACACGGTAGGCAGGCATGCTCGGTCTCCCTCAGATGTGATGACGTCAGCCGGCGCGGCCCGACGGGACGGCCTCCGGCCGCGTCCCCCGCGCACGGCGTGGGCGCTGGACGGCGACAGCGGCGCCGTCCGACACCCCGTGGGTTTCTCATCCTCGGCCACCGTTGTGGAGGCGTTGTGGGCGCGTTGTTGACCGCACACCCGGCGGGGCGGGCCACCGGGCCGTCGGCGTGGGCGGGCACCGCGCCCGGCCTGCGGGTCCTGCCCGGGCCGTCACACCTCCACCCCCCCCCGACACGCCGGCACGGAGGGCAGGACGAGGGGCGTCCGGGCCGGAGAGAGGGCAGTCGTTTGACAGATGTCCCGCACCGCCGCCCTCCCGCAGACTCACTCCCGATCACATGTGAACGAGGTGTGAAGCGGGTTCCGGCAGCGGTTCCCGTCCCGCCTCCTGAACCCCGCACCCGCAAGGAGAGCAGTGACCAGGAAAAGCGAGATGATCGTGCGTCCCGCGCACGATCTCGGCGGGCTGCCGGCCGGGCCGGTCGTCCCCTCGGACCACGAGATGACACCCTTCGAGAAGAACTGCCACGCGCTGCTCAACGTCCTCGCCGCGCGCCAGCTCGTCAACACGGAGGAGAAGCGCCGCGGGGTGGAGGACCTCGGGGCGCAGGTCATCGGCGAGCTGACCTACTACGAGCGATGGGCCGTCTCGGCGTCCAAGGTGCTGATCGAGAAGGGCGTCATCACCTCGGAGGAACTGGGCGCCAGGATGAACGAGATCCGTGCCCGGCTCACGGAGGCCGCCGCATGAGCACCCGTTTCGCCCCGGGCCAGCGCGTACGCATCGCCGACCGCGACGCTCCCGGACACGTGCGGACCCCGGTCTACGTCCGCGGCAAGGAAGGCCGGATCGAGCGCGTCCTGCCCCGCTTCCTCAACCCCGAGCGGGAGGCCTACGGCGTCAACGAGGGCACCGATGTGCGCCTGTACCGGGTGCGCATCGAGCAGTCCGCCCTCTGGCCCGACTACGACGGCCCGGCAGGTGACGTGCTGGAACTCGAGATCTACGAGCACTGGCTGGAGCCGCTCGGCCACTCCCACCCGGAAGGAGCGTGACGGCGTGACGACCACGCACGACCACGCGGAAGGCACCGCCGCCCACGGCGACCACACGCACGGCGACCACACGCACGGCGGCACCGGCACGGCCGACCCGCACGCGCCCATCGAGAACACCACCGCCGAACCGGACTACTTCGACGTCCTGCAACAGGCCATCCGCGAACTGCTCGTGGACAAGGGTCTGATCTCCGCCGACGAGGTACGCGCCATGGTCGAGACGCTCGACGCGCACCAGCCCGCCCTCGGCTCGGCGCTGGTCGCGCGGGCGTGGACCGACCCGGACTTCAAGGCCCGCCTGCTGGCCGACGGCACGGCGGCCATCGAGGAGTTCGGCATCGACAACTACGACGGCACCAGGCTGATCGTGCTGGAGCAGACACCCGAGGTGCACAACCTCGTCGTGTGCACGCTCTGCTCGTGCTACCCGCGCCCGGTCCTGGGACTGCCGCCGGACTGGTACAAGAGCCGCCCCTACCGGGCCCGCGCCGTGCGCGAACCCCGCGCCCTGTTGCAGGAGTTCGGCACCGAGGTGCCCGGGGACGTGACCATCCGCGTGCACGACAGCAACGCGAACATGCGTTACCTGGTGCTGCCGATGCGTCCCGCCGGGACCGAGGACATGGACGAGCGGGAACTCGCCGCCCTCGTCACCCGGGACACCATGATCGGCGTCACCACGCCCAGGCTGCCGTGACCGGGTCCGGTCCACGGCCGGAAGGCTCCGGGACGGCGTACACACGTGTGTCCGCCGCTTCCGACGGCGAGCGGGCCGGGGACGCCCGGTGGGTGTTCCTCGGCCGGCCGCTGTCCTCGTACCTCGCGGAGGCGCTGGGTTCGGCCTGGCTCGTCCTGGCCGCTCTGACCGCGGTCTCCTTCACGATGCGGGCGGACGGCCGGTACCTGTCGTCGTGGCCGCCGACCGTGCGCCTGGCCGTCGTGGGGGCCGCGGTCGGCGGCAGCGTCGCGGTGTTCTCCCTCACGCCGCCCGGCAAGGAGTCCGGCGCCCACCTCAACCCGGCGATCAGCCTGTTCATGGCCCTCCGCGGCGTCCTGAGCGGCACGGACCTGCTCGCGTACTGCGCCTTCCAGCTGGGCGGATCGGTACTGGGCGTGTTCGCCGCCCGGGGGCTGTGGGGTGAGCGGGTCACCGCCGTCCACGACGGGCTGATCCAGCCCGGCACCGGCTGGGGTGGCCCCGTCGTCGTCGTGCTCGGCGAACTCCTCAGTACCGCCGTCCTGCTGTGGGTGCTGGCGGCCATGACCGCCCGGCCCCGGCCCCGGTCCACGCCGTGGGTGCTCGCCGCCGTGATCTGGGGGCTGATCACCACCACCGGTGCACGGACCGGGGCGAGCTTCAACCCCGCGCGCAACTTCGGTCCTCACGTCGTCTCGGGCGACTACCACCTGTTCTGGGCCTACATGCTGGCGCCCCTCGCCGGAGCCCTGGTGGCCGCGGCGGTGACGGCCCCCTTCACGGCCCGCCGGGCCTGGACCCACAGGGTGTGCTGCGCACGCGACATCCACCGCTACCACCGGTCCCCGCCGCTCGCGCGGCACCGCCTTCCCTCCTCCCCCAGGTGATCACCATGTCCCACACCACCATCGGCACCGCGGCGGTCGTGTCCGCCTCCCGGCCGGCCCCCGCGGGTGCGCAGGCCCCCGACGGCGAGAGCCTGCGCCGGCAGGCACGGAGCGTCGTCACGGCGCTGGGCCTCGACGGCACCGGGATCGCGCCCGACCTGGTGCACGCCCTCCTGCGCGCGGGCTTCCCGATACAGACCGACACCCTGACCGGCGGAGTGGAGATCCGGACCTGCCCGGAGTACTACGGGCCCGGCTCCCTCCTCGTCAGCTGGGCCCCGCACGAGGCGGCGTACACACCCTTGGACCCCCGCGTGACCCATGTGGAGAGCGTCATGACCGGCGCCCTGCTGGACGCCGTGCGGGCGCTGGGGTTCCGGGCCAAACGGCTGGGCGCCTCCTACTCGGTCCAGGTGCAGCCGTGGGGGTCCGGTGTCCCGAGCTGACGCGGCGGCCGGGTTCGTGCGCACGCACCGGAGCACGTGCGCGCTGGTGTCGGGCATCGTGCTCACCACGGCCGGCACCCTGGTGGCGCTCGCCTACGTGGTGTCCGCACACCGGTTCACCGTCGGCACCCAGGTCTTCGGCACCGGGCTAGGTGTCACGGCCTACATGCTCGGGGTCCGGCACGCCTTCGACGCCGACCACATCGCCGCCATCGACAACACCACCCGCCGCTTCCTGGCCGAGGGACGGCCGTCGACCAGTCTGGGCTTCTGGTTCGCGCTCGGACACTCGTCGGTCGTCGTCGCGCTGAGCCTGCTCACCGCCCTCGGAGCCCGCCTGGCGACCCGGCTGACCGACGACTCCTCCACCGTCCGCCTCGTCCTGTCGGTGCTCGGTACGTCCGTCTCGGGGACGTTCCTGTGCCTGGTGGGCGTGCTCAACCTGGTGGCGCTGCGCCGCATCGCCGCCCTGTACCGGGCGGCCCGCCGGGGCGATCACGACGAGGAGCGGCTGAGCCGGGCCCTCGACGACCGGGGACTGCTCTCCCGGCTGCTGCGCCGTCTCACCGCCTCGACGACGCGGCCCTGGCACATGTTCCCCCTCGGACTGCTCTTCGGCCTCGGCTTCGACACCGCGACCGAGGTCTCCCTGCTGGTCCTCGCGGGCGCCGGCGCCACGTCCGGGGTCCCGTGGTACGCGCTGATGCTCCTGCCCCTGCTGTTCACCTGCGGGATGAGCCTCTTCGACACCCTCGACGGGGCCTTCATGTCCGCCGCCTACCGGTGGGCCTTCGACCATCCCCTGCGGCGCATCCACTACAACCTCACCACCACCGGTCTGTCGGCGGCCGCGGCCCTGCTGGTCGGAGCGGTGGACCTGGCGACCGCGCTGAGCAGCAGGATGCCCGCGGTGGACAGGGCCCTGCCCTGGCTGGCCGACATCGACCTCAACGCAGTCGGCTATCTGATCGGCGGTCTCTTCCTCGTGGCGTGGATCCTCTCCGCGCTGTACTGGAAGGTCGCCGGCTCCCCGGGACAACACCCCGGGACGGCGGTCCGCACCCCCGCCACCACAGCGGTGCGGGTCGCGGCCCCGCCGGCCGAACAGGAGGCCTGACGCACGGCAACGCCGGGACACGCCGGCCCCTGCGCCCCGGCGGGGCCGCGATCCACGTGCGGGGCGCGGGGCGTCAGCCCTGGCGGGCCTTGAAGCGCGGGTCCTTCTTGTTGATCACGAACGTCACGCCGCGCCTGCGGACGATCTGGGCGCCGGGCTTGTTCTTGAGCGAGCGCAACGAGTTGCGTACCTTCATGGCCGTCTCCTTGTGTGTGATCGAACCGGGACCGCCGTCAACGGCGGGTGTGAGCGGTGTTCCCTCAGCGCCGCTCGAACCGCTGCACCCGGGTCAGCGTTCCTCGCGGAAGAGGACGTGCGTGCCGGTCTTCGGGTCGTACTTGCGCAAGGTCAGCCGGTCGGGGTCGTTCAGGCGGTTCTTCCGGGTCACGTAGGTGACGCCGGTGCCGGCTGTCGACGTCAGTCTGACGACGGGCCGCGTGGTGCCGCGTGTCATGAGATGCCCCTTTCACGTGCACCCGAGTCGATTGACTCGGGCATGTCAGGCAGGAGGTATAACGGCATCCGCCGGCCCCGCATTCCCGGCGCCGGTGAGGGGGCCGGGAGGCACGACGGCGCCGCCCCGTCCGCGCTCCGCCCACCGGGCATCCACGGCCGACGACTGCCGTGGGCCTGGCGCCCGGTCGGCCCACGGCCGGGTGGGACGAGGACCCCGGCACATGTGAACCGCCCGTGGTGAGCCGGCTACGAGTCGCGCCGCCTCATGACGCCGGATCCTGGTGGGCCGGTCGCCATATGTCGGGGTGGGCGGCGGCGAGGCCGCGGGCCGTCGCCCGGCACGCGCTCACGAAGTCGGCCACCGCATCCGCATCGTCGTCGCCGCGCCACATGACGCTCATGCGGTGGTAGAGGCCGGGGATCGGCACGAAGGCCACTTCCGGATGTGCGGCGAAACGGAACGAGGCCGGAACCGCCGACACCCCGAGCCCCGCCGCCACCAGATCGGTCACCGCCGACGGCGCGGTGGGTATCACGTTCAGTTCGACATGCGCGGCCTGCGCGGCGGCCTGCAACTGCGCCCAGCAGTGCCCACGTTCCCGCACCGGAAAGAGCAAGGCGTCGTCGGCCAGGTCGGAGACCGTGACCTGCGTCGCGCGGGCCTTCGGGTGTTCCCGTCCCACGAGCGCGCTGGTGTGCTCCTCGATCAGCGCCTCGCTCACACATCCGTCGACGGGATGCTCGTCCCAGGTCAGCACCGCGTCGACGCGTCCGCCGACGAGCGCGGCCGTCTCGTCGTGGTCGTCCAGGCCGGTCACCGACACCCGCACATGCGGGTGAGCGGTGCGGAAGGACCGCAGCGTTTCGGCGAGGAGGCCGCCGGGCGGTCCGGGCAGCGGGGCGGACACCGTCAGCACCACGGCGTCCTCGCGGCCCGCGGCCACCGACCGGGCGGCCCGCACCAGCCGGCGGTTCTGCGCCAATGCCCGTTCGGCGTACGGCACGATCAGCCGGCCGGCCGCGGTCAGCTCGGCTCCCCGGGGCGTGCGCTCGAAGAGCACCACCCCGAGCAGCCGCTCCAACTGCTGCACTTGTCTGCTGAGCGCCGGCTGGGCGACGCCGACACTGCTCGCGGCATGCCCGAAGTGCCCCTCCCGCGCGACCGCGAGGAAAGCCCTCAGCAACCGGGGCTCGACATCGGGCTCGGACGATGTCGTCCTGAACGGTGTTCCTGACGTGTTCACAAGAGAAGTCACCTTCGCGGTCGGGGCGCCGGACGCGGCACGGCCACGTCCGCAAGGAAGAACCCTCGCGCCGGCGGGGGCATTCCGTCACGGCATCGCCTGATGTCGGAACGGTCTTGGACGGTACCCGACCGGTTCTGTTGAGATGACAACGAACGCATCGGAAGCGAGGATTCACATGACGTCCCTGTCCGGCAACATAAGTTCCCCTGTCCTGACGGACCCCGACACCCAGACCGCCGTCAACTTCCTGGGCGGTCTCGTACGCATCCGGGCCCGGGCGGCGGACACCGCGGGCGCCTACGCGCTGCTGGAGCACAGCGGGGAACGCGGCTACATGTCTCCGCTGCACCTGCACGAGTCGGACGAGGAGACCTTCCTGGTTCTCGAGGGCACCCTGCGGGTCGAGGTCGGCAACGAGGTGCGCAGTGTCGGCGCGGGTGCCCTGGCCCTGCTCCCCAGGGGGCTCGCGCACGGCTTCGTGGTGACCTCGCCCCAGGCGCGGTTCCTGACGCTGCACACCCCGGGCGGCGGCTTCGACGAGTTCGTGGCCGAGATGGGCGTCCCCCTTGCCGCCGCCGAGGCCCTGGCCGGCGGCGCGGGCCCCGACCCGGAGGAGCTGACGCGCGTCGCGGCCTCCCACGGCATCCAGATCGTCGGCCCGCCGCTGCTTCCCTGAGCCCGGCGCCCTGCCCGTACCGGCCGGCTCCCTCCCGCACCCCTCCTGCGGGAGGGACGGGGCCCCGTAGCGCTGCCGTCCCGCGGCCTCTCCTCACCCGGTCGCCGGCCTCCCGCCGCCGGCCCCGGCCGCACGGGAGTCGCTCGTCCGACGTCCGGTGCGGCCGGGGCCGGACGGGAAACCGGGGCTCAGCCCCCACAGGCCCGGGGAGAAGCGAGTAGACGACCGGTACGCCACCATGGCGGACCGGGGTTGCCGGTGTCCGCGGCCGTCTGCCGCCGCCGCGAACCGAGCACCCGCGAGGGGCCGGTACGCGGGTGATCCTCCGCCTTGCGATGACCGCACCGGACGCCGCGGTCTGATCCGGCCTGATCCGAACGGAACCCCCTCGGCCTCACCTGACGCATCCGGACGGACCGCACTCGGACCAGGGTGGCGTCCGGCGCGTTTCCATGAGCCGGTCCCGGCCCACCGCGGGCCGCGTCGGGCCGATCGCTCGGCGGACCGGAGGAACGTCCGGCCCGTCACACGGACAGGGGTGCGCCTTCGTGCTCGCCCGGCTTGCCGGAGTTGCCGGGCCCGCGGGAGACCCGGGAGCCGGCGTTGCGGCGCAGCCACAGCGTGCTCGGCCAGAGGGCGAACAGCACGGCGGCGACGCCGGCGAGCGCGATGGCCGCGCGGGGGCCGGTGACTTGAGCGACCAGGCCGGCGAGGGCGGCACCGATGCCCTGCGCCGTCAGGTTCATGGACGCGGCCACGCCCATTCCCTGGGCGCGCTGGGCGTCCGGCAGCATGTCGCCGAGGAACGACACGGAGAGGACGACCTGGATCGCCCACAGCGTGCCGCTCAGTCCGAAGACGACCAGGGCGGAGCCGGGGCCACCACCGAGCAGCACCAGCGGCAGTGGTGCTCCTGCCGCCAGGCAGGCGATCGGGAACGCGCGCGTCCTGTGGCGTTCGGGCAGGAAACGCGCCAAGAGGCCCAGCCCCAGGAAGGAACAGGCGGCGGAGGCCGCCAGGAGGAAACCCACCCAGGCCGGATCCGCGCCGATCTCGTGCACGAACGGGGCGACGAGGCTGTCGGGTGCCATCAGGAAGAGCCCGGACAGCGTCGAAGCGAAGATCGCGCGCTGTCCGCGACCGCTCCACACCACACGCAGACCGCCGACCAGCGAGCGTCGCTGAGCAGCGGAGGCCGAAAGGGGCCGGGAGCTGACGAAGGATCTGATCAGGACCGCTGACAGCGCGAAGGTGGCGGCGTCGACGGCGAGGCACACCCGGGGGCTGACGGTCGAGGCGATGATGCCGCCCGCAGCGAAGCCGGCCAGCTGCCCCGCCTGGTTCACGGACTGCCGCAACGCCATGGCGGCCGTGTACTGCTCCGTGTCGACGATGTCCCGCAGGAGAGCCAGATGGGCCGCCTTGTAGGGCCCGTTGAGGAACGACGACGCGGCGACCAGGACGCACAGCGCCGCCAGCGGGATGCCGGGAATCGTCATGGCGGCCACCTCGACCGCACGGACGGCGTTGATGGCGACGATGACCTCACGGCGCGGCCTGCGGTCCGCGACGGTGGACAGCAGCAGGGCGCCGGCCATGGTGGGCAGGTAGGTGAGCCCGTAGGTCAGGCCGGTGAGAGCGGCGGAGTCCGTCCGGTCGAACACCATGACGGTCAGGGCGACGCGGGAGAACTGGTCCCCTATGACGGAAAGGAATTCCGTCGCGCTCGTCACGCGGAATTCGCGGAGCCGGAGTACGGCCCACATCCTCATGAAGCTGCCGATCTCTGCTGAGCCATGTGCCTTCCCGTGGAGCCGGCCCGTCGCCCCGCGGGCGCCGGTGGGGTGGACGAGGGAGTCGGTCGATGGTCCGCCGCCCACCCCCTCGGGCTACTTGGTGGACCAGTCCGAAGGACCCGCGAACCAGTCCGGGGGACCCGCGAACCAGTCCGGGGGACCCGCGAACCAGTCCGGGGGAGGAAGTTCCGTCGCTCGGTACATGACGCACCATCTTTCTGTCCGAGGGTGACGCGGCGGTCACACCTTCGTGCGCAAAGGTATGTCGCGCTGTCACACCCGCGCTATAGGGGAGGTCACAGGTCCGGATTTGAACTACATGTCACTGTCCGCCGTTCACACGTGGGAGCGCCGGGCTCCGGCTGAGACGGTGAACGCCACGGCGGAGAGACCCACAAATATGGAGTTTATGTTGTGATTGTGTTGTCCTATGTTGATTGGGTCGGGCATACTGCAGTAACTGTCCCGGCACATGGTTCGGGCCGCCGACCGCAAGACGACTGCCGCGCGTCCGGGCAGCTGGCGGAAGGTGTGTGCACGTGATCGGACGGGAACCGGAGTTCGGCCAACTGGCCGCCCTCCTCGATTCGGCGCGGCGGGGACACGGGTCCTCGGTGCTCGTGTCGGGAGAAGCGGGCATCGGAAAGAGCCTGCTCGTATCCGCAGCCGTCGAGGCGGCGTCCTCGTCAGGCTTCAGGACGCTGTCGTGTCGCGGCATCCGCGGCGCGGGCGCGGCCGGCTTCGAGGGACTGCACGAACTGCTGCTTCCCCTGCTCGACCGCGTCGACGCGCTGCCGCCGCGCCAGCGCACGGCTCTCGACGTGGCGTTCGGGGCGGAGGGAGAGCCGGCCGACCGCCTCATCACCGGGCTCGCCGCATTCGGGCTGCTGGAGAAGGCCGCGACGGCGAGTCCCCTCGTGGTGCTGATCGAGGACCTGCACTGGCTCGACCGGTCGACAGCCGAGATCGTCACGTTCCTAGCGGCCCGCACGGGCGACCTGCCGGCGCTGCTCGTGGCCACGACACGGGCCGATCCCGTCTACCCGGACCACGGGTCGCACTTCGGGCACCACCTGCCCCTGGCGCCGCTCGGCGAGGAAGACGCGCTGAACCTGATCGGCGCACACGCGCCCGCGATGACCATGCCGCAGCGGCACCGCCTGGTCGCGTACGCACGGGGCAACCCGCTCGCACTGACCGAATGGTCGGCCGACCCGTCCTGGACGGAGGATCCACCTTCCGTCGAGCGCAGCCGCCTACCGATGGGCAAACGTCTGGAGGACTCGTTCCTGGCCGAGGTCGCCCTGCTGCCCCGGGCGACGCGGCGAGCCCTCCTCGTCGCCGCCGCCGGGGAGGACGCGAGCAGCCACGAGGTGGTGCGGGCGGCCCGTAACCTGGGCCTTGACCGAGGCGACTTCGCACCGGCCGAGAGCTTCGGACTGATCTCGCTCACCGATGGCGCCTACCGGTTCCGTCACCCGCTGGTGGCTTCGGCGGTGTACGACAACGCCGACTCCGACGCACGGTCCCGCGTGCACACACAGCTGGCGGCGGTCATCGACGATGCCGCTCGTGCTGTCCGGCACCGGGCCGCGGCCGCCGTCGGATGGGACGAGGACGTCGCCCGTGAACTCGAAGAACTCGCCCTGGCGACCGGCCGCCGGGGTGCGCGGACCGAAGCGGCCGCCACCTGGCGACGCGCGGTCGCCCTGACCCCGGTCGCGGCGGAGCGGGCGCGACGCACGGTGATGGCGGCCGAGGCCGCGCGGCAGGCGGGCGCGACGGCCGACGCCGCCGCCCTGCTCGCCGAGGCGATGCCGGTCGTCCACGACGAGGCATCGCTCGTGCAGTCCGCTCGCACCGAACTGCTGATCTCCACCACCAGCACGGCGCTCCAAGGGCGCCGCGGTGACGAACTCGTCGAGCTGTCGCGGACCCTGAGCGAGCCGGCTGACCGGCTCGAGATCCTCACCTGGGCGGCGGTGCGAAGCTACCTGCGCCAGGACTCCTCCGCCGAGATCATGCGAGCCGTGACCGACGAACTGCGGCGGCCCGACCTCGCCGTCACCGAGGAACAGCGGGTGCTTCAGGGCATCGGCCTGGCCCTGATCAGTCCGGCGGACCGGATCACGTCCGTCGAGAAGGCACTGTCGATCTTCCAGGGGCGGGTGCGCGACTCGGACGCGACCCTGCTGAACTGCCTCGCCTTCGCCGTCGAGGACACCGACGACCTCACCGAGGCCGCCCGCGTCTGGACCGCCGAGATCGACATGTTCCACCGGTCGGCACGGACGAGCGACGAGACGGTGGCCATCGCCGGGCGCGGAACGGTACGCGTGACGGCCAACGAGATCGCCGCCGGCCTCGCCGACTCGGAGCACGCACTGCGCCTCAGCGCCGATCTCGGCATGCCGGTGGTCGGCGCACTGGCCGCGGCGAACATCGCGCGTGCACGCGCATGGCGCGGTGAACAGGAACTCGCGGCCTCCGCTCTGGAGACCTGTGGCGAGCTGTCCGGGCTGATGCCCTTCGCCAGGGTGGAGGCCGTCGCGTCCTGGGCGTCCGCCCAGATGGCGGCGAACGAGAGCCAGCCGGACGAGGCGGTCGTCCACCTGCTGAAGAGCGTCGAGCACCTACCCATCGGCGTCTGGGCCGGCGGCGACCTCGCCGACGTGGCCGTCCGAGCCGGCCGGCCGGAGGCGGTGGAGGGCTGGCTCGGCATGGCGACGACAGCCCTCGCGTCCAGCGACTCCGACCATCTCGCGATGCTCGTCGAACGGTCGAAGGCGCTGCTGACCCCGGGCAGCGGCGCACGCGACCACTTCGAGGAGGCGATACGACGCGGCGAGCGGACCACCGCGCACCTCGACCTGGCCAGGACCCGGCTGTTCTTCGGCGAGTGGCTGCGGCGCGAACGCCGCATCACGGAGGCACGCGACCACCTCGCCGCGGCGTTGCACGTCTTCGAGGCGCACCACGCGGCTCCGCTCGCCCGGAGAACGGCGCAGGAACTGCGCGCCGCCGGCGGCGGGGAGCGGACCCAGCCCACCAGGAGCTTCGACGCCGGCAGCATCCTCACCGCCCAGGAACTGCACGTAGCTCGGCTGGCCGCCGAGGGTTACACGAACAAGCAGATCGCCGACCGGGTGTACCTCTCCCACCGCACGGTGGGAGCGCACCTGTACAAGGCCTACGCGAAGTTGCAGATCAGCCGGCGGTCGCAGCTCGCCTCCGTCCTCGCGGGCGCGCTCGACTGACGCGGAGTCCGGCGACGGCTGTGGACGACGAGCCGGCGAGCCGCGCCCGGGCGGAGGGCCCGCGCCCGAGGTTCACCCGGGTGTCCGGGGCGCGGACGAGTGCCTCGCGGACATGCCGCCGCGCGGCGTGGAAGCGGAACCGGTCGGCGGGGCCGACCCGGGAGCGAGGCGCCTGAGATGTACGGGGACCAGCGTGGGCACGGTGTACAGGTCCGCCGGCGAGGTGCGCGTCGCCCGCTCCTCCCGCTCCGTGGCCACGTCCGCGAAGTGGAAGCCGCGGACGATCTCGAAGAGTGAGTGGTCCCGGCCGGGCAGCATCCACGCCAGCAGCGCCCTGCGGAAGTCCGCGACGGACGCGTCGGCCACGTTGAGCCACTGGAACGCGCGCACCGAGCGCAGCGTGGTGCCGGACACGCCGGCCACCACGGGCATGTTCCGCTGCCCGTGCCACTCCCGGTACCAGTCGGTGGTGGTGTCGACGTCGTGGTACGCCGTGCCTTCGACCCAGCCGACCGGCATCTCGGGGCCGGCGACGTCGTCGCCGAGATCGGCGTCGCGGGGCGCCGCGAAGGTGACGTCCTGGCGCAGGACGGCCACGACCCGCGTCACGGGACGGCCCGCGGCGGGCTCGGCACCCACCCTCTCCTCCGTGGTTTCCCGCACGGCAGGAGCCCGGTGCACCTCCACGGAGATCACATCCGGGCGGGCGAGGACGCCGGCCAGATCGGGCATGCCGGTCGTCGGGTCGAACGTCAGCGTGTCGAGTGGGATGTCGTCGACCGTGAATCCTTCGAGCGTCAACGCGCGTTCGTGCCGGACGAGGAACGCGCGTTCGCGGGACGACAACGGCACACCCAGTCGACTGTAGTGCCGAGGGGTGCTCTTGCGGTCGCCGGTCGCGCGGTCGCGCTCCGAGCGGGGCACGCGCGTGTTCTGGCTGCGCACCACCTCCAACGGGTCCTTGTCCCGGCCGTCCGGCCCGAAGGCGGCGAGATTGCCCAGTGCGATCGGATCGTGCGCCGAGAAGAGGTGCTTCTGCCGAGCCAGTGCGGGGTCGTCCGCCACCGTCCTCTCCCACCGCGCGCGCGGGCCGCCGTGCAGGAAGTCGTCGTAGGCACGAAGCGCTTCGACGTCCAGCCCGAGACGGGCGGCCCGGGCCATGCGAGCCGTCCGGCCCGCCGCCCCTTCTCCCGGCGACGGGGGCGGCAGGAGCGACTTCATCAGCCGCGTGAAGGACGGCTGGCCTGGATCGTTCTCGTACAGCGACTTGCCGCCCAGGGCGTTGAGGTAAGCGGTGAGCAGTTCCCGCACGCTGCCGTCGGCCAGCAGGTCCTCCAGGCGCCGCACCGACTGACCGGCCGCCCGTCCGATCTGTCCGGCGCTCGTGGGGTCGTCGGTGAAGAACGCGTCGGCGACGCGCTCCTCGCTCTCCTCGGGGAAGGCGTCGCGAAGCACCTCGCGCATGCGTCCGACGGCGGCACGGGCGGCCGCCAGCACGGCCGGGTCGTGGTGATGGTGCGCGCCGAGCCGCCGTTCGAAATCCTCCGCCGCGCCTGCCGCCACACCCTGCGGGGATTCCACCGCCGGGTCCGTGCCGGGCCGGACGCGGTCGTCGGCGTCGCCGACGGGCCGCGGGGGGCGGGCGTGCGGGGCGAAGACCTCGGCGATCTGCCGGAGGTGGTCGTCGGTGAGGACGAGGGGGCGTCGCAGGGCCTCTTCGGTGAAGGGGCCCATGATGCTGGAGGTGCCGGGACCGGAGTGCGCGCGGGTGCGACCGCCCGGGACGAGCAGCGCGCGGGGGTCGGCCCTGTCGTCGCGCACGCCGAGGCCGTGGACGATCTCGTGCACATATGCCTCGGGCCGGACGTCGGTGTACCACACGTTCTGCACCATGTCCCGTTCACCGGGCACCCCCGGGCGTACGGTGACGACCGTGTCGGCGTGGTCCGGGCCGGACTCGTCCACGAAGTCGGCCTCTAGACGGAGGACCGGTCCGTCGCCGGCGGCCAGGCCCGGTACCGGCAGGCGGTGGCCGGGCCGGTTGACCAAGGTGTCGACCGCCCGGCGCACGTCCTGCTTGAGCAGTTCCAGCCGGTGCGGGTCGGTTCCGTCGGGGCGCAGGTGGATGCGCCGGGTGAGGTGGAGGTGCCCGGCGGGATCGCCGGGGCCGGTGTGCCACCGCCAGGTGTAGCCGACGCGGGTGAGTTCACCCGAGGCGGCCGGCCGTGTCACCCGCCGGGAGCCGTCACCGCGGGCGTGGATGACGAACGCCTCGGTGCCCGAACGCCCGAAGGGGATCCACCGTTCGGTGTCGACCCGCCCGGACGAGGAGGCGGTGCCGGCCCCGTCACGCGAGGACGGTGCCGTACGCGGGAGGGAGCCGCCGGCGTCCGCGGCGACGGGGATCTCCGGGACGGGCCGCTCCGCGCCGTGCGTCGCGTACGTGGAGGCGGGCGCCGTGTCCGGATAGGCGGGCAGCTGCTCCTCATAGGACGGCAGAGCGTCCCCGTAGGACGGCAGAGCGTCCCCGTAGTCGGGGAGCTGGTCCTGGGGAGGGGGGCCGGCGGGCACCTCCTGCCCGGACCAGACGACGTGGCCCGAGGCACCGTCCCGATGTCCGTGCCGGTTCTCCTGCGCGTCGAAGACACCGATGATCGCCTCCGGGGCGATGCGGTGGGTGAAGGCGATCTCGTCCTCCTCCATGGGGACGAAGCCGTCGGGGAGCACCGAACCGCTCGCCTGCTGGCGGGCGATGGTCGCCGTGACGTCCACGCCCGTGCGGTCACCGTTCGCGGCGGTCGCGATCGTGTAGCGGTACCGCTTGTTGACGTACCGGTACATCTGGTTGCGCGTCGTCGCAACGTACGGGGACTCGGGCGGGTTCTCGACCGTCCACCGCCACAGGGCGACGTGCGCGCCGGCGCTGTCGGCGACGAACCCCTCCCGGAACACCTCGTCGGGGGACCGGTCGGACCACCGCCACACGACCTCACCGGGGCCGCTCTCCACCAGGAACTCGCGATCGTCCGGGTGCACCATGCCCAGGTCGACGGCCGGCGCCACGTCCGCGCCCGAACGGCGTGCCGCGTCGGCCTCCGGCCGGCTCGTCCGCGACGCGGAGTGCCGGCCGGTGACGTGCCCTCCGCCCGCGGCGAGCAGGCCGGTGAGGCCGCGGGCCGCGGCTGTGGCGAGGCTCAGAGTGCCGCTCACCGAGGGGTCCCGCACGTCGAGTGTCGCCAGATGCTCGGCGAACCCCGTGAGCAAGGCGCGGATGTTGTCGCGGGCCTGGAGGGCCTGGGGGTGGGGCGTGGGGCTGGTTCTGATCTCGACGGCGGCGAGGACGCCGAGGCCGATCCGGCGGACGTTGTCGTCGGACAGCAGGAGCCCGTCGCTGACGGTCCGCGGCAGTCGTTTCTCCAGCTCGTTGACGGCGTCGAGGAGGGCACGCAGGGCCTGTGTCTCCGGGTGGCCGCCGGTCGAGAGCTCGCGGAGGGTGCCGAGGTCGCTCTGGAGTGCGCGCGGAGGCAGGACGGAGCGGTCGCGCGCGTTGTCGTAGGCGCTCCTGGCCTGGGCGACCACGGTGTCCAGGGTGGCGAGCAGGCCCGCGTCCGTTGTCCGGTCGGGTCCGTAGAAGCGGAGTTCCACGGGGACGAGGGGAATGCGGAGGCGGCCGTCGTTCGTGTCCATGGTGGGGAAACCGGTGTGCATGCCGAACACGTAGTCCTGCCGCGAGCGGAGCAGGACGGGCGGCGGTACGTCGGTCAGCGCGGCGGACAGGTATTCGCCGATGGATGTGTCCATGGAGCCGAACGCACCCGCCTGCAACAGGGGGAACTCCGTGACACCGGCGAAGAGCCCGCCGTACATGCCGTCGACCCGCAGTGCTCGGGTGAAGTACTGGACGAACATCTGCTTGACGGTGTCGGCACGCGCGGACAGGAAGGCCCTGACCTCGGGGGGCAGACCGGCCCGGATGCCGGCGAGGTCGGTCCGGGTGAGCGCGGCCGCCATGTTCTTCGCCAAGGGAACGTCCGGCACACGGGCGGCGGCGAGGGCGTGCCAGTAGCCGCGCGCCGCGACCTGCGTGTAGGTCAGGGCGAGGAACCCGCGCAGCGCGCTGACGGCCTCCGACCGTTCGGCGAAGACCACGAGCTTCGGGGACAGATCCGGGACACCGGGCAGGACGGTGCGGAGGTAGGCGGCGGCGATGTCGGTGCCGAGAGCGAGGCCGACGTCGATGTGCTGGCGGAGGTAGTCGGAGTCGTCAGGACCGTTGTCACGGACGTGCTGAAGGAAGGAGTGGAGCTCGCTGACGGGGACGCCGACGGTGAACTGCGGCTCGACGAAGTCCCCGATGCCGGGTACCCGGGACAGCCGGGCGTCGGCGAGCGGGGCCCACACCCCGAAGCCGGCCGCGCGCGGAAACGCCTCGGACAGGCGGGCGCCGTCGGGCAGCCGTGCGAGCCTGTCCCGCAGGGCCCTGTAGTCGGCGACGTAGTCGGCCACGTCGACACGCCCGGCATCGCCCGGCACCACTGCCAGCGGCTCGCTGACCACTTCGATGAAGGGGGCCGTGGTCTCCCAGTCCTCGACGACCACCCGGAAGCTGCGGCTGCGGGCGATGTTCGTGACGGACATGTCGATCCCTGCTCGGAATCCCCTCGGAAAGGTGATCCGCCAGCGCGGCATCTCCGTCTCCACGCCGACGGCGCCGCCGTTCATCCGCAGGGGCCGCCCCCTGTTGGCGATGCGGCCGGCGATCTCGAAGGCGATTGCGCGCGTGTTGAGGCGCCTGGTGTGCTCGTCCAGTTCCCCGAACCGTGCGGCCACCTCGGTGCCGTCGACGCTGCCCGGCCAGCCCAGGCCGGCGAGCTGCCTGCCGACCTCCGCGTGCAGCGCCGCCATGTCGGGTGCCTCGTGTACGGCCCCGGACGATTCGGTGGCGGAGGCCGGCGCGGTGGGCGCCGAAGGGGTGGACGAGGACGCCGGACGCACGGAGCCGGCCTCCACCGGGGACGTGCCCGGTTGTGCCCCGAGGCCGTCCGCGGCGCTGTACGGCAGCGGCTCCCGGCCCACCAGGGTCCGGAACACGCTGTCCTCGACCGTCGGCGCGGACGGCTCCGGTGCGGCGTCCGCGGTCGTGCGGGTCGCCGCGGGACCGCCGTACGAAGCCAGCGCGTCGGCCAGCACCCGGGTGTGCGGATCCTCCGGGTCCCGGTCCTCCAGCGCGCGCCGCAGCCCGTCGGGCATCGAGTCGCCGGTGGAGACCCTGCGGACGACCGGACCGCGCGCGGCCGGGGCGCCCGTCTCCTCCGTACCCGTCCGTGGCGCCGGACCGTGCGCGAGCGGGCCGGCGCCGGTGCCGTTCAGCCGCCCGGCCACGGCCCGGGCGCCTCGCTCGTCGCCGGCGTGCAGGTGGACGGCGATCTGGACGAGCGCCGCTTCCCGGGCCTCGCGCGCGGCCCGTTCCCGGGCGTGCGGGGCGGCCGGCGGTGCGGGCAGCAGGGCGCCGGCCCGCGCCAGCAGCCGGTCCGCCTCTGTCGCCGGAACACCCAGCCGGCGCGTCAGGCGGGTCGCCAGCCGCGCGGCCCCGGTCAGCGCGGCGGGGTCCAGCCCCAGCTGCCGGAGCCCTCGGACCGCGCTCTGCACGGCGTTGTCCGCGCTCGTCACCGCTCGGGCACGGGCGACGGCGTGGGGGAGGCTCTGCGCGGTCCGCTGTTCCGCCAGCGCCTCGTGGTACGCCCTGAGCGCCGCCGCGAGGCGCGCGGTGCCGGGGTCGCCGGGCCGGGCGGAGTCGCGCCGGGGGTCCCCGGCCTGCGCCGGGCCGGCCCCGTCCTTGCCCTTGCGGTCGCCGGAGGCTTCCGGGACCTGCTCCGTCGTACGGCCGGCCAGTTCGGCGGCGAGGGCCACGGACGCCCGCACGGCGGGATCGTCCGCCACCGCGCTGATCTGCAACGCGGTGGGGACGGCATCCGTGCCGTGTCCCCGCCACCGGTACCTGTCGCCCTCCCGCTTCTCGCTGACGGCGTACACCAGCAGGTCGACCATGCCGCTCGCCGGATCCAGGACGAACGCCAGCGACGCGCCGCGTCCGCCTTCGAGGTGCACGTGCAGCGCCTGGTTGACGGTGATCGCCTTCCGGTTCTCCCGCGGCCACCGGTCGCCCCTGGCCACGCCGTGCAGCACCGCCAGGTCCGCCGATGTGAAGGACCCCTCGGTCACGTGGCCGGCGTACCCGACCCGGGCGCTGCGGGTCCACGTGCCGTGGTCGTTCGCCCGGAACGCCGCCAGCCGCCGGGCGACCTCCGCGCCGTCCTCCGCCGGGGTGTCGCGTGCGGACCGCGACCGCGTCCACACCGTCCGGGCCGCGTCGCCGACCAGTCGGTGCAGCTCGCCGGACAGCTCCAGGCCCGTGCGCTCCAGATGGGCTTCGAAGGCGCTCTCGAAGTCCACCGGGTCCCGCGCGCCGTCCACCTCGGCGGACGCGGGGCCGAGGGACGCGCCGAGGGCGTAGTCCCGCCAGGCTTCCGGTTCCCGCACCAGGGTGTCGACGACCGTGGGGTGGGCCTCGCGCAGGAGCAGCGCCAGGTCCGGATGCTCGTCCAGACGGCCGGCGAATTCCGCCGCCGCCGGATCCAGCAGCACCTCACCCACCTCGGGGTGCGCCTGGACCGTGCGGGCCCAGGGCGAGCGGGCGGACTGCGGCGCCGAGCCCGCGGTGGGGGCCGGAGCCGGGTCCCCGGCCTGCCTGCGGGCCGGCCCGCCGGCAGACCGGCCGCGGTGCCCGGCGGCCTCGTCGCGGATCGCGTCCAGCGCTCCGAGCAGGGCCGCTTCCGACTCCGCCCGGACCGCCTCCCGCAGACGCCCCGGATCGCGGGCCAGTCGTCGCAGGTCTTCGGTGAAGCGCCGGTCGTCGAGCGCACGGGCGCGCCACGCCGGCGTGGCCAGGAACCGTTCGGCCAGCTCCGCGTCGTCGTTGAGCACGTCCAGCAGACCGGCACGGCCGAGCAGCCGCCGCAGTTCCGGCGTGTCCGGGCCGGCCGGCGGCTCCGGCAGGTCCGCGAGGCGCTCCAGCACCGTCTCCAGGCCGGCCAGGTCACGGACCGCGTCCGGGCTGAGGGCGTCGGCCAGGACGGCGCGGGCCCGGGCCGCACGCCACAGCGGACCGTCCTCCCGCGCCTGGTCCAGCAGGCCGTGGCTGCGCAGCAGTGCCGTCACCAGCGAGGGCGCCGCCCGCAGTTCCCGTGCGATGCGCGGCTGGTCCGCCATCGCCCCGGCCAGCCCGCGTACCGTGTACAGCGCCCGGCGCAGGGACCCGGCCGGGTCGGCCAGCTCCACCGCGGTGTCGGGCTGTTCGCGCAGCAGCCGGTGGGTCTCCGGGCGGCGGGTCAGCAGCCGCGCGACCTCGCCGTCCGCCGCCAGGGCGAGCACCACCCGCGGGTTCAGCAGCGCCGTCTCGAGCAGTTCGGCGGAGCCCAGGACCGTTGCCGCCTGCTCGGGGTGCGCGCGCAACGCGGCCGCCAGGTGCCCGGCGTCCAGGAACCGGCCGAATCCCTCCGCGTCACCGAAGACCCCGGAGCGGTCGGCCACCGCCGCCGCCAGCCCCGGCACTCCCGCCAGGACGGACACCCGTCCCGGTGCCTCCACCAGCGCCCGTGCCACCGGCAGACCGCTGATCACCGCGCGGAACACGGCCGAACGCGTGTCCGCGGGTTCCACCTCGCCCAGGGCCCCCAGCAGCCCGGCGGCCTCGTCGTCCAGTAGCAGCCGGGCGATGCCGTGGCCGTCCGTGAACAGACGGGTGGCGGTCTCGCTCCCGTACACCAGAGGTTGCAGGACCGGGGATGCCTGCACCCGAAGCCAGATCGACGGCTGGGACTGCGCGAAGCCGATCAGCTCGCGGTTCTCCGCCAGCTGCCGGACGAGGACGGGCTTGAGGTCGAGGATCTCGGGCGCCTCCGGCGCCGTCACCGCCCACTCGTAGAGCGCGTCGTGGGTGCGCAGTGCCGAGGTGAGGACCGGGTCGCGGCGCAGCGCCGCCAGGAGGTTGGAATCGCTTCTCAGCAGGAGGTCCAGCAGCAGGGGCCGTGCCCGCACGGTCGCGGCGAGTTCCGCGTCGGTGAAGAGGCCGGCTCCCAGCGCCTCGCTGCGCCGGGCGGCGTCGAGCAGGGTGCGGTCGGCGCGCACCGCCGCGTGGACGCGCAGCAGTTCCTGCCGCCCGTCCTCCATCCAGGCCAGCGGCAGGGGGCCGGCCAGCGACTCCTCGGCCTGTTCGGCGGATTGCTGCCAGAGCCCGGCGAGGAAGGGGTCCCCCTCGGCCAGCTCGATGCCCTGAGCCGTCAGCACGGGCGCGCCGGTCGCCTGGACCAGCCGGACGAGGTCGGTCTTCCAGGCCTTGCTCCGGTTCTTCTTGTTCTTGGCGCTCCTGCTGTTCTCCTTGGACGCGACGACCTCGGCGAGGCCGCGGGAGAACTCCTCGCCGCCGAGCGCGTCGACGAAGCCGGGCCGGGCGATCGCCTCGGCGAACGCCTCGGGCGCCGACGCGAGCAGGTCGAGCAGGCGCCTGTCGGTGCTGAGCGCGGCGAGCAACGGCCCGTTGTGCAGGAGCCGCTGCCAGTGGCGCCGGGACAGCGGCAGGGCCGGCCGTGCGGCGAGATCGGGCAGCACGTCGGGGTGGGCGCGCAGAAGTGCCACGGCCTCGTCGTCGATGAAGTCGAGCGCGCTGCGGGTCCCCACCTTCAGGCGGACCAGCGCGGCGTCCTCGTGGAAGACGACGTCCAGCAGCGCACGGATGTCCGTGGTCCGTGCCACCGCGCCCTTGAACCCGGGGACCACCGCGTGGACGAGGGGCCGCTCGTCCGTGAGCCGTACCCGCCAGGCGTCCAGCATGGCGGTGCCGTTCTCACCGGACGTCGCAAGGAGCCTGCCGAACGCGGGGTTGAGGAACGCCAGCTCCCCCAGGGCGGGTTCCCGTTCGGCTTCCCTCGCCAGCATCCGGCGCCGGTCGGCCGGGGGAGCCGTGCTCAGCGACGGCCCCGACTCGGCCATCCACCAGCGGAACCATTCGTGCCGCAGCGCCGCCCGGAGCAGGTGCGGGGCGAGCAGCGGTGAGTCCTCCCGCAGGTGCGCCCGGAGGGGCTCCCCCTCCGGACCGAGCAGGCGGCGGAACTCGTGCGGGAGCGACAGCAGCCCGGGGTGCTGAGCCAGGGTCCGCAGGAGGGGCGTCCCCTGCTGCTCCACGAGGCGCTCCGCCAGGGCGGGCTCCCGCGTCAGCAGCGCGTCCAGTCCGGGGCTGGCCGCCCGGACGGCCTGCAGGAGCGTGCCGGACGTGCCGGGGAGCCCGGCGGACGCCGGTTGCCGGTCCTCGTCGGTGGCGTACGCGGGACGGGGGGCGTCGCGCAGGCGCCCCGGCAGCGCGTCGTCCGGAACCTCGGCGAAGTGGGCCGGATCGAGGGAGAGCCACTCGGTCACGGCCGGGTTCGCCACGGCCGCCTCCAGCAGCCCGCGGTCCGCGGCGAGCCGTTCGACGAACGCGGGAACGGCCCGCACGACGTCCTCCAGCACGTCCACCAGCCCGGGCCGGCCGGCGAGGAGGTCGAGCACTGCGGGGTCGGCCTTCGCGGTGCGCAGCAGCTGCGGGGACGTGACCAGGATGCTCGCCTGGTCGGCGTGGAGCCGTAGCCTCCCGCGCAGCACGGCGTGATTGAGCAGATCCTTGTAGTCGATTCCGGGCCCGTTCTCCTTGACGGCGTCCAGGAGGGCGTCGTTCAGCGCCCACTCGTGCGCGAACCGCCGCGCGCTGTCCACGGTGCCGTCCAGCAGGACCGGGGCCAGAGCGGGCGCCGAGGCGAGGAGTCTCACCGTCGGTTCCGCGGACGTGACGGCGAGGACACGAGCGACGTTGCCCTTGAGGGCGGTGAGGACGCGCGGGGCGCGAAGCAGCAGCGCCAGGGAAGCCGGGGCCTTGTCCAGGGCCTCCACCAGTTCCCGCGCGCCATCGCCGCCGGACGGCGGGAACAGGATGTCCAGCACTCCCGGGGTTCCGTCGATCTTCAGGAGATCGGTGTTCGACAGCTCTTGCATCTCGGTCAGCCACGTCTGCGACGTCGTGAGCACCTTCAGCAGCGCGGGCCGCCACTGGACCAGCAGGCCGAGGGCGTACTTGTCGGTGACCGCCCGGAGCACGGACAGGTTCTCCGGACGCGTCAGTACCCGCATCGACTCCTGTTTGTCCGGGGCGGCCCACTCCAGGTCGCCCAGCAGCAGCCGGGCGACCTCCTCGGCCGGCCAGTCCTGGTGCCAGGTCCGGTCGGCGACGGTGGTCAGGGCGGTGGTGAGTGCCGGCGCCCCGCTCGCCGCAAGCGACCGCTCGCGCAGCGCCTTCTCGGCGGCGGCGCGCAGCCGGGCCTGTCGCTGGGGGCCGCCGGCCGTCCGGTCCGGGACCACCCGGTCCGCGGCGGACGGCCCGGCGCCGGTGGCGGCAGCGGTCCGGCCGGTCGCGGCCGAGCCGTTGCGCGAACCGCCGAGCATGGGAGCGAACCGCTCCTCCGCGCCGGCGATCCAGGTCGCGATCAGGGTCGCCCGGCGCGCGACGGGCTGGGAGCGCCAGGCGGGGTCCATCGTGTCGTGGCCCCGCGCGACCCTGTCCGGCAGGTTCTCGTACCGGTCGAGGATGCCCCAGGTGCGGAGCTGCGCGGCGACCTGCCGCACCAACTCGGTCTGCTCAGCGCGGTCGACCGGTCCGGACTCGGACCGGTCGTCGCTACGGCCCGTCGGCGACGCGGCAGCGGCGACGGCCCGGCCCTCCGGGGAATCGGCTGCGGCGTCCGCCCGGCCGGAGTTCTCCTCCCGGCCGTCCGGGTGCGCCATCGTGTAGTCGACCGCCGGGGCGGTGTCCGGCGGCGGAGTCTCGAACTGCCAGTCATGGCGGCCCCCGGCGCGCCACACCACGGCCTGCGAAACCGGGTCCCAGGTACCGGTCCGGTCCTCCTGCCGGTCGTAGACGCTGACGATCGCCTCCGGGCCGAGTGCCCGGGTGAACGCCACCTCCGCCTCGTGGTCGACGAGAGTGAGGATCGGATTGCCCTGGTCGGCGAAGGTGCGGTTCACGTCGACACCGGTGGTGTCGCTGTTGCGGGCGGGGTCGACGCGGTAGCGGTAGCGCCTGTCCTTGTACCAGAGCTCGGCGCCCCGGGTGGTGGACACGAACTGGGCGCTGGGGTTTCTAAGGGCCCATCCGTGCAGGCTCACCACGTTCGTGACGTCATCGGCATGGAATCCGTTGACGAAGACGAACTCGGGGGACCTGTCGGAGAACCGCCAAAGCGTCTCGGTGGGCTCGCTCTCCACCACCAGGTCTTCGTCGTCGGGGTGGATGAGGTCGTAGTCGACGGCGGCCGCGAAGTCGGGCGCACGCGTGCCGACGTCGAGCGCGCCGGCCGGCCCCACCACTTCCTCCTGCCGCCCGGGAGCCCCGCCGGCGTGCGCGTAGGGGGCGAACACCGCGGCGATCTGCGCCAGGTGGTCCGGTGTGAGGCGGAACCGCCGCGACGCGGGCGAGCCGGTCAGCGGACCCATCATGCTGGAGCCGCCTTCTTCGGGTACCTGTACCGCCCGGCCCCCCGGCGCCAGCAGCGCGCGTGGATCGAGATCGTCGTCCCATACGCCGAGGCCGTGGACGAACTCGTGCACCCAGGCGATCGGATACACGTCCGTGTACCAGGCGCCCTGTTCCATGCTGTGGGGTGTCATCGGCAGCCCCGGCCGGACGGTCACCACGGTGTGCGCGGCATTCGGGTCGTCGGTGAACTGCGCACTCACCCGGAGGACGGGGCCGGGCGGCACCGGACCGGTGACGCGGTCCGCCTGTGCCAACGGCAACCGGTGGTAGCGCTCGTTGACGTGGGTCTCCAGGGCGTCGGCCAGGCCCTCGCGAACGGCCCTCAGCTGTGCGGGACTTGCACCGTCGGCGCGCAGATGGATGCGCCGGGTGAGGTGGAGTACGTCGTCGGCCGGGCCGGTACCGCGGTACCACGTCCACGCGTACCCCACCTCGGTGCGCTCCCCGGATCCCGGGGGCCGCCGGACCGACAGCAGCGCGCCGTCCTCGGCCAGGGTGAACGCGAAGGCCTGAGGAAGGTCCGGCCGGCGGCGGGAGCCGAAGGGGATCCAACGGTCGGTGCGCACCTCGCCCGCGCCGTACGGCGCCTCCGGAACCCCGGTGGCGGCCGTCGGTACGGCCGGCACTTCGGTGGCCGTGTGCTGACCGGCAGCGGCCGTCGCCGCCTGGGTGCCCTCGTTCAGGCCGTCGGTCAGAACGGCCGGCGCGACGTCCGAGGCCGTGTAGGGGGGCGGCTCGTCACCGATCTCGAGGACGTGCTGACCGTCGTCCAGTCCACCATTGCTCCAAGCGATGGTGCCGGGCCGCAGCCGGTTCGTGTCGGCGGGGGGCGCCTGGGTGGTGGACGTGCCGGAGGGGAGGAGTGCGGGGGCGGACATGGTTGCGGGCCGGGTGGGGGTCGTCCGGGTCTGGGCGGGTG
>NZ_JOCB01000095.1 GCF_000718775.1 Streptomyces sp. NRRL S-31
GGGCGGGGGTGCGCGGGGGCGGTCAGGGGTGGGTGCGGGGGAAGGAGACCTCGACCCGGCGGTTCTTCCGGCGGCCCTCCTCGGTGGCGTTGTCGGCGATCGGGTACTGCTCGCCGTAGCCGCGCACGTCGAAGGTGAGGGTCGGGGCGTTCAGGTCCTGGTCCAGTACGGCCTGTACGGCGTTGGCGCGCTGCTTGGAGAGGGTGTCGCCGTGGGCCGAGGAGCCGAGGTCGTCGGTGAAGCCGAAGACGCGGACCCGGCTCGGGTTCTGCTTCCTGATCTCCTCGGCGATGGTGGCGATGCGGATCTTCGCCTCCGCGCCGACCTTCGCGCTGTCCTTGCCGAACAGCACCTCGGCCTGGAGGGCGAAGGTCACGTCGGCGTTGGTGTCCTCGCGCCGTTCGTCCCCGCTCTGGTCCTCCACGACCGACTTGATGTCCAGCACCTTGGCCGCGGCGAGCGTGGCGCCCTCCGGGAGCTTGAGGTCGGGATCGGTGGGGTCGACCTCGACAGGCGCGGCGGCGGAGGGCTCGGTACCGGGCGGTTCACCGGGTCCGGTGCCATCGGCGAGCGCCGGGACGGCGGGCAGGGTCACGGCACAGAGCAGCAGGGCGCCGGCGAGGGCGAGGCGGGGTGTGGTGGTCACTGGGGCCTCATCCGGAGATCTTGATGGCGGCGGAGGTGAACGTCGGCAGCTGGAAGTCCAGTTCGCTCACGCTCGCCGGGGGCGCCGGGAACTGCATGAAGACGGCCAGGGTGGCGCCGGACTTGAGGGTCGAGAAGCCGGTGGTGGTCAGCGGACGGCCCTCGGTGTCCCGCAGCACGTAGTACCGCTTCTTGCCCTGGGAGTCGACCAGCGTGGCCCCGCCGAAGGACCTGCCGTTCTTGATGATCTCGGTCTCGTTGCCGCTCAGGGCCGAGGGGATCACCGCGGTCTGCGCCCCGTCGTTCTTCAGGGTGCCGTTGACCGTGACGAAGCCGCCCGCGTCACGTTGTGCCGAGGTGACTTGGAGCAGCAGGCCGTCCGACCCCTTCAGCTCCGCGAGCGGCTCCTCCGACTGCCCCTCCTGCGCGCTCGGACCGGAGTCACCCGACCTGGCCGCGGATGCCGCGCCCTCCGGCTTCTTCTCGCCACCGCCGCTCCCACCGCACCCGGCCGCACCGACGGCCAGACCAGCCGCGACGGTCAATGCGACCATGCCCCTCCGGGCCCGTGCAGTGAACCGCATGCTCATAGCTCCGCTTCCTTCGTCATCGGTCGTTCGCTGGTGAGTCGGCCAGATGGACGTCGAAGAGGTCCTCGGGCCTCGGCAGCCCCGTGCTGTCGTCCGGCTCCACCTGCCAGACCTTGTCGTCCGCGCAGGTGAGCGAGGGAAGTTCGGCCTTCTCGGCCTCTTCTCCGGGCGGCCTGAACGTGCAGAGCGGCTCGATCACGGCGGTCGCGTGCGCCGTCGAGTGCGTGTTCTCGGTGCCGGGCACGACGGAGTCGCCCACCGGCTTGTTCGTCCTGGCGTCGACCACATACCTCAGCGGTGCGTCGAACGTGCACCGCGCCGTCGCGTCGTTCTGCGCGGCGAGCTGGTCGGCACGCCAGCAGGAGTCGGCCGCCCCGGCGCCGTCGAAGATGGCCTGCCACTTGGCCGGGTCGCGTACGTCGTCCACCCACATGCCCGCCAGTTGGTCGCGGGTCTGCTGAGCCGCCGCCAGAGCCGCCGCGTCCGCCGCCGTCTGGGCACCGCTCCGGTTCACCGCCGCCTGGCCCACCGCGAGATAGGCCAACGCAAGAAAGAGCAGGCCCGCCACCACCGTGATGTAGATGGGGAAGGCCTGCCCTGCGTCGTGGCGCGGAGGAATCAGCCGCCGGTGACCTCGGAGATCTTGTTGGTGATCGCGTCGTAGATCGACTGGCCGATGCTCGTCCCGGTGATCGCCAGGACGATGGCGACGACCACCGCGATGATGCCCAGGTACTCCACCGCGGTCTGTCCCCTGTCGCCGCGGGCCGTCCGGGACTGAAGATACGCGACGGTGGTGTTGAACCATTTGCTCACGGTTTTCCCCTCCAGCTTCGCCTCCGGTCCGCGCAAGGTACGGCCCGGCACTCCCCGCCCCGAAGGGCCCCAGGACCCAACCCCAGGCCCATTCCCCCGCGGGTTTCCCTGTGCGGTGTGTCATGTCACGCCACCCCCAGCCACTTGGCCGTGGCCTGGGACCTGGTGGTGCTGTGGAGCTTGGCGAAGATGCGGTTGATGTGGTTCTTGACCGTCTTCTCGCTGATGAAGCAGGCGGCGGCGATCTGCTGGTTGGTCATGCCGGACGCGATGAGGTCCATGATCTCCGCCTCCCTCGAGCTCAGCCGGAACCGCGAACGGAACGACTGTCCCATAGCGGGTTGCAGTTGCGAAAGAGCTGGACGAGGTAATTCGGCGGAATCAAAGGGGAGTTGAGAAGATCGCTGTGCAGGTGCATCGTCACGAAGCGTCGTCAGTAACGCCTGCGCCGCCCCCGGGGTCACATGCGGACGCCCCTCGCGCACATCCCGTACCGCCCGCACCAGCTGCTCCGTCGTGAACTCGCCGTGCACCAGGTATCCCCCCGCCCCCAGCCGCAGCGCCTCCCGTACGGTCTCCGTCTCGTGGCTGTAGGTGAGCATCATGACGGGGGCCAGCCGCACCAGGTGGGGCAATGCCGAGATCCCGTCCACCCCGGGCATGCGGACGTCCAGCAGGATGACGTCCGGCCGGTGCCGGACCGCCGCCTCGTACGCCTCCCGGCCGTCCCGCGCCTGAGCCACCACCGTGGTGTCCGGGCGGTCCGAGAGCAGGGCCGTCAGGCCGGCGCGGACCACGGGATTGTCGTCGGCGACCAGCAGCCGCAACGGCGGGGGTGCCGGTGGCGGCGGCGGGAAGCCGGGCCGGGGGACGCAGTGCGATGGGCGCATGGTGCCTCCTCTCAGGTGCGGGACCGGGACGGGGTGGGTGGGGCGGGTACCGGCAGCGGGATGTCCAGGCGCACCTCGGTGCCGCGCCGGTGCGCCCCTCTGCCGACCCGGATGCGGGCCCCCGTCCGCGCGGCCCGTTCGACCATGCCGAGCAGTCCGAAGTGGCCGTGGGCGCGGAGCCCTTCCAGGGTGGTGCCGGGCGGCAGGCCGCCGCCGTCGTCGTGGATCGTGAGGCTGAGCACGGGACCCTCGACCGCAGCCCGTACGTCCACACGGGTCGCGGACGCGTGCCGGTGGGCGTTCTCCAGCGCCTCCGCGGCGATGGAGAGGACGTGGCGTGCCACGGGGCCCGGCAGGGGCGGCAGGGGGGCGGGGTCGTCCGGCCGCCAGTGACAGGTGACGGGGAGGCCGGTGCGCCGGGTGAAGTCGGCCGCCTGGTGTGCGAGTTCCTGCCAGAAGGGAAGCTGGTCCGCGGTCTCGGGACGGTTCCGCCGAAGGTCCGTCAGCAGTTCCCGGGACTCCGCCGCCGCCCTGCGCGCCGAGCGGGACACCAGCTCCGCCTGCTGCCGTACCCGGGCGGCATCCGGGGCGTCGGCCGAGGCGGTCGCCGCCAGGCCGTCCGCCGCCAGGGCCACGCCGTAGAGGGTCTTGGCGACGGAGTCGTGCATCTCCCGGGCCAGCCGGGCGCGTTCCTCGCTCACCGCCTCCGCCGCCGCGAGCCGGGCCTGCACCGCCGTCAGGGCCTGGGTGGCGGTGCCGAAGCGGAGCATCAGGTTGCGCAGGGTCGAGCCCAGGGCGCCGGCGATGACGCACAGGCCGGGCAGGAGCAGGGCCTCCGCGGCGGAGGCGTGCCGGTCGGCCTTCAGCGTGGTGTGGACCAGGAGCAGGATCAGGGACTGGAGCGAGGCGAAGCAGGCGGCGCCGCGCCAGCTGTAGACCAGGCCGGCCAGGAGCGGGGTGCAGACGCTGACGTAGGCGAGCGTGGTGTCCGGACCCGCCGAGATCAGCAGGAAGGAACCGGACAGGGTGTCGACGGCCAGCAGGCTGGGGTGGCGCAGCAGGAGGGGGCCGAAGCGTTCCCAGTCGCGGAAGAGGACGTAGGAGACCATGACGGTGACGACCACGGCCGCGCCGACGAGGCGGGCGCCGAGGCCGGGGGCCGCGTTGAGGAGGGCGGCGGGGGCCGATACGACGATCATCGCCAGCCGGAAGCCGAAGACCTGGCGGCACATCGCCTGGAGGGCCCGGATCTGGAGCTTCTCGGACGGCTCGGCCGGGAGCGCCACCGGGTCCGGGAGCCCCGGGCACCCCGCCGGATCGGGCGGCCCCGGGAACGCCGCCGGATCCGGAGGCCCCGAAAGCCCCGCGAGGTCCGAAGGCCCCGGGAACTCCACCGCGCCCGAAGGCCCCGAGACCCCTGCCGGGTCCGGAGGCCCCGCAGACGCCGCCGGGTCCGAAAGCCCCGAGACCCCCGCCGAGCCCGAAGGCCCCGCAGGCCCCGCAGGATCCGGAAACTCCACCGCGTCCGAAGGCCCCGGGAACTCCACCGCGTCCGAAGGCCCCGAGACCCCCGCCGGGTCCGAAGGCCCCGCAGACGCCGCCGGGTCCGAAAGCCCCGAGACCCCCGCCGGATCGGGAGGCCCCGCAGACGCCGCCGGGTCCGAAAGCCCCGAGACCCCCGCCGGGTCGGACGGCCCCGGGAACGCCGCCGGATCCGGAAGCCCCGAAAGCCCCGCGAGGTCCGAAGGCCCCGGGAACTCCACCGCGTCCGAAGGCCCCGAGACCCCGGCCGGGTCCGGAGGCCCCGAGGGCCCCGCCGGGTGCGGGGGCCCCGTCGGCGCTGCCGGGTCCCGTCGGGTGAGGCGGGGTGCGGGTGGCATCCGGTTCGTCAGCCATGCCCGGAGGCGTGCTCCTGCCCTCTGCGGCGTGCCGCGCCCCGTCGCCGTCACGCCCGTTCTCACTTCCCCGTGAGCGAGCCGAAGTCCACCCCGGAGCCCAGCAGCAGGCCCGCGCCCAGCAGCAGCATCGTCGCCGGGACCATGAACGTGGTGATCATCAGCGTGGCCTTGGGCACCGCGCGCGCGGCCTTGCGGCGGGCGTTCTGGGCGTCGGTGCGGCGCATGTCCTTGGCCAGGGAGACCAGCGTGTCCACGATCGGCGCGCCCAGCTCCTCCCCCTGCTGCAACGCCGTCACGAACATCGCCACCTGCTCGGAGTCGTTCCGCCGCCGCAGCTCCGCGAACGCCTGCCGGCGGCTCATGCCGAGGTCCATCTGGCGCAGGGTGATGCGGAGTTCGTCGGCCCAGGGACCCTCGTAGCGGGAGGCGACCCGGTCCAGCGCCTGGCGGAAGCCGAGCCCCGCGCTGACCACCACGGCCAGGACGTCCAGGAAGTCCGGCAGGGTGCGTTCGATGACGTCCCGGCGGACCCGGATCGCCGACCAGATGCCGACCTCCGTCCAGAACGCCCCGAACAGGAGCAGCAGCAGCGCCACGAACCACTGGCCGCGGAGCAGGAAGACCAGGAAGCCGACGCCGCCGAGGGCGCCGTAGACCGCGCGGCGGGCCGCGTAGCGGTCGATGGTCAGGCCGCCGGGGTTGCCGGCCAGATCTATCTTGCGGCGGTACCTGGTGACGAGCCGCGGGCCCATCAGGCGCAGCACCAGCGGCGCGTACCGCATGCCCAGGCGGTCGACGACCGAGCCGACCGCGCCGGTGCGGGTGGCGCCGACCTCCAGGGCGACGGCGAGGTCGGCGGGGAGCCTGGCGTCCGCGCGGTACATGCGGACGCCGGCGAAGACGCCCCAGACCCCGAGGCCCGTCAGCAGGGCGAGCAGGAATGCCATCGGGTCACCTCCCTCACACGTCGATCCGGCTGAGGCGGCGGATCAGGACGAAGCCGACCGCGTACAGGGCGAACGCGACGATCACGCACGCCTGTCCGACCGGGGAGCCGGTCATCCGGTCGAGCGCGCCGTCCTTCACGCCGTTCATCAGGAACAACGCGCCGACACCGAGAACGGGCACGGCGTACGACGTCATGGTCACCTGGGAGAGCTGGGTGCGGATCTCGCGCCGGGTCTCCTTGCGTTCCTCCAGGGTCTCGGTCAGGTTCCGCAGGGCCGAGACCACCTGGCCGCCCGCGCGGTTCGACAGCACCAGCGTGGTGACGAGGACGACCAGTTCGCGGGAGGGCAGGCGGCCGGCCAGCTCGCCGAGCGCGTCGTCCAGGGAGTGGCCCACGGCCAGCTGGTCGGCGACCTTCGCCAGTTCCTCGCCGGCCGGGGCCTCCAGTTCCTCCGCCGCCATGCCGATCGCGGTGCGCAGGGCGAGCCCGGCCTGGGTGGCGTTGGCCAGGATGCGGGCCAGTTCGGGGAGCTGGTTGATGAAGCGCTCGATGCGCTTGTGCCGCTGCCAGTTGAGGAACTGGACCGCCGCCCAGACGCCGAGCAGCCCGGCGAGCGGGCCGAAGAAGGGGGCCAGGGTGGCCTGGCCGAGCAGCCAGAGCACGGCGACCGTGGCGAGCAGGTACCCCAGGAACTCGCCGGGCGTGACGTCGAGGCCGGTCGCCGCCAGGCGCAGCTGGAGCCGGCGGCCGAGGCGGGTGCGGCGCAGCCGCCGGTCCAGGGCGCGGAAGCGGCGTCTGCGGCCGGTCGCCGGCGGCGCCCCGGTGTGCGCGAGGCGGTCCACGAGGGCGGCGCGCCGGGCCCGTCCGGAGGCGTAGGCGTGCACCCCGGCCACCGCCAGGACACAGGCCAGCAGCGCCACCGCGGTGGTGACCTGGACGAGGGTGGGGAGTTCCATGGGCGGCTACCTGGCTTCTCGGGTGGCGAGCTGGTCGGCGGTGCGGGCGACGCCGAAGGCCGGCGGGACGGGCTGGCTCGCCATGTAGAGGCGGTCGGCGGCCCGGCGGGGCAGCGGGAAGTACCGGAAGGCGCCGTGGACCCGGCCCTCGGGGGTCATCGGCCGGGCCTCGAAGCGGGCGGCGGTGGCCAGCCGGTACGGCTCCCCGCCGTGGCTGTCCAGCAGCGCGATCTCGGTGATCCGGCGGGCGCCGTCGGCGAACCGGGTGAGCTGGACGATGACGTCGACCGCGCTGTTGATCTGGTCGTGCAGGGCGGCGAAGGGGACCTCGACGTCGGACATGGAGGCCAGGGTCTGGAGCCGGGTGAGGGCGTCCTCGGCGCTGTTGGCGTGCACGGTCGCCAGCGAGCCGTCGTGGCCCGTCGACATCGCCTGGAGCATGTCCAGGGACTCGCCGCCGCGGACCTCGCCGACCACGATCCGGTCGGGGCGCATCCGCAGCGAGTTGCGGACCAGGTCGCGGATGGTGACCTGGCCCTTGCCCTCCACGTTCGGCGGGCGCGACTCCAGCCGGACCACATGGGTCTGCTGGAGCTGGAGTTCTGCGGAGTCCTCGATGGTGATGATGCGCTCGTGCGGCGGGATCAGCCCGGACAGCGCGTTCAGCAGGGTCGTCTTCCCGGTGCCGGTCGCGCCGGAGACGATGATGTTGAACTTCGCCTGCACGAGTCCCGCCAGCAGGTACACCATGTGCTCGTCCAGCGAGTCGAAGCCGATCAGCTCCTGGAGGGTGAAGGAGCGCGGGAAGCGGCGGATGGTGAGGACCGGGCCGGTCAGGGACAGCGGCGGGATGATGACGTTGACGCGCTCGCCGGAGGGGAGTCGGGCGTCCACCATCGGGTTCGACTCGTCCACCCGGCGGTTGACCGTCGACACGATCCGTTCGATGGTCTGCATCAGCTGGTCCGCGGAGACGAACCGCAACGGCAGCTGCTCCACCCGGCCGCCGCGTTCCACGAAGATCGCGTCGGGGCCGTTCACCATGATCTCGGTGATCGACGCGTCCTCCAGCAGGGGTTCGAGGATGCCGAGGCCGAGCGCCTCGTCCACCACCCGGCGGATCAGCTGGGAGCGCTCGACGGTCGACAGGACGGGGCCCTCGCGGCTGATGATGTGCCCGAGCACCCGCTCCAGACGGGCCCGGCGCTCGGCGGCGGCCAGGGCGCTCATCTCGGCGAGGTCGATCTCCTCCAGCAGCTTGGCCCGGTAGGAGGCGACCAGGTGCCCGTCCTCTCCCCGGCTGCCGTGCTCCTCCGGCGTGCTGATGCGTGCCCGCAGGCTCATGGTCGGCGTCCCCTCTCAGTGGTCGCGGGGCATGGTGGCGGACTTGGTGGCGTCGCCCAGGTCCCAGACGACGGTGGGGATGCGGACGGTCGCGGTGACGGTGACCGAGTCCCCTCCGCCGCCGGACGAGCAGCTCACGTCGATCCCGCCGCTCACCGCCCGCGCGCACGCCTCCTGCGCGCTGCGCCCCAGCGACGCCGCGCGCGCCCCCGCCCGGGCCGCCGTACCGGCCTGCTCGGCGGCGTAGGCGACGGCTCCGATCTGGACGCCGGCCAGCCCGACGATCAGCAGGACCGGGATGAAGCCCAGGTACTCGACGGCGACCTGACCCGTGTCGCGCCGCCCGCCCCCGGACCCACGTCCCAACCCACGTCCTGATCGGCGCCCGAACCCGTGTCCGAACCTGCTTCGCTGCCGCTGCCGCTGTCCGTGCCCCGGCCTGTTCCGCCGCCCGCGCCCGTGCGCGTGTCCGTGTCCGTGTCCGTGTCCGTCCGCGTACGGCATCAGCGTTTCGCCTCCTCGACGGCGCCCGCGTGGCCGTGCACCGTGACCGGGAAGTCGATGAAGCCGGGGAAGAGGACCGGGACCTTGAGGTCCACGTCCGCCGTGACATAGCCGGATCCCCCGCACGGCGGCACCCCGGCGCCGGAGCGCCACGCGTCCGGCAGGTGCTTCAGCGCGGCCTCGCGGCACGCCCCGGCCCGTTCCCCGGGAGGCACCGCCGTCCCGGCCCGCACCGCCTCGTCGGCCGCGTTCCCGGCGAGCGTGAAGGTGTATCCCGCCAGCACGGCCTGCCACACGAGCACCAGCGTCAGCAGGATCAGCGGCGTCATGCCGAGCAACTCCACGCTGACCTGTCCGCGATCCCCACCGGGTCGCCTCATCGCGCGCTCACTCCTTCCGCCGTCTGAAGCCCACCGCGCCCCGGCCGCCGCCCCGGTGGGTGCCCTGCTCGTCCGCCGCCCGCGCCAGGCCCAGCTCCCCCGCGAGTGCCCACAGCGCCTGCTTCACCGTGCTCCTGGCGTCGAGTTCGTGCACCCGGCCCGCGTCCACGACGCCCTGGAGTTCCTTGTAGTTGGCGGGTACGGCGGTCCGGGCCAGCGCGGTGCCGGTGATGCGCCGCACCAGCGCGGGCTGGATCTCCGTACCGCGGGTGAGCCGGTTGACGACCACCGTGGTCTCCTCGGCCTTGCGGATCTGGAGCCGGTCCCACATCCGTACGGTCCGTTTGGCGGCGCGTACGGCGATGACGTCCGGCGTGGTGACGAGCAGGGCCGTGTCGGCCGTCTCCACCGCCGCAGCGCCCGCGCCGCTCAGCTGGGCGCCGCAGTCGACGACGACCACCTCGTAGCGGGAGCGCAGGGCGCTGACGAGCTGGCGGGCGGCACGGTCGGTGACCTCCTCGCCGCGCTCGCCCTCGCCGGGCGCGAGGAGCAGGGCGAGCCCGGTGCCGTGGCGGAAGACGGCGTCGGCGAGGACGCGCGGCGAGATGTCGGTGATGGCGGCGAGGTCGGCCACCGACCGGCGGAACTGGATGTCGAGGTAGGAGGCGATGTCGCCGGTCTGGAGGTCGAGGTCGACCAGGACGGTGGCGCGGCCGGACGCCTGGGCGGCGAGGGCCAGTTGGATGGCGGCGAGGGTCGCGCCGACGCCGCCCTTGGCGCCGCTGACCGTGACGACGGTGCCGCCGGCCCCGGCGAGCGCCTCGGCGCCGTGCCCGAGGTGCCGTCGTACCCCCGTCGACCACTGGGCGACGGCCTGGACGCGGCCGGCGAGTTCGTCGTACGACAGCGGAAGGCCGACCAGGCCGCGGGCGCCGGAGTCCATGGCGGCGGCGAAGAGCCCGGGGCTCGCGTCGGTGGTGACGAGGACGACGCCGACGGCGGGGAAGCGCAGGGCGACCTCGCGGATCAGCTCAAGGGCCGGGACCGGGCCGACGCGCTCGTGGACGACGACCACCTCCGGCAGTTCGTCGACCGACTCGGCGGCGAGCCGGGCGAGGGTGTCGACCAGCTGGGTGGAGTCGGTCACCGGGGGCTGCGGCTCGCTGTCGGGGAGCTGGCTGAGCAGCGTGGTGAGGGAGCGGACGGCGTCCGGGTCCGAGCCGGCCGGGAGAATCCTGGTGGGCATGCGGGCCGCCTCTCACTTGTCCGTCGCGAGTTCGTAGGTGCGGTCCTTGTCGGGGACGCCGGTCTCGCTGCCGGGCGCCACGAGCGCGAGCCGGACGCGCTGGGCGAAGGACTCGGCGTAGGTGATGCGCTGGGCGTCGACGGTGGACAGCGCGAAGGTGATCGGGACGGCCTCGGCGGGCTGCCGGCGGGTGTCGTCGTCGGGTTCGAGGGCGGTGATCCGGCCGACGTCGAGGACCCGGGCGTTGGTCACGATGATCCTCGACTGGTCGGGGTCGCCCTCCTTCCGGCCCTCGAAGGTGGCGTAGACGTTGACGCGCGAGCCGGGGGTGATCTTGCCCGCCACGCCGGTCGCCGCGTCGATCATGATGGCGACCTCCTGCTGGCCGGGCTGGAGGGCGGGCCGGTTCACGATCATGTCGGTCTGGAGCAGGGAGCCCGCGCGCAGGGTGGTCACGGCGATCTTGCCGCGGATCTGCCGCAGGTCGGTGACGGCGTTGTCGGACAGCCACCGCCTGGGCATCGTGACCCGCTCGAACTGGTCCGTGCCGAGCGTGGTGTACGGCTTGACCTCGGACCTGACCCGGTAGGCGGTGACCTCGGGACCGACCTTGGAGTTCGCGTCGTGGACGACGGAGAGCACGCCGGCGAACGCGCCCAGAGCGCACAGGGCCGACAGGATCAGGAGTATCACGCCGCGGCGCTGACGGGAGTTCATGAACCGTGCAACCTCATTGGGGGATCGGTCGTGCGGGCGGTGGGGGTCGTGTCCGGGCCGCCGGCGTCCGGGGTCGGTCAACGGGTGTGGTCAGCCGGGCGGGGCGGGCCGGTCAGGCGGGTGCGCGGGGCTCCGGGGCACGGTGCTGGTGCTCCGGGGCACGGTGCTCCGGGGCGTTGGGCCCGACGGCGTCGGGGGCGGACGGCGGACCGGCGGAGCAGAAGACGCAGCGGTCGCCGATGACGTCGATGCCGCACCAGTGACAGCTGGACTGCCTGACCGAGGTGACCAGTTGGTAGAGGACGGAGAGTTCGGCGAGGTAGGCGCAGAACTCGACCAGCCGGCCGGTCCCCCACCACACGGCGGACTCGGCGGGCAACGGCGTCTCGCTCAGCCCCTGCGCGCCCCACCGCGTGCCGAGCCCGTCGGCCCAGTCGCTCTGCAACTGCCCCTTGGCGAGCAGCATCCGGGTGCCGAACTCGGGCCCGTCGAGGGTGGCCTCGGGCCCGACCCGGACGAGCTGGGGCTCGGGGTGGGCGACGACCGCGAACTGGCTGCCGGGCACCCACGACCTGGCGTGCGCCTTCAGCCCGACCGGGACCCGGTCCAGCCTGGCGACGGAGCCGAGGACGGCCCCGGCGTGGATGTAGTGGGTGAGCAGCCGTCCGGCGGAGGCGAGCACGCCCGGGCCCAGGTCACAGGAGGCGAGCTGGCGCAGCTGGCGGGCCAGGACGGCGATGCCGAGCGGTGGCAGCCCGGGCCGGAACAGGGCGATGCGGTCGCTCTCCAGCAGCGAGCGCAGGGTGTGGAGCCGTCGTATGACCGGTTCCGGGGTGGCCTCGGAGCACACGACGACGACATGGCCGTACTGCTCGGTCAGGGCCTGGAGTTCGGTGAGGCACTCGTCCAGCGGCTCGCGGTCGAGGCCGGCCAGCACCACGGCGGGCATGGTCCGTTCGTCCTGCGCCGGCAGCGCCAGGTCGGCGCTGGTCACGGCAATGGCAGTTGGCACGTGCAGCTCCCCGCTCTTCGCACCCGCCGGCCCGCCGGGGTGACTCCGGTGCGCCGGGGTGACTTCATTGCGTGACTACCCGAGCACTGTATCCACGGCCGCATGGCCGGAGAACAGCGTTGGTGAAGCCGGTGTGGAACTCTCCAGTAGCAAGTGCCGTCAAACCCGGACAGGTTGAGTCGCCGATCGGAAACGGTTTTGGTCTGGACCTCTTGACACCCTGATTGGTCTGGACCAACTTGTAGGGCGAGCGGTGGCCACCGTGCTCTCCCCCTCTCCCCGTCGACTCCCCACCGGAGGCTCCAGTGGACCGCGCACCAGGCATACCCAGACCCCGCAGACGGCGGCTCGCGACGTGGTCCGCCGCCACCACCCTGGCTCTCTCGGTCGCGGGCCTCGCCGCGGCCACCCCCGCCTCCGCGGCGGACGTCAACAACGTCCGCAACGCGGGCTTCGAGTCCGGCCTCGGCGACTGGACCTGTTCGGCGGGCAGCGGTACGACGGTCTCCTCCCCGGTGCACGGGGGCACCGCCGCCCTGAAGGCGACCCCGTCCGGC
Organism: Streptomyces sp. NRRL S-31; assembly: GCF_000718775.1. GTDB lineage: Bacteria > Actinomycetota > Actinomycetes > Streptomycetales > Streptomycetaceae > Streptomyces. Next base: position 12,505 of record NZ_JOCB01000095.1, read on the forward strand.
CAGGACAACGCCCAGTGCAGCCAGACGGTGGCGGTCAAGCCCGGCTCGACGTACACGCTCAGCGCGTGGGTGCAGGGCGGCTACGCCTACCTGGGCGTGTCGGGCACCGGCACGACGGACGTCTCGACCTGGACCCCCGACGCGCCCTCCTACAAGCAGCTGTCGACGACGTTCACGACAAGCGCGTCCACGACCTCCGTCACGGTCTACACCCACGGCTGGTACGGCCAGTCGGCCTACTACGCCGACGACGTCTCGGTCTTCGGCCCCGACGGCGGCGGTACCGGCACCCCGAACCCGACGGTCCCGGCGGCCCCGGCCGGCCTCGCGGTCTCCGGCACGACGTCCTCCTCGGTCTCCCTGTCCTGGTCGCCGGTGTCGGGCGCGACCGGCTACAACGTCTACCGCAACGGCACCAAGGTCACGGCCGTGACGGGCACGTCGGCGACGGTGACCGGGCTGTCCGCCGCCACCTCCTACCCCTTCCAGGTGACGGCGACGAACGCGGCGGGCGAGTCCGCGAAGTCGGCGACCGTCACGGGCACCACGACCTCCGGCGGCGGAGGCGGAGGCGGAGGCGGCGGCGGTTCCCTGCCCAAGCACGCGGTGACCGGCTACTGGCAGAACTTCAACAACGGCGCCACCGTGCAGAAGCTGTCCGACGTCCCCGCCGCCTACGACATCATCGCGGTGGCCTTCGCGGACTCGACCTCCACTCCGGGTGCCGTCTCCTTCAACCTGGACTCGGCCGGCCTCGGCGGCTACACGGTCGACCAGTTCAAGGCCGACATCAAGGCGAAGCAGGCGGCCGGCAAGAAGGTCATCGTCTCCATCGGCGGCGAGAAGGGCACGGTGTCGGTGAACGACGCCGGCTCGGCGGCCAACTTCGCCAACTCGGTCTACTCGCTGATGCAGACGTACGGCTTCGACGGCGTCGACATCGACCTGGAGAACGGGCTGAACCCGACGTACATGACCCAGGCGCTCCGGTCGCTGTCCGCGAAGGCCGGTTCGTCGCTGATCATCACGATGGCCCCGCAGACGATCGACATGCAGTCGACGTCGGGCGGCTACTTCCAGACGGCGCTGAACGTGAAGGACATCCTCACGGTCGTCAACATGCAGTACTACAACAGCGGTTCGATGCTGGGCTGCGACGGCAAGGTCTACAGCCAGGGCACGGTCGACTTCCTGACGGCCCTCGCCTGCATCCAGCTGGAGGGCGGTCTGTCCCCGTCCCAGGTGGGCCTCGGCCTGCCGGCCTCGACGCGGGCCGCGGGCGGCGGGTACGTGTCGCCGAGCGTGGTCAACAACGCCCTGGACTGCCTGACGGCCGGCACCAACTGCGGCACCTTCAAGCCGTCCAGGACCTACCCCGACCTGCGGGGCGCGATGACCTGGTCCACGAACTGGGACGCGGCCTCGGGCAACGCCTGGTCGACCCCGGTGGGCGCGAAGGTGCACGCCCTGCCGTGACCTGAGCCGTACGGCACATGACGACGCCCGGGCCCCGTCGGCCCGGGCGTTCGCCGTGCGCGGCCGGACTCGCGCTCAAGGGGTGATGCGTCCTCACGTCGCGTCGCGTACTCGCATGGGAGTCACAACTCGCCTGGTGGAGCGGCCGGACTCGAGCGGTCGGCCGGTCACCGGATTGCGACCGGCGGCGCCCCGGTGTGATGATCCCTGGCATGGCCGAACACGGGGGAGGCGCCGGCCCGGTGGGAGATGTCCGCAGGTCACGGCTGTACGACTACGCGGACCTGACCGGACCGGGCGCACCGGGAACCACGGAACCGGAGGCGTCCGCCGACCCGTCCGCACCCGAGCACACACCGCCCCCGGACCAGGTGCCCCCCGCCGCGCGACCGGACGACGGGCGACGGGTGTTCGCCGCGCTGCTGGGCGAGTTCCGGCGCACGGCCGTACTCGTCCCGCTCGACGAGGAGACCGGCGACCCGCTCGCCGCCGACCACGGCGGCCTCCGCTTCCTCCTGGCCTTCTCCGACGAAGAGGCGCTGGCCCGCTACGCCGTGGCGCGCGGCGAGGCCGCCCGCGAGTGGCGGTACCTGACCGTCCTCGGCGCCCGCCTGCTGGACGCCGCGGTCCCGGCGGTGGGGGTTCCCTGCGGGGTGGCGCTGGACTGCGCGGACGGTGCGGACGGGATGGTCTTCCCGCCGGTGCGGGGGATCGTGCCGGACGCGGTGGCGGTGGACGTCGACGGCGGCAGGGGGGACGTACGGTGACCGACAGCGGCGAGGACCTGAAGACCGAGGGCCTCGACCTGATCGCCAAGGGCCTGACGGACGCGCTGGGCGAGCTGAGGGAACTGGGCATGGTCGGCGCGGCCGGGGCCGGGCGTGGTTTCGGCGACCTCGCGCTGTCCGGGCTGGAGCTGGGCCACGAGGGTCTGACGGACGCGTTCAAGTCGTTCTGCGAGCGCTGGGAGTGGGGCGTGCGGTCGCTGATCGGCGAGGGCAACGCCTTCGCGGAGAAGACGGGGCTGGCGGCGGGCACGTACTACGAGACGGACCGGTACGTCGAGGGCACCTTCAAGATCGTGGCCAACGCGGCCGTCGGCAATCCGTACGCCTCCGAGGAGGAGGTGGAGAAGCAGGGCTGGGGCGAGATCGCCACGTCCGGCGGGTACGGCGGCGGCGTGGACTACAGCCAGGAGTCCTTCGAGGAGGCCTGGGCCAACAGCAGGCAGAGCGGCAAGGACGCCCTGCGCGATGTGATGACCTCCCGCACCCTGGGCCCGCTGCCAGGCGTCAACCCCGAGAACCTGCACGGTGTGCTGGGCATGTCCGACGAACAGTACGACCGGGTGGTGGACGATCTGTCCGGGCCCTCGCCCGAGGAGCGGGCCAAGGCCGCCGAAGGCCAGGGGGGCGAGGGCTGATGGGCCTCGGGGACGTCACCAACTCGCTGCTCAGCGGCGGCGAGCACCTGATCGACCGCGGCAAGCGGATCGTCGGCAAGGGCGTCGACTACACCACCGACAAGATCGGTGACGGCCTGGACCACTTCGGGGCGCACAAGTGGGCCGACGTGGTGGAGGACTGGGGCGACGGCGTCGCCTCCGACCTGGGCGCCACCCCCGGCGAGCAGCAGCTGGGCGAGACGGAGGAGGCGAACGAACTCGTCCACGGCGACCCGGCGAAGATCCGCGAGAGCGCCAAGCACCTGAAGGACTTCCACGGCGCCTTCGACAAGGTCGGCCAGGGCCTGAAGAAGGTCGACTCCTCGGGCTGGAAGGGCGAGGGCGGCGACGCCTTCCGGGAGAAGTTCGGCGTCCACCCCGCCAAGTGGGCGCAGGCGGCCGAGGCGTGCGAGACGGCCGCCGGGGCGCTGGAGTCCTACGCCGACACGGTGACGTGGGCGCAGGGCCAGGCCAAGGACGCCGTGGAGCTGTACAAGAAGGGCGTGAAGGCCGCCAAGGAGGCGTTCGAGGCCCACACGGCGAAGGTCGAGGCGTACCAGGCCAAGGTGGAGGCGGGCGAAGACCCCGGCCCGAAGCCGGGGAAGCTCGTGGACCCGGGCAAGGCCGACGTCCAGGCCGCCCGCCACCAGCTCTCCGAGGCGCGCAGACAGCGCAACACCGCCGCCTCCGAGGCGCAGGGCAAGGTCAGGGCGGCCCTGGCCCACGCTCCCGCCGAGCCCCCGCCGCTGGACCGTATCCGCAACGACTTCCACGACACCGTGGACGCGACCGGCACCGAACTGACCCACGTGGTGGGCGGCGCGCTGAAGGGCACGGCCGGCCTGGTCGACTTCGCCCGCGGCCTGAACCCCATGGACCCCTACAACATCACCCACCCGGCCGCCTACCTCCAGAACGTCAGCATGACGCTGGCCGGCCTGGCCTCCACGGCGGCCCACCCGGAACGCACCGTGACGGCCGCGGTCGACGGCTTCAGGAAGGACCCGTCGGAGTTCTTCGGCCGCCTGTTCCCGGAACTGATCGGCACCAAGGGCACGGGGCTGGCCCGGGGCGGCATCCGGACGGCCTTGAAGGAGGGCGCGGAGAGACTCGCCGGACGGATGAGGGGCAAGGGCGCGCGGAACGCGGTCGAGGAGAGGGCGGAGGACGTCTCCCGGCGCCCGAAGCAGAAGGTCTGCAAGAAGGACCCCGTCGACGTCGCGACCGGCCGGATGGTGCTGCCGGCGACCGACCTCTCACTGACCGGTGTGCTTCCCCTGCTGGTCAGGCGTCAGTTCGAGTCGTCGTACCGGCTCGGCGGCTGGTTCGGCCCGACCTGGTGCTCCACGTTCGACCAGCGCCTCGAGATCGACGCACAGGGCGTCGTCTTCGTCGGCGAGGACGGTCTGGTACTCGCCTACCCGCACCCCGCTCCCGGCGTCCCCACCCTGCCCGGCCACGGCCCTCGCTGGCCGTTGGACCGTACGGACGACGGCTACACCCTCACCGACCCCGACTCGGGCCAGGTGCGGCATTTCGCCGACCGGTCCGAGGATCTGGCGAGGCTGGAACAGATCGACGACCGCAACGGCAACTGGATCACCTTCGAGTACGACACGACCGGCGTACCCCACGCCCTCGCACACAGCTGCGGCCACCGCGTGCTGGTGTCGACCACCGACGACCGCATCACCGCCCTGCACCTGGCGGGCGCGGCGGCGGACGGCACCGACCAGGAACTGATCCGGTACCGCTACACCGACGGCCACCTCACGGAGGTGATCAACTCCTCCGGCCGTCCCACCCGCTTCGGCTATGACGAGCGGGGGCGGATCACCTCCTGGACCGACACCAACGACAGCCACTTCACCTACGCCTACGACGACGAGGACCGCTGCACCCGCCAGTCCGGCGCCGCCGGCCACCTGGCTTCGACGTTCGGCTACGGGCCGGTGGATCCGGTCTCCGGCGAGCACTCCACGACCATCACCGACTCGCACGGCCACACCAGCCATTACCTGGTCAACCGCCGCTGCCAGGTGATCGCCGAGACGGACGCCTCCGGCGCCACCACCCGCCGCACCCAGGACCGCTACAACCGTCTGCTCTCCACGACGGACCCCCTCGGCCACACGACGACGTTCACGTACGACGACGCGGGCGACCTCGTCCGGGTGGTCCGCCCGGACGGGCGCGAGGCCAGGGCGGAGTACGACGGTTCCGGCCTGCCGGTGAAGGTGGTGAACCCGGACGGCACGGTGATCCGCCAGACGTACGACGCCCGGGGCAACCGCACGTCGGTCACCGACCCGGCGGGCCGGACCACCCGCTTCACCTACACGGACGCCGGACACCTCACGTCGGTGACGGACCCGCTGGGCAACACCACGACCGTCGTCTGCGACCGCGCGGGCCTCCCGCTGGAGGTGACGGACCCGCTGGGCGCGACCACCCGCTACACGCGCGACGCCCTCGGCCGCCCGACCGCGATCACGGACCCCGCCGGCGCGACGACCCGCCTGGAATGGTCGGTCGAGGGCCATCTGACCCGCCGCACGGCCCCCGACGGTACGGCGGAGACGTGGACGTACGACGGCGAGGGCAACTGCACGAGCCACACCGACCCGCTCGGCGGCGTCTCCCGCTTCGAGTACACCCACTTCGACCTGCTCACCGCCCGCACCGGCCCGGACGGCGTCCGCTACGAGTTCGAGCACGACACCGAACTGCGCCTGACGAAGGTCACTAACCCGCAGGGCCTGACGTGGACGTACGCGTACGACGCGGCCGGCCGTCTGGCGTCGGAGACGGACTTCGACGACCGCAGGCTCCGTTACGCGTACGACGCGGCGGGCCGCCTGGTCTCACGCCGGAACGCCCTGGACGAGGTGACGTCGTTCGAGCGCAACGCGCTCGGCCAGGTGCTCCGCAAGGACGCGGCGGGCCGGGTCACGACGTACGCCTACGACCTCACCGACCAACTGGCCCAGGCGACGGCCCCGGACGGCACGACGCTCACCCTTCTGCGCGACCGCCACGGCCGCCTGCGCTCGGAGAGGGTCGACGGCCGCACGGTGACGTACACGTACGACGCGCTGGGCCGCCGCGCGAGCCGGACGACGCCGGCCGGGGCCGAGACGACCTGGTCGTACGACGCGGCGGGCCGCCGGACGGGCATGGTGGCGTCGGGCCGGGCGATCGACTTCGCCTACGACGGGGCGGGCCGCGAGGTGTCCCGCCGCGTCGGCGGCGCGGTCGTCCTGGAGCACACCTTCGACGCGTTGGGCCGCCTGACCACCCAGTCGGTGACCGGCGCCGGGGGCCACCGGGTCCAGCACCGGGCGTACACCTACCGGGCCGACGGCAACCTGATCGGCATCGACGACCACCTGTCCGGTTCCCGCCGCTTCGACCTGGACGCGACGGGCCGGGTGACGGCGGTCCACGCGGCGGGCTGGACCGAGCGGTACGCGTACGACGACGCGGGCAACCAGACGGAGGCGTCCTGGCCGGCGGAGCACCCGGGCGCGGAGGCGCGGGGCCGGCGGGCGTACGTCGGCACCCGCATCACCCGGGCGGGCGACGTCCGCTACGAGCACGACGCGCTGGGCCGGGTCACGCTCCGCCAGAAGACCCGGCTGTCCCGCAAGCCGGACACCTGGCGCTACGCGTGGGACGCCGAGGACCGCCTGACCTCCGTGACCACCCCGGACGGCACCCGCTGGCGCTACACGTACGACCCGCTGGGCCGCCGCACGGCGAAGCTCCGCCTGGCGGACGACGGCGAGACGGTCCTGGAGAGGGTGGACTTCACCTGGGACGGCACCACCCTCTGCGAGCAGACGACGACGTCCCCCGCCCTCCCCCACCCGGTCACCCTCACCTGGGACCACCAGGGCCTGCGCCCGCTCGCCCAGACGGAACGCATCAGCGCGTCGGAGGCTCCCCAACAGGAGATCGACTCCCGCTTCTTCGCGATCGTCACGGACCTGGTGGGCACGCCGAGCGAACTGATCGACGAACAGGGCGACATCGCATGGCACACCCGCAGCACGCTGTGGGGCACGACGGCATGGTCGAAGAACAGCACGACGTACACGCCGCTACGCTTCCCGGGCCAGTACTACGACCCGGAAACGGGGTTGCATTACAACTACTTCCGCCATTACGACCCGGAGACGGCTCGGTATCTCAGCCCGGACCCCCTAGGTCTGGACGCGGCCCCTAATCCAAGTATGTATGTCCAAAACCCGCATACATGGGGAGATCCCCTGGGTTTGGCGCCGGACGCGTGCGAGCACCCGGTCGAACACGTACCCCCCGAAGAACTCGATACCCTATACCATTACACGAACGAGAAGGGATACAACGGCATCCTCGAGAGCAATGAAATGCATCCATCAACAAAAGCACAAAGTCCCAAGGATGCCCGCTTCGGCGACGGCCAATACCTCTCCGACATAAAACCGGCAACCAAGACAGCTGGGCAACTCTCGTACGCCTTCATGCGAATACCGTGGGCTGGCCACAAGTTCAGTCACTACATAGAGATAGACGTGCGCGGACTGGACGTCATGCGCTCCGTTGAGCGGCCGGACGTCTACGTTATAAGAAATGACGGAGCTCTCGACCTAACAGACCGCATCGTCAGCCACGGGAAGAACTGAGAAACATGGAATATTGGCAAGTGGACTGGCTGCATGACTTCGAATCGGAGCCGACGGGATTCTATAGCGAAATCGGTGACGATGGATACGAGGTGCGCAAAGTCCAACGCTACCGAGATGGTCGACAACTAAGAGCTGACAGCTCTCATGAGACAGCAGAAATTGGACTTAGTGAAATTCCAGTAGGTCACATTGAAGACGTGGCCAACCAGCCAGAATTTGCCGCCCGCCTGATCAGCCGGGAAGAGTTTGAGCAAGCATGGAATTCGGCCGAATGGTCCGTCGGTAAGCTAACCTGATGGACGATCCACAGAAAACGATATCGTAACGACGAACGAGCACGGGGGAGTCTTATGTCGTTCGGGCCGCCGCCCGCTGGTTTTCCGGTTTCCGCGCCACCCGCCTGGACCCCGCCCTCGGAGATCGAGCAGGCGTTGTTCGAGACCAAGAGCCGGGGGGACTGGGTCGGGTACTTCTCGGTGCTGGGGCGGAGCATGCTGTTCTTCGAGATAGAGAAGGACAAGGCGGACGCCACGCCCAGTGCCACGTACGCCGTCTTCGGGCGCGACCCCCGCGTCGCCGGCGGGCGGATCTGGGCCGTGTACACCGAGGGCATGCTGCCCGCCCCGGAGCCCCACCGCGTGTTCGACTGGAACCGCCTGGAGTGGTTCGCCAAGGTCTGGGATCCGGCCGATCCGCCGATGATCGTCGTCAACCCGGGAAGCCCGTGCGAGGCGTTCCTGCCCTCCGCCCCACCCCACTCGGCGACCTGGGCGCAGTACGGCACGCAGGCCCCAGCCCTAAGAGAGTCGATGCGCCTGCGCACCCTCCGCGTCGGCGGCCCCCTCCACGGCACCGTCGCCCACGGCCTCGCCTGCGGCGGACTCCTGTGCGTCAACAACGGCTCCTTCTGGAACGCCATGGCCTGGCACGGCACGGGCTACCCGGACGAGCGGAAACGGCTGCGCGAGTGGTGGGGCATCACCACCCGCGAGGAGTGGCTGACCTGCCTCCGCGACCTCCTCGCCTGCGAACAGCACAGCTCCGTCTGGGACTTCGTCCTCGACCTGCGCCGCACCATCGCCCGCGACTTCGGTGGCCACGTCGACACGGGCTACTGGCGCCAGGCCGCCGCCAACGTCATCCGCGCCAGGTCCGAGGGCTCGGTCGTGGTCAGCGAGGACGGCGTCACCAGGACCGAGCCCCGGCCCGAGTCCGAGGTCGAGGCGCGGATCGAGGGCGTGCAGCGGCTGATCGGACGCATCACCCGCTACGAGGCCCGGATGCGCGCCGACGGCGTACTCGACGGCAGCCGGTACGTCACGTCCGTCGACGCCTGGGACCTCGGACGCGCGTCCAAGATGGCCCGCTGGGGACTGGGAACCAGGTACGGCACCCTCGCCGAGGCCGAGTCCGCCGTCGTCCGGGCCGGCCGGGCCGCCGCCCTCTCCTACAAGTCGTGGCAGGACTTCTCCGCCGGCTACATCCTCGGCCGCAGCCTCCACTTCGACGACGAGGAGTTCGGCGACTGGTACCAGAACACGGTGGAGGCCCACCACATCCTGATGTCCGACCCCGGCAGCCCCTGGCTCAACATCCCGTTCCGACATCACTGAGCAGGGGCACCGGAAGTTCGCACCACACGTACTTGCCCCGGTCCCCGAACCGGGCCGACGGCCGCCAGCCCCACTGCCGTGCGCAGGCCGTCACCAGTCCCAGCCCCCGGCCGTCCTCCCGCTCCAGGGCCTCCGCCAGCGGAACCGGCGGCTCGGGCGGCTCCGGGTCGGTGTCCCACGCCCCGATCCACACCAGCCCCCGCGGCGAACGGCGCACCCGCAGCGCGGCCGGTCCCTTGGTGTGCCGTACGGCGTTGGAGACCAGCTCCGCCGCCAACAGCTCCGCCGTGTCCGCGAGAGCCGTCAACCCGTGCAGCGCCAGGATCACCCGCAGGGTCTTGCGACAGACGGTCACGGCTCTGAGGTCGTTGGGGATGCAGAGGGTGTAGTCCCACGTCTCGGTTTCGGGCATGCGTCATCAACTCCGGTCGGTGAAGAGGACTTCGGCGCGCGGTGGCCTTGCCGAGCCGTCAGAGCAGGACGGCACGGTGCACTTCCGCTGCGCGATCGTTGCGTCACCGACCGTAGGGCCACAATTTGGGACGCCGCAAGTGATTGGCCTAACCTACCCCCGAACGAGGCAGCGAACACGGTGCAGTTGAAGTGAGGGAGGATGCCATGCCGCGCAGGCAACAGCCCACCGCACGGCAGGAGCGGCTGGGTACCGAACTGCGGAAGCTGCGTGAAGCGGCAGGACTGAAGGGGCGCGAGGCAGCCGCCCTCCTCGGGACCGACTCGGCCCAGATGAGCCAGATCGAGGCCGGTACCGCCGGGGTGAGTGAGGAGCGGGTGCGGCGACTCGCGGCTCAGTACTCCTGCACGGACACCGCCTTGATCGATGCCCTGGTCGCGATGGCGACCGACAGGACGCACGGCTGGTGGGAGGAGTACCGAGGCCGGCTGCCGACGCCGTTCATGGATCTGCCCGAGCTGGAGCACCACGCCAGCTACCGCTGGGACGTGGAGTTCCTCCATGTTCCCGGCCTCTTGCAGACACCGGATTACGCCCGCGCCCTCTTCACCTACGTAAACCCGGAGTACCCGAGGCGCGACGTGGAGCGGTGGGTGGAACACCGGATGAAGCGCCGGGTCGTCATCGAGCGCCCGGACCCGGTCCCGTACGAGGCTCTGATCCACGAGGCGGCCCTGCGCATCAGGGTGGGCGACCGCAGCGCGGCACGCGCTCAGCTCACCGGCGTACTGGAACTTTCCGAAGCCGCTCACGTGACCGTGCGCGTGATCCCCTTCGACCTGGACGGCTTCGGCGGAGCGGGCAGCGCCATGGTGTACGCGGGCGGGCCGGTGCCCAAGCTGGACACCATCGTCCGCGACGGCCCCGGCGGCCCTGTCTTCATCGATGCCGAAGCCCAGCTCACGCGCTATCGAACACTGTTCCGTAGGGTGGAGGCGGTGTCACTCGACCCCTACCGGTCACGTGACTTCATCCACAGGCTGACGAAGGAGTTGTGAGCATGCTGACCCCCGGTACGTGGACGAAGTCATCCTTCTCCGGAGGCGGTCAGGGGGATGCCTGCGTCGAAGTCGCCGACCAGGACACCCACATATCCGTCCGTGACTCCAAGGCCCCCGCCCGGGCCACCCTCACCTTCCCGGCCGCGAGCTTCGGGGCGTTCGTCGGTGCCCTGAAGGAGCGCCGGTTCGGGCATTACCCCCGATAGCCGCAGATATATCCGCGATTGGTAACAGTCCGCGCGTTTCCTCGATCGTGCGGACGCGGCGCCGCAAGGTGTGGGCGTGCGACCGACCGGTCGCCCCCGTGCGCCGCGAACGCGGGTCGCGGGGTGTGCGCAACCCTCTCGAAGGGGGACTCTCGTGTCCGTACTCGTATCCGCCTCCGCCCTCCGTCGCCGCGTCGTCGCGGCCGTCGTGACGGCGACCGCCGTCGTGGGCGCCGTGGCCCTGCCGGCCTCGGCCGCCGACCGGGCGCACGACCACTCCGGCCGGGCCGAGCGGTCGCAGATCGTCATCAGCGGCGCCCAGACGCACACGTCAGCCCGGTACGACCGCTCCAACGCGGCCCTGAACCAGGAGTGGGTCGAAGTCGCCAACGACGGGCCCCGGGCCGTGGACCTCGACGGGTGGACGCTGTCCGACGAGGACGGCCACTCGTACACCTTCCGGCACCACCGTCTGAGGGACCACCAGAGCGTGCGCGTCCACACCGGTTTCGGGCGGGACCGGAAGAACGACCTCTACCAGGACCGCCGCGAGTCGGTGTGGGACCCCGGCCACGACACCGCGACCCTGCGCGACGACCACGGCCGCCTCGTCGACTCCGCCTCCTGGGGCCATGACCACCGGGACCGCCACGACCACCGTGGTCACCGTGGCGGCGGACGGCACGACCGGCAGCACTGATCCGAAGTCGTCGAGCGGGAGACCTCCGGAACAAGGACGCCGTGTCGCAGCGGCTGGAGAACGCCGACCGCAGGTACCGGACGATCGGCAAGACCGCCCGGTACCGCAGCTGTCCGGCTACTCCTTCACGACCGTCTCCGCGGCCTCCTCGGTGTCCTCGCTGTCCTCTGCCTCTTCGAAGTACGCGTCGAGCACCGCGTCCAGCTGTGACTCCCACTCGCCGGAGCGCGCCCTGGCCGCCGCCTCGATCTCGATCGGGTACCAGCGGCGGTCGGGGGTGTGCACGGTGATCGTGAGGCGCTTGCCGAAGCGGGACGACTCCGTCTCCACCGCGGCGATCTCGTCCCAGCGGAACTCGCAGGACTCCTCGTCGAGGCTGAGGCGGACGCCCGCGCGGTCGGCGACTATCCGCGCCCGGCGGTCGGACGCCTCGAAGACCGGGCCGCCGCCGTCCGCCGGTTCCGCGGCCGTCGGCGCCTTGTCCTCCGGCGTCTCGTCCTCCGCCGTCCGGCCCACCGGTGCCGCGTCGTCGGGCTCCTCGGACTGCTCGGGCTTCGCGAGCTTCCCGGACTGCTCGGGCTCCTTCGGCACCTTCGGTACCGCGCCCGTCGGCGCGGGGCCCGTGATCCCCGGGATGAAGGCCGGGTCGAAACCGGCGCCCGTGACGGGCTCGGCCTTCGACGGCTCGGCCCCGGACGGCTTGCTGCTCGATCCTATGCGCTGCTCCACGGCCGCAGTATGGACGACTTCCCTGTGCCGTAACCAGTCAGCTCACGAACACGCTGACCACCGCCGCCACCACGAACCCCGCCAGTGACAGCACCGATTCCAGGACCGTCCAGGTCCGCAGCGTGTCGCGCTCGCTGATGCCGAAGTACTTGGCCACCATCCAGAATCCACCGTCGTTGACATGCGAGGCGAAGATGGAGCCCGCGGAGATGGCCATGATGACGAGGGCGACGAACGCCTGGGAATGGTGACCCTCGGTCAGCAGCGGGGCGACGATGCCCGCCGTCGTCACGATCGCCACCGTCGCCGAGCCCTGCGCCACCCGCAGGACGAGCGAGATCAGGTACGACAGGACGATCACGGGCAGGCCCACGTCGTGGAAGGTGTCCGACAGCGCCTGCGCGACCCCGCTGGCCTTCAGCACGGCGCCGAAGACCCCGCCCGCGCCGACCACCAGCAGGATGTTGCCGACCGGCTTGAGGGACGAGGTCGACACCGTCTCCAGGGACTTGCGGGACCAGCCGCGGCGGATGCCGAGGAGGTAGTAGGCGAGCAGCAGGGCGAAGGTGAGGGCGACGAACGGGCTGCCGACGAACTCCAGCACCGAGCGGGCCGGGGACGGGTCCAGGGCGATCGAGGAGAAGGTGGCCGCCAGGATCAGGACCAGGGGCGTACCGATGATGGTCAGGACCGTGCCCAGCGGCACCGGGTGCTCCCGGGGTGCCACCCCCTGCGCGCGCTGCTCGGCCAGCACCGCCCGCTTCGCCTCCTCCGCGGCCTCCACCATGTCCTGCGGTACGGCGACGAAGATCCGCTTGCCGATCCAGGCGGCGTACGCCCAGGCGGCCAGCACCGCCGGGACGCCGCAGACGACACCCATGAGGATGACCCAGCCGAGCTGGACGTGCAGCAGTCCGGCGGCGGCGACCGGGCCGGGGTGCGGCGGCAGGAAGGCGTGGGTCATGGAGAGGCCGGCGAGCAGCGGCAGGCAGTAGAGCAGCACCGACTTGCCGGCCCGCCTGGCCGCCGCGTAGACGATCGGGGCCAGGACGAAGATGCCGACGTCGAAGAAGACCGGGATGCCGAAGAGCAGACCGGTCAGGCCCATCGCGAGCGGGGCCCGCTTCTCCCCGAAGAGGCCCAGCAGCCGGGAGGCCAGCACCTCGGCGCCGCCGCTGACCTCGAGGATCGCGCCGAGCATCGTGCCGAGGCCGATGATGATCGCGACATGGCCGAGGATGCCGCCCATGCCGGACTCGATGGTGGAGACGGCGTCGGAGCGCTGGACGGTGCCGAAGAGTTCGGTGACGGAGAGGCCGGCCAGCAGGCCGACGGTGACGGAGACGGCGAGCAGGGCCACGAAGGGCTGGAGCCGTGCCTTGATGATCAACAGCAGGAGCAGGGCTATGCCCAGGACGGCGACCGTGAGGAGGCCGGGCGTGCCGTCGATGAGGAGGAGCAGGCCCCCGGTGTGGGGCGGGGCGCTGGGGGCGGGTGCGGCGAGGGGGACGGACATACGGGGGTCCTCTGGGTAAGTGCATCGTGCTTTCGGGCAGGGCGGACCGCGGCACGGCGCCCCGGAGGGTGCCGTGCCGTGCGGGATGTGCGGGTGTGCGGGTGCGCGTGATGGTGTGACGCGCGAGGTACGTGAGGGCGGCGCGGGCGTCAGCCGAGGACGGCGAGCGCGTCGATCTCGATGAGGAGGCCGGCCGGCAGACCGACGTAGACCGTCGTGCGGGCGGCGGGCGGCTGGGTGAGGCCCTGCTCCTCGAAGTAGCCGTTGTAGATCTCGTTCATCTCGGCGAAGTGGTCCACGTCCGTGAGGTAGACCCGGATCATCATCGCGTCGTCCCAGGTGGCACCGCCTTCCTCCAGGATCGCCTTGACGTTGGCGAGGGTCTGGAGGGTCTGCTCGCGCAGGGAGGGGCCGGCGGGCGTCGGCGGCTTGCCCTCCTCGGCGGGCAGGAAGCCGACCTGGCCGGCGACCTGGAGGATGTTGCCCTTCCTCACGCCGTGCGAGAACTTCGCGGGCGGGGTGGTGTGGGTCTTCGGGGTGAGCGCGGTCTTCTCGGTCATGCGGGGGTGCCCTTCACTGGCGTTCTTCCGGAGTACTCGCCGCTGATGGCGTCCGCCGTGCGGCGTACCAGCGGGAGCAGGGTGAGGAGTTCCTCGGCGGTGACGACCACGTTCGGCGCGGAGACGGACATGGCGGCGACCACCCGGCCGTCGGCGCCGCGGATGGGGGCGGCGACGCAGTTGATGGACTCCTCGTGGCCACCGAGGTCGGTGGCCCAGCCCTGTTCGCGCACCGTGGCCAGCTCCTTCAGGAACGCCTCGGCGTGGGGGGTCGAACGGGCCGTGTACAGGGGGTAGTCGAGCTGCTCGGCGACGTCGCGGCGCTCGGCCTCGGGCAGGTCGGCGAGGAGCAGCTTGGCGACGGCGGCGACCGTGATGGCCACCGGCTTGCCGATCCGCGAGTACATGCGGACGGGGTAGCGGCTGTCCACCTTGTCGATGTAGAGCACCTCGTTCTCCTCGTACACGGCGAGGTGGACGGTGTGGCCGCACCTCTCGTTGAGGCGTACGAGGTGGGGGTGGGCGATCTCGCGGATGTCGAGGTTCTCCATCGCCTCCTGGGCGAGGGCGAAGAGGCGGGCACCGAGGCGGTAGCGCTGGTCGGACTGGCGGTAGACCAGGCCGTGTTCGTGCAGCGTGCGCAGGAGGCGGAGGGCGGTGGACTTGTGCACGCCGAGCCGGTCGGCGACCTGGCCGAGGTCGGCGGGGCCCTCGGCGAGCAGCGGCAGGATGCTCAGGGCGCGGTCGACGGTCTGACTCATGGGATGTTCGCCTCCTTGGGGGCCCGATCGGCCTGCGTCCAGCCGGGGCCGAGACGAAGTCTCCCCCATGCGTCGTCGTCCAGGGCGGCGAGGCGGTCGGCGTGGTCGCGGGAGGGGGGCGCGGCCAGGTCCCCGGGGGTGGTGAGGGCGGCGGCGGCGAAGAGGTGGCCGTGGCGGACCCGGTCCCTCGGGGGCAGGCCGCGCAGGGTCCCGGAGAGGAATCCGGCGGCGAAGGCGTCCCCGGCCCCGGTGGTGGCCACGACGGCCGTCCGCAGGGCCGGCTCGTGATGGGACCAGGAAGGGGACCCGGCATCCACGGAACCGGCACCCACGGAACCGGCATCCGCAGATCCGGCATTCACAGCTCCGGAACCCACGGCTCCGGAACCCACAGCTCCGGCATACGGCCCGCGGCCGAACGCCGTGGCCCCCCGTGCCCCCTGCTTGACCACCAGGAGTCCCGGTTCCGGCAGGGCCGCGCGGATCGCCTCCGGGCCGCCCGTGATGCCCCAGGCGTGTTCCGCCTCGTCCTCCCCCACGAACACGATGTCGGCGGCCCGGGCGAGTTCCCGCAGGATCGTGCCCCCGTCGGCGTGCCGCCACAGGTGGGGGCGGTGGTTGACGTCGAAGGAGACCAGGGGGCGCCCGGGGCCGGGGGCCAGCAGCTCCCGCAGCAGTTCCCGGCAGTCGTCGGACAGCGCCGCCGTGATCCCGGACAGGTGGAGGACGCGGCCCGCCCGGACCGCCTCCAGGTCCATGTTCCGCGCCGACATCGCCGACGCGGCCGACCCGGCCCGGTAGTACGCCACCTCGTGCGCGCCGGTGCCGCGTTCGCCGGCCGTGCGGAAGTAGACGCCGGTCGGGCGGTCCGGGTCGCGGCGCACGGACGACACGTCGACCCCGTACCCGGCGATCCGTTCCAGCAGGTGGTCGCCGAAGCCGTCGGCGCCGACGCGGCCGGTCCAGCGCGCCCGGTGCCCGAAGGCGGCCAGGGCGCAGGCCACGTTGGACTCGGCGCCGCCGATGGCCCGGTCGAAGGAGGGCACGTCGGCGAGGCGGCCCGGACGGCTGGGCAGGAAGGTGACCATGGACTCGCCGAGCGCTACCACGTCCACGACGTCCAGCGGGCGCGCAACGGCCGAGGCGTAAGCAGCGTCGTCGATGATGACTCCTGTCGATGCTCCGGGTGGCGACTGTCGTTGACCCGGTGTTCGGCGAGATGCTAGACACCAGTAAGCACCACATGCAATGACTGTTGCACATATTGCAACAGCCGAGAGAGGGGCTCCATGAGCACCGAAGCGCTCGCCCGCCTGGCCGCGGACCGCCTCGCCGGGCTGGCCGAGGAACGCGTCGACCACCGGTTCAAGGGCCTCCCGGCGGACGCCGACGGCCTCACCGTCGGCGAGCTGGCCGCCCAGCGCCGCAACCTCTTCCGGGAGGACGACGGCTTCACCACCCCCGTGCTCGCCCTGTCCGCCGAGCGCCTGGAGCACAACCTCGCGCTGATGGAGACGTACGCCTCCCGGCACGGGCTGGCCTTCGCCCCGCACGGCAAGACCTCCATGGCGCCGCAGCTCTTCCACCGGCAGCTCGCGCACGGCGCCTGGGGGATCACCCTCGCGGTGCCCCACCAGGTGCGGGTGGCGCGGGCGTTCGGCGTCGGGCGGGTCTTCCTCGCCAACGAACTGGTGGACGCCCCGGCCCTGCGCCGGATCGCCGCCGAACTGGCCGCCGACCCGGAGTTCCGGTTCATCTGCTACGTCGATTCCGTGCGCGGGGTGGAGCTGATGGACGCGGCGCTGCGCGGCGCGGCACGGCCCGTGGACGTGGTGATCGAGCTGGGCGCGGGCGAGGGCGCGCGGACCGGTGTGCGCACGGAGGCGGAGTGCGCCGAGGTCGCGGCGGCCGTGGCCGCCGTACCGACGCTGCGGCTGGTCGGCGTCGCGGGCTACGAGGGCGAGGTGCCCGGGGCCGACCCGGAGCGCGTCCGGTCCTACCTGCGCCGGCTGGTGGCGCTGGCCACGCTGCTGGACGGGGACGGACGGTTCGGCGGGGCGGAGCAGATCGTGCTGAGCGCGGGCGGCAGCGCCTGGTTCGACGCGGTGGCCGAGGTCTTCGCCGAGGTGCCCGCGCTCTCCCTGCCGGTGCTGAAGCTGCTGCGCTCGGGGGCGTACGTCTCGCACGACGACGGGCACTACCAGAGGCTCACCCCGTTCGCCCGGGTCCCGCGGGAGGGCGCCCTGGAGCCCGCCTTCCGGCTGTGGGCGCAGGTCGTCTCCCGCCCGACGCCCGAGCAGGCGTTCGCCAACGCGGGCAAGCGGGACGCGGCCTACGACCTGGACCTGCCCGTCGCCCAGGTGGTACGCCGGAACGGCGAGGAGCGGCCGGCCACCGGGATCACCGTCACCGGACTCTCCGACCAGCACGCCTGGCTGCGCACCGAGCCGGGGGCGGACGTCGAGGCCGGCGACTGGATCGGCTTCGGCCTGTCCCACCCGTGCACGTCGTTCGACAAGTGGCAGCTGATCCCGGTCGCCGAGGCGGACGGCACGGTCGTCGACTACATCCGTACGTTCTTCTAGGAGGCCCGCGTGGAGGACCTGGTCATCCGGGACGCCGACGTCGTCGACGGCAGCGGGGCGGACTCCTACCGCGCCGACGTCGTGGTCGACGGCGGCCGGATCGTCTCGATCGTCAAGGAGGCCGCCGCGGCCGGCTGCCAACGGCCGCGCGCCAGGCGGGAGGTGGACGCGGAGGGCCTGGTCCTCTCCCCCGGCTTCATCGACATGCACGCCCACTCCGACCTCGCCCTGCTGCGCGACCCCGACCACGGCGCGAAGGCCGCGCAGGGGGTCACGCTGGAGGTGCTCGGGCAGGACGGGCTGTCGTACGCGCCGGTGGACGACCGCACGCTGGAGGAGGTGCGGCGGGCGATCACCGGGTGGAACGGGTACGGCGACGACATCGACTTCGACTGGCGGAGCGTCGGCGAGTACCTGGACCGGCTCGACCGCGGCATCGCGGTGAACGCGGCCTATCTGATCCCGCAGGGCACGGTCCGCGCGCTCGTCATGGGCTGGGAGGACCGCCCGGCCACGCCCGAAGAGCTGGACCGCATGCGGCGGCTGGTCGCGGAGGGTCTGGAACAGGGCGCGGTGGGGATGTCGTCGGGGCTGACGTACACACCGGGCATGTACGCGCGGGACGCCGAACTCACCGAGCTGTGCCGGGTGGTGGCGTCCTACGGCGGCTACTACTGCCCCCACCACCGCTCCTACGGCGCCGGCGCCCTCGCGGCCTACGCCGAGATGGTCGAGCTGACCCGGGAGGCGGGCTGTCCGCTGCACCTGGCGCACGCGACGATGAATTTCGGAGTGAACCGGGGCCGGGCGCCCGAGCTGCTGGCGCTGCTCGACGACGCGCTGGACGCGGGCGCGGACATCACGCTGGACACCTACCCCTACACCCCCGGCTGCACCACCCTCGCCGCGCTGCTGCCGAGCTGGGCGAGCGAGGGCGGCCCGGAGGAGGTCCTGGCCCGGCTCACCGACCCGTCGACGGCCGAGCGGATCCGCTACGACCTGGAGGTCACCGGTTCGGACGGCTGCCACGGGGTGCCGGTGGAGTGGGAGACCATCGAGGTCTCCGGGGTGACCGAGCCGGCCCTCGGCGACTTCGTGGGGCGCACCGTCCGCGAGGCGGCCGAGGCGCGCGGCGAGGCACCGTGGGCCACGGCCCTGCGCCTGCTGGTCGGGGACCGGCTCGGTACGACGATCCTCCAGCACGTCGGCCATGAGGAGAACGTCCGCGCGATCATGCGGCACCGCGCGCACACCGGCGGCTCCGACGGCATCCTGCGCGGCACCAAGCCGCATCCGCGCGCCTACGGCACCTTCCCGCGCTACCTCGGCCACTACGTGCGGGAGCTGGGCGTGCTGACGCTCCCGGAGTGCGTCGCCCACCTCACCTCCCGGCCCGCGGCGCGGCTGCGGCTGCCGGACCGCGGGCTGGTGCGCGAGGGGTACCGGGCCGACCTGGTCCTGTTCGACCCGGGGACGGTCGCGTCCGGCGCCACCTTCGCCGAGCCCCGGGCGCTGCCGACCGGCATCCCGTACGTGCTGGTCGACGGCCGGTTCGTCGTCGAGGACGGCCGGCGGACGGACGTACTGGCGGGGCGGGCGGTCCGGCGCACCCCGGTGTGACCGCCCGCCGCCGGTTGCGGCTGCGGCTACGGCTACGGCTACGGCTTGGGCAGGGTGCAGCCGGACGCGCTCAGGTCGAGCTTGTTGCCGGTGGTGAAGCAGGCCGGGATGTTGTAGATCTCCTGGGCGTAGTTGATGCCCTGGCGGACGGTGACGTTGCCGGCCGCGTCGACCTCGCACGGGTTGTTCACCGTGCACCGCTGGCCGTCCTCGTTGCCGGTGTTGTTGACGGCGACGACCTTGCCGGTGCCGGCGTCGATGACCGGGGAGCCGGAGGTGCCGCCGATGGTGTCGCAGGCGGAGGTGTAGCGGACCGAGTCCTTGAAGGTCCAGTCGCCCTCCTTCAGCCGGTACACGAACCCGTCGACGTTGCAGCTGTAGACGCGCTTCCAGTAGCCGGAGACGACCTTGATGGCGGTGCCGGCGACCGGGTGCGTGTCCTGGACGGTGAGCGGGCTGATGCCGTACGAGCTCTTGATCGCCGCGTACGTGGTGGTGGTGCGGTAGATCGTGACGTCCGTGTCGGTCATGGTCGAGTAGACGACCTGGTTGGCACGGAGGGTGGCGACCTTGGTGCCGGCGGAGTTCAGCAGGCCGAAGGTGCGGCTGGAGGACTGGCCGGTGACGACCTGGCCGGCGCCCGGCATGCCGGTCTCCAGGCAGTGGCCGTTGGTCAGCACCAGGGCGGGGTCGGTGTCGGCGGAGCCGGGGAAGCGGATGACGGAGCCGGAGCAGTTGCTGAGCGAGACGGTGCCGGCGAAGTCCACCGTGGCCTTGACGGCCTGGGCCGCCTGGGCCGTCTTGGCCGCGTGCGGGGTGGACGCCTCGGCGGCGGCGTGCGGCGCGGCGATCGCCGGGGTCGCGCCCAGCCCGGCTATCGCCAGGGCGGAAAGCGCGGCAAGGAGAGGCTTGTTCACGTGGGGGTCCCCTCTTACGACGGGGCGACCGGAGGTCTCCGGCCGCCCGTTCGGTTGTCATGCGCATTGTTGGCGGCACGGAGGGGTGGGGACAAGGAGCCGCGTCGGGTCATAGGGGTTTCCCTGTGCCGCGCGGGGGTCAACGGGCTTGTCGGAGCGGCTTGATGACGACGGCTCCGGACAGCGCGGGGCCCTTCGCGACGACGCGCGGCGCCCCGGGCCACGCCGCCCCGCGGGCCGCGCGCCCGCCGAACACGCCGAACAGGCCGAAGCCCCTGACGTCCACGTCGATGTCGTCCGGCACGACGATCCGGGTACCGGCCCACAGCGCCACGGCCCGGATCACCGTCCCCGGCCGGCGAACCGGGCCTCGGTCGCGGGTGGCCGGGCGGGAAGTCAGCGGGGGCGATTCGGCCACGTGTGGCCATGGCCCCGGTTGCGGGGGGTGCCGGGGACCGGCGTCGGTGTCGGCGGGGCGGAAGGGGAGGCCGTGGCCGTGGGGGTCGGGCTGGGGGTCGGACGGCGCGTGGTGGCGCTCGCGGCAGGGGTGGTGGCCCTGGTCTTGCGGGGCGGTGGGGCCGCGGACGCGGGGAAGGTCGTGGCG
>NZ_JOCB01000096.1 GCF_000718775.1 Streptomyces sp. NRRL S-31
GGCTGGGCCTGCGCGCGTCGGCAGCGGTCTCCGCGGCGCTCGTGGCCCTGCCGCCGGCCCCCGGCGGTGCCGGGTCCGGGCGGCGGCACGCCGTGGGGAGCCCCGCCGCGTCGGATCCCTCCGGCGGTCCGGTCCCGCGCGGGGGACACCGCACCGGGGAGAGCGTGACCGTGGGGGCGCCCGCGGCCGTGGCGGAGGGTGCCGTCACGGACGGGGGGCCCGGCGGCGTCGCACCGGCACGAACCTGACCGGAGTGCCCGGCGGGGCCTGCGCGGCGGCCGGCAGGTCTGCGGCGCGGACCACCGCGATCACCGGGTAGCCGCCGGTGGTCGGATGATCCGCGAGGAAGACCACCGGGCGCCCGTCCGGCGGCACCTGCACCGCGCCGAGGACCACGCCCTCGCTGGGCAGCTCACCGGGCCGGGCCCGCGCCAGTGCGGGCCCCTCGGTGCGCAGCCCGATGCGGTTGCTCGCCGCGGCGACCCGGTACGCGCGCGTGGTGAGGTCACGGACCGCTTGTGCCGTGAACCAGTCGTCACGCGGGCCGAGGGTCACCCGGAGCACGAGTTCGGCGGGCGGACGCGGCTGCGGCACGCCGTCCACGCGCGCGGGCGGACCGGCCGGGGCGCCCAGCGGCAGCACCATGCCGTCCGCGAGCGGGGCCGGTCCGAGGCCGGACAGCAGGTCGGTGGCGCGGCTGCCGAGGACCGGCCGCACGGCGACGCCGCCGCAGACCGCGAGGTAGCCGCGTACGCCGGCCGTCGCCGCCCCCACCTCCAGCAGCGCACCCGCCGGCACCAGGACCGGGGCGCCCCACGCGGCGGGACGACCGTCCACCGTCACCGGGCAGGGCGCGCCGCCGACCGCGACCGTCACCGTGGAGCGGGGGCGCAGCGCACAGCCGTCGAGGGTGGTCTCCAGGACGGCGGCGTCCGCCGGATTGCCGACGAGCCGGTTCACCAGCGCCGCCGCGGCCGGGTCGAGAGCCCCGGAGCGGGGCACGCCGAGGTGCGCGTACCCCGGCCGCCCACGGTCCTGCACGGTGGTCAGGGCCCCGGCGCGCACGACGACGAGCGCACGGTCGGTCATGCGTCCTCCCCGGGCACGGCCGCCGGTACGACAGCGGCGCGCGCCCGCGTGAGGGCGCCGGGTGCCGGCGTGACGGCACCCGGCGCCGGGGTGGCGCCGCGTATCCGTACGGCGGGTACGGAGCCCCGCGCTTGTGCGGCGCCCACGCGCGCGGAGGAGCCGCTCACCCGCCCTCCACCGGTACGAACCGCACCCGCGCCCCCGGTGCCAGCAGCGCGGCCGGCACGCGCGCGTGGTCCCACAGGACCGCGTCCGTCGTGCCGATCAGCTGCCAGCCGCCCGGCGAGGAGCGCGGGTACACACCCGTGTACGGCCCGGCCAGCGCGACGGCACCGGCGGGGACCGCGGTGCGCGGAGTGGCGCGGCGCGGGACGTCGTAGCGGTCCGGCAGCCCGGTGAGGTAGCCGAAGCCGGGGGTGAACCCGCAGAAGGCCACCGTGAACTCGGTGCCGGCGTGGACGCGGGCCGCCTCCCGCTCGGTGACTCCCCAGTGCCCGGCGACCGCCCCGAGGTCCGGGCCGTCGTAGCGCACGGGCAGTTCGATCACCTCTCGCGCGCGCGGGGGTGCTTCCGGCACCCGCGTGGTGGTCAGTTCCGCCGCCCAGCGGGCCGGGTCGGCCAGGCCGTCGAGCAGGACGGTCCGGGCCGCCGGCACGATCTCGCGGACGGTGAGCGCGCCGGCCGCGCGGCGCCGCAGCAGCTCGGCGTGCAGGGCCTGGGCCTCCGCCGCCGAGGCCACCTCGACGAGCAGCGCCTCGTCGCCGACGGGGAGCGCCCTCACGCGAACGCCTCCACCCGCACGCCCGCCGCCACCAGCCGCTCGCGCACCCGGCGGGCCAGGCCGACCGCGCCGGGCGTGTCGCCGTGCAGGCACAACGAGCGGGCGCGCACCTCGATCCGCGCGCCGGAGTGCGCGATCACCGCTCCGGAGCGCGCGAGGCCCACCGAGCGCTCGACGACGGTGTCCGGGTCGGTCACCACGGCCCCCTCCCGGCCGCGCGGCACCAGTGTGCCCGCGTCGGTGTACGCGCGGTCCGCGAACGCCTCCGGGACGGCCGGCAGCCCCGCCTCGGCGGCCAGCTCCAGCAGCCGTGAGCCGGGCAGGCCCAGGACCGGCAGCGCGGAGCCGGCCAGGCGCACGCCCTCGATCACCGCGCCCGCCTGCTCCGCGTCGTGCACGACCCGGTTGTAGAGCGCGCCGTGCGGCTTGACGTACGCCACGCGCGCGCCGGCGGCCCGCGCGAACACCTCCAGGGCACCGATCTGGTAGGCCACCTCGGCCGCCAGCTCGGCGGACGGCACGTCCATCGCGCGCCGCCCGAAACCGGCCAGGTCCCGGTAGGAGACCTGCGCGCCGATCGTCACCCCCCGCTCGGCCGCCCGTTCGCACACCCGGCGCATGGTGGCCGCGTCGCCCGCGTGGAAGCCGCAGGCCACGTTGGCACTCGTGACGACGGACAGCAGTCGCTCGTCGTCGGTCAGCCGCCAGCGGCCGAAGCCCTCACCGAGGTCGGCGTTCAGATCGATCGCGGTCATGTGTTCTCGTGTCTCCGGTTCCGGGAACGGTCTGCCAGTACAGAAACGGTTTCTCGGAGGCGTCCGGCGAAGGGCCGGGGCGGGAGCGGCCGGTCCCGCCCGGCGCCGGGACGCCCCCCGGTCCGGTGCGCCCGCGTCACCCCAGCTCCCTCCCCCGCGTCTCCGGCAGCCCGAGCAGGGCCAGCGCGGCGAGACCGTAGCCGGCCGCGCCGAAGACCAGCGCGCCGCCGACGCCCCAGCTGTCCGCGAGGAAGCCCACCAGCGTGGGGAAGACCGCGCCCACCGCGCGGCCCGTGTTGTACGTGAACCCCTGCCCGGTACCGCGCACCGCCGTCGGGTACAGCTCGCTCAGGTAGGAGCCGAAGCCGCTGAAGATGGCCGACATGCAGAAGCCCAGCGGGAGACCGAGCACCAGCAGCAGGGCGTCGGCGCCCTGCGGGATGTCGGCGTACGCCAGGACGCACACCGCCGACAGCAGCGCGAACAGCCAGATGTTGGCCCGCCGGCCGAGCCGGTCGGTGAGCAGACCGCCGGTCAGGTAGCCGAGGAAGGCGCCGGAGATCAGGAGGGCCAGGTAGCCCCCGGTGCCGACGACCGACAGACCGCGCTCGGACTTCAGGTACGTCGGCACCCAGGTCGCCAGGGTGTAGTAGCCGCCCTGGACGCCCGTCGACAGCAGGCTCGCGAAGACCGTGGTGCGCAGCAGGCCCGGGGCGCCGTCCCGGCCCGGGCGGAAGACGGCCGCGAACGAGCCGCGCCGCGGGTCCTGTTCGCGGGCCGCCGTCGCCGCAGGGGCGTCGTGCACCCGGCGCCGCAGCCACACCACGAGCAGCGCCGGCAGCGCCCCCGTCCAGAACATCACCCGCCAGGCCAGGTCGTCGCCGGCGAAGGAGAAGACCAGCGTGTAGACGACCGCCGCCAGTCCCCAGCCGACCGCCCAGGAACTCTGCACCGCGCCGAGCGTCCGGCCCCGGTGGCGCGCGCTCGCGTACTCGGCGACCAGGATCGCGCCGACCGCCCACTCGCCGCCGAAACCGAGCCCCTGGAGGGCGCGGAAGAGCAGCAGCGTCTCGTAGGTGGGCGCGAAGCCGCAGGCGACGGTGAAGACGGCGTACGTGATCACCGTGATCATCAGGGCCCGGACCCGGCCGACCCGGTCCGCGACCACGCCCGCCACGGCGCCGCCGACCGCCGACACCACCAGGGTGACGGTGGTGAACAGGCCGGTCTGGCCGCTGTCGAGGCCGAAGTACGCCGAGAGCGCCACCATGCTCAGCGGCAGCGTGAAGTAGTCGTAGGAATCCAGGGCATATCCGCCGAAAGCTCCGGCGAACGCCCGTCGGCCGCGCGGGCCGAGGGCGCGCAGCCAGTCGAACGCGCCGTCCTCGGCGACCTGTTCACCGCGCGCCCGGCGCGTGTCGGCGGAGGGCGCGGGGCGGGGCGGAGGGGGTGTGCTCATGGGCACCTCGCAGAAGGGGGACGGAGGGTGCGGGGGAGTGAGCCGTGCGGAGCACCGTAGGGGATCGTTCAACGATCCTTCAATACCCACGTTGTCTCGTCCTGGTGTCTGCGCTTGAATTCCGGGCATGGCAGAGCAGCTGACGGGACTGGCCGGCGACCGCGTCCTCCTGGGCCGTACGAGCACCGCGGAGCGTGTTTCGGACATCCTCAGGAGCCGCATCTCCGAGGGCTACTTCCCGCCCGGCACCCGGTTGTCGGAGGACGCCATCGGCGGGGCGCTCGGCGTCTCCCGCAACACCCTGCGCGAGGCGTTCCGGCTGCTCACGCACGAGCGGCTGCTGGTCCACGAACTCAACCGGGGCGTGTTCGTACGGGTCCTGACCGTCGAGGACGTGGAGGACATCCACCGCACGCGCGCGCTGGTCGAGTGCGCCGTCGTCCGCGGTCTGGGCGAGCCGCCGTACCCGCTCCAGGGGCTCGCCGCGGCGGTCGCCGAGGGGGAGCGCGCGGCCGTCGACGGTGACTGGAAAGCGCTGGGCACCGCCAACATCCACTTCCACCGGGAGCTGGTCGCCCTCGCCGGGAGCGAGCGCACCGACGAGCTGATGCGCAGCGTCTTCGCCGAACTGCGGCTCGCCTTCCACGTCGTGGACGACCCGCGCCGGCTGCACGAGCCGTACCTCGCCCGCAACCGTGACATCCTGCGTACCCTTGAGGCCGGCGACCGGCATGGCGCGGAACGCCGGCTGGCGACCTACCTCGCGGACTCCCTGGAGCGCGTCGTGGAGGTGTACCGGCGGCGGGTGGGGGAGGACGCGGCCGACGCGTCTTGAGCTTCTGTGACGGCCGTCGCTTCTGGGTCCGTTTGGGTCGATGTCAGACCCAGGACCTAGTCTGTGCACCGTGACTTCGCCTGCATCGACGGACAGCGCTCCGCCCCAGCTCAGCGCGGGACCGCGCCCCGCTCCGGGTCCGGCCGCCGACGAGGGGCTGGCACGCCGGCTGCGCGCGCTCGCGTGCACCGCGCCGCTGCACGACCTGGACGCGCGCAAGGCCAACCTGGCCGGTGAGTACTCGGTGTACGGGATGGCCGAGGTGGCGCTGGCCGCCATCGACCTGGTCACGCTGAACATGGACTTCGACACCGGCGCCGACCACGAGCAGATCGTGGCCCGGCTGGTGCCGCGCATCGCCGCCCAGGCCCCGCACCGGCCCGCCGCCGAACACGAGCGCGTGGCCCGCTGGGTCCTGGAGAACCTGATCAACGTCGGCAGCGTGGACCGCGGCTTCCGCGCGGTCTACGGCACCTTCGCGCCGGACGGCACGTACGTCCGGCGCGACTACGACTTCAAGCTGATCGAGGAGGTTCCCGGCCCCGGCGGCACGGTGTACCTGCGGACGACCGACGAGGCGGTCAACGTCCTGGTCGGCGCCCTCGACACGGACGTCACCAGCGCCCAGATCGCCGCCGAGGTCAAGCTGGAGGTGCTGATCAGCCGCGGCCGGCTCGCCGACGCCCAGCTCGCCGCCGAACAGGCCCGCTACCGCACGGTGCAGTACTCCGAGACCCTACGCCGGGCCCTGGACGCCACCCGGCGCAACGTCCGCGCGGTCGACTGGCTCGGTGCCATCCCCGACATGATCGCCGAGGCCCTGGACCACGTGGCCGAGCGCTACCGCCACGAGAACGCCATCCTCACCAACATCCGCAAGGCCCGCGACGAGACCGAGGAGCCCGGGCACAAGCGCCGTGCCGCCGAACTGGTCGACATCGTCAAGGACTGCATCCGGCGCCACACCCAGCTCCAGTCCCGCCTGCTGGAGGCGGGCCCGCTGTTCCGCGCCGAACAGGACCGGCAGGCCTTCGCCACGCCGGCGACCACCTCCGGCATCGACCTCTACGGCCATCTCGTCGCCCCCGTCCTGCCCTTGCCCCTGGAACAGGCCATCCACGTCACGGACGCCTTCTTCGCGCACGGCACCGGACTGCGCACTCCGGTCTCCGTCCGGGTCGCGGACCTGGTCGACATACTCCTGACGCCGCCCGTGGAGCGGGAGCACCTGGGCGCGGAGATGCCCGAGCCCGACCTGATCGCGACGCCGGACGACAGCCGGTTCAGCGAGGAACAGCTCGCCGCGGCGACGGAACTGCTGGACCTGCCCGCCGACGCGCCGCGCCGGCTGTCCGGGCTGCTCGCCGAGGCCCGGCGGAGCGGTGACCCGGACCTGGCGTACCTGGTGGCGCTGCTGGCCGTCCACGCGGCCAGTCCCGCCGTCGGCACCGCCTACCGCCAGGGCGAGGAGAAGCTGCTGTTCGCCGTGGACGACGGCACCGAACTGGACGATCCCGAGTTCGGCGGGGCGGACCTCATCGTGGGCACCGCGCTGCTGGACGCGGCCGGGATGGCCGCGGACCGGACGGAAGCAGCATGACGAAGCAAGAGCGCGACAAGGAGCCCAACCCGTGACCGAGCACGTCGAGTGGAGCGAGACCGAGCCTGCCGCCGCGCCGGCGGGCTCCGCCGTCACCCCCGCCGACGCCGCCGACGCGGCGCGGCTCGTCGCCTTCGGGCTCCAGCCGAAACTGGCGCCCGCGCGCGACCAGGAGTACACCGAGCTGCTGCGCCGCCACCGCGACGACCCGGCGTTCGCCCGGCTCGCGGACGCCGTCGCCGCCGGCCTCGGGCTCGTCGTGCTGGAGGTGTCCCCGCGCGCGGGGATGGCCGTGACCGCCGCCGAGGACTCCGCGTTCGCCGTCCGCATGGGCGACTACGCGCGGCGCGCCGCCGCCGACTCCGGCGACCGCTTCCTGCACGGCCTCGCCCACCTCGCGGCCGCCGCGCTGGCGTTCCCGCGCCCCGAGGACCTCGCCGACGACTCCTACATCGGCCGGGTCACCGTCAACGGCGTCGACGCCTTCGTCCGGCAGGCCTGCCGCCGGCTGGAGGAGCGCGCCGAGGAACAGGGCGAGAACACCGACCCGGCGACGGGCGCGCCCGGCCTGGAGTCCGCCTGGCGGATCTGGGCCCGACGCAGCGCCACCGGCGCCACCAAGGACGCCCGCCGGCCGGCCGCCTCCACCACCGGCATCGTGGCCAAGGCCCTGGCCTTCCTCACCGAATCCGGCTTCCTGCAACGCACCGGCGACGAGAGCGGCGGCACCTACCGCACCACCGCCCGCTACCAGCTCCAGGTCCGCGACATGGCCGGCGCCGCCGCCCTGGCCGAACTGCTGGAGCTGGGCGTCGTCCCGGTCACCGACGGCACGGCCAGCCTGCTGCCCGCCGAGGACACCGACGACCTCGACCTGGTGGCCGACGCCGGGCTGCCGTTCCACTCCTGACGGCCCCGCCGCCGACGTAGCTCCGCCAGCACCCGAACCACCGCACCTTTCACCAGACTTACGAGAGTCCGCCATGTACGAGCTGTCCCGGGTCCGCCTCTACTCGATCGGTCCCGCCGGTGCGCGCTACGCCGACACCGTGCTTGACCTGCGGGGGGTCGGCGAGCCCGTGCCCGACCCGGCGCCCACGCAGGCGGAGTTCTTCGCGGAGGAGCCGTCCGGCCCGCCCCGCCGGCCCGCGCCCGCCGGCGTGCTGTTCCTGGAGAACGGCGGCGGGAAGTCCGTCCTGCTCAAGCTGATCTTCTCGGTGATGCTGCCGGGCCACCGCAACACCCTCGGCGGTGCCAGCTCCGGCGTGCTGCGCAAGTTCCTGCTCGCCGACGACTGCGGCCATGTGGCGCTGGAGTGGCAGCACGTGCAGACCGGCGAGTGCGTGGTCGTCGGCAAGGTCAGCGAGTGGCGCGGACGGCAGGTCTCCAACGACCCGCGGAAGTTCGCCGAAGCCTGGTACTCCTTCCGGCCCGGACCCGGCCTCAGCCTGGACAGCCTGCCCGTCGCCGAGGCCACCGCCGTACGGCCGTCCGCCGAGGGCACCTCCGGCGCGCACGGCCGCCGCCGCACGATGAAGGGCTTCCGCGACGCCCTCATGGACGCCGGCAAGGCGTACCCGCACCTGGAGGTGCACTGGGAGGAGATCCACGACCGGTGGATCGAGCACCTCGGCGAGCTGGGCCTGGACCCCGAACTCTTCCGCTACCAGCGCGAGATGAACGCCGACGAGGGTGAGGCGGCCGGTCTCTTCGCGGTCAAGAAGGACTCCGACTTCACCGACCTGCTGCTGCGCGCCGTCACCGACACCCGCGACACCGACGGCCTCGCCGACCTCGTCAGCGGCTTCGGCAACAAGCTCGGCCGACGCGCCGAACTGATCGCCGAACGGGACTTCACCGCCGGCTCGGCCGACCTGCTCGGCCGGATCGTGGAGGCGTCCGGAACGCGCGCCCGCGCGCGGGACGTCCACGCGGGCGCCGAGCGCCGGACCCGCACGCTGGCCCGGCGGCTGTCCGCGCGGGCCGTGCGGGAACGCGTCCGGGCCGCCGACCTCGCCCAGCGGGTCACGGCCGCCGCGTACGCCGTCACGCACTCCGAGGACGCCCGCGCGCGCAGTGCCCTGATCGCCGCCGAACTCGCCTACCGGCACGCCTCGCTGGCCCTCGCCGCCGCCGAGAAGTCCGCCGCCGCGCAGAAGCGCGAACTGGCCGACGCCCGCACCCTGCACTCCGCCTGGCAGGCCGCCGAGGCCGTGCTGCGGCACCGGGCCGCCGCCGACCGCGTCGCGCGCGTGTCCGCCGCGATCCAGGAGGCCGAACGGGACGCGGCCCCCGCGCTCGCCGCCCGCGCCCGGGCCGCCGTCGACCTCGTACGGGCCCTGCACACCGCCGCCGCGAGCGCCGAGGCCCTCGCCAACGAGGAGGAGGAGCGATCCGCCGCCCTCCAGGAGGCCGGCGACTCCGCCTACCGCGACTCCACCTCCGCCGCCACCGACGCGCAGCGGGCCCGCAGCGAGGCCGGGCACCTGCGCCAGCGGCTCGCCGAGGTCGAGCAGGAGACCGCCGAGGCGGTCCGCGCGGGCTGGCTGGACGACAGCGCCCCGGACGCCGACCCGGCGCGCGCCGCGCTCGCCGCCAGCGACGCCGAGAAGACCGCCGTGGCCGCCTGGGACGCCGCTCGCGAGGCCGCCCGCAAGGCCACCGAGCACGCGCGCGAGGCGGCCTCCGCCGAGTCCCGTGCCGAGCTGACGGCGGCCCGCGCGGCGGACGCGGCGACCGCGGCCGAGCGGTCCCACGAGGCCGAGCGGCGCCTCGCCGAGGCACTGGCCGCCGAGGAGCGGCTGGCGGCGCTGCTGAGCCTGCCGGGCACACCCGGCACCGTGCGCGTGCCCGGACCCCGCAGCGGAGCGGACGACACCGCCCCGGCACCCGGGCACCACCCCCGCGCCGCCGGCGAGGGCGCGTTCACGCCCGAGGAACTCGACCGCGTCGCCGACGAACTGCGCGAACTCCTCGACAACGCCGTCGCCACCGCCGAACGCCACCTGTTCGACCTGCGCACCGCCGCCGCCGACGACGCCCGCATCCTCGGCGCCCTCGGCGACGGCGGACTGCTGCCGCCCGGCCCGGACGTCCTGGCCACCGTCGAGTTCCTGGGCGAGCACGGCATCCCGGCGCTGCCCGGCTGGCGCTACCTCGCGCAGGCCGTCGACCCGGCCGACCACGCGCGGGTGCTCGCCGCCCGCCCCGAGCTGGTCGACGGCGTGATCATCACCGACCCGGACACGCACGCGCGCGCCCGGGAGGCGCTGAGCGACGCCGCCCTGCTGCCGCGCTCCGCCGTCGCCGTCGGCACGGCCGCCGCCCTGCTCGCCCCGACCCCGGCCGACGCCGCCGCCGGCCCCGGCGACGTCTTCCTCGTCCCGCCGAACCCGGCCATGCACGACGAGCACGCCGCCGACGAGGAACGCCAGGCACTGCGCACCCGGGCCACCGAGCGCGACGAGGAGATCCGCGCCCTCGCCGCCCGCCTCGGCAAGGACCGCGAACTGGCCGCGCGGCTCGCCTCCTGGCGTACCGGCTGCCCCGCCGGGCGCCTCACCGAGCTGGCCCGGGCCGCCGCGGAGGCCCGCGCCTTCGCCGAGGAGACCGAGGCCGAACTCGCCGAGGCGCGGACCGCGCGCGCCGAGGCCGACGAGGTCGCGGCCGAGGCCGCGCATGTCCGCGACGAGCGGCAGGAGGTCGCGCAGAAGGCCCGCCGGGCCGCCGACGCCCTGGCCGGCCTCGCCTTCCGCCTGCGCGAGCGCGCCGGCTGGCAGGTGAAACTGCGCGAACTCGCCGACGAGGCCGCCGAGTCCGAGGCCCGCGCGCAGACCTGCCTGGAACGCGCCCGCGCCGCCGACGAGGACCGCCGCGCCGCCCAGCGCGCCGCCGACGACGCCCGCCGGACCGCACGAGCCCTGCGCGCCGAGCGGTCCGAGATCGCCGGCGCCCCCGACGACGTACCCGTCGAGGACACGGACGCCCCGCAGACCTCCCTGCCCGCCCTCCGCGAGGCCTACCGGGCCGCCTCGCAGGTGTACGAGAAGGTCGGCGTCGGCGCCGACCTGCGCGCCGAGCAGGCCCGCGCGGAGAGCGACGAGAGCGCCGCCCGGGCCGAACTGGACCGGCTCAGCAACAAGGTCCGCACCCGCGCCGAGCAGCTGCTCCAGTCACCCGACGGCTCGGACGGCCCCTCCCGGCAGGCCGCCGCCGCGCGCGCGGAGGAACTGGTGCAACTGCTGGAGACCCGGATGTCCACCGCGAGCGAGCAGCTCGGCCGGCTGCGTGGCGAGGCGGAACGGCACGCGCCCGAGGACGGTGAGGCCCACACCGAGCTGCCCGAGGACCTCCTCCCGCGCGACGCCGAGCACGCCCAGGCACTGCTGCGCACCGCCACCACCGAACTCGCCGCCCGCACCGAGGCGCTGGCCGAGGCCCGCGAGGCCCACGCGGAGCTGCTGGACGCCCACCGCGCCGCCGAGGACGCGGCCGGCGGCTTCGACGAGATCGCCGCAATGCTCCGCGACCTGCTGCGGGAACAGGCGCCCGAGGAGGAGCAGGAGGAGCCGGAGCCGTACCCGGGCACCCTGGAGGAGGCCCGGCACTCCGCCGCCGAGGCCCGCCGCTCGCTGCGCGGCTGCGCCGCCGACCTGTCCGCCGCCGAGGCGGCCGTGCGGGAGGCGAGCGACGTCCTTGTCCGGCACGCCAACTCCACGCGGTACGAGCAGGTCCGCACCCCCGCCCGGCAGCAGATCCGGGAACTGCCCGCCGCCGCGCTGCCCGAGCACGCCCAGAAGTGGGCGGACGCGTTCGCGCCCCGGCTGCGTGTGCTGACGGACGAGCTGGCCCAGCTGGAGCGCAACCGCGACTCGATCGTGGACCGGCTGCGCGGTCTCGTGGAGTCGGCCCTCGCCACGCTCCGGTCCGCGCAGCGGCTCTCCCGGCTGCCGGAGGGGCTCGGCGAGTGGTCCGGGCAGGAGTTCCTGCGCATCCGCTTCGAGGAGCCCGACCACGCCACGCTCGTCGAACGGCTCGGCGAGGTCATCGACGAGGCCACGCGCGCGGCCGTCAAGAAGAACTCCGATCTGCGCCGCGACGGCATGTCCCTGCTGCTGCGGGGCGTCGCGGCGGCCCTCCAGCCGAAGGGCGTGGCCGTCGAGATCCTCAAGCCCGACGCCGTGCTGCGCGCCGAGCGCGTTCCCGTCGGCCAGATGGGCGACGTGTTCTCCGGCGGCCAGCTGCTCACCGCCGCTATCGCCCTGTACTGCACGATGGCCGCGCTGCGGTCCAACGACCGCGGCCGGGACAAGCACCGGCACGCCGGCACGCTCTTCCTGGACAACCCGATCGGCCGGGCCAACGCCACCTATCTGCTGGAGCTCCAGCGGGCCGTGTCCGACGCCCTGGGCGTGCAGCTGCTGTACACCACCGGCCTGTTCGACACGACCGCCCTCGCGGAGTTCCCGCTGGTCATCCGGTTGCGCAACGACGCGGACCTCAGGGCGGGCCTGAAGTACATCAGCGTGGAGGAACACCTGCGGCCGGGCCTGCCCCAGCAGCCACAGGCGGGGGAGACGGTGCGCAGCGAGATCACGGCGACCCGGATGTTCAGGAAGCCGGCACCGACCACCAGCTGATCAGGAGGCCGTGGCGAGCGGCCGGTGACGCGCATCGCGCTGTGCGTCGCGAACGGCGCGCACCGGTCGCCCCGGGTCAGAAGCCGTACCCCATGCGGCGGGACAGCTCGGTGCCCGCCGCGACCGTCCGCTCGGCCACCTTCGGCAGCCGGTCGGCGTCGAGCTGGTACACCGGGCCCGACACGCTGATCGCCGCGATCACCTCGCCGTCGTGCGCGCGCACCGGCGCCGCGACGGCAGCGAGGCCCGGCTCAAGCTCCTCGACGGTGACGCCGTACCCCTGCCGGACCACGGTCTCCAGTTCGGCGCGCAGCACGGCGGCACCGGTGACCGTACGGTCGGTGAACCGCGGCAGCGGCCGTGCCAGCAGGCCCTCGCGCAGGGGCGGCGACAGGTGCGCGAGGAGCACCTTGCCGCTGGAGGTGGCGTGCAGCGGGGTGCGTCTGCCCAGCCAGTTCTGCGCGGTCACGGACGCCGTGCCACGGGCCTGCATGATGTTGACCGCCGCGTCCTCGTCGAGCACGGCGAGGTTGACCGTCTCGCCCAGTTCGTCGGCGACCTCCCGGCAGACCGGGACGGCCTCCTGGGAGATCTCCAGGCGCACTGCCGCCGCTCCCGCCAGGCGCAGTACGCCGGCTCCCAGGTAGTACTTCCCGCGGTCCTTGGCCTGGGCCACCAGGCCGCGGTTCTCCAGCACGCCGAGCAGCCGGAACGCCGTGGACTTGTGGACGTCCAGCTCCTGTGCGATCTCGGTGACGCCCGCCTCGCCGTGCCGGGCGAGGATCTCCAGCACGCTCACCGCGCGGTCCACCGACTGCACCGCACTCGCCGCCGCGCGACCGGTCTGCCGCTCCGGAGTACCGGGGCTCCCGGTCTGCTCCGGACGGTCGGACTGCTGCTGCGTGCGGGGCATGGGCTCTACTCTCACCATGTGCCGGGCCGGTCGGGTCGCGACCGCGGCAAGCCCTCGACGCGATGATCCTCACGCCCGGACCTTGTTGCGCACAGCACTGAACAGTGCGCCATGCGAGACACCATGCTAACGAAACGGTCAAGTGTCCGACCGGCCGCTGACCCCCCGGCTGCCGGGACACGTCCGGCCCGCGCCGCCGGCCGGGGTCAGGAGTGCGAGAGCTGCCCCGCCCCGCCGCGCCGGCGTATCCGCTCCTGCTCCCGCAGGGCCGCCCGGTCCTGACGGCGGCGCGCCCGCCGCTCCCGGCGCAGGGCCCGGGCCGTGCTGCTCGGCTCGGAGACCACGCCGTACCGCTGGTTCCACACCTGGCGGGTCACCCAGACGTCGACCACGGCCCACGTGGCCACGACCGTGCTCGCCACACCGCTGATCACCATCGGCAGTGCCAGCCAGGAGCCGGCCAGCGTGCACAGGAACGCCGCCATCGCCTGGACCAGCGTCAACGCCATGACGATGACGGCCCGCACCGCCGCGGCCCGCACCGGATCGGGCAGCGGATGCCGGCGCGCGGGCTCCTCGATCCACAACGCCCGCGCGTCCCGCCGCTGTTCGTCACCGCCGAACTCCCCGCCGTACTGCGGCGCCGGAACGCCGCGATGCGGCTCCATCCGGCCCCGTCCCGTCTGCGAGCGCTCCGTCATGCTTCTCCCGGACGCCCCGCGTCGCTCCGTCGAGCCCATCACCGTGTCACTCCCCACCGCCGGCAGACCGCTCGCCCCGGTGTCCGAAGACACCGACTCCCCAGTGGCTGCCCGGCTTGCGTTGCTTTACGCCGCCGGGGCGCGGGATACGGCTCCTGTGGCCCCATCCGCCCCCATCACCCATGAAGAAGGACGAACGAGGCCGCGTGAAGATTCCCCGGCGGCGAAGAAATCCGGCCAACCGGCCGTGGACGAGGGCGGCACCGGCCGGACCAGGCCCTCCGGAACGCGGTGACAATCTCCCCCCATGCCCGGACAACTCGCCATGTCTCGCCTGCGGCGCGGAAGTTCACCCTCCGGACATGCCTTCGAGATAACTGTGAGGCGGTAGTAGGCTCGCGCCGTCTGCTGAAGGACATGAGCACCCCCGGCCGGAGGGGGTCGAGCTGGGGGAGGCCATGCGCTTTCGCGGGAAGTCGATCCGCCGGAAGATCGTGGCGCTGCTTCTCGTGCCGCTGGTGTCCCTGACCGCAGTCTGGGGCCTCGTCACGGTGCTCTCGGGCCGCGAAGTCGCCCAGCTCTTCCGGGTGTCCGACGTGATCGAGGACGTCGGCTACCCCGCCGAGGACACCGTCCGCGTCCTCCAGCAGGAACGCCGCCAGACGCTCGTCTACCTCGCCGACCCGCGGGCCTCAGACGCCCTCGCCGCGCTGCACCGCACCCGCGCCGCGACCGACCGGGCGATCACCGTGATCCGAGAGAGCGCCCGGGACGGGGACGTCCGCTCCGAGATGGACCCGGACGACGGCGAACACCTCACCGCCGTCCTGGACGCCTTCGACGGCCTGGACTCTCTGCGCCGCAGCGTCGAGGAAGGCACCGTCACCCGCGCCCAGGCACTCGACCTCTACAACCGCCTCGTGGACCCCTGCTACGCCCTGCTCGCCGCACTCGACGGCATCGACGACGTCGAGGCAGACAAGCAGGCCCGCGCCCTGGTCAACGTCACCCGCGCCCGCGAGCTGCTCTCCCGCGAGGACGCCCTGCTCGGCTCCTCCCTCGTCGTCGGCCGGCTCACCCGGGACGAGAGCCGTGACATCTCCGACCTCGTCGCCCAGCGCACCCTGCTGTACGACATCAGCCTCCCACTGCTGCCCCCCGCGGAGCGCGACCGCTACGAACGCTTCTGGAAGAACGCCACCACCGCCCCGCTGCGCGTGGCCGAACAGACCGTCATCGCCGCGGACTCCTCCTCCGCCCCGCCTGACGTCACCGCGAAGAGCTGGGACACCACCGCGGCGACCGTCCTGGACGAGCTCGGCGACCTGGACGACCAGGCGGGCGACCGCTTCCAGGACCGCTTGCGCCCCGTGGCCGTGGGCGTCATCGTCCAGGCGGCCGCCACCGGCCTCCTCGGCCTGGTGGCGCTCCTCGTCTCCGTCGTCCTCTCCGTCCGGGTCGGCCGCTCCCTCATCCGCGACCTGCGCCAGCTCCGCCTGGAGGCACACGAGGCATCCGGTGTCCGGCTGCCCAGCGTGATGCGCCGGCTGTCCGCGGGCGAACAGGTCGACGTGGAGACCGAGGTGCCGCGCCTGGAGTACGACAAGAACGAGATCGGCGACGTCGGACAGGCCCTCAACACCCTCCAGCGCGCCGCCGTCGAGGCCGCCGTCAAACAGGCCGAACTGCGGGCCGGTGTCTCCGAGGTCTTCGTCAACCTCGCCCGCCGCAGCCAGGTGCTGCTGCACAAGCAGCTCACCCTGCTCGACAGCATGGAACGCCGGACCGAGGACAGCGACGAACTCGCCGACCTGTTCCGCCTGGACCACCTCACCACCCGGATGCGCCGGCACGCCGAGGGCCTGGTGATCCTCTCCGGTGCCGCGCCCTCCCGGCAGTGGCGCCGCCCCGTACAGCTGATGGACGTCGTCCGTGCCGCCGTCGCCGAGGTCGAGGACTACGAGCGCATCGAGGTCCGGCGCCTGCCGCGGGTCGCCGTCACCGGGCCCGCCGTCGCCGACCTCACCCATCTCGTGGCCGAACTCCTGGAGAACGCCACGGTCTTCTCGCCCCCGCACACCGCCGTGCAGGTCATCGGCGAGCGGGTCGCCAACGGCTTCACCCTGGAGATCCACGACCGGGGCCTGGGCATGACGGCCGAAGCGCTCCTGGACGCCAATCTGCGCCTCGCCGAGACTCCCGAGTTCGAACTCTCCGACACCGACCGGCTGGGCTTGTTCGTGGTCAGCCGCCTCGCCCAGCGCCAGAACGTCCGGGTCTCCCTCCAGCCGTCGCCCTACGGCGGCACCACCGCCGTGGTGTTCATCCCCGACGCGCTGCTGACCGACGACGTCCCCGACACCAACGGCGTCGGCTTCCGGCTCGACCGGCCCCGCCCGGCGCAGGGCGCGGAACAGGCCCTGGGACCTGCCGCCGGACGGGCCCCGGCCCCCCTTCAGCTGCCCGGCCTGCCGACCTCCCTGCTGGACGGCCCGGTCGAGCTGGAGGCGCCCGTCGACCTCGACGCGCTGGACGACTTCCCCGGCGCCCTCCAGGACGAGGACAGCGAGCGCGGCGGTCTCTTCCGCCGCCGCCGGCCCCGGTCCGGCGGCGGCGAGCCCCAGGCCGACCGGCAGCCGGGCGAGGCGGGCGGCGGACCCGGACCCGTGCCGCTGCCCCGGCGGCAGACGCCCAAGCTGGTCAGCTCACACGGCAAGCCCGTCACCGGCCAGCGGCCCCGCCGCGGCACTCCGGCGGCCCCGGGACCCTCCGCCGCACCGCAGGGCGGCGACCCGGGCGGACCGGCCCCGCTGCCCGCCCGCCGCCGCGGTACCGCCTCCCGGCGCCCCACCGGGCTCACCGACGGGGCCGAGGACCGCGCCGCGACCCCCGCCGAGAGCGACCGCGAGACACCCGGAGCCCCGGCCCTGCCCCGGCGCACCCGGACCAAGGCGCCGGGCACCGGGGCACCGGCGGACACGGCACCGCACCACGGCCCGTCGGCACCCGCGGGTGACCGGGCCCCGGAGCCGGGCGCCGGACCGCTGCCCCGGCGCGTACGCCAGGCCAGCCTGGCCCCCCAGCTCCGGCAGACCACCGAACGGCGCGCCGAGCGGGCGGACCAGTTGGCCGACCGCGATGCCGAGGAGGTGCGCAGCCGGATGGCCTCGCTCCAGCGCGGCTGGCAGCGCGGCCGGGAGGAGAACGCCGCGGGCGACCAGGCCCGGAACGGCACAGCACAAGGAACGACTAAGGGGGACGGTCGATGACCGCACCGAAGGCCACCGGCCACACGACGACGGGCAACGGCGAGCTGAACTGGCTCCTGGACGAACTCGTCGACCGGGTCGCCAGCATCCGCAAGGCCGTCATCCTGTCCGGCGACGGACTGGCGACCGGCGTGTCCAAGGATCTGACCAGGGAGGACAGCGAGCATCTGGCCGCCGTGGCGTCCGGCTTCCACAGCCTCGCCAAGGGCGTCGGACGCCACTTCGACGCGGGCGGAGTCCGGCAGACCGTGGTCGAGCTGGACGGTGCCTTCCTCTTCGTCACCGCCGCCGGCGACGGCAGCTGCCTCGCGGTCCTCTCGGACGCCGACTCCGACGTCGGACAGGTCGCCTACGAGATGACGCTCCTGGTCAAGCGGGTCGGCGCGCATCTGGGCACCGCCCCGCGCACCGATCTGCCCGCAGGCGGGTAGTGGGATGACATGAGCGGAGAGGGTCAGCGAAGAAACCACTGGTTCGACGACGAGGCCGGGCCGGTGGTCCGGCCGTACGCCATGACGCGCGGCCGCACCACGAGCGCGGGCCAGCACCGCCTCGACGTGATCGCGGTGGTCGTCACCGAGCCCGACGCCGGCGACCCGGAAACGGACCCGACACTGTCCCCCGAACACGTGGACATCGTCGGGCTGTGCCGGGACGAGCCGCAGTCGGTCGCCGAACTCGCGGCGGAACTCGACCTGCCTATCGGTGTGGTCCGCGTCCTCATCGGTGACCTGGTGCACGCCGAACTCGTCCACGTGACCCGCCCGGTGCCCCCGGCGGAGCTCCCGGACGAGAGTATTCTGCGCGACGTGATCAACGGCCTCCGGGCGCTGTGACCGGCGCGAGAGCGGGGTAGGGACGTGACTGGCTGGCAGTTCTGGGTCGATCGAGGCGGCACCTTCACGGACATCGTCGCGCGTCGCCCGGACGGCCGGCTGCTCACGCACAAACTGCTCTCCGACAACCCGGCGCGGTACGCCGACGCCGCCGTGGCCGGGGTGCGCGAGCTGCTCGGCGACTCCCGGGAACCCGTGGAGGCCGTCCGCATGGGCACCACGGTCGCCACCAACGCCCTGCTGGAACGCAAGGGCGAGCGCACCCTCCTGGTCGTCACC
This sequence comes from Streptomyces sp. NRRL S-31, assembly GCF_000718775.1. GTDB lineage: Bacteria > Actinomycetota > Actinomycetes > Streptomycetales > Streptomycetaceae > Streptomyces. Next base: position 18,157 of record NZ_JOCB01000096.1, read on the forward strand.
CGCGGTTTCCGCGACGCCCTGCGCATCGCCTACCAGAACCGCCCCCGCATCTTCGCCCGCCGTATCGAGCTGCCCGAGCTGCTCCACGAACGGGTCGTCGAGGTGGACGAACGCGTCGCCGCCGACGGCACCGTCCTGCGCGTCCCCGACCTGGACGCCCTGGCCGGCCCCCTGCGCGAGGCGTACGACGACGGGATCCGCGCGGTCGCCGTCGTCTGCCTGCACAGCCACCTCCACCCCGCCCACGAGCGAGCCGTCGGGGAACTCGCGGCCCGCGTCGGTTTCCCGCAGATCTCGCTGTCCAGCGAGGTCAGCCCGCTGATGAAGCTCGTGCCCCGCGGGGACACCGCCGTGGTGGACGCCTACCTCTCGCCCGTGCTGCGCCGCTACGTGCGGCAGGTCGCCGAGGAGCTGCGGGGCGTGCGGCTGATGTTCATGCAGTCCAACGGCGGGCTGACGGAGGCCGGGCGGTTCCGCGGCAAGGACGCCATCCTCTCCGGACCCGCCGGAGGCATCGTCGGCATGGCCCGTATGTCGCAGCGCGCGGGCCACGACCGCGTCATCGGGTTCGACATGGGCGGCACCTCCACCGACGTGTCCCACTTCGCCGGCGAGTACGAGCGCGTGTTCACCACCCGGATCGCGGGCGTCCGGCTGCGCGCCCCCATGCTGGACATCCACACCGTCGCCGCCGGCGGCGGCTCCGTGCTGCACTTCGACGGCTCCCGCTACCGGGTCGGCCCGGACTCGGCCGGCGCCGACCCCGGCCCCGCCTGCTACCGAGCCGGCGGCCCGCTCACCGTGACCGACGCCAACGTGATGCTCGGCCGGATCCAGCCCGCCCACTTCCCCGCCGTGTTCGGTCCCGGCGGCGACCAGCCCCTGGACGCCGGCCTCGTCCGCGACCGGTTCACCGCCCTCGCACGCGAGATCCACGCGCACACCGGCGACGACCGCACCCCGGAGCAGGTGGCCGAGGGCTACCTCCGGATCGCCGTCGCCGACATCGCCAACGCAGTGAAGCGGATCTCCGTCCAGAAGGGCCATGACGTCACCCGCTACGCCCTGACCACCTTCGGCGGGGCGGGCGGCCAGCACGCGTGCCGGGTCGCCGACTCGCTCGGCATCCGCACCGTCCTCGTACCCCCGATGGCCGGGGTACTCTCGGCGCTCGGCATCGGCCTCGCCGACACCACGGCCATGCGCGAACAGTCCGTGGAGGCGCCCCTGGAAGCCGCCGCCATGCCCGGCGTCCGCGCGACCGCCGACGACCTGGAGGACGCCGCGCGTGCCGAGCTCCTCGCCGAGGACGTCCCGGACCACCGCATCCACGTCACCCGCCGTGCCCAGCTCCGCTACGACGGCACCGACACCACCCTCACCGTCGAGCTGGCCGAGCCCGACGCCATGCGGCACGACTTCGAAGAACGTCATCGGTCCACGTACTCCTTCACGCTCGACCGCCCCGTCGTCGTGGAAGCCCTCTCCGTCGAAGCCACCGGCATCACCGCACCCCCCGATCTCGCCGCCCTCGCCCCGTACGAGGGCCGCTCCCGCACGCCCGGCACCGTCCGTCTGCACACCGGCGGCACCTGGCGCGACGCGCCCCTCCACCGCCGGGAGGCCCTTCCTCCCGGCGAGGCCGTCACCGGCCCCGCGATCATCACGGAGGCCGGCGCCACGACCGTCGTGGACGACGGCTGGCGGGCCGCCGCGACCGAGGACGGGCATCTGGTCATGGAACGCACGGCGGTCACGCAGAGTTCCGACGCCGACACGGAAGCCGATCCGGTTCTCCTTGAGGTCTTCAACAACCTCTTCATGTCGATCGCCGAGCAGATGGGCGCCCGGCTGGAGTCCACGGCCCAGTCCGTCAACATCAAGGAGCGGCTGGACTTCTCCTGCGCCCTGTTCGATCCGGACGGCAACCTGGTGGCCAACGCCCCCCACATCCCCGTCCACCTGGGCTCCATGGGCACCAGCGTCAAGGAGGTCATCCGCCGCCGGGGCACCGCCCTGCGGCCGGGCGACACCTACGCCGTCAACGACCCGTACCACGGCGGCACCCACCTGCCCGACGTCACCGTCATCACCCCCGTCTTCGACACCGACCGGGCGACGGACACGGAGCGTGCGCCGCGGATCCTCTTCCACGTCGCCTCACGCGGCCACCACGCCGAGATCGGCGGCATCGCCCCCGGTTCCATGCCGGCCCACAGCCGCACCATCGAGGAGGAGGGCGTCCTCTTCGACACCTGGCTCCTCACCGAGAACGGACGCTTCCGCGAGGAGGAGACCCGCCGCCTGCTCACCGAGGCGCCGTACCCGTCCCGCGACCCGCGGACCAACCTCGCCGACCTGCGCGCCCAGATCGCCGCCAACCGCAAGGGCGTCGACGAGGTCCGCCGCATGATCGAGGAGTTCGGCCTCGACGTCGTCCAGTCCTACATGCGGCACGTCCAGGACAACGCCGAGGAAGCCGTCCGCCGCGTCATCGACGTCCTGGACGACGGCGAGTACGCCTACGAGACCGACTCCGGCGCCGTCATCCGGGTCAAGGTCCGCGTCGACCGCGCAGGGCGCCGGGCGACCATCGACTTCACCGGCACCTCGGCGCAGCTCGACACCAACTTCAACGCGCCCCACGCGGTCGTCACCGCGGCCGTCCTGTACGTCTTCCGCACCCTGGTGGCCGACGACATCCCGCTCAACGACGGCTGCCTGCGGCCCCTGGACATCGTCGTGCCGCCCGGCTGCCTGCTCGCTCCCGAACCACCGGCCGCCGTCGTCGCCGGCAACGTCGAGACCTCGCAGGCCATCACCGGCGCCCTGTACGCCGCGCTCGGCGTCCAGGCCGAGGGCTCCGGCACCATGAACAACGTCACCTTCGGCAACGAACACCACCAGTACTACGAGACCGTCGCCTCCGGGTCCGGCGCCGGCGACGGCTTCCCGGGCGCCGACGTGGTCCAGACCCACATGACCAACTCCCGGCTCACCGACCCCGAGATCCTGGAGTGGCGCCTGCCCGTCAGACTGGAGGAGTTCGCCGTCCGGCGGGGGAGCGGCGGCGCGGGACGGTGGCGCGGCGGCGACGGTGCCGTGCGCCGTATCCGCTTCCTCGAACCGATGACCGTCTCCGCCCTCTCCCAGCACCGCCGCGTGCCGCCGTACGGCATGGCCGGCGGCGCCCCCGGGGCACTCGGCGCCAACCGGGTGGAGCGGGCCGACGGCACGGTCACCGAGCTCGGCGGAAGCGGATCGGCCGAGGTCGGCCCCGGCGACGTACTCGTCATCGAAACCCCCGGTGGCGGCGGCTACGGCCGACCGTCGCCCGACCCCCATCAAGCAGGAGAAGAGATCGATGATCCTCGGGCGTTCTGAGCGCGGCAAGTCCCCGGTCGAGCCCGTCACGCTCAAGATCCTGGTGGCCGGCGGCTTCGGCGTGGGCAAGACGACCCTCGTCGGCGCGGTCAGCGAGATCAGGCCGCTGCGCACCGAGGAACTGCTCACCGAGGCCGGGCGGCCGGTCGACGACACCAGCGGGGTCGAGGGCAAGCACACCACCACGGTGGCCATGGACTTCGGCCGCATCACCCTCCGCGAGGACCTGGTGCTCTACCTGTTCGGCACTCCCGGGCAGGAACGGTTCTGGTTCATGTGGGACGAGCTGTCCGAGGGCGCGCTCGGCGCCGTCGTCCTCGCCGACACGCGCCGTCTGGAGGACTGCTTCGCCGCCATCGACTACTTCGAGCGGCGCTCCATACCCTTCCTCGTCGGCGTCAACTGCTTCGAGGGGGCGCCCCGGTACCCGGCCGCGTCCGTCCGTCAGGCCCTGGACCTGGACGACGACGTGCCGGTCGTGCTGACCGACGCCCGTGACCGTGAGTCGGTCAAGGAGGTGCTCATCGGACTCGTCCGGCACGCGATGGAGTACGCGGCCGACCGCCGCGGGGCCGTCGCGGGCTGACCCACCGGCACGGACCGGCCCCTCCGCCGGCGTCCGGCGGACCCGGCGACACCGTGCAGAGCACGGCCTCGGCCCGTCCGCCCTGCTCCGCGCGTGCGCCGCGGCGGAGGGAGGGGCACGGGCCGTTCACCAGCGCGGTTCGGCGGCCGCGTACCCGGCCTGGGCGGGGGCCGGGCCCGGGCCGCCGCGCCGGACCTCATGGCCGGGGAACCCGGCGCGGCCGAGCACCCAGCTCCCGCCGTGCAGCGCCTTGGCCGCCTTCTTCAGCGGGGCGAGCCGGGCGGCGGCCTGGTGGTGGTCGCTCACGCTGCCCGGACCGCACACGACGGTCGCCACCGACAGCGTGACCGGCCGCCCGCCCGCCGCCCAGGGAGCGTCCAGCACGGCGGTCACCAGCGGAGCCAGCGCCTCCTCGTCGGCCAGCACCAGGAAGTCGTCCCCGCCGATGTGCCCCACCCGGGCGCGTCCCGCCGCCTGCTGGAGCGCGCCGCCGACCGCGCGGATCAGCTCGTCGCCCGCGGCGAACCCGGCTCCGTCGTTGACCTGCTTCAAGTGATCGATGTCCAGCCAGCTGAGCGCGAACCCCCGCCCGCTCGAGATCCGCCGGTCCACCTCGCCCACGATCGCGTCCGACCCGGGCAGCCGGGTCAGCGGGTTGAGCCCGGCCGCCTCCTCGCCCCGGATCTCGGCCAGCGCCCGCACCAGGTCGGCCAGGCGTACGACCCCCACGCACCGGCCCTGTCGGTCGACCACCGCCACGTCGTCGGAGGTCCGGTCGCGGCCGCCCACCGCCACCACGTCCAGCACCTCCCAGGCCGTCGCGTCCACCCCGACCGTGCGCGGCGCGTCGCCGAGCTTGAAGGCCGGCCGGTCGGCGTAGAGCGCGTGCCCGTAGCGCCCCGACATCGACAGCAGGAAACGGGAACGGTGCACCGAGCGGACGGGCCGCCCCGACGGATCCACCAGCAGCACCCCGGAGAGGTCCGGGGAACCGGTCAGCACCGCCCGCACCCGACCGGCCGAGGCGGTCAGCGGCAGTACGGCGGCGGGCCGGACGAACTCCCGCACCGACGGCCCCGAGCGGGGCGCACCCAGAGTGACGGGGGCCAGGAACGGAACGTATACGTCCGCCACGGGGATACGGGCCGGCGGTGCGAACAGCTCGCCCTGCGCCAGCTGCGCGCCGGCCGACAGGGCCGCCGCGCACTGGAGCTCGGTCTCCACGCCCTCCACGGCGACGAGCGCGCCCAGCTCCTCGCAGAGCGTCCGCATCGCCCGCACCGCCGCCGGCCGCGTTAGCAGCGAGGCGTCGAGCTTGACCAGGTCGGGGGAGAGGTCGGTGAGCAGCCGGAGCGGTACGTCGCCGTCCCCGATGCCGTCCGCGCTGATCCGGAACCCCTGCTCGCGCAGCGAGGCGACCGCCTCCAGCAGGGCCCGCTGCGGCACGTGCGTGTAGGGCGGGACGATGTCGAGCGTCACCTCCCAGGGCATCCGCCCGGCCCCGCGTACGGCGTCGTGCAGAGGGGGGAGACCGCCCAGGTCGGCGAGCGTGGCCGCGAACACGTTCAGATGCAGCGGCAGCAGCGTCTCCTTGCGCGCCGCGGCGCGGAGCGCCGACACGGTCAGCCTGGCGTCCAGTTCCGGATCGCGGCGGGCCTCGGCCAGGACGTCGCCGGCCTCCGGGCGGGCGAGTGTCTCCAGTGCGGCGACCGCGCCGGTTCTCAGGTTGACCACCGGCTGGAAGGCGAAGCGGAGAGTATCCGTCCAGGAGTGCACGGGAGCATGATGGCGCTGCCCGCGTACACCCGAGCGCGGTTCATGAGACGTTCACGCGGCATTCCCGGACGGTCACGGAGCGTGGGCGCCGGCGTGCCCTCGTGCCATGGGCGACCGGAAACGGGCAGGCCGTTCCCGCGAACCGAACGGCCCCGGACGGCGTCGTGGTACACGAGGGGCGGCCGGGACCGACGGGGGTGATTCCGGCCGCCCCTCGTATGCCGCCCCTTCCTCATCCGCCCGTTCCCGACGGGTCACTGCCGGAACACATCGCTCCTGCGATCGGATACAGTCCGCGCGTGTCCGAACCCCAACACCCGACTGCCAACTCCGCTCCGGATTCCCACTGTTCGAGCTGCGGAGCGCCCTATGGAGAGGGCATCTCCGGCTGGCCGCGCACCTGCCCGTCCTGCGGGACCGTCGCCTACCGCAATCCGCTGCCGGTCGCGGTCGCGCTCCAGCCCGTGTACGACAGCGAGGGCGCGGCCCTGGTCGTCATCACCCGAACCGTGGCCCCCGCGCGCGGGGGCACGGCCCTGCCCGGCGGCTACGTCGACGACCGCGAGGACTGGAGACGGGCCGTCGTACGCGAGCTCAGGGAAGAGACCGGCATCGACGCGGCCGCCCGCGACGTGCGGCTCGCGGACGCCATGAGTTCACCCGACGGGCACCTGCTGCTGTTCGGACTGCTGCCGGAACGCCCGGCCGCCGGACTGCCGCCCTCCGGTCCCACGGACGAGACCGAGGGCTGGCACCTGCTGCGCGGGCCCGAGGACCTCGCCTTCCCGCTGCACTCGGTGGCCGTCAGGGCGTGGTTCGAGGGCCGCTACGGGTGAGCCGGGCGGAGCGACCGGGTCCGAGCCCGAAACCGCGCACGGTACCGGGCGGGACGGTGCGGGTTCAGCCGAGTCCGCGCACCCGCACCGGACAGGGCGGCGCCGCCACGCCGCTCTCCCCCTCCCGGGTCACCACCACCCGGTCGCCCTGCCGGCGGGCGACATAGCGCTCGATCTCCGCTTGCTCCCACCCGTCGCCCGGGTCCGGCACGACCAGCCCGCCCCCGGTCCGCCCGGGCGCGGGCGCCCACACCTCCAGCTCCAGCCCCCCGTCGGCCCCACGCACGGGCAGCACCGCGCCCGCGCGCGCGAAGACCGGTATCCGGGACAGCGGCGCCTCCACGAGGACCCGGGCCGGCCCCTCGTGGACCTCCTCCGTCGCCGTGTCGTACCAGCGGCCCTGGGGCAGGAGCACCGCACGCCGGCCGGTGCCCGCCTCCAGCACCGGGGCCACCAGGAGACCGTCACCCAGCAGGAACGCGTCCTCGCAGTCGCGCAGCGCCCGGTCCTCCGGCGAGCCCCACCACAGCGGCCGCACATAGGGCGCCCCGGTACGCCGCGCCAGCTGCGCCAGCGTCAGGAAGTACGGCAGCAGCCGCCGGCGCTCGAGCAGCGCCGCGCGCGCGTGCTCCAGCACCTCGGCACCGAACTCCCAGGGCTCTCCGCGCCCCGCCCGCGCGCCCGCGTGGGTGCGGAACAGCGGCAGGTACGCGCCCAGCTGGAGCCACCGCAGATACAGCTCCGGTGACAAGCCGTCGCCGTGACCGCCCACATCGGGACCCGAGTACGGCACCCCGCACAATCCCAGCCCCAGCACCAGCGAAAGCGACGCCCGCAGCCCGGGCCAGCCCGTCGCCACGTCCCCCGACCAGGCACCCCCGTACCGCTGCGACCCCGCCCAGCCCGAGCGGGACAACAGGAAGGGCCGCTCCCCGGGAGCCAGCTCGCCCAGCCCGTCGTAGGCCGCCCGCGCCATGCACAGCGCGTACACGTTGTGCGCCTCCCGGTGGTCCCCGCCGCGCCCCTCCAGCACGTGCCGGGCCGAACGCGGCAACGTCGACTCCCCGAAGGCGCTGAACGACGTCGGTTCGTCCATGTCGTGCCAGAACCCGCCGAAGCCCTGCCCCAGCGGCTCCGCGTAGAGCCCGCCCCACCACGCGCGCACGCGCGCGTCCGTGAAGTCCGGGAAGACCGACTCGCCGGCCCACCCGACGCCCCGCACCGTACGGCCCCGCGCGTCCCGCACGAACGCGTCCACCGCCGTACCCCCCTCGTACACGGCGTCGCCCGGGGCCGACCGCACCGCCGGAGCGACGACCGACACCAGCCGGATCCCGTCCCGGCGCAGCTCCTCCGCCAGCACCGGCAGCTTGGGGAAACGATCCTGGTCGACGGTGAACACCCGGTGGTCGTCCTGGTGACCGGCACCGAGGTGCACGGCGTCCAGCGGCAGCCCGTGCTCCAGGTGGCCCGCCACGGTCCGGCGCACGTCCTGCTCGTCGCCACCCCGCGCGTGATGGTGCCCCAGGGCCCACGCGGGCGGCAGCGCGGGCGCCCCCGTCAGCGACGCCCATGTGAGGAGCACGCGCGCGGGAGTCCCCACCATCACCCAGCAGCGCAGCGGACCGCCGTCCATGCGCACCTCGCACCGCCCCGCCCGGTCATGACCCGACCCGGCGCCCTCCTCACCCTCCCGCAAGGCCACGATGCCGTCCCACGTCGTGTCATGGAACACCAGGTGCGTGCCCGCGTCCGCCACCACCAGCTGCACCGGCATCGTCAGGTGCAGCGGGTCGTCACCGGGCCCGAACGGCCGGCCGGGACCGGTGTTCCACAGCCGGTACCCGCCGTCCCGCAGCCGCGGACCGCGGGCGCGCCCGCCCAGCCCGAAGAAGCGGGCGTCCGCCGCCACCTCCGACCGCTGCATCCACCGTGCCGCACCCCCGCCGACCGGCTCCCACCAGCGCGGCGGCAGATCCCGCCGCAACGTCACCCCACCCGGCGTGCACACCTGCACCGCGCCGTACCGCGACACGACGACCGTCACCCGCTCGGCCACCACCCGCCAGCCGCCGTCCTTGTCCGGCTCCAGCACCGCCCTCGGATCGGGTTCCGGACCGCTCCCGGCGAGCGCGTACGACGGCTGCGGCCCGGCCCCGTCCCATCCCCAGAACACCGCACCGTTCACCGCCACCACGATCCGCAGCTCGGAACGGTCGAACCGGATCAGACCACCGCCCGGACCCGGCTCCACGCCCCGCACCTGTCCCGGCACCCGCGCACGCTCCGGCCCCCGGGGCGGCAGCCCCGCCGCGTCGATACGTCTCCTGCGCCACGCGGCCCGTACGGTGCGCAGCCCCCGTGCCGCACCCCCCGAACCGACCACACTCACCGAACGCACCAGGTCACGACCGTCCATGCTGCTCACCCTGTCACTGAGCGCCCCACGCGCGCGTGTCGTTCAACTGCCGTTCACCCGTGCCAAGGCCACATCTTCATGGCGTGGACTATGTGGGACGCACCCTGGTGTAGAAGTCGATCACATGGCATCGTCCCTGTCAGCCGCGTCACGCGCACACCCCAGCCGTGCGCGGACCGACGCCCACGACGCGCGAGCCCGGGAGCCTCCCATGTCGACAGCGAACCCCCAGCCGCTCTGGCAGCCCGACCCCGAGCGGATCGCGCGGGCCCGCATCACCCGGTTCCAGGCATGGGCCGCCGAACACCACGGCGCCCCGGCCGAGGGCGGCTACCCGGCCCTGCACCGCTGGTCCGTCGACCAACTGGACACCTTCTGGCAAGCCGTCACCGAGTGGTTCGACGTACGGTTCTCGACCCCCTACACGCGCGTGCTCGGCGACCGCGCCATGCCCGGCGCCCAGTGGTTCCCCGGAGCCACCCTCAACTACGCCGAGCACGCCCTGCGCGCCGCGGCCGACCGCGCCGACGAACCCGCGATCCTGCACGTGGACGAGTCCCACGAGCCCCGCCCGGTGACCTGGTCCGAGCTGCGCCGCCAGGTCGGCTCCCTCGCCGCGGAACTCCGCGCGCTCGGCGTGCGCCCCGGCGACCGCGTCAGCGGCTACCTGCCCAACATCCCCCAGGCCATCGTCGCCCTCCTCGCCACCGCCGCCGTCGGCGCCGTCTGGACCTCCTGCGCCCCCGACTTCGGCGCCCGCAGCGTCCTCGACCGCTTCCAGCAGGTGGAACCCGTCGTCCTGTTCGCCGTCGACGGCTACCGCTACGGCGGCAAGGAGCACGACCGCCGCGAGATCGTCGCCGAACTGCGCCGCGAGCTGCCCACCCTGCGCGCCGTCGTGCACATCCCGCTGCTGGGGACCCAGGCCCCCGAAGGCACCCTGGAGTGGGACGCGCTGACGGCCGGCGACACCGAGCCGGTCTTCGAGCAGGTCCCCTTCGACCACCCGCTGTGGGTGCTGTACTCCTCCGGCACGACCGGCCTGCCCAAGGCCATCGTCCAGTCCCAGGGCGGCATCCTGGTCGAACACCTCAAGCAGCTCGGCCTGCACTGCGACCTCGGCCCCGGGGACCGCTTCTTCTGGTACACCTCCACCGGCTGGATGATGTGGAACTTCCTCGTCTCCGGCCTCCTCACGGGCACCACGATCGTCCTGTACGACGGCAGCCCCGGCTACCCCGACACGGGCGCCCAGTGGCACGTCGCCGAACGCACCGGAGCCACCCTCTACGGCACCTCCGCCGCCTACGTCATGGCCTGCCGCAAGGCCGGCGTCCACCCCGCACGCGACTACGACCTCTCCACGGTCCAGTGCGTCGCCACCACCGGCTCCCCCCTGCCCCCCGACGGCTTCCGCTGGCTGCACGACGAGGTCCGCGACGACCTGTGGATCGCCTCCGTCAGCGGCGGCACGGACGTCTGCTCCTGTTTCGCCGGAGCCGTCCCCACCCTCCCGGTGTACACCGGCGAACTCCAGGCGCCCGGCCTCGGGACCGACCTCCAGTCCTGGGACCCGAGCGGCAAGCCCCTCATCGACGAGGTCGGCGAGCTGGTCGTCGCCAACCCCATGCCGTCCATGCCGATCCGCTTCTGGAACGACCCCGACGGCAGCCGCTACCACGGCAGCTACTTCGACACCTACCCCGGCGTCTGGCGCCACGGCGACTGGATCACCGTCACCGCACGGGGAACCGTGATCGTGCACGGCCGCTCCGACTCCACCCTCAACCGGCAGGGCGTCCGCATGGGCTCGGCCGACATCTACGAGGTCGTCGAGCGCCTGCCCGAGATCAGGGAATCCCTGGTCATCGGCATCGAGCAGCCCGACGGCGGCTACTGGATGCCGCTGTTCGTGCACCTCGCGCCGGGTGCGGTCCTGGACGAAGCGCTCCTGGACCGCGTCAAGCAGGCCATCCGGGAACAGCTCTCGCCCCGCCACATCCCCGACGAGATCATCGAGGTGCCGGGAATCCCGCACACCCTCACCGGCAAGCGCATCGAGGTCCCGGTCAAACGCCTCCTGCAAGGCACCCCCCTGGAGAAGGCGGTCAACCCCGGCTCCATCGACGACCTCACCGTGCTCGCCTTCTACGAGGAGCTCGCCCGCAAGCGCCCCTGACCCCGCGGAAGACCACCCTCCGTATCCGGTCCCGGAGGCCGCAGACCCCGTCGGCGACCTCCGGGACCCACCGCGTCCCCACCCCTTCACGCCGCTGTGACCTGCGCGGACGACCCCCACCACCCGCTCCGCGGCCACCGTCGGACCGCCGTTGTCAGTACCACCGGTTACGGTGAGTGAGCATTGATCGACTGCGCACAGGGGGAAACATGGCGCACACCGACCACCAGACCATGCGACGCGACCTGCGCCGCGAGATCGCCGGCACCATCGGCGTGCTCACCGACGACCACGACTTCCGCGCCATGCGGCGCTACCGCAGCTTCACCTTCGACGACCACACGACCTACCTCCGGCAACTGGAGGCGGTCCTCAAGGCCCGCGCCGCACAGGGCACCCACACCACCCTCGCCCTCTTCGACCCCGAGGACTACGCCGCGTACTGCGTGGACACCGGCCTGGACCCGGAAGCCCCGGCCAGCCGCACCCGGTTCACCGCGGAACTGGCGGCCACCGGCCCCACCGTCCCCTACGACGGCCGCCCGCTCGCCCTCCTCCTGCCGGCCCTCGTGGACGAAGCCGTACGCCAGGCCACCTGGGAGTACGCCACCACCCTCCTGTCCCGCCTCGGCCCCTGCCCTACCTGCGGCGAAGACATCGGCAGGGCGGCCTTCACCCGCGCCTCCCGACTGCTGGTCCGCATCCTCGACACCGCGCCGCCCGGCGACCGGCACCTCGTCTGCACCGTCTCGGGACCGCCGGACACCCTCGTCGCCGTCCTGCACGCCGACCAGGACCCCCACGGCGAAACCCGTCTGAACGAAGCCGAGGCCCTGGAGTTCACCAGCGTGCTCGCCCTCGGACTCGCCACCCGCAGCCCCGGCGGACTCGTCATGCGCACCAGCGCCACGGGCACGGCCGACCGCGTGCACGGCTGGCGACTGCGCGGCGGCGCCCTCGAACCACTCACGGCATCGGAAGTGTTCGACGCCTACTGCACCGACGCCGACTCCGGCGACATCATCCCGCCCGAGGCCGGGGTCGACTACCGCGAACCCCCCGACCTCGGAGACGACGGCACGGCGGCGGACCACCACCACTGAGGCACCGGACCACGACCGCGAACGCACCAGGGGCGCCCCACCCGAAGGCGGGACGCCCCTGGACCCGGCACCCCGCAAGGCACCGGTACGGCTACTCGCCGGACAGCACCGCCCGGGCCGCGCCGCGCGCCTCCTCGGCACTGTCCGCCGCACGCGCCGCCGCCGCGGCCCGCTCACACTGCGCCAGCGTGTACTTCGCCAGCGTCGCGCGGACATACGGAATCGACGCCGAACCCATGGACAGGGAGGTGACACCCAGACCGGTCAGCACACACGCCAGCAGCGGATCGGACGCGGCCTCGCCACACACCCCGCAGCTCTTGCCCTCGGCCTTCGCCGCCTCGGCCGACAGCGCCACCAGGTCGAGCAGCGCCGGCTGCCACGGGTCCTGGAGCCGCGACACCGCACCCACCTGCCGGTCCGCCGCGAACGTGTACTGCGCGAGGTCATTGGTCCCCAGCGACAGGAACTCGACCTCCTGGAGGATCGACCGCGCCCGCAGCGCCGCCGACGGGATCTCCACCATCGCGCCGAACTTCGCCCGCAGCCCGGCCTCCCGGCAGGCTTCCGCGAACGCCTTGGCGTCCGTGCGGTCCGCCACCATGGGCGCCATCACCTCAAGGTAGACGGGCAGTCCCTCGGCGGCCTTCGCCAGCGCCGTCAGCTGGGTGCGCAGCACCTCCGGGTGGTCGAGCAGCGTCCGCAGGCCCCGCACGCCCAGCGCGGGGTTCGGCTCGTCCGCCGGCGTCAGGAAGTCCAGCGGCTTGTCCGCGCCCGCGTCCAGCACCCGCACGACCACACGGCTCTCGGGGAACGCCTCCAGCACCCGCCGGTAGGCCTCCACCTGCTTCTCCTCGGAAGGAGCGCTCTTGCTGTCGTCCAGGAACAGGAACTCGGTACGGAACAGACCGACACCCTCGGCACCCGCCTCGACCGCGGCCGGCACGTCCGCCGGACCGCCGACGTTGGCCAGCAGCGGCACCTTGTGCCCGTCCGCGGTGGCACCGGGACCGGTGGAAGCGGCCAGCGCGGCCCTGCGCTCGGCAGCCGCGGCCTCCAGCTGCGCCTTCTTCTCCGCGCTCGGCTGCACGAAGACATCACCGGTGCTGCCGTCCACGGCCACGACGATGCCCTCGGCCAGCTCGCCGGCGCCCGGCAGCGCCACGACGGCCGGCACGCCCAGCGCCCGCGCCAGAATGGCGCTGTGGCTGGTCGGGCCGCCCTCCTCGGTCACGAACCCGAGCACCAGCGACGGGTCGAGCAGCGCCGTGTCGGCGGGAGCAAGGTCCCGGGCCACGAGCACGTACGGCTGGTCGCTGTCCGGAACACCCGGCATCGGCACACCCAGCAGCCGGGCGACGATACGGTTGCGCACGTCGTCGAGGTCGGCCACGCGCCCGGCGAGGTACTCACCGGCGCCGGCCAGCAGCTCCCGGTAGGCCGCGAAGGCGTCGTACACGGCGCGCTCGGCGGTGCTGCCGACGGCGATCCGCCGGTCCACGTCCGCCATCAGCTCCGGGTCCTGGGCCATCATGGCCTGCGCTTCCAGGACGGCCTGGGCCTCGCCGCCCGCCAGATTGCCGCGCGCCATCAGGTCGGCGGCCACGGCGTCCACGGCCTGGCGGGCACGTCCCTGCTCCCGCTCGGCGTCCTCGGCGGGGATCTGCTTGGCCGGCGGCTCCAGCACCGCCGTGCCCATGTGCCGAACCTCGCCGATCGCCACGCCATGGCTCACGCCGACGCCTCGCAGCGTTGTCTCCATCTCACCCGTCTCCGATAGTGCGGCGGGTCCCGCCGCCGCGGTGGTTGTCCGGTTCGCCGCCGTACGACGGCACTGCTGTCAGTTCCAGGAGAAGAGGCTGTCGCCGGCCTTCACGTCGCCGCTGTCCCGGAGCTCGGAGAGGGAGTCGGCCGTGGCCTCGAGCGCGACGACGGGGCAGACCGGGGACTTGCCGGCGGCCTCGACGGCGGCCGGGTTCCAGCGGATGACGGCCTGGCCGCGGGTCACGGTGTCCCCCTTGTTGACCAGCAGCTCGAAGCCCTCGCCGTTGAGCTGGACCGTGTCGATGCCGAGGTGGGTGAGGACGCCGTGCCCGCTCTCGTCGACCACGACGAAGGCGTGCGGGTGGAGGGAGACGATGACGCCATCCACGGGCGACACCGCCTCGGACGCCTCGCGCACGGGATCGATGGCGGTACCCGGGCCGACCATGGCCCCGGCGAAGACCGGATCGGGCACTGCGGCCAGTCCGATGGCCCGTCCGGCGAGAGGGGACGTCACGGTGGTCATGGGAAGCCTCCCAAGGAGTGGAGCTGTGGGTAGGGCCGTCACTGGCTGCCCCCTGACGGCGCACTGAGCAGCAGCGTATGTCAAAGGAAGTGGCGGTTCCGTACGGAACCTACCAGCAGGTGGTCTAGACCACCAACCCTGTCGATTTGCACGGTCTCCGAACCTCCGTGTACAGTCGTACTCCTGCTTGGGGCTGAGGGACGCGAAAGCGCCCCGGTCAAGCAGAACCCAAACTCGTCAGATCCTATCTCTGGATCACCTTCTGCATGTCCGCAGGAGAGTGGTCAGGGGGCCGGAAAAAGCCTGATAGAGTTTGAAACACCGAAGGGAAGCCCGGAGGAAAGCCCGCGAGGGTGAGTACAAAGGAAGCGACCGTTCCTTGAGAACTCAACAGCGTGCCAAAAATCAACGCCAGATATGT